>JBMFWT010000046.1:0-17960 GCA_049964975.1 Acidiphilium sp.
ACACCGGATTCGATCCTTGCGTTCTCATGCCAATTTCGATTCTTTTGCGCCGACTCGCTTGTTCAGGCTCAGGCCCTAAGCAAGCGATGCCGCCACCTGCACCGTCACTGCCTGCCCCTCGGTGAGTTCAACCGGCACCAGCGCCGCCCCATCGGTCCAGCGCCCATCCTGCTCATGGTCGTGCCATCCTTCCACCAACGCCGGATCATCAAGCGCAATCACCCGCCCATCCGCGCGCCGCAGCGCCGCCAATTTCACCCCCAATCGCCGCAAATCCCGAGGATCAGGCGTCAAATGCCCCGGCACCGCCACGCGCGAGCGAATAATCGCCGCCCCATCGTCCCGCTGCTCGATCACCAACGCCGGATCATCGCTGGTCTCGATACCAGCCCGCGCCAGCAAACGCGCGCGCACCGCCTCCACCACCGGCCCCGCCTCAACGAACGGCGCGCAGCCGCGCTGCTCGCGCGTGGTCTGGGCAAAATTCGGATAGAGCGTCAGCGGCTCGGCACTATTGGTGAACACCCCGCGATTGCCGGTGTCCAAATATGATTCCGCCGGCGCCCCTTCTGCGAATAGCGCCGCATGAAACGGCAATTCCACATGATAATAATTCACCCCATGGCGTTTGATCTGCCGAATACTCTGCCCGTTCACCAAAATCTTCGCCGGGATCAAATGCTCATCCAACAACAACGCATGATCGGGTGACACTACCAAATCACGATGCGGCACCCCATCGCTCAGCGCCCCCGCCGCGATCAAAATCGGCCACACCGTCTCGGGTCGCGGATGGCGCGTGCAATCAACCCGCCGCGCCCCAATCCAAATCACCGGCACCGCCCGGCGATCCGGCAACAGCACCCGATCATTCACCCGCAGAAATTCAACCTTGATCTCACCCCGCGCCGTTAAAATCCGCGTGCCCGAGGCAAAGCACGGATTGCCGTTGGTGAAGCCCTGCTCATGCAGCGGCGCGGTTGGGGCCGGCCCGGTTTGCTCAAACGCAAAGGGACTGCCGCCGCCCAACAGCGCGGTCGTCGCAAAACTTGCGCTGAAATTTTCGCCTGCCATCACCAAACCCTTGAAACAGGGGCAACCCTAAGTCGATCGCACCCCCAATTCAAGCCAGATCGTCACACCCCATCATCACGCAACCAAAGGTGCTCGCAGCGCCGCCGCCCGCGCCCAAGCCTCCGCCGCATCCTCGTCAAATAATTCAGTCAAACGCTTCATCATCGTGCCGCCCAATTCCTCGGCATCCACAATCGTCACTGCCCGCCGATAATAGCGGGTCACATCATGCCCAATGCCAATCGCGGTCAGCTCCACCAAATTGCGCGCCTCGATCTCGCGAATCACATCGCGTAAATGCCGCTCCAAATAATTGCCCTGATTGACCGATAATGTGCTGTCATCCACCGGCGCGCCATCAGAAATCACCATCAAAATCCGCCGATGCTCAGGGCGCGCGAGCAACCGCCGATACGCCCAGGCCAAGGCCTCGCCATCGATATTTTCCTTGAGCAGCCCTTCGCGCAACATCAAACCCAAATTGCGCCGCGCCCGCCGCCAGGGCGTGTCAGCGGATTTATAGATAATATGCCGCAAATCATTCAGCCGCCCCGGATCGCGCGGCTTGCCCGCCGCCACCCATTGCTCACGGCTTTGCCCGCCCTTCCACGCCCGGGTGGTGAACCCCAAAATCTCCACCTTCACCGCACAGCGCTCCAGCGTGCGCGCCAAAATATCCCCGCACATCGCCGCCACCGAAATTGGCCGCCCGCGCATCGAGCCGGAATTATCAATCAGCAGCGTCACCACCGTATCGCGAAACTCGGTGTCGCGCTCGCGCTTGAAACTCAGCGGCAAGAGCGGGTCCACCACCACGCGGGCCAACCGGCCCACATCGAGCAACCCTTCCTCCATGTCGAAATCCCACGCCCGCTGCTGCTGCGCCAGCAACCGTCGCTGCAACCGGTTCGCGAGTTTCGAGACCACCCCATGCAAATGCTGCAATTGCTGATCGAGCAATTGCCGCAGCCGGTTCAACTCCTCCGAATCGCACAGCGCCTCGGCATCAATTTCCTCGTCAAACTGCCGGGTGAACGGCTTATACGCGCCAACCGGCTCACCCTCCGGCCCCTTGCGCCGCTGCTGCGGGCCTGCGGGCGCTTCATCCGCCGCCTGTGCGGCATCCTCATCAAACTCCTCATCCGCCTCGGCATCCGAGGCTTCGGCAGCGCTGCTCTCCGGCGCCTGCGCCAAAAGCTGCGATGGATCAGGCTCCGCCTGGCTTTCCCCCTCGCCACGCTGATCTTGCTGGAGCGATTGCTCGCCCTGCTCGCCGTCCCGATCCTCATCGTCGCTATTTTCCGACTCGGTCTCCGCCTCGGCCAAATCCATCGCCGCCAGCAACCGCCGCGCCATTTTGGCAAAATCACCCTGATCCGCCCGCGCCGCCGCCATATCTGCCAAGGCCTGCGCCGCCGAAGCGGGCAAATTCTCGCGCCAGAGTGTGACAATCGGCTTGGCCAAGTCCGGCACCGAAGCCGGGTCCATGCTCTCGCGCGCCAGCAGCGCCAAAGCCTGCGCCACCGGCAATTGTTCGCGCCGCGTCATCCGGTCAAGCCCGTCGGATTCCGCCTCCTCCTGCAGCTTATGGCGCAAATTATCCGCCACCCCGCTCATATGGGCGCTGCCCACACTCTCCACCCGCGCTTGCTCCAGCGCGTCATAAACCTCGCGCGCATCGCGGGCGAGCGGCGCACGCTGCGCATGAATCGCATCATCATGATGGCGCAACCGCAAGGCCAGCGCATCGGCAATGCCGCGTAGCCGCGCTATCTCCGCCGGCGGCAAGGCGCGGGTCGGCGCGGGCAGGCGCGCCCGCTTGCCGGCGAGCCCGGCTGCACCTGGCTGAAACGCTACCTGCACCTCATCCTGCCCCGCCATTGCCCGCAATGCGCCGGTGGTCGCGCGCTTAAACATCTCGCTCCGGCTCTGCTCGCCCGCCATCAGACCGCCCTCAATCCCATGCAGCGATCCGCCTTGCGCCTGATCACCTCAGCCCCCCGGCTCACACGCGCCGTGGCGTGGCACTCGTGGCAAGCTCCTCGCCAAAGCAGCGCTGATAATATTCCGCAACCGTCGCGCGCTCCGCCTCATCGCATTTATTCAGGAAGGTCAGCCGGAAGGCGAAGCCAACATCCTTGAAAATATTCACATTTTCCGCCCAAGTAATCACCGTGCGCGGTGACATCACCGTCGAAATATCCCCATTGATGAACCCGGCACGGGTCAAATCCGCCAGCGCGACCATGCTCTGAATCCGAGCCACCGCCGCCTTGTCGCTCGCCGGGATTCCCAATTTCGCGGTGACAATCGCGACCTCTTCGGCATGCGGCAAATAATTCAGCGTCGCCACAATATTCCAGCGATCCATCTGCCCCTGATTAATCTGCTGCGTGCCGTGATACAGCCCGGTGGTATCGCCCAGCCCCACCGTATTGGCCGTGGCGAACAGCCGGAACGCCGCATGCGGGCGGATCACCCGGTTCTGATCGAGCAGCGTCAATTTGCCCTCAACCTCCAGCACGCGCTGGATCACAAACATCACATCCGGGCGGCCCGCGTCATACTCGTCAAACACCAGTGCGCAAGGATGCTGCAACGCCCAGGGCAGCAACCCTTCGCGAAACTCGGTCACCTGCTTGCCATCCTTGAGCACAATCGCATCCTTGCCGATCAAATCGATGCGGCTGATATGGCTGTCCAAATTGACCCGAATACAAGGCCAGTTCAGCCGCGCCGCCACCTGCTCGATATGGGTCGATTTCCCGGTGCCGTGATAGCCTTGGATCATCACCCGCCGATTAAGCGCAAACCCCGCCAAAATCGCGAGCGTGGTCTCCCGGTCAAACCGATAGCTCCCATCAATCTCAGGCACATGCTCGGTGCGCTGCGAATAAGCCGGAATATCAAAGCCGCACTCAACGCCAAACAGCTCCGCCGCCCGCACCATCCGGTCAGGCCGATCGATGCTGGAGGTCGGCAAGCCGCGCGTTTCAGTCAGAGAAGCAATATTGGACATCGAAACATCATCCTTCATGGAACCACCAAACTAGCCTTAATCTCACGATCTGCAACTGCCCACCCCTCAATGCGAGGCGCTTGTCTGCGCAGGTCCTGCACTCAGCGACCGGCGCAGCGTCGCATACGCCAGATTAATCGTCTTCAACCGCTCTTCGGCTGATTTATCACCGCCATTCGCATCCGGATGATGCCGCTTGGCCAATTCGCGATAGCGCAGCCGCGCCGCCTCGCGCGTCACCGGCCATGACAGCCCCAACACCCCCAAAGCCTCGCGCAATTCCGGCGGCGCGCGCTCCTCTGCCGGCGTCGCCCGCGCCCGGCCTACCCCCGCAAACGCCGCCAGCTCCGCCTCCAACGCCTCGCTAATCCCGCCATTGCGCCCCAGCGGCCAGGTCGGGCGCTGCCAGCCAGTATCTGCGCGCAAATTCACCTCAATCTCGCCCGGACTCATGCCTTTGTAATAATCCCAGCCCGCATTGTAGGCGCGCACATGCTCAAGGCAAAACCAATAATAATCGCGCAAATGATCGCGCGATTTCGGCGCACGATACGCCGCCGGGTGCGGGCAGCCTTGCACATCGCAGGTCTGCATCGGCGCATCCGGGTCGGGGGCGAACGCACGCACCCTGCGGGTCGTCCTGGTCATGGGCACTCAATCTTCATGATCGGTAATTTGCCCTTTGTTCGCGTCTTGGCAACCTGCCTCGTGCAGTGCACAATCCACCTATGAACACACGCACCGACCGCATCCGCACCATCCTGACCGATTCCTTCAGCCCAACCCTGTTGGAAATCAAGGATGACAGCGCCAAACACGCCAACCACACCACCCGCATGCAGCAGCCCGGCCATGCGCCCCATATCGGCGAAACCCATTATCGCCTGGCGATGACCGCGCCGATTTTCACCGGCATGAACCGCGTCGCCCGCTCGCGCGCGGTGCAAGACGCCCTCAAAGCCGAGTTTGACACCGGCCTGCATGCGCTCTCCCTCACCCTCAAAGCCCCCAACGAGCCCTGACCACCCCCTTGCTTCTGGATCGCCGATTCGCCGCCCTGTTTTGGTGCCAAGGCTTCGCCGCGTTCAATGACAATTTTCTGAAATCCGCGCTGACCGTCTTGCTGCTTTACCGGCACGGCCCCGCCGCCCTGCCGCTGGTCGCGCTCGCCGGCGGCGTGTTCATCGCCCCCTTCGTCGTGCTCTCCGGCCTGGGCGGTGAACTCGCCGACCGGATCGATAAAGCCCGCATCGCCTCGATCCTGAAATTCATCGAAATCGCCGCCGCCGCCCTCGCCGTCGTCGGCTTCCTGCTCAACGCCGTGCCAATCCTGTTCGCTGCCCTGCTCGCCTTCGGCGTGCTCGCCGCCCTGTTCAGCCCGGTCAAATACGGCATCCTGCCGGAATTATTGCACCCGGATGAACTGCCCCAAGCCAATGCGCTGATCGATTTTGCCACCTTCCTCGCCATTCTCGCGGGCACCGCCCTCGGTGCCGCCATCGGTGCCACCCATCCGCTCTTGCTCTCCGGGCTGGTGATGCTGGCGGGGCTGGCCAGTTTCGTCGCCTCAACGCGCATCCCACGGCACGGTGCTGCCCAACCAGGCCTTGCCATCCGCGCCAATCTCGCCGCCAGCAGCGCCGCCTTAATCCTGATTCTGCGCACCAGCCCAGCCCTCTGGCGCGCCGCCTTGGTCTCAAGCTGGTTCTGGTTCGCCGGCATCACCGCCCTGACCTTGCTGGCACCCCTATTAAAACTTCAGCTCCATCGCGGCCCGCACGCCGTGACACTCGGCCTCGCCATCTTTTCGCTCGGCATCGGTGTCGGCTCCTTCCTCGCCGCCCGCCTGATGCGCGGGCGCCTCAGCCTCGCCCCAGCTTGGCCCGGCAGCATCGCGCTCGGCGCTCTTTCGCTCCTGCTCGGCCTCGCGGTGAGCGATCTCGCGCCGCCTTTCGCTTGGGTGCTCCTGATCCTGTTCGCCATCGCGGTCGCGGGCGGGCTGATCGCCGTGCCCAGCCTCGCTTTGGTGCAAGCGCTCGCGCCCATCAATGCCCGCGCCCGCGCTGTCGCTGGTGCCAACGTGCTGAACGCGGTGGCCATGATCATCGCCAGCCTCGCGCTGACAGCCCTGCTGCATGGCGGTGCCGCCCCCAGCACCATCCTCGCCGGGTTCGGCGGTGCGACGTTGCTGGTCAGTCTGCTTGCGGTGGTGCGCCGGTAAATTGCGCCGGGCGCTTTTCAATGAAAGCGCGCACCCCTTCGATGAAATCGGGCGTGCGCCCCATCACCCGCTGCAAATCGCGCTCCAAATCCAACTGCGCATCCAGCGTCTGGGTCGCCGCCTGATTGAAGGCCCGCTTCATCGCCGCGAGCGACTGGGTGGGCCGCGCCGCCATCGCCTGCGCAAAATCCAGCGCCGCCTCGGCAAACCCCTCATCGGGCAGGCAGCGCCAAATCATCCCCCAATCCATCGCCTGCTGCGCGCTAATCGCCTCGCCGGTCATCGCCAACCCGCGCGCCCGCGCATCCCCGATCAAATGCGGCAAAAACCACGTCCCGCCCGCATCCGGAATCAGCCCGATGCGGACAAACGCCTGGATAAAACTCGCCGATTCCGCCGCCAGCACAATATCCGCCGCCAGCGCCAAATTCACCCCCGCCCCGGCCGCCACGCCATTCACCGCCACAATCACGGGTCGGTTCAACGCCCTGATCCGCCGCACCAACGGATTATACATCTGCTCGATCGAGGCGCCCAAATCCCGCAATCCACCGCCCTGATTCTGTGTCAAATCCGCACCCACGCAAAAGCCGCGCCCGGTCCCGGTCAACAGCACCGCCCGCACCGTGTCATCGGCCTCAATCGCGCCAAACGCCGCACCCAGCGCCGTCAGCAAGGCCGGGTTCAGCGCATTGAGCTTGTCGCTCCGGTTCAGCCGCAGCACCCGCACCGCACCCATCGCCGCGACAATCAATTCATCGTCCATTTTCTTGCTCCTTGGTTTTGCGCATAGTGCCGCATGGTTGCTAAAGCGGCAATGATCTCGCGTGATTAAGGAGCGAAAATGAGTATCTGTTTGGCAATCCATGGCGGTGCGGGCACCCTCCGGCAAAGCGATCTCACCGATGATGTCGCCGCCGCCCGGCATGAAGGCCTGCGCCGCGCCCTGCGTCGCGGTTTTTCGTGCCTGCGCGCAGGCGCCTCCGCGCTCGATGCGGTGACCGAGGCCGTCATGACCCTCGAAGATGACCCCCAATTCAACGCCGGTCACGGCGCGGTGCTGACCGATCAGGCCACGTTGGAAATGGACGCCGCCATCATGTCCGGTGTGGATCGCCGCGCCGGCGCCGTCGCTGGCATTTGCGGCCCGCGCAACCCGATCCGCGCCGCCCGCGCGGTGCTCGATCTCACCGTGCTTGAACGCGCCGGTCCGGTGCTGATGATCGGCGAACCCGCCCTCGCCATCGCCCGTGCCGCCCAATTACCGTTCGAACCGGCGGCGTATTTTCTCACCGAAAGCCGGGTCGCCGCCTTGCAGCGCGAACTCGCCCGCCGGGCTTCCGGCGCGCCGGATACCCGCTCAGATGCGGACCGCCACGGCACGGTCGGTGCCGTCGCCCGCGATCATGCGGGCCACCTCGCCGCCGCCACCTCCACTGGCGGCCTCACCGCCAAACGAGCGGGCAGGGTAGGGGACACCCCGATTTTCGGCGCCGGCACCTTCGCCGATGACGCCACCTGCGCGGTGAGCTGCACCGGCACCGGCGAAGTCTTCATCCGCTACACTGCCGCCGCTGACATCGCCGCCCGCATCCGCTATCGCGGCGATGCGCTCGCCGCCGCCGCGCAGAGCGTCATCACCGAACTCGCCGATCACGGCGGCGATGGCGGATTGATCGCTCTCGGCCCCACCGGCGCACCCGCCTTGGTCTTTAATTCCAGCGGCATGTATCGCGGCTTCGTCACGGAGGATGGCGCCCTGCACACCGCGATTCACCGCGAGGCGTTTCGCACCATCGCCGCATGAAACTTTTGCGATCCCCCAACGCTTGCTTTACAGCAAGCGAATGATGCGGTTACCTCGCCCATAACGGTAATCCCGCCATGAACAAGGTAGGTTTGATGCAAAGCGCTCTGGAACGGGAACTGAACGGGTTAGCCACGCGGGTGCGCCTCGCCCTGCGCGGCCATGATCGCGGCGTGATCCTCGCCTTTTTGCTCTGTCTCGCGCCGCTGCCCCCGGTCATGCTGATCGGCGCCCTCCTCATGCTGGTCCACGCGCTATTACTCGCCCTCGGGCGGCTTGATCGGCGCGAAGCCACGCCGATCATCATCGGCCTGGTGATCGCCACCGCCTATGCTGTGCTCTGGGTCCATATCGCGCGGGTCATTGGCCATGCCGGCCCGCTCCAAACGCTACGCCATCTGTTCGGCCATATTTTCGGCTTCTCGCAACCCACGCGCCATCCCGGCGTCGATACCGTCGCTGACCGCCTGTGGAGCCGCCCGCAATGAGCGATGATCCGATCAATCCCGCACCGCTCGAATCCCATGACGCCATCGCCCATAACCAAGCGCCGCCGCCCAACCCAGCCGGGCGGCGTGAGGATCAAAAATTCTGCTTCTCCTGCGGCACCGTCATGCATGTTTCGGCGCAAGCCTGCCCGCAATGCGGCGCTACCCAATCCCGCGCTTTAACCGCCACACCCGGCGCGCCCGGCCAGGCTCTCAGCCCCATCGCCAGCGCCAACACCGCTTTTTGTCGCGGCTGCGGCCAAACCATCCACGCCACCGCCCCGCTCTGCCCGCATTGCGGCGCACCCCAGCGCGTCACCAACCCCTATGGCCAGCCCTATGGCCCGTCCTACGGCCCCCCCAAAAGCCGCGTCACCGCCGCCTTGCTCGCGTTTTTCCTTGGCGGCTTAGGCGTCCACAAGCTCTATCTCGGCGATGTCGGTTTGGCGGTGCTGTATTTTCTATTTTGCTGGACCTTCATTCCCACAATCATTGCCCTGATCGAAGGTGTTATCTATGTAACGATGTCTGACGAAGATTTCGCCCTTAAATATAACCGTCGCTAACCGTGCCGTCTGCCGCGCCGATCCATCCAAGCCGATCCAGGAGTTTTTGAATGTCAGGAACCATATTCTGCCGTGCATGCGGCGCCTCGATCAACGCGTCCGCGCCGCTCTGCCCGCAATGCGGCGCACCGCAAGGCCAAGGCACCGTTCGCATCGCCCATGCGGGTGACGGCATCCCGCGCGATTTCGCCAATTCGGTGCGCATCTGTTTCCAAAAATACGTCACCTTCCAAGGCCGCGCCCCCCGCGCCGAATATTGGTTTTTCGTTTTATTCGGCCTCATCGTCGGCCTCGCTATCGGATTTGTTGCGGGCATCATGCGCGCTGCCTTGCACATTAATCTCCTTTGGCTCGGTTGGATTTTTGACTTGGCGATCTTCCTGCCGACGATCTCGGTCGCCGTCCGGCGTCTGCATGATCTCGATAAATCCGGCTGGTGGTATTGGATTGGTCTCATCCCGGTGATTGGCTGGATCATTATGCTGGTCTGGTATTGCACCCGTGGCACCGTCGGCGATAACAGCTACGGCCCGGAAAATGGTGAGGTCACCCCGCAATATCGCCTCTAACCACCGCGCCCCGCCCCGTCACTGCACTGATCAACCAACAGGCATCGACCATGTCAGGAACCGTGTATTGCCGGGGTTGTGGCGCCCAAATCAACCTTCACGCACCGTTCTGCCCACAATGCGGCGCCCGCCAACCCATCACCCGCGCCCTCAGCCCGGGTGATGGCATTCCCCGCACCTTTGGTCATTCCGTCGAAATCTGCCTGCAAAACTACGCGAATTTCAGGGGTCGCGCCCCGCGCGCCGAATTTTGGTTCTTCCAATTATTCGTCCTAATCGTGAATATCGGCTATGGTTTTGTTTGCGGCTTCATCGGCGCAATTTTCAAGCTCGATGTGCAACCCATTCTCCCCGCTGCATCCTTGCTGCTCTTCGTCCCCAACTTGGCCGTCTTGATCAGGCGCTTGCATGACCTCAACCGCTCAGGCTGGTTTGCCCTTCCATGGGCCATCGCCGGATTAACCTATGATTTCAGCAAAATTTTCGCACCAAACGGCCTCGCGCACGTCATGCAGCCCCAGCCCAATCCCACCGTCGGCGCCTATATCGGCTTGGCCATTCTCTTCTTCCTCGGCTATTTCCTCCTAATCTTGGTCTGGACCTGCCTGCCCGGCACCCGAGGCGATAATCGCTACGGACCCGAGAATGGCGAAGTTCCGTTCCTTGACCGCTACTAACGCGCAACCCGCCCGCCGTCTGGCCCCCAGGCGCTTTATCGGCTATCTGGTGTAAACCACCAATCTGGCCGCACCCCCGGCCCCAGCGGCCACCACCACACCGAACCGGAGACTGGCGCGATTGCCCCGTTTTATCGCATCGACCCGACCGCAACGCACGTCCGGCCCCAGCGCATGATCGGCACCCGATCTGACCGGCTGGACCGCCTGCCGCGCAATTTCCCCAATTCGGTGGAAATCTGCTTCAACAAATTCGCCGATTTCACCGGCCGCGCCCCGCGCGCCGAATATTGGTATTTCTACCTGTTCAATTTCCTCGCCCAAATCTTCGCCACCATCCTCGATACGCTCCTGCACGATCTCCACCCCTTGATGCTCGGCCCGTATCAAATCGGCAAAATCGGCACCATGGGCGTTTTGTTTTTCCTCGGCCTGTTCGTGCCCAATCTCGCCGTGCAAGTCCGCCGCCTGCATGACCGCGACCTATCGGGCTGGCTCGCTTTGCTGCTCATCATCCCCCTCGGCCCGCTTGTCCTCCTGGTCATTAATTGCCTACCCGGCACCCCAGGCCCCAACCGGTTCGGCGCCCCAATCAGCACCCAGCCCCGGCCCGATATCTGGTAAGCGCCGCTTTTATTGCACCGCGCCATATCCCGTGCTATTCCTCTCCGTTGAGCCACCCCACTATTTTGGTATGGAGATCGCCGCATGGCGCGCGTAACCGTTGAAGACTGCATCGAACAAGAGCCCAACCGCTTCAAGCTGGTTCTGCTCGCCAGCCAGCGCGCGCGTAATCTCGCCCGTGGCGCCGCCATCACCATCGATCGCGACAATGACAAAAACCCCGTCGTCGCGCTGCGCGAAATCGCCGCCGCCTCGGTCGATTTCTCCGGCCTCGAACAGGATTTGGTCAAATCCCTCTCCCGCGTGCCCGATCCTGAGCCCGCCGACGAAGAAGTGCAGGATCTGATCCCGACCGATCAAAATATTTTCGGCCTGCAAGATGTTTCCGCCGAGGAAGAAGCCGCCGCCCTCGCCGCCGAATCCGAGGAAATGACCTCCGAAGACATCGCCGCCGCCATCGAAGCGGAACTCGGCGGCGGCAGCCTGCGCCGCCGCTGATCCAGGCATCAGGCCAACATGGCGGGGTGGCACGGCTTTTCGCGAACGACCCCGCCGCTCTTCGCACCCGAAGGCAGCACCAGCGGCACCCCAACCGATAACCTGATCGCGCCCCTGCTCTCGCGCATCGGCGCCTATGATCCCAAAGCCGATGCCACCATCATCGAGCACGCCTACCAAGTCGCCGCCGCCGCCCACGCCACCCAACGCCGCGACAATGGCGATCCCTACATCTCCCACCCCGTCGCCGTCGCGGACATTCTCGCCGATTACCGGCTCGATACCTCCAGCATCGCCACCGCCCTGCTGCATGACGTAATCGAAGACACCGGCATTTCCCTCCCCGAACTCGAAGCCGGCTTCGGTGCCGAAATCGCCGGCCTCGTCGATGGCGTCACCAAACTCACCCGCCTCGAACTTCAGTCCGATCGCACCAAACAAGCCGAAAATTTCCGCAAGCTCGTCCTCGCCATGAGCAAGGACATCCGCGTCCTGCTCGTCAAACTCGCGGACCGCCTGCATAATATGCGCACCATCCATTTCGTCACCGAACGTGACCGCGCCGTGCGCATCGCCCGCGAAACCATGGAAATCTACGCCCCCCTCGCCGAACGCATCGGCATGGAGCGCGTCAAAGTCGAACTGCAAAACCGCGCCTTCGCCGTCATCGACCCCGAAGCCTTCGACTCGATCCAAAACCGCCTCAACTTCCTGCGCGGCCAAGGCGCTGACGTCATCGAAGAAGTCCGCGCCGACCTGATGCGCGTCTGCCGCGAGGCCGGCATCGAAACCATCGAAATCCTCGGTCGCGAAAAATCGATTTTCTCGATCTGGGAAAAAATGCAGCGCCGCAACGTCGCCTTCGAACAACTCTCCGACATCATGGCCTTTCGCATCATCGTCCCCACCCGCGATGCCTGCTACGTCGCCCTCGGCGCCATCCACGCCGCCTTCCCGGTCATCGCCGGCCGCTTCAAAGACTATATCTCAACCCCCAAATCCAACCTGTACCGCTCGCTGCACACTGGCGTCACCCTCCGCCAGCCGCGCAACCAGAAAATCGAAGTGCAAATCCGCACCCCCGAAATGCACGACATCGCGGAAAACGGCGTCGCCGCCCACTGGTTCTACAAACAATCCGGCGAAAAGCGCGGCGAACCCTCCAACGCCGACCTCAAACAATTCCGCTGGGTGCAAGACCTCCTCGAAATTCTCGAAAACTCCTCCGCCCCCGATGAGTTTCTCGAAAACACCAAGCTCGAACTCTACCAAGACCAAGTCTTCTGCTTCACCCCCAAAGGCCAACTGATCCAGCTCCCGCGCGGGGCCACCCCGGTCGATTTCGCCTACGCCGTCCACTCGCAAATCGGCGATGCCTGCGTCGGCGCGCGCATCAATGGCCGCCTGATGCCGCTGCGCTACGCCCTGCAAAATGGCGATCAGGTCGAAATCCTCACCGCCCGTGGCGGCACCCCCTCCGCCTCCTGGGAACGCTTCGTCGTCACCGGCAAAGCCCGGGCGCGCATCCGCCGCTTCCTCGCCCAGCAAGTCCGCGTCCAACATCGCGACCAAGGCAAAGCCGCGCTCGCCCGCGCCTTCCGCCAAGACGGCGTGGATGGCAGCGAAAAAATCCTCGAAACCATCCTCAAACCCCTCAAAACCGCCAGCCTCGATGATCTCTACGTCGCCGTCGCCACCGGCAATCTCGGCGCGAAAGACGTCGTCCACGCCGCCTATCCCGCCCTGCGCGAAAATCGCGGCCCGCGCACCATCCCCGGCATGCTCGCCCGCCCGCCGCGCGCCGCCAAACCCAACACCCTGCCCATCACCGGCCTGATCTCCGGCATGGAAATCCACTACGCCGGCTGCTGCCACCCCCTCCCCGGTGATCCCATCGCCGGCATCATCGCCACCGGCAAAGGCGTCACCATCCACACCAAAGACTGCCTCACCCTCGAAACCTTCGCCAACACCCCCGAACGCTTCATCGATGTCGATTGGGACTACGCCCAACTCAGCCAAACCCGCGAAGGCCCCAATGGCGTGGGTAAGGACAAACCCTTCACCGGCCGCGTCAGCGTCATCGCATCCCACGCCCCCAACGCCCTTGCCAACCTCGCCAACGCCGTCGCCAAACAAAACGCCTCCCTCGAATCCCTCAAAATCGTCCACCGCCAGCAAGATTTTTTCGAATGCCTGATGGACATCGAAGTGCGCGACCTGCGCCACCTCTCCCAAGTCATCGCCGGCCTGCGCGCCGCCGGCGGCGTCACCCAGGTCGATCGCGCCAAAGCATGATTTTCGCCCCCATCTTTTCCGCATGATCATCGGTATCGGCTCGGATCTCTGCGACATCCGCCGCATCGAGCGCTCCCTGGAGCGCTTCGGCGACCGCTTTGCGCTCCGCCTGTTCACCGAAACCGAACGCGCCCGCGCCGAACGCCGCCCGCACCAGCGCGCCGCCAGCTACGCCAAACGCTTCGCCGCCAAAGAAGCCTGCGCCAAAGCCCTCGGCACCGGCTTTCGCCGCGGCGTGTTTTTCGCCGATATGGGCGTGGTCAATCTGCGCACCGGCCAACCCACCCTCGCCCTCACCGGCGGTGCCGCCACCCAGCTCGCCACCCTGCTCCCGCCGGGCCATACCGCGTTTTTGCACCTGTCCCTGACCGACGAATACCCCTATGCCTACGCCCATGTCATTATCGAAGCCCGCCCCCTCACCAACCCAGCCTGACCCCAGCACCTGCCCCCATCTCGGCACCTGCGGCGGCTGCGCCGCATCCCCCCCGCCCGACAAGCTCGAACGCCTGCGCGAAGCCCTCGCCCGCGCCGGCTATCCCGCTTCCCCCATCGCCCCGCCCATCGCCCCCCTCGTGCAAATCCCCTTCGGCACCCGCCGCCGGGTCGATCTCGCGCTCCAACGCCATGACGGCGCGATCCGCCTCGGCTTTCACCAGCGCCGCGCCCGCGACGTGGTCGATATTCTCTCCTGCCCCGCCGCCCTGCCAGCCATCGCCGCCCTCATCGCCCCGCTGCGCACCCTCGTCCCCCAACTCACCGCCCTGCGCAAAACCGGCAGCATCCTCATCAACCAGGTCGATAACGGGCTAGACCTCACCATCACCCTCGATGCCCCCGCCACCCCAGCCGACCGCGCCCGCCTCATCACCTTCGCCCGCACCCATAACCTCGCCCGCCTCAGCCTCGGCGATGAACCCATCCTCGTCCAACGCACCCCCACCCTCCAATCCGGCCCGCTCACCATCACCCCACCCCCCGGCGCCTTCCTCCAACCCACCCTCGAAGGCGAAGCCGCCATCCGCACCGCCATCCTCGCCGGCTTGCCCCGCAACCTCACCCGCAAATCCCGCTTCATCGAACTCTACGCCGGCATCGGCACCCTCACCGGCACCCTGCTCCCCCACGCCCGCATCCACGCCGTCGAAGGCAACAAAGCCGCCTGCGCCGCCCTCGAAGCCGCCGCCCGCGCCGCCCAACAATCAAGTCGCCTCACCATCGAACCCCGCGACCTCGCCCGCCGCCCCCTCACCCCCAAAGATTTTTTCTCCGCCGCCGCCCTCATCCTCGACCCCCCCTTCGACGGCACCGGCCCCCAACGCCCCGCCATCGCCGCCTCCGGCGTCAAAACCATCATCCACATCAGCTGCAACCCCGACGCCCTAACCCTCGAAGCCCTCTCGCTCCGCCGCGCCGGTTATTCGCTCGCCGCCGTCACCCCCATCGACCAATTCCCCGGCACCGACCACCTAGAATCCGTCTCCATCTTTTCTCTCCGCTAACCGCCGCGCCGCCACCCTCCGCCGAGGCTCTTTATTCAAATCTTGCAGCCGTTACGGAAATCCCGTATACTCTTCCCAATGTCACCGGATCGGTTTGATCCCGCCAAGGATGCGGCCAATCTGGCGAAACACAATCTGTCGCTCGCCTTCGGCAACCGCATCATGGAGGATCACGATCACCTGATCGTCCCATCGATCCGCGAAATCGATGGTGAAGAACGGTTCAAGGTCATCGGGCAGGTTGATGATAAATTATATACCGGCGTCTTTGTCTGGCGGGGCGAGTGGCCCCGCTTCATCTCGGTGAGAAGGAGCAACCAGGGTGAATACCGATTCTATCATACGACACGCTGACCCAACCGACCCCGCCGATTTCGACGTAACCGACGCAGCCATCGAGCGTGGCCAACGCGCCCGCCTGATCCGCAAAACCAGGATCGATCTCGGCCTATCACAAACCCAATTCGCTAACCGCTTCCGCGTTCCCGTCGGCACATTACGCGACTGGGAACAAGCCCGCGCCACCGCCCCGGATTTCGCCATCGCCTATGTCCGCGTCATCAGCCAACACCCCGACATCGTCGCGAAAATCGTGGCCTAACCGCTCGTCAAATCCAAGCGGTGCATTCAACCGCGAAGCCCTTTCGCTCCACCGCGCCGGATATTTTCGCTCCGCCACCACCCCCATCGACCAATTCCCCGGCACCGACCACCTAGAATCCGTCTCCATTTTTTCGCTCCTCCGCTAACCGTCGCGTTGCCACCCCTCGTAGGGTGGGGTGCGCTTGAGCACCCCACCACCTTGTTCCGGGCTTGATCGGTGGCCCTTCGCTCACCCATCCGACGCTCGCAAAACCCGTCAGCCTACCGCATGCAGCTTGTCCCGCGCCGCATCGGCCAGAAAGCGCGATCGATTTTTGGTGACACGATCAATGGCTTCCACCAGATCGTTCGGCAGCGTCACATTGATCCGGATCGAGCGAACGGGCGATGCCGGAACATCAACAAGAAAAACCACCGCGTCAGCATTGTGCGGATCTGCCATAATAGCGTCCAAACCGCTCGGCATCGGCAACGGGTCGCCATCCGCAATAAGACCATCAACGTGCAATGCCAGCGCCTCCGCAGCCATACGCCTCGCTTCCTCCAGCGTGGCACCCGCCGTGACGCAGCCGGGAAAATCGGGGAAATCGACCCCAAAATCACTCCCCTCATCCTTGCGCAGCAATGCAATGTAGCTTGTCATGTCATCACCTCAATTTTACGCCCGATTGTTTCTCGATACTTCGTAACGTCCCGATCGGAAAATCCCGCTTCGGGTGCGGCACCGTCACCCGCCCCGACCGCGTTGGATGTTTGAATTGCCAATGGTCACCTCGGGTCGCTACGTGAACCCAACCAGCGTTTTCAAGCGCCCTGATCACCTCACGGCTATTCATACACATGATAATACACACTTGCAGAGTAGTCGCAAGAGCGCAGCAATTGACCGGAATCGGCCTAAAAGCAGCCATAGGCAGGCAGAAGCCGTAGGATGGGTGAGCGCAGCGCTACCCATCGCCTTTTGCTGCGGAGGCTTGGGACACGACCGAACCCGGTAAAACACGAATTGGTTGTTGGCGTCGCGAATTGGCCGTATTCATCGTGTCATAGGTCGGGGGCCATAGAGTTCTATCTGGCTGATCGGGCCGGAGCCGAGGCAACATTGAATGAGGCGAGGGAGGCTTTGAAGGGTGAACGATGAGAGGCCGGAATTGATGGGTAGCGCTGCGCTTACCCATCCTACGCTTGTTCAATCCAGCGTCCAAAACGTTGATAACGCCAAATTTATAGAACCAAATTTCTCTTGAACCAAAATATCAGGAAATATTTGCATCATTTCGGCGTCTCTGCTGCCTCAAAATTTGTGGATCTTCAGGCAATAATCCAGCTAACCACAAATCCGCTTGAATTTGGTATGAAGTAAAACCATCTGTAAAAATCCACGTCAATAGTGCATCGGGAACACCAATTTCTTGAAGAATTTTCAAATGATACAATATACCCAGGGCGCGAGTTATTTTGTTAGTATCGTGAGCAAATTGCTCATATGAAGTTTTTTCGCGTGTGGTTCCAAAGTGCGACAAGTCATTACGAAGCCGAGCGCAACTATCCGCAAATTTAGTCAAATATTCCGGGGCTATTGAGACAGGGAGGGTGCCGAAGAGATCGGAAATCCGTTCAGCCAAACTTGGTTCTGCCTTTAGGACGTTTTTTAGCCATCTTTTGTCCCCGGGTAGGACCACATCGTGCATGATTCGATCGACTTTTTCGCGAACTTTATCTGATTTTTGATTTTTGCCTATCGCACGATGAAGCGCCTCTAACCCTATCACCAAATTTGAGAATTTGTTTTCCAAGTATGACTCTATACCGCGACGTGTTCCCAAGTATAAAAAAATTCCAGGGCCGAACATCTCCCGCTTTTCAAGCCAATTATTGATTATATCTTGCATATAGGGCAAAATATCAACAAATCGTAACAGCACGTCCCGTTGGGCTGGCTCCCTAGCAGCCTGTCGGACTTAACGCGACGCGAAGTGGTCTGATAGAATCGGTGCATGAGCAATTTTCGTAT
>JBMFWT010000047.1:0-17585 GCA_049964975.1 Acidiphilium sp.
AAATACCGTCATCAAGCCATCATACCGCGAGTGAATTACAACAAAATCAACCACAGGTGTATTCATGCACCAAAACCTCGGCATGCGGCTTCCTGATGGCACTCGGGACGGACCCTCCTCCTACTTCATTATTGAAATACCGTCATCAAGCCATCATACCGCGAGTGAATTACAACAAAATCAACCACAGGTGTATTCATGCACCAAAACCCATGTTGGCGGCTCCGTTTGGACGGAGCGGACAAAACAGCAAATTTGTTAATATATCGTTCGTTTGCTCCGATAAATATCCAGCCGTTATGAGGCGCCCCCGACTTGTGCGGCGACTTGTGCTGCGACATGGGTAGCGACATGGGTGGCGACGAAGCGGGTGAAGCGTGCGGCGTCGGCGGGGGGTTCACCATCGCCGATCCGCGCCAGATCGAGCAGCAAGGCGGCCCATTCTGCGAGGTCTTCGCCGGCTTGATGGCGCTGCGCCAAGGCGAGGATCAAGCTATGGGCCGGGTTGATTTCGAGCGCGGGCGGGCCGGCGAACACGGGACGCCCGGCGCGGCGCATCATGCGCTGCATGGCGAGATCCGGCCCCTGGGCATCGGCGGCGAGGGCGGCGGGGCTGTCGGTCAGCCGGGCTGAGCAGCGCACGTCCGACACGGCCTCCCCCAGCGCTGCTTTCAGCGCGGCGGCTAAATCGGTTACCGCAGGATCGACCGTTGCGGCCTCGAACAAATCGGTGGCTTTGGCGACATGCAGCAATTTTTTATCCTGATAGCTGCCGAGGCGCTCGGGCCAAAAATGATCGATCGGGTCGGCGAGCAACAAGACTTCAAAGCCCTTGGCGCGCATGCCTTCCAGCAGCGGCGAGGCGGCCAAACGCTCCTGATCCTCGCCGGTGAGGTAATAGATCGCGCTCTGCCCCTCGGCCATGCGGTCCACATAGGCGTCAAGCGAGGTCAGTTCGGCGTTGCGGGTTGAGCGGAAGCGCGCGAGGCCGGCAATATCGGTGCGATGATCGGCATCGTCATAAATGCCTTCCTTCAGCACCGCCCCCCATTGGCCGATGAAGCTGGCATACGACGCCTCATCCTTGGCGCGGCTTTTCAACTCGGTGATCACCCGGTTGACCAGGGCTTTGCGGATGCGCGCGAGGACGGGCGTTGCCTGCAACATTTCGCGCGAGACATTCAGTGGCAAATCTTCGGTATCGACCACCCCCTCGATGAAGCGCAGCCAGGACGGCAATAATTGGGCGCGATCCGTGATGAACATCCGCCGGACATGCAGGCGCAGATGGCTATCGCGGTCCTCCGCCGTCGCTTGGAACGGCGAGGCGCCGGGGATGAACAGCAGGGCCGCGAAATCAACCGCCCCCTCGGCGCGCCAATGAATGGTGGCCCAGGGTTTATCGAACATATGGCCGAGATGGCGGTAAAAATCCTCGTAATCGGCCTCGGTGACATCGGCCTTGGCTTTGCGCCAGAGGGCGGCGCCTGCATTGGCGGCGACAAATTTGCCATCGCGCTCGATGGAAATCGGCACCGAGACATGGTCGGCCCATTTGCGAATGATGGTGTCCAGCCGGTGCGCATCGAGAAACTCGGTGGCGTCGGATTTGATATGGAGGGTAATGTCGGTGCCCGCCGCGTCACGCGTGGCCGGGGTGATCCGGTAGCCGCCGCGCCCATCGGAACTCCAGCAATATGCAGCATCGCTGCCGGCGCGGCGGGATATCACCTCGACCCGATCCGCCACCATGAAAGCGGAGTAGAATCCCACGCCGAACTGGCCGATCAAGCTGGGCCGTTCTTCGGGCTTGGCGTCCGCCAAGGTTTCGGTGAAGGCGCGGGTGCCTGAGCGGGCAATGGTGCCGAGATGGCTCGCCAAATCCTCTTCGCTCATGCCAATGCCGTCATCGCTGATGGTCAAAATGCGGGCGGAATGGTCCGTGCGGATGCGAATACCGGCCTCGCTCGGGAGTGCTAGGCTTTCATCGGACAGAGCGAGGAAGCGGCGGCGGTCAATCGCATCGGCGGCGTTCGCGACCAGCTCGCGCAGGAAAATTTCTCGATCCGAGTACAGCGAATGCACCACCAAATCGAGCAAACGACCCACTTCCGCGTCAAACGGACGATCAGTTTCGATGGCATCACTCATGACATTTTCTCCATAAATTCGATCATTCTCACCGCAAATAGGCAATCAAATTGTCGCTTGCAATGCTGGGCAATCGCGCCAACAGTATGAGCATGTCTGGATTCGCCCCGCGTGTGAAGGCGGTGCTCGGCCCCACCAACACGGGCAAGACGCATCTCGCGATCGAACGCCTGCTGGGCCATGCCTCGGGCATTATCGGCTTTCCGCTGCGTTTGCTGGCCCGCGAGAATTATGACCGGATGGTGGCCCGCAAAGGGGCGCGTTATGTCGCGTTGATCACCGGCGAGGAAAAAATTGTGCCGCCCGATGCGCGCTGGTTTTCCTGCACGGTGGAAGCCATGCCGCTGGATCGCAAGGTTGAGTTTCTGGCGGTTGATGAAATTCAGCTCTGCGCGGACCCGGATCGGGGGCATGTGTTTACTGATCGTTTGCTGCATGCGCGCGGCATGGTTGAGACCATGTTTCTTGGCGCGGAGACCATGCGCAAATTGCTCAAGCGGTTGGTGCCGGAAGCCGAGATTGAGACGCGACCGCGCTTGTCCCAGCTTACCTATAGCGGCCCGTTGAAACTCTCGCGGTTGCCCCCGCGCAGTGCGATCGTCGCGTTTTCGGCGGCTGAAGTCTATGCCATTGCCGAGGCTGTGCGCTCGCGCCGGGGGGGCTGTGCGGTGGTGATGGGGCGGCTCAGCCCGCGCACGCGCAACGCCCAAGTGGCGCTGTATCAGGAGAAAGAGGTTGATTTCCTGGTCGCCACCGATGCCATTGGCATGGGGCTGAATATGGATGTCGATCATGTGGCGTTTGCGGGGCTGAGCAAGTTTGATGGTCATCGCCCGCGCCCGCTGATGGCGGCGGAGATTGGGCAGATTGCGGGGCGTGCGGGCCGTGGCATGCGTGATGGCAGTTTTGGCACCACGGGCCGGTGCGGCCTGTTGACTGATGATATTGTCAGCGCGGTGGAAAATCATAGTTTCGAGCCGATTGAACAGCTTGCTTGGCGGAATGCGACGCTCGATTTCAGCTCGATCGATGCGCTGTTGCTTAGCCTGGCCGCCGCACCGGACCGGATTGGTTTGGCGCGGGGGCATGATGCGTCGGACCAGCAGACGCTCGCCACGCTCTCCGGCGATACGGCGATTCGGGCGGCGACTCCGAGCCGGAGCGCGGTTCGGCTGCTGTGGGAGGTTTGCCAAATCCCTGATTTTCGCAAACTCGCGACCGATGCGCATGCGCGGCTTTGTGCGCGCATTTATTTGCTGCTGCGCGAGGCGGATCGGCTGCCGGAATCGTTCATTGCCGCGCAGATTGCCGGGCTGGGCCGGATTGATGGTGATATTGATAGTTTGATGCAGCGCCTCGCGGAGGTGCGCATCTGGTCCTATATTGTGGCGCGGGCGGATTGGGTGACCAATGCCTTGGTTTGGCAGACGCGGGCGCGCGACGCCGAAGATTTACTGTCCGATGCGCTGCATGAGAAATTGATGGCGCGGTTTGTGGATCGCCGGGCGGCCAAGCTGACCCGCAGCCTAGCCGAGGGTGGTGATCCGGCGTTGTTTTCCGCCGTGACCCGCACGGGCGATGTGTTGGTCGAGGGGCACATGGTTGGCCGCGTGGTGGGGCTGGGTTTTGAGCCGGAGGCGACGATCAGCGGGGCGGATGCGCGCTTGGTTTTGCGCGCCGCCCGCCGGGCGCTGATTGGTGAATTTCCGCGCCGCGTTGCCATGATTAGTGCGGCGCCGGATCCTGATTTTATGCTGCGCGATGATGGCGTGATTTTGTGGCAGGGCGCTGAAATCGCCCGGCTGCGCCGGGGGGCGACGCTGCTGACGCCGGCGATTGAGGTGACCGACTCGGAGTTTCTGGATGGGGTGCGGCGCGAAGCGGTGCGCGCGCGGCTGGCGCGGTTCATCACGCAGCATATTCAAACGGAGCTGGCGCCGCTGTTTGCCGCCGCTAAGGCCGCCGACTCGCCTGCTTGGCGCGGGTTGATCCATCGGCTGATGGAAAATGGCGGCGTGATCGCGCCGGAACCAAGCCCGGCTCCGGCGGAGGCGGGTGCAGCGCGTGATGTTGGCGGCAAAGCGTCCGCCGGGCGGGGGCGGGGGCCGCGTCTTGCGCTGCATCATGGCCGATACGCTGTTTATCTGCCCGGCCTGCTGAAACCCAAGCCAACCCGCTTGCGGGCGTTACTGTGGGTGCTGTGGCATCAAGTGCCAAAGCAAACCCTGCCCCAGCCAGGCTTGATTGCCGTGCCGCTGCCGCCATGGCCCCAAGGCTTTGCCGCAGCGCTGGGTTGGGTTGAAGCGGGCAACAAAGCGATCCGGCTGGATATGGCCGAGCGGGCGGCCCAGCGCTTGCATCGGGCGGCGCGGGGCGCGGGTTTTGTTAATCCCACCGAGATCGCGCAGCCCTTGGGCCTCTCGATCGCCGATTTGCCAACCGCCCTGCCGGCGCTCGGTTTTCGCTATTATCCGCCCGAACTATTGGACCGCGCCCAATTCGGCCCGCCGATGCCCGCGCGGATTCGGGTGCCGAGCCAAAAACAGCCGGGCCGCAGCGCGGCGCGCGTGGTGAAACGGGCGGCGATGCTGGAGCCGGCGGTGCCGATCAACGCAGATCACCCATTCGCTGCCCTCGCGACTTGGCGGCGCGCCCATCGCTGATCGCGCGCCGCCATGCCCTTGCCATCGGATGCAGCGCTCGCCACCCAGCGCCTCGATCAATGGCTGGTGAATGCGCGGTTTGTGAAAACCCGGAGCCTGGCCGCCGCCTTGGTGATGGATGGCTGCGTCCGGATCAACCGGCAAGTCACTGAAAAGCCTCATGCCCGCGTGCGGCTTGGCGATTTTCTGACCATTGCCCAGGCGCATGGGCCGCATGCAAGCGTGCGCGTTATTGAGGTGCGGGGCATTGTTGCCAAGCGCGGCCCGGCGAGCCTCGCGCAAACACTTTATATCGACTATGTCGAATAAGCCGCCTGCGGGCTGCTTGCGCGATGGCCAAGTCGGGGGCATATCCCGCTCAGCGTGTTCAGGGCCATTTTGTCGGCCGTAACCTACCTCGGGGAGTCTGCGATGACCTATGTGGTCACCGAAAATTGCATCAAGTGCAAATATATGGATTGCGTTGAAGTCTGTCCGGTGGATTGCTTTTATGTCGGCGAAAATATGCTGGTGATCCATCCGGATGAGTGCATCGATTGTGGTGTTTGCGAGCCGGAATGCCCGATTGAGGCGATTGTGCCGGATTCCGATAGCAAAGCCACCGCTTGGCTGGAAAAAAATCGTGAATTTTCAACGATTTGGCCCAATATCACGCGCAAGGGCACGCCGCCTGCTGATGCGGATGAGTGGAAAGATAAGCCGGGTAAGGCTGATTTGTTCTCGCCGGAACCGGGCGCTTAGCCGCAATCTGCTCGGCGCGGTTCACCCCAGCGCGTTTTTGTGATATTGTCCTACGGTGATCGTTAGGCAATTCGGTGTTTTTCGCCGTAAGTGTCGCTTTCCCCGGAGGTGTGCAGATGACAGAACAGGATGTGACGGCGCCGGCCTTGGACGGTGCCCGTTCCGATTCAACGCAACCCGCTGCGCGCAAAGCCCGACCGTCACGATCCAAAGAAGCTGTGGCCGCTCGCGCCGCCGAAAAGGCGCAAGCGGCAGCAGTTACCCAACCCGCCCCGAAGCCCGCCAAATCCGCCAAGGCGAAACCCGCAGGCGCGACATCATCGACGACATCCGAAAAAGGCTCCCCTTCCCCCATGTCCAGCCGCGTAAACGCCGCCGTTAAACCTGTATCGCCGGAGAGTGCCGAAGCTCCGGCGCCGGTCACCGCGCCGAGCCAAGCAGCCCCGATGGCTGAAGCGGCGCCGAGCCAGGCAGAGATCGCTGAACGCTCATCGATCCCGCCGCCGGGCCCGCGCCCGGTGTTGCCGCAGCGCGCCATCGCGAAAGCGGAGAATTTCAAAGAGGGTGATTTCGTGGTGTATCCGACCCACGGCGTTGGCAAGGTTGAGCGCATCGCGCCGGAGGAAATTGCTGGCCATAAGCTTGATTTGATCCATATCACGTTCGATGAAAACCGGATGACTCTGCGGGTGCCGGTGAACAAGGCCCGCACCGCCGGGCTGCGCAAACTGGCCAGCCGCAAACAATTTGACGAGGTGTTGGTCACCCTCAAAGGCCGCGCGCGGATCAAGCGCACGATGTGGTCGCGCCGCGCGCAGGAATATGAGGCCAAGATCAATTCAGGTGATCCGATGGCCATCGCCGAGGTGGTGCGCGATTTGCACCGCAATGCCGGGCAGCCCGATCAGAGCTTCTCGGAGCGCCAGATTTTTGAGGCGGCGCTTGAGCGCCTTGCTGCGGAATATGCTGCATTGGAATCCCTCACTAAGCTCGAAGCCATCGATAAATTGCTGCTTTTTCTTAAAACCGAGTAAATAAACCTGCGCGGAACGGTCATTCGCAAAAATATTTTTCCGCGCCGCATCTCGTTGAGGGTTTGTTAATCAGTTCGGTCTAACACATGATGAACAACGCGGAGTTCATCATGACCAGCACGCTGCTTGACCTGTCGGTGCAAAAATTGAGCTATCTCAACAGCGCTCAACGGATGCTATCGCAAAATCTCGCCAATCTGGACACGCCGGGCTACACCCCGTCGCAACCGGTTCCGTTCAGCGCGACCATCAATAAGCTCAGTTCACTGCGACTCGCCGCTCCCGATGGGGGTGATTTGCAGGCGCCGAACACCGCCGCGTCGGTCGCGACGACATCGCGCGTTGCGGCACGCGCGCCGGATGGCAACGCGGTGTCGCTGGATCAGCAACTCGCCGCCATGGCCCATGTGCAGCTCAATCAACAATATGCCGTTAATCTTTATAAATCCTATCTCGGCATGTTTCGTTCGGCCCTTGGTGCCTCGCTGTAATGCGGCCCGCACATCCGCCGTGAAATCGCGCCCCTGAGACCGGCCCCCCGAGATCGGCGCCCCAGATCGGGGAAAAATGGCGTTAACGTCGCAAACTAAGCGGGCAACACTGAGCCAATCGATGAGAGAAATCATGAATTTTGGAACCACATTGAACATCTCCGCCGCCGGCCTGACGGCAGAGGGCACGCGCTTGCAAATCATCGCGCAAAATCTTGCCAATGTGCAGAGCACGGGGTCCAGTCCCGGCAGTAACCCGTATCGCCGGCAGACGGTCAGTTTTGCCGATCGGATGAATAGCGCAACCGGTGTCAAGATGGTCGCTGTTAGCCAGATCGGCCAAGATCAAGCGCCGTTCCCTCTGAAATATGATCCATCCAATCCGGCGGCGAACAAGCAGGGTTATGTTAAAATGCCCAACGTGAACAGCTTTGTTGAATTGATGGATATGCAGCAAGCCGAGCGCGCTTATAACGCGGATCTTGCCGCGATGAATGCATCGCGCAGCATGCTGTCGCGCACATTGGGGCTGCTCTGATGTCTGTTCTCCCGGTCAGCCTGTCGGGCGCCTCACCGTCTCTGGTTTCACTTGGGTCTGCCAGTGTGACTGGGGATAAGCAAACCAGCACCAACTTTGGCCACTATATCGGCACGATGATTAGCCAGACGGTGCATCAAAGTGCTGCCGCCGAATCCACAGCGACGACGGCGCTCACCCAGGGTGGTGACCTGACCGGCGCGGTCACGGCTGTTGCGCAAGCGCAATTGGCGCTGCAAACCGGCGTCGCCATCCGCGATCGGATGATTTCGGCCTATCAATCGATTATGAATATGCCGATCTGATCGTCATGATCGCACAGATCCTCCATCAAGCGATCATGCTCGCGGTGCATCTTGCAGCGCCGCCTTTGTTAGCCGCACTGGCCGTGGGCGTTCTGGTTTCCTTGATCCAAGCGGTGACCCAAATTAATGAAACGAGCCTCTCATTCCTGCCTAAAATCGCCGCTGTCTTGGCGGCTTTATTGATCACGGCGGGTACCGCCCAACGGCTTCTCACCGTGTTTTCGCAGCATATTTTCGCGGCCATGATCACGGTCGGCGGATCATGAGCCCGTTAAGCGCCGATGCGTATGGATTTACCCTGGTGCTCGCCCGGGTCAGCGCTGCCGTGATGCTGATGCCCGGCTTTGGCGAAGCGCCGATTCCGCCGATGGTGCGGGTGGGGCTATCACTCGCGCTTTGCGCCATAGTCTGGCCGATGGCCGCCTCAGCCTTGCCGCCGCCGGGCGCGAATGACATAGCGACGACGCTGATGCTGGCTAAGGAATCGCTGATTGGTGGCGGTATTGGCTGGATCGCTCGGGTTTTGGTGCTGGCTCTGCCCACCGCCGGCCAATTCATTTCGTATCAGATTGGTCTGTCCAGCGTTCTGCTGCCTGATAGTGCCATTGGCGCCCAATCGACCGTGCTGGCCGATGGTTTTAACATTGCTATCCCGACTTTGGTTCTCAGCAGTCCGTTATTTGTGCTGCCGTTGCGCGCTTTGGTTCACTCCTATAGCGCCTTTCCCCCTGGGCTATCCGCCACCGCGCTGCATGGCGGGATTGAGATGTCTGCCGGTGCCGCTTTGCATATTATTGTTTCGTGTGTGCAGGAAAGTTTTGCCATGGCGGTGGGGCTTGCCGCGCCGTTCCTGATTATCGGCTTGATGTTGCAGGCTGGCTTGGGGCTGATGGCCCGCGCCGCGCCGCAACTGCAAGTATTTTACCTCGCAGCGCCGTTACAAATTCTGGCGGGGCTCACCCTGGTCGCGCTGACCGCCACCATTTTATTTTCCGCTTGGGAACATGGCGTCATGACGCTGTTTCGCTCAGGGTTGGGCTGGTAGGCCGCGATGGCGGAGGGCGAAAATGACGCCAAAACCGAGGCAGCCACCCCGGCCCGCTTGCTCAAAGCGATTGATCATGGCGAAATGCCGTTGGCCCGTGAACTTCCCGGCGCGCTGGGTCTGCTTGGTTTTATCGGCGTGCTCATCGGCTTTGGCGGCCGCCTGATTGATCAACTCATCCGTGCGCTGGCCGGCATCATCGCCGGGGCGGGTGCGCCGGGTGGCTTTCATCATGCGCTGATGGTGCTGATCGCCGCAGCACGCGAACCGGTGCATATTATCGGCCTTGTGGGCGGCACGGTTATTGTCGCGAGTCTGCTCGGCACCATCGCGCAAACCGGTTTCCGTCCGCGCTTGCAGGCACCGCGCTTGCATATCTCGATGCTGTCACCTTTGACCGGCCTCAGCCGATTATTGAGCGCCAATCATTTGATTGAGACGCTGCGCTCCACCATCAAGCTTATCATCGTCGGCATCGCGGTTGCCCTGATCCTCAAAGCGCGCCTGCCCGCCTTGATCGGCACGATTGGCACCCATCCGGCCGGCATTGTCCTGTGGATTGGCAAGACGCTCCTCGCCATTGTCAGCACGGTAGCACTGGGAAATTTGATCATCGCCGCCGCCGATCTCGGCTGGACGCGGTTGCGGTTTCAGTCGCAAATCAAAATGACCCATACCGAAATCCGCGATGAATCGCGCGAGACGCATGGTAATCCTGAAATCAAAGCGCGGCTGCGTGCCTTGCGCGCGGCGCGGGCCAAGCAAACACTCAGCATCGCTCTCGCCCGCGCCAGCGTGGTGGTCACCAATCCGACCCATTATGCTGTTGCCCTCGAATATAACCGTGGCGATCAATCGGCACCGCGCATCGTTGCCAAAGGCAAAGACCGGATGGCGGCGCGCATTCGAGAACTGGCCCGTGATTTGTCGGTGCCGATTGTCGCTAATCCGCCGCTGGCCCGCGCCCTGTACAAGGTGGCGCTGGAGGCGGAAATTCCGTCCGAGCATTTCAAAATCGTCGCGGAAATCATTGCCTATGTCTGGCGCTTGGCCGAACGGATGCAGCCGATGATAGAGCAGGATAGCTGACCTGCATGCAGCACCGTGCTGAATTCTTGCGCATGGGCGCGCCAGGCGGCAAAGTTCAGAGGGCGTTGGAACGGCATCGGGCAAACGGGAGTGAAGCCATGAATTATCGGGTCAAAGGCGTCTTTGCGGCGGTTGCGACCCCGCTCACCCCGGATTTTGCCGTTGATATGCCCCGGCTAATTGCTCAGTGCCGCCGTCTGCTTGACCAGGGCTGTCATGGTCTGGCGTTGCTGGGCAGCACCGGTGAGGCGACCTCCTTTTCCCAGTCCGAACGCAAAGCGATCTTGGAGGCGGTGCTCGCGTCCGGCATCCCGCCGCAGGCGATTCTGCTGGGCACTGGCTTGCCCGCCATCGGTGATACGATTGAGCTGACGCGCCACGCGCTCGATCTCGGTGTTACTGATTTTCTGGTTTTGCCACCGTTTTATTACAAAAATCTGAGTGATGACGGGCTTGTGGCCAGCTATCGTCAATTGATCGAGAGCGTGGCCGATAAACGGCTCGCTCTGGTGCTGTACCATATTCCGCAGTTCTCCGGCATTCCGATCACCCATGCCAGTATCGAACAGCTTCGCCGCCATTATCCTGAGATTGTGGTTGGGTTGAAAGATTCGTCCGGCCAGCGCGAGTCCGGCCTCGCTTTTATTGAAAATCATCCTGGCTTTGGCGTTCTTGCCGGTGCTGATCCGCTCATGCTGCCGTTTTTGCGCGCAGGCGGCGCTGGAGCCATCACGGGCCTCGCGAACATTGCGAGTGCGAGCCTGCGAATTATTTTTGATCAGGTGAACCAGCCTGACAGTGCCGAGCGCGTGCGAGCGGCGCAAGCCTATATCGAAGCGCTGCGCGCGATCAGCGTTTCCTATCCGCCCATGGCGGCGATCAAAACCATTACCGCCGCCCTGTTGAATGACCCGACATGGCGCCGGATGCGCCCGCCACTGAGCGCGCTGGACGATGCGGATTACCGCGCCATTTTGCAAAAATTGGCCGAATTGCCCGCCTGCCCCGCTTGATTAATCGTTGCTGAGTGATTGGTTACTGGCTCATTTCGCGCCGCGCGGTCAGTGCCATTGAAATCAATCCGGTGCCGCCAAACACCATATCGATGCCGACCAGCAAGCCGAGCGCCCATACCAAAGTGCCCGGAAAACCGGCGATCACGACAGCGGCCAGGATCAAATCGACCACACCATTGACCAACATCCATTCCCATTTGCCGGCCAGGCCGCGCCGGTGCGCCAGCGCCAGAAAAATCATCAAAATGCCATCTGCGATGAAATAAGCGACCAGCACAAAAGTCAGGGTCGCCAAGCTGCGCACCGGGTCCCACAGCAACACCGCACCGACCACGAGGGCGACCACCGAGGACAAGGCGGCCCAGACCAATCCCGGCGCCCGCGTGCCGCGCATGGTGCCCAAGACCGTGACCAGACCGACCGCGCCGGCAATGATGAAGAGCCACCCGAGCACCAAGGTCAGTGTCAGTCCGGCCAGCACCGGCAGGGCGATGGCGCCGAGGCCCAAGCCGGTTAGCACCAACCCTTCGAACAGGTAAAACCGCCAATGCTGATGGATCGATTTGGCAATTATCGTGTTGATCATCGCCTGAGGCGTTTGCAAGCCTGACATTTTTCGCTCCGTTGATAAAGGACCAGACGGCGCGTTAAAAATCCGCGTCGGACCCTTGGGAGGTGGGCGTGCGACCGGCGGGATTCAAGCCAGCACGCAAAGGTTCAGATTAATCCAAGCGCGGTTCGATCCGCCGACCCCGTGGCGGTGCGGGTGGCGCCGGTGGTGCGGGTGGGGGTGAAGATGGGCGGGCGCGTCCAAAACTCTCGCGCAGCGACGGTTCAGCAGAGGGAGATGGCGGCGGTGGCGGTGGGGCCGGTGGTGGTTGGGTTGGTGCTTGAGGGGAGCGTGCCATGGTGAATTCCGCGCTGTCGCGCCGACGCAGCGGCGGCTCGGTCGTGGGTGGCATCGGGGCTGGGGCGGTTGGCTTGGCGGGTTCGGGATAGACCTGATCCATTACGCCGATCCGCGCGCCCGCTTGACGCAGTGCCATGACCCGCAATTCTTCCTGAATATCCTCAAGCTGTTCTTCGATCGCGCTGAGCCGCGATTTGACGCCAAACACCGCAAACGGCATCGCGAGGAGGGCCAGCGCATAGACGCCGCCAATCAACAGCAGAATCAACACCGCCCAATCGGGCAGTATGAACCCACTCAGCGCAGACGGTAACACCGAACCATTCCCCATAAGATGCTTTTACGATTGCAAATTTACGATTGCAAACCCCGATCACGCCAGCATCCCCTCTTGCCATTCGGGCAAGAGCCAAGAATAACAGGGTCAACGCAGGGAGACGACCGCATGACGACTGATCTTGATATCGCCCGGAGCATCAAGCTCCGCCCGATCGCCACCATTGCCGATGCGGCTGGCATCCCTGCCGAGGCTATCATCTCTTATGGCCGGCACAAGGCAAAAATCGATTTCGACTATATTAATGGTCTGGCCGACCGCCCGAATGGCGCGCTGGTGCTGGTTGCCGGGATCAGCCCAACCCCGGCTGGCGAGGGTAAAACCACCACCAGTATCGGCCTTGGGGATGCCCTCGCGGCGTCCGGCGCCAAAACCATGATTGCCTTGCGCGAGCCGAGCCTGGGCCCGTGCTTTGGTCAAAAAGGCGGTGCCACCGGCGGCGGTTATGCGCAAATCGCCCCGATGGAGGAGATTAATCTGCATTTCACCGGCGATTTTCACGCCATTACCAGCGCGAATAATCTGCTCGCCGCCATGCTCGATAACCATATTTATTGGGGCAATGGACTTGATATTGATGTGCGCCGGATTTCCCATCGCCGCGCCATCGACATGAATGACCGCGCGCTGCGCGAAACCGTGCTCAGCCTCGGTGGTGGGGCCAATGGTGCCGCACGCGAGCAGAAATTCGATATTACCGTTGCTTCCGAGGTGATGGCGATTTTCTGCCTCGCCAAAGACCTGACTGATTTGCAAGAGCGTCTGGCGCGGATGATTATCGCGGAGCGGCGCGATGGCACGCCCATTACCCCGGCGAGCTTGAACGCGGTTGGCGCGATGACGGCTTTGCTGCGCGACGCGCTGCAACCCAATCTGGTGCAAACGCTGCACGGCACGCCCGCCCTGGTGCATGGCGGCCCGTTCGCCAACATCGCCCATGGTTGCAATTCGGTGATGGCGACCACCACCGCGCTCAAACTCGCTGATATTGTGGTGACCGAGGCGGGTTTCGGGGCCGATTTGGGCGGCGAGAAGTTTCTGGACATCAAATGCCGGCAAACTGGCCTGCGCCCCTCTTGCGCTGTGGTGGTGGCGACGCTGCGCGCACTCAAAATGCATGGTGGGGTGGCGCGCGGTGATCTTGGTGCGGAAAACCCCGAAGCCGTGCGGGCCGGGGCTGACAATCTGCGCCGCCATGTCGCGGCGATGCGCGCATTTGGCCTGCCGACTTTGGTTGCGATCAACGGTTTTGTTTCCGATACCGAGGCTGAGCGCGAGGCGCTGCGCGGCGCGCTGTCCGCCGATGGCATCACGCCGATTTTCTGCACCCATTGGGCCGATGGCCCCGCCGGTGCGGCGGATCTGGCCCGCGCCGTGCGGGCGGCGATTGCCGATCCATCGACGAAGTTCGAATTACTGTATCCGGATGAGCTTTCGCTGGCTGATAAGCTGCGCACCATTGTTCGCCGCATTTATGGCGGTGTGGATATTGCGCTATCCGACCGCGCTGCCAAGCAAATGGCGCGGTTTGAGCGCGCTGGTTTTGGCCATTTGCCGGTTTGCGTCGCGAAAACCCAATATAGTTTCACCTCTGACCCTGGCCAGCGCGGTGCGCCGACCGGCTTTACGCTCCCGATCCGTGAACTTCGCTTGTCAGCGGGTGCCGGTTTCGTGGTGGCACTCGCGGGCGATGTTATGACCATGCCCGGCCTGCCCCGGATTCCCGCTGCCGAGGCTGTGGGCCTCGATGCGGCGGGGAATATTACCGGGTTGTTTTAGCAACTTTATCTGATCGGATGATTTCATCCAATCAGATGTTGTTCTAGCGCCGCCACCATCCGCTTTTGCGCGGGCCTGGTTCGCCCTCGGCGGCACCGATTACGATGGGTTGCACCGCCGGGGCGGTGGGCGGTTCCCCGTTCGACGGTTCCGTGACCGGTTCGGGGGTCGGCTCGATGATTGGGGCTGGTGCGGGGACTGGCTCGGGCGGCGTTGCAGCCACCTGCGTCTCATGCATGACCTCGTCGCGGGGTGCGGGGCGGGCTTGGCGCGCTGCGGCTTCGGCACGCGCGGCGGCGGCGCGTTCGGCCTCTTTGCGCTCTGCGGCCTCAAAAATATCAGCAATGTCCAGATAAATTGGCTCCTCGCGCGGCATGGGCGGCGCAACCGGCTCGCGCACCGGCTCGCTTACCGACCCGCTCACTGGCGCACTCGCTGCATCCTCGCTGCCCTCGCCGCGCGCTGCACCGCCGCGCCGCCTTGGTGGCCGCCGCCGCCGTGGCTCGCGTGGCACATCAACCGCCGGCAACTCAATCGGTGTCAGGGCCGGGGTGAAGCGATCATCTGCTGCTGGTTCGTTCTGGCTGGGCGCGGTGTCATCCGCATCACGTTCGGTGGCCATGGATGCATCATCCGCCCCATCGCTCCCCTCACCGGCGTCACTGGCGTCACCAGCCTCGCTGCCCTCGCCGCGCCGACCGCGCCGCCTGCGCCGCCGCCGCCGGGAGCGTTTTTCCTCCTCAGTGGCCTCGGCACTGGCCTCGGCACTGGCCTCGGCTCTGGCATCGCGTGCGGCGTCGCTGCCCATCGCCTCGCCGGGCGCGTCCAACTCGGCTGTGTCGGCGGCGCCGAAGCCAGCCTCTTCCACCGCCGCGATCTCGCCGCCCATGGCCAAAGGCTGATCCGCTGCCGAGCGGGTTGGCGCTGCCAGCACCCGCAGCTTCTCGACGCGGAACTGCGTCGGTGTTGCGGCATCGGCGACAAACCGCACGATCATGCCAAAGCGCGTCTCAATCGCTGCCAATTCCGCACGCTTATGATTGACGATATAGAGCGCGACGTCGGCGGCCAGATGCACCGCAAATTCAGCCGCCTGCCGGTTCGCCGCGTGTTTCGCGCCTTCATCCTCCAGCGCGCGCAACACTGCCAGCGCCAGGCTCGCGGCGCTGCGCACATGGCCTGCGCCATCGCAATGCGGGCACGGGATTAGCATGGTTTCGGCCAAGGAAGGCCGAAGCCGCTGGCGGCTCATTTCTAGCAGCCCGAAATGGCTGATCGACCCGACTTGAATCCGCGCCCGATCCCCCTTCAGCGCGTCCTTGAGCTTGCGCTCGACCATGGCGTTGTGCTTGCGCACCTCCATGTCGATGAAATCGACCACGATTAGCCCTGCGAGATCGCGCAGGCGCAATTGCCGCGCGACCTCTTCCGCCGCCTCCATATTGGTGCGCAGCGCGGTATCCTCGATGTTGCGCTCGCGGGTTGCGCGCCCGGAATTCACATCGATCGCCACCAGTGCTTCAGTTTGGTTGATCACCAAATAGCCGCCCGAGCGGAGCTGCACGGTGGGTTGAAACACCTGCTCGATCATTTGCTCGACCTGATGGCGGGCAAATAAGGGCTGTTTTTCAGTCCATTGCTGCACCTTGCGCACATGGCTTGGCATGAGCATGGCCATGAAATTGCGCGCCGCGCGGAAGCCTTCCGCGCCTTCGACATAGACCGTATCGACCTCGCGGGTATACACATCGCGGATGGTGCGTTTGATCAGCGAGGCTTCCTCGTAAATCAAACTCGGCGCGACGGAACTCATTGTCCGCTCGCGAATATCGTCCCAGAGGCGGAGGAGATATTCGCAATCGCGCTTGATTTCCGGCTTTGGCCGGTTGGCCCCCGCCGTGCGCACGATCATGCCCATGCCGTCCGGGATTTCGAGTTCGGCCATGACCTCTTTGAGCCGTTTGCGGTCGCTATGTGCGGTGATTTTGCGCGACACGCCGCCGCCATTGGGCGAATTGGGCATCAGCACCGAGAACCGCCCGGCCAGCGAGATATAGGTGGTCAGCGCAGCGCCTTTCGAACCGCGCTCCTCCTTGATCACCTGGATCAGCAAAATTTGGCGGCGGTGGATCACTTCTTGGATTTTATATTGGCGCATGATCCGGGTGCGACGGCGCTCGCGCGCCTCCTCCGCCGCATCGTTCTCGCCGCCCACTTGCTCGGGGGTTGGCTGCGCTTCGCTGTCGTCGAACCCGCCCTCGGATGTGCCGGACGTGGTCATTTCAGGCACGCCCAGCTCACCTGCGCTTGACCCGTCGATGTCTGGTTGCTCGGCATCTGCCGGGTCGATGCTGCGCGGGGCCATCAATTCCCGCTCGATTGCCGCTGGATCAAACTCGATTTCGGTATCGGTCAGGCCGTGATGATCGGGCAGCGCCGCGTCAGGCTCCGCCTGGAACCGCTCAGCGACAAGACCCGTTTCGAGCGCCTGCGCGGTCGGGGCGGCATTTTGCTCGAATTCGCTTGCCGGTTCTGATGCGGGTTGATCATCGGCGGCGGGGGTTTCGGGCGCTAAGCCGGCCCGCGCGCGGGCTTCGGCGGCTAATTCTGCCGCTTCCTCCGCCGCTTCGCGCCGGCGCGCCTCTTCGGCTTCCAGCTCGATCAGACGCTGGCGATCCGCAATCGGGATTTGGTAATAATCGGGGTGGATTTCGGCGAACGCCAGAAATCCGTGCCGGTTTCCGCCATATTCGACAAAGGCCGCTTGCAGGCTTGGCTCAACCCGCACCACTTTGGCGAGGTAGATATTGCCTTTTATCTGTTTTTTATCGTCCGTCTCGATATCAAAATCGTCGAGGCGGTTACCATCCAGTACCGCCACACGGGTCTCTTCCGCATGGCTGGCGTCGATCAACATCATTCTGGGCATCGTCAAAAACTCTCCTGCGCGCCCGCAGCGGCCCCCGAAGGTCGCCGGCCAACAGTCGCGGATCATGGGTTGGGTGAAAAATCATGCTAAAGAACCGGGCGCCTTTGGCCACCAACGCCGAAATCACCGGCGCGTCGGAGCGAAACTCTGACAAAAAAGGGGGTCGCCAAAAGTGCTGACATCGATCCTTATCTCGTGGGCTCGCCCGCCAATCCGGCGCCGAACCCGTGCTAAACGCCTGCTGACCTGTCCGCGTCGCGTTCAAGTCAGGGAAAACGGCCCGTTCGAGCCATTAAAGGCTGCGAACACCGTTCTTTCTGTGATGACCTAAATTTCGCTTCGGCGCAAGCGCAGGTCACCGAACGCGGCGACCCTCATAGCGGCTTGATTGGTATGAGGCTCTCCTATTAATTTTCGTCGAATTGCCCTACCAGCGGTTGAACCAATGAATCGTATCCGATATACCACATTTTATATGAACACTGTCTCACAAATGATACTCAGGCAATGTGCTCCACATTTGGTTCTCATAGACATACATGCTCAAACCTCAACCG
>JBMFWT010000048.1:0-17408 GCA_049964975.1 Acidiphilium sp.
CGCCGCCCCCACGCCCCACTTTGCCCGGCCATATTTACGAGCCACGCTCCCGCGCAAAAATCAACTTCGAGCGCTGAGCGCAGAATCACGACCTATTCGTTACGATATAACAACTAACAGACGCGAAAAATCGCTTGATCTAAATCAAAGACCGCACCATCGCTCCGGGCCGATGCTACGCCCATCAACCGATATTATGCTCCAACAACGCAAGGCCACACCCCCCATGCCAACTGCCGCAGCATCCCCGGCCCCATCCGCTCCGCCTCGTTTGCTGCCCCAGGCTGCCTTGTCATCGCATCAAACCAAAAAACTCGCCCAAATCGCCCAGCTCGACCATTTCGCGCCCGGCGATTACCTGTTCCATGTCGGCCAGCCGGTTCAAGCCCTGTTCAACATCATCAGCGGTGTCGCCAAATTAATCGCCGAACCGGCTGACCACCGCCCGCTGGTGATCGGTTTCGCCTTCAGCCACGATAGTCTCGGCCAATTCAGCCCGCCCACCTACACACGCTCCGCCCAAGCCATCACCCAACTCACCGCCTACACCCTGCCGCATGATCGGCTGAACCATCTCCTCACCGCCGATACAAGCCTGCATCAACGCTTGCTGAACCAATTCTGCGCCAATCTCCGCTCCACCCAAGCCCATCTGCTCACCCGTCGCGCCCCGCCGCCCCAGCGCATCGCCGCCTTCCTGCTCTGCCTGCACGAGCGCACCGCGCCCGACCCGCAAGACCCAACCCTCCTGATCATCCCCATGCGCCGGATCGACATCGCCGATTTTCTCGCCCTCAGCACCGCCTCACTGCGCCGCATTCTCGGCTGGTTCCAAACCAGCCAATGGATCGAACATCTCAGCGCCCACCGCATCCGCATCCTCAACCCCCAAGCCCTCACCCGCCTCGCCGCCGGATCACCGCCCACCCCTCATCCAACTCAAGGAGCCGCCTCATGATCAACGATTGGCCAGCCATGATTACCGCGATGGATCAAGGCGTCGGTCGCCTGCGCGATGCCCATCCCGATATGATGAAAGCCTTCTCCACCCTGGCCAAATCAGCCCATGGCGGTGCCGCGCTTGATGGTAAAACCAAGGAACTCATCGCCCTGGCCATCAGCGTCGCCACACGCTGCGAGCCATGCATCGCCTATCACGCGCGCGATGCCGTGCGGGCCGGCGCCAGCCGCGAAGAAATCGCCGAAACCCTCGCCATGGCGGTTTATATGGGCGCTGGCCCGTCCGCTATGTACGCCGCAAAAGCCCTGGAGGCCTACGATCAACTCAAACCTTGACCCCACCATCAGGCCAGCATACCTTCCCATTCAGCAACACCCAATAAAGTTGATCATGAGCCGATAGTTCTGAAAGGGGAGCGCAATGCCTGATGATCTGAGCATCATTCGGCGCGGACCCATTAACGTGGCCGCCGAAATGAGTGCCGGTCTCTGCGCCAAATGCGAAGCCCGTCATGTCGGGCTATGCGATGCGTTGGGCGATGATGATCTGCATTTCCTCGCCGGCGTCGCCCGTCGCGCCACCGCTGCACGCGGCCAAATTTTCATCACCGAAGGCGATCCAGCCAAACAATTTTTCAATATCAACCACGGCACCGCCAAACTCTATAAAGACCTCCCCGATGGCCGGCGCCAAATCATCGGCTTCGTCAGCACTGGCGATTTCGTCGGCCTCGCCGCCGAAAATATCTATGGCTTCACCGCCGAAGCCCTCGAACCGATCCAATATTGCCGGTTTGATCGCACCGAACTGCGCGCTGTCTTCGGTCGCTTCCCGATCATCGAACGCCGATTGCTCGATGTCGCCTCCCATGAGCTGGTCATCGCCCAAGAACAAATGCTCCTGCTGGGCCGCAAAACCGCCATCGAGCGCGTCGCCACCTTCCTCGATGGCTGGCGCAGCCGCGCCGCCCCCTGCGCCACCCCCAACACCGCCCCCAACGCGGCCCTCGATTTACCCATGTCGCGCAGCGAACTCGCCGATTATCTCGGCATCACCATCGAAACCGTCTCGCGCGCCCTCGCCACCCTGCGCAAGCAAGGCATCGTCACCATCGGCAGCGATCACCGAATCGCCATCCTCAAACCCGCCCGGCTCGCCGCCATCAGCCAAGCCGCCGAATAATTTTACCGATAATCTGCGATCAATTTCTCGTGAACAAAACTACCCCTAAATCGATTATGTCGCCCAGCACCGCCCCGGCAGCATCAGCACAACAATCCTGACCATCCCAACGCAATTTTCCACGAAACCCAAAACTCCCGTACGTGCGCCGCAATCTTGATCTCCCCGCCCAATCCAGTCATGTCAGCTATGTCGGAATTGCCGACAAGAACAATCTCGACTTGGGGCGGCGCAACGATCGGCGCCTCTTGGCGGCAAACCGAGGCTTTATGATGCGAGCAAAAACTTTCGTCCGCGTGATCAGCGCTGCCCTGTCGATTCTGGGTTTTTCCCAAGTGCCAGGATTATCACGAGCGCAAGCCGCGACGGACGCGCCCGGCCCGGTCCAAGCCATGATCCGCTATCCCAGCATCCACGATAATCTGATCGTGTTCGAAGCCGCCGGCGCCGTCTGGAAAATCCCCACCACCGGCGGCATCGCCACCCGCCTGACCTCAGACCCCGGCTATGAATCGCACCCGATCATCTCGCCCGATGGTAAATGGGTCGCCTTCACCGGCTGGTATAACGGCAATACCGACGTGTTCATCGTCTCGATCAATGGTGGCCCGGTCAAGCAACTAACCTGGCGGTCGATCAACGCGCCGGTCAAAGGCAAAATCGTCACTATCCCCGATAACGTGGTCGTCGGCTGGACCCCCGATAGTAAAAACGTGGTGTTCCTCTCGCGCCGCTCCAGCTTCAATCCACAAATCGAACGCGCGTTCGAAGTGCCGATCACCGGCGGCCTCGCCAAGCGCCTGCCGATGCCCTGGACCGGCGCATTATCCTTCAATCCAACCGGCACCATCATCGCCTATAACAAAATGTCGCGCATGCTGCGCGCGTTTCACCGCAAACATTATTTCGGCGGCCAAGCCGACAATATCTACACCTACACCCTCGCCACGGGTGCCAGCACCCAACTGACCCATTGGAAAGGCGAAGACGCCTTCCCGATGTGGGTCGGCGACAAGCTCTATTTCGCCTCGGATCGCGGCAAAAGCGGCGTGCTCAATCTGTGGGTGAAAGACCTAAAAACCGGCGCCACCCGCCAAATTTCGCATTTCCCAACCTATGATGTCGATTGGCCCAGTGCAGGCAATTCCGGCATCGCCCTATCAGATGGCGGCAAGCTCTATCTCTATTCCTTCGCCACCGATAAAATCCAGCCCGTCCCGGTCAGCGTCCCGCTCAGCGGCAAACACACGCTGCCCTATGTCTATTCAGCCGCCAAAATGATCCGCGCCGCCGGCATTTCGCCCAATGGTAAAGTCGCCATTTTCAGCGCGCGCGGCGCGTTATTCACCGTTCCGCTCGATTACGGCCACACCACCGATTTGAGCCTGAGCACCGCCAGCAATGACAAAGACCCCAAATGGTCGCCCAACGGTCATTGGATCGCCTATATCAATGATGACGGTGTGAACAGCCAATTGATGATCCGCCCAGCCGATGGCGAGGGCAAACCACGCAGCCTGACCAAACCCGGCAATATCACCATCACCGGCCCGCTGGTCTGGAGCCCGAACAGCCATTGGCTGACCTATACCAACTCCCGTCAACAATTATGGCTGGTCAACGTCAAAACCGGTGCCGCGAAAAAACTAGCTTCGGACCGGCAAATGATCGTCGGCGCCTTCCAGGACGTAACCTTCTCGCCGGACAGCCAATGGATCGCCTATTCCCAACATCTGCCGAACCAATTGCGCGCTTTGTTTATCGATGACGTTAAAACCGGCGCCGTCCATCAAGTGAGCCGTGGCAATTTCAGCGACAAAGAGCCCGCTTTCTCCCATAACGGCAAATATCTGTTTTTCGTCTCCGCCCGCCTCGTCAACCCGGTATTATCAAGCTACGATTTTGGTGCCTCCGGCGTGGTGCCAGACGGGCTGTACGCCGCGACCTTGCAAGCCAAAACCCCATCCTTGATCGGCCCGCGCACCCAGCGCGCGGTCGCCAAGCCGGACAAGACACCCAAAGACAAAACAAAAAAATCGGATAAAAAATCGGACAAGGCAAAAAAATTGCAGGTGAAAATCGACTTCACCGGCTTGATCGATCGCGCCGTCCAATTGCCGGTGCCCGCAGCCAACATCAACAAAATCGCCGCGTTCAAAAACATCGTCTATTACGCAACCGCGCCAGTACCCGTCCTCGGCGGTAACATCCCCGGCCAAGTGCCTGAGCTGCGCGCCTATAATCTGAAAAAGCGCAAAGCGCTGACGCTGGCCCAAGGCATCGGCGACAGCTTTGCTTTATCAGCAGATGGCTCAACCCTGCTCTATGAACAAAAGGGCAAATGGGTGGTGCTGCCCGCCGCCTTCAAGCCGCACCCGAAATCCAAACCGCTGAACACTGCGCATATGCAACTGCAAATCGATCCGCGCGCGGAATGGAACGAGATTTATAACGAAGCCTGGCGCAATGTGCGCGATTACTTCGTCAACCCCGATCTGATCAAACGGAAATGGGCCACGATTGGCAATCATTACCGCGCATTGCTGCCGCTGGTGCAGGATCGTGAAGATCTGAACGATATCATGGGCAACATGATCGGCTCGTTGGGCGAAAGCCATATGTATATCTATGGCGGTGATGTGGGCTGGAAATCGCCCTCAGCACCAACCGCGAGCCTCGGTGCGCGCTTCCATCTCGACCCGCAAGCTGGCATCTATCAAATCACGCGCATTTATCGTGGTGATAACACCGTGCCCGGCTATTACGCGCCGCTCGCGCAGCCGGGGCTGAAGGTCAAAACCGGAGATTATGTGCTGGCGATCAATGGACATCAGCTCCACGCGCCAACCAGCCCTTACGCCTTGTTACAAGGCACGCTGGGCCAAACCATCCGCTTGACCCTCGCGCAAACACCAACCGGCAAACCTTGGTCAATTTTGGTCAAGCCCATCGTCAATGACGAAAAGCTGCATTTGCTGCATTGGATCAATAATAACCGCCGCGAAGTGAACCGGCTCTCCGACGGCAAGGTGGGCTATATCTATCTTGAAGATATGGAAGCCACCGGCCTGCACGAGTTTGTCCGTCAATATTACAGCCAGATCAACAAGCCTGGCCTGATCATTGATGATCGTTGGAATCTCGGCGGCTTTATCGATACGATTTTATTCAACCAACTCACGCAAAAAATGGTCGCCGGTTGGGTCAATCGTCACGGGTTTTACAATCAAAGCCCGAGCAACGCGTTTATCGGCCATATGGCCGCTTTGATTAATCGCGGCTCCGCCTCGGACGGCGATATTTTCGCCTACCGCTTCCAACAATATCACCTCGGCCCGACCATCGGCTCACGCACCTGGGGTGGTGTGCGCGGTTATGATAACCAATTCACGCTGCTTGATGGTGGCCAGCAGGTCGTGTCCGAGATCGCCATGTATGGCAAAGACTCGAAATGGGCAGTGGAGAATATCGGCGTCGTGCCCTCAATGCCGGTAACGCTCAATCCGGGTTTGCTCGCACGGCAGAATAAGGACACCCAAATCCAAGCGGCGGTGAAGGTACTCATGACGCAAATTGCTGCGAAAAAAGTAACCCTACCGCCGCCGCCCGCTTGGCATCCGGCGTTCCCGCAGCAGCCGGCCTATCCGCCCTGCCCCGTCACGACCGGAACCTGCCAATAGGAAGCAGGATCAGGAAAAGCCCACTACGGCGTGCGGCACGTAGTGGGCTTCGAGGCGGGCGATCTCATCGGTGCTGAGCGTGAGCGAGGTTGCAGCAATCGCATCATCCAGATGGGCAAGCTTGGTCGCGCCAATAATCGGTGCGGTAATACCCGGCTTGCTCAGCACCCACGCCAGCGCAATCTGCGCGCGCGGCACGCCGCGTTCGGCCGCGACTTCGGCGACTACATCGACGATTTTGCGATCAGCGTCCGCCGTTTTCTGATAGAGGCTCTTGCCGAATTCATCGGTTTCCGAGCGCGCGCTTGCCGCATCCCAATCGCGGGTCAAACGGCCCCGCGCGAGCGGGCTCCACGGCACCACGCCAATCCCCTCGGCACGGCACAGCGGCAGCATCTCGCGCTCTTCTTCGCGATAGAGCAAATTTACGTAATTCTGCATGCTAACGAAACGAGTCCAACCATGACGCTCGGACACCGCCAGCGCCTTGGCGAATTGCCAAGCAAACATCGAGGACGCGCCGATATAACGTGCCTTGCCAGCCTTCACCACGTCATGCAGCGCCTCAAGCGTTTCTTCAATCGGGGTATGATAGTCCCAGCGATGGATCTGATAGAGATCAACATAATCAGTGCCGAGCCGTCGCAAGCTGGCATCGATCTCTTGCATGATCGCGCGGCGTGACAAACCTGCCCCATTCGGCCCTTTATGCATCCGGCCATGCACTTTCGTTGCGATCACAACATCTTCACGCCGGGCAAAATCCTTCAGCGCCCGCCCCACGATTTCTTCGCTGGTGCCATCAGAATAGACGTTTGCCGTATCGAACACATTAATCCCGGCCTCCAGAGCCTGGCGGATGAATGGTCGGCTCTGATCTTCGCTCAAGGTCCAAGCGTGACTGCCGCGATTGGCAACGCCATAGCTCATGCAACCGAGCCAAATGCGGGAAACATCAAGGCCGGTGCGGCCAAGTTTGACATAATTCATGATCGGTTCCAATCGATAAGGGCAGCACCCGGATCGGCTGAGGGCTGCGGGATAGGGGATAGGCGCTGACCAATATGAGCCGGTTCGACGAAAAATCCAATCCTGGCTCAGTGCTAAGCCCGGTTACACGGTTAAGCGATCAGGAAAGTCGTCCATCCAGAAAACCAAGTGCTGGCAAGGGCCGCCAGCCTCGGGGTAATTGCGCGCGGTTCAGGGCGCGAATGCTGTAGCGCGGCACCGGCTGTTCGCAGCGCTGCAAAAAGCCAAGATACGCCTTCACCTGCTGCTCGCGCCAAAGCTGATCGGCCTGTGCGCGGGTGTGACTGGCGTGAATATCGGCAATCCGCACCACACGACCGATGGTAGCGACGACGGCCCAGAGCCGGTCATCGCCGCGCCCCGCATCCTTGTCAGATGGTCTGAGTTTCTCGGGCATCGGGATGAAAATTGGCATGACGCGACCAGCACCGCAAGCGTTATCCGAGGAATGTCGTTTTTATGCCCTTGAACAGCGTTCAGATATAGCGTATGAACGATGTTCAAATGATGGATGCTGCATGATATGGCCCCAAGTGAACGCAGCGGCGCGGCATCGGCCCGCGCAATCACCGCCCAGCGCCATCAGGGTTTACGCGAGGAACTCTTGGCGGCTGCGCGCGACATTATTGACCAGCATGGGCTTGAACAATTGCGCGCCCGTGATCTCGCCGCGCGCGTTGGCTGCTCGTTGGGCACGATTTATAACCTGTTCACGGACCTTGATGCGCTGACCCTCGCGGTCAACGCGGCGACGCTGGAGGCGCTCGACCGAGTCATGGCGCGCATCCCGCCTCAAGACCCGTTGGCGCATTGTCTTGCCCTGGCGGCGTCCTATCTTGATTACGCCGTGCAACACCGCCGCCTGTGGGACGCGCTCTTTCGCTATCGGCTGCCATCCGACAAGCCAGCGCCGGATTGGTTTCTCGCCCTGCAGGATGCCGCCTTCTCGCATATCGAGGCACCCTTAGCGCGCCTGTGCCCGACCATGCCCCAAGCCGATCGGCACTTGCTGGGCCGCACCCTATTTTCTGCCGTGCATGGCATGGTGGCGCTCGGCATCGATCAGCGATTGACGCCAATGGCGCTGCCAATCTTGCAAACGCAAATTTCCCTCCTGGTTAGCGCCATCATCAATGGACTGCCTGCCACTCTTGGAACATCCTGATTATGTCATTCAAAATCTGCGGCACAGGTGCCGTGCAGCCCGCCGTTCGATTAAGTTCAACGGAGATCGACCGCCGCCTTGGTCGCGCACCTGGTTGGACGCAGCTTCATTTCGCGATCGAGAGCCGCGCTGTCGCCTCCGGCGATGAGACCAGCTCCAGCCTCGGCGCGGCGGCGGCGTATCAGGCCTTGACCAATGCTGGCTGGGCACCAGAGCAGCTTGATGTGATTATTGGTGCCTGTGGCGTTATGGAGCAACCCATCCCCGGCACGGCCTGCCTGATCCAGCGCCGGCTAGGGCTGGGTCAGAGCGGTATTCCCGCCTTTGATGTCAATGCCACCTGCCTTTCCTTTCTGTTAGCGCTCGACACCATCGCGCTTGGTTTCGCGGCGCGGCGGTGGCGGCGGGCGCTGATCGTGGCTGCGGACATTGCATCCGCAGCACTTGATTTCCGTACACCCGAAGCCTCGGTGATTTTTGGCGATGGCGCAGCCGCCGTGGTTTTGGAAGCACAACCGGACCAGAATCATTGGCGTGCCTACCAGTTCGAGACCTATGGCGATGATGCCGAGGCCTGCCAATTGGCCGCCGGTGGAACCCGGCTGCATCCGCATGATGATTTGCCGCGTTTTCTTGCACATGCCAAATTCCAGATGGATGGACAACGTTTATTCAAAGCGACTGCGCGGCGTTTCCCAGATTTTCTAACACGGCTGCTCGCCCAAGCGGGGCTGGACGCCGACGCGATCGACTTGGTGGTCCCGCATCAAGCGAGTGCAGGCGCGTTGGAATATTTGCGCCGCAATTTTCCCCAAGCGCGCAAGGGGATTGTTGATATTTTTGCCGATCATGGCAATCAAATCGCCGCCTCGATGCCAAGCGCATTGCACGCGGCTATTGCCACTGGGCGTTTACAACGCGGCGACACAGCCTTGTTCATCGGCAGTTCAGCGGGTATCTCGCTGGGCGGTGCCGTATTGCGATATTAGCCGATGCGCCGCGTTCTGGTCACGGGCGCAACGGGCGGATTTGGGATTGCGCTGGTTCAAGCACTGTTAGCGCAAGCCTATCCCGTTCGCGCCACGGGACGCCGCCTCAATGTAGGCACCCGGCTGCGAGCGGCAGGTGCAGAATTCCTCGCCGCGGAACTGACCGAGCAGACATGCCTTCCTGCGTTAGTTGCGGGAACCGACCTTGTGGTACACGCCGCAGCGCTATCGAGCCCGTGGGGACGGCGCGAGGATTTTCAGCGCATCAATGTCACGGTCACGCGCAATTTACTCGCCGCCGCGCAGATTGCGGGGTGCAATCAATTCGTTTTTATCTCGACCCCTTCGATTTATAGCGAACCACGCGACCGGCTCGGCTTGACCGAAGCAAGCCCGGTTGCGAAACGATTCGCGAACGATTATGCGGCCAGCAAATATGCTGCAGAGCAGTTGGTTCTGGCCGCGAACAAACCAGGTTTTAGCACCGCAGTGCTGCGCCCACGCGCGCTGGTGGGGCCTGATGACACGGTGTTACTGCCCAGGCTGCTCCGTGTCGCGCGGCGCGGCATATTTCCGCTGTTGCGCCAAGGACGGGCGCTGATCGAACTCACCGACGTGCGCGATGCCGCCGATGCCGTGCTGGCAATCGCGGCACGGCCCTTACCAACGGCCGGGTGCAGCTTCAATATTTCTGGCGGCGCACCAATGACCGTTGCGGCAGCGCTATCACGCGTATTTGCTCATTTTGATCTACGACCACGCTTGCTCGCGCTACCCTACGCGCCAATCGCCCGCCTGCTCCGCCTTGCCGAAATCATCTACGCACAATTACCCGGCCAACCCGAGCCGCCGGCGACGGTCTATACGCTCTCGACCTTGGCCTTCTCGCAAACCTTCAATCTGCGCGCAGCCCGCAATGAATTATGCTGGCAACCACGCTTCACCCCAGCCGAGGCCATTGCCCGCACCGCGGCGACCTGGAGACATCATGCGCCGTTGTAACATTCATTTTATTCAAGCGGGCTTCTGTCGGCATTGCGAAGCGATGACCCGGCGCGGCGGCCAATGGCAGCCTGCGATTTTTCCGGCGTTGGCTGGATTGATCCTGCATCAATCTGGCCCGGTGTTGTTTGATACCGGTTATGATCCGGCTTTTTTCACCGCGACCGAGCCGTTTCCGCAGCGTCTTTATCGGTGGCTGACCCCACCGGAGATCACGCCGCATACCATTGTTGGTGCCCAGCTTGCCTATTATAATCTGCGTCCTGATGATATTCGTTGCGTTATTATTTCGCATTTTCACGCCGACCATATCGCCGGATTGGGTCAATTCCCAAACGCGCGACTGATTTGCTCGCGGCGCGGCTTACAATCGGCGCGTCAGGGTCATGCGTGGGCGGCCCTGCGGCGTGGTGTTTTGCGCGCGCTGATCCCGCCTGATTTCGACCAACGCGCGGCATTTTTTGAAGATTTTGCGCAGGCGAAGCTGCCGAAAGAACTCGCACCGTTCACCGATGCGGTCGATGTTTTTGGTAACGGCGCGATCCTAGCCGTGCCTCTCGCTGGACATGCCGATGGCCAATTTGGATTGGTGCTGCGCGGGCAATCCGGGCAATTAAATTTCCTGGCCGCCGATGCTGCATGGTCGAGCCGGGCAATTCGCGAAAATTCGCCGCCACCGCGCCTGACCACCGCATTGCTTGGCGGCACCAAACCATATCGCACCACGCTCGGACAGCTCCATCATCTGCAAAGGTGCAATCCCGATATTCTCATTACCCCATCACATTGTCATGAGCGCGCTCTTGAGGAAGCGGGCCGATGAGAACGGTGTTGATAACCGGCGCCCGAGCGCCCATTGTCCTTGACCTCGCGCATAGTTTTCACGCCGCCGGATATGAACCGCATTTAGCTGATTGTATCCGGCCTTGGACTGCGCATCTCTCACATTTTGGCCGATCCCAGCTTCATCGTTTCGCCCCGCCGCGCACAGAATTTCCGACGTTCATGGCTGACATAGCGACACTGGTTACCCGGCTCGACCCCATTATGATCATTCCGGCTTGCGAAGAGGTTTTCTACCTCGCCGAAGCGGCGGCGCGGTTGCAACTGCGTGATCGTTTATTCGCGCCCCCGCTTGCGATATTACGTCAGCTCCACTCGAAAATTGAATTTGCGTCGTTGGCGCGAAGTTGCGGTATCGCCGCGCCGGCAACACGCCGGGTCACATCGCGCGCCGCCTTGCAGGAATGGGCTCCACAGGCGGCGCAGTTGGTGTTCAAGCCCGAATATTCCCGGTTTGCGACGAACACGCTGGTCCGGCCAAAACCGAGTGCGTTGGCATGGGTCAACCCAACATCAGAGACCGCCTGGGCGGTGCAGGATTTTATCGAAGGCACCGAAATCTGCCTGTGGTCGGCAGCGCGACGAGGCAAGATTGTTGCATTTGCCGCCTACCAACCGCGCTGGCGGCTTGGCAATTCATCTAGCTTTTATTTTGATCCTGATAATGATCCAAAATTGCTGGAATTTTGCCAGATCATTGCTGATCGAACAAACGCAACCGGGCAATTATCCTTCGATGTCATCCGCGATGCTGCGGGCGCGATCCATCCGCTCGAATGTAATCCACGTGGCGTCAGCGGCATTCATCTCTTTGGGGCGGCACCGATCCTGGCACGAGCGTTAGTCGGTGAGGGAGATATCGCGATGGCCCCGATCGCGCCGCGCCATCTGGCTCCCGCCATGTGGCTCCTCGCTGCGCCGCAGGCAATGCGGCAAGGGCAATGGTCACGATTTAAGGCCGATTTGCACCGTAGCCGCAATGCACTGGCTATCTCTGGTGATTATTGGAGCAATATCGGCGCGATGCTTGATGCCATGCGGTTCCTGACAACCGGACTCAGGAATGGCCGCACCGCCGCTGGCCAAAGCACCGACGACATTGAGTGGAACGGTGAGCCAATCATATGAGGCCTGAGATATTCGATCCCATTACTGGCCCTCAAGGCGGTTGGCCAGAACAAGCGGCGCTAGAGCGCGCCTATCTTACCGCGTTTGCGCAAATCGGCGCACCGGCGCTGATTGCGAATGTGCGAACAAAAATCTATGGGCTGCGCGCGGGCGGGCGTATTTTTCCGCTAACGGTAAACGAGGCGGAGTATGGCGATAGCTATGTCTGCTTACCGCACACGGCCTATGCGCTCTATGCCAGGGAGGAATTGGATTTGGTTGAAACTGGCATCTGGCGGCCTGCCCTGCGTCTGCTTACCAGCCTCGCGGGTGGCTTGATGCGCGCCATTCGGATTAATCAAATCGTGCATCTGAATAACTGGATGCTTTCGACGAATTTGCATCATGGTTGGCAAGGCGAGGCGCTCACGGCCATTCGCCAATTGTTAGTCGCGCAATTCCCTGATCATGTAATTGCGATCCGTTCGATCAATCGCTGGTCAGACGCGCCCCTTGCCGATGCTTTATCGGCTGATGGCTGGCAGTTCCTGCCGAGCCGGCAAATCTATGTCACGGATGACCTCGTGCGCGATTGGGCACCTCGGCGCGACACCAAACAGGATTTACGCCTTTTACGCAACACACCCTATCAGGACGATAACATGGAACAATTGCGCGCCGGTGATGCCGAACGGATCGCCCAGCTTTATGGCTGGCTTTATCTTGATCGGTACTCAACGCTCAATCCGCAATTCACTCCAGCTTTTATCGAGATAACCCATCGAAGCGGGCTGATCCGTTATCGTGGGCTGCGCGATGCTACGGGTCAATTGGTTGTGATCGTCGGCTGCCTGCTTCGTGGCGATATATTGACCACGCCAATCGTAGGGTATGACACGGCGTTACCACGCGCCCAGGGACTATACCGATTGGCCTGTGTGCTGCTAACCCAAATCGCACAATCATATGGCGTGCGGCTGAATAGTTCGGCAGGGGCCGGGGAATTCAAGCGGTTGCGGGGCGCGCATGGTGAGCTTGAATATTCCGCCTTCTTCACCGCCCATTTGTCGGCACCCCGCCGCATCGCGATTGACGCGATGGCCATGGCGCTGAACCGGCTGGCTGTGCCGCTGATCCGGGCGCGCGGATTATGAGCGCATATCCGCGCGCCGTTGCCGCCGGCTGGTTTCCCATCGCGACCAGTCGGAAGCTTGGCAACAAACCCCTTGCACGCATGCTGATGGATACGCCGCTGGTGGTGTTTCGGGGCGAAAGCGGAGCGGCGGTGTTGCTCGATAGCTGCCCACACCGCAATGTTGCCCTCTCGGCGGGGCGCGTGCGCGGCAATGATATTGAATGCCCCTATCATGGTTGGCGTTTCGCCGGCGATGGGCGCTGCACCGCCACGCCCGGCGCGATCAACCCGGCAACGCAGCGGGCCCGGGCGATGCCCGTTGTTGAGCAGGCTGGATTGATCTGGACAACGCTGGGCACCGATGTTTTTCCGAGCTTGCCGCCGATCATCACAGCGCCGGGGTTCGATCAATTTTGGTGGGAAATTCCATCATCGCGCGCTGGCTTAGCAGATGCGGTTGAAAATTTGCTGGACCCGGCACATCCGCATTTTCTGCATGCTGGTATCGTGCGGTCCGCCAAAATTCGCCGCCCCGTGGAGGTGACGGTGCGCGTGCAGCCAAACTGTGCCGAGGCGATCTATGTTGAAAATACCCGCGCCGCCGCCTGGATGCCGCGCTTATTGGAAGGCGTGCGCACCATCGGCATTGGGCGGTTTATGCCACCCAGCACCGCGCAACTGATTTTCGAAGGACCGACAGGGATTCGCCTCGCCATCTCTGTTTTCTTTACGCCAGAAACCGTAACATCCGTGCGCCCGTTTGCGCATTTCGCAACACCAAGACGCCTCGCCCCTGAAATTGTTAAACGCGCATTGCTGATCGCGTTTCATTTTCCGGTGTTGCTGCAAGATCAGCGGATGTTGCGAAATCAAACCGATAATATCGCCCGCCTGAACCGCGCGCATTACGCGCTCGGCCCGCTCGACCCGTTGCGCCCGGCAATTACCGCACTGATGGCCGGTGACATACTGAATAGTTCGGAACAAACTCTTACGCTCTATTTGTAATGGATTTCAGTTTCTCCTACCGCTAATCGCATCGCCAATCGCACCGCACGCGCCGGAGTTTGTGTGCGGTGGGCGGCTCGATCCGGTTTATCATGTTGATTTCTACGCCGGTGACACCGGCTCGGCCCAACACAGCGGCAAGGTTGACGCAGGCCGCGCGGCCAGCCTCGGCGGGCAAATTGGCAGCCAAATGAAGCGTAATATGAGATTGGCCTGTTTGCACCAATCTGAAATCATCGATCCGACGATCCGCATCAAGGATGGCATTGCGCAAAATATCAGGCGTGATTAGGATCGTGTTAGGCCCTAGGCGAAACACATCGTCCTGCCGACCCACGATTTCGGCGACCGCTTGCAGCGGTGATCCGCAACGACAAGGCTGCGGGCTCAAGCGAAGCAAATCATTCATCCGATAGCGCGCCATGATTTGCGTTGTGCGGGTGAAATCAGTGATCAACGGCGTCACCAAATCGCTTCCGGGTAGCGGTTCAAACTCAAATGCAACGAATTCTTCGGCGAGATGCAAAACACCGAGCCGGCACGCAACACCAAACAGCCCCTCGGTTGCCATGTAAATCTCGCGAACATGCGTGCCAAAGCTTGCCTCAATCATCTGCCGATCAATAGGGTCTAGCACTTCGGCGCCGGAAAATACGTTGTGCGGTTTGATCTTTGTCCGCTCCGCCACCGCGCGCAGCACTTTCGGTGGCGCCATAATCGTCTCGGGCTCATAATTTATTAGCTCGTCGACCCAACGATCAATGCCGTGCCGCAGGTCAAAAAACCGAACATTGAGCCGTCCGATCTGTGCGGCTGATTTAAATATTTGCCCATACCCAGGCAAGATTAGTGCGACCTTATGCCGGACCCATGGGAAATCAGGCAAGGTTTTGGCCAAAATCACGCCAAGCCAGGTAAAGCGTTCGGCCTCACTAATCACAAACAAGCCGCGATTGCCGCTGGTGCCGGTGCTCTGCCCCACGACATAGCCCCGAACATGCTCCGTACCCGCATCCAACGCGGTGCGAATCTTTGTCGCGCTGATCTTGGCACGATTAAATTGATCAAAATTTTTCATGAGCTCGGCTTTATCGATCATGGGCAGATCCGATAGATCCCGCACCCCTCTGCTTTCATAGAAAGCCACACGCTGAATATCGCGCCGTAAAAATCGCGCTAACTGCGCCTGCTGCCAGGCGACCACATCGGCGCGAGTGGATAATTGCCGGGTTAAACGCTTGGTTCGATAAAAAGCGCGCAACGCCGCGATGAGCTTGATCAACATGAGAGCCGATCAATATCACATTCCGCGCCAATGGAGGAGATGCGCGCGAGAAATCCTAAAACGCACCCCATGGAACCAGGGCAATAACAAATACACCAGCCAGCAAGGCCCCGAGATAGCCCCAAATTTTTGATAAACCTTGGTTCGGATTGATCTCAGTGATTATACCGGCAGCGTAATAACCAAGGCCAACCGGTGGGGCAAACAGTCCAATGCCCATAGCAAGAATAACGATAATGCCGTAGCGCACGTCACCAACATGTAAAGCACGCGCGATGGGAAATAAAATCGGGCCGAACAACACCAAAATGGGAATACCCTCAAGAACACTGCCAAGCACAATCATCAGAACGATGGACCCGATAATGAAACCATATTGGCCGCCCGGACGAGCGCGCATGAGTTGGGTGATATCATCGGCAAAACCCGATTGAGTTAGCGTCCAACTCATCGCGGTCGCCACGGCGATGATAAACATGATCGCACCGGATAACCCGACGGCCTTTGCTGCGCAATCATAGAGCGACGCAAGCCGAAAGCCACCATAAAACACGACGCCGAGGATGAGTGAATAAATGATACCAATCGTTGCAACTTCGGTCGCCGTGGCAATGCCGACAATCACGCAAAACCTGATTAAAAAGGGTAGCACCAGAGCGGGCAGGCCATATACAAAACTTCGGATGATTTGCGAGGCTGGCGGGCGGATACACACCGCCGCCTCACCGCCAATCCAAAGGCGCGACAACAAAGCGAGAATGATCGCGAGTAAGATAGCCGGTAATAGTCCGGCAGCAAATAAGGCGGAAATTGATGTTCCCGTCACCGCGCCGATGATAATGAGCACAATTGAGGGCGGGATTGTCTCGGCCATCGCGCCGCAACTGGCAACGACGGATAAAATATGCCCTTCATCAATGCCTTGGCGTTTCATTTCTGGCACCACAATCGGCGCGACAGCGGCTAAATCTGCCGTCTTCGCGCCCGAGATTCCTGAAACTAGCAAGATGCCACCAATGAGCACGTAAAATAGGCCGCCCTTCACTGAGCCGACCAGTTCGGAGAGAAAGCGCATCATCGCCGGTGCCAATTTGGTGACCATCAGCAGACCACCGAGTAGAACAAAGAGTGGTACAGCAAGCAAAATGATCGAGGTTGTGCCCTGTTCAACCTGGCTTGCCATCACGGCGAGTGGTGCGCTGGCAGTCAGAGTTAGATAAATCATTGTGCAAAACGCGAAGGCGAAGGCGATTGGTACCCCCGCCAAGACAGCACCGAACAGCAAAATGACGAACACAAAAATCACCTCAGCCAGCGTATGGGTGGCCAACCCCTTGCAGATCAGCCACGCTGCACCGACGAGAACCATGGCGCCCAGGGCGCCGCGCCAGAAATCTGCACCCCGATGAGCGAACACCTCGCGCAGCAAATATCCTGCCATTAACCCGAAGCCGACAATCAAGCCCGCCGCCTCCCAAGCACTGGAGATGCCCAATTGCGATAATGTTGATAATTGTTCAACGCGCATAAATTCAAAACAGGGAACAATCAGCGCGAGCACTGCAAAAAGCTGCACAATATCTGCACCCGCGCGCAATCGCGCCTGCCATTGAGGGCGCAACTTGTCGGCAAACGCCGTCATACGCATGTGCCGATCATCGCGAACCGCAATCGCGGCACCAAGCATGGTCAGCCAAACAAAGAGGAGCTCGGCAAATTCCGATGACCAAATTAAGGGATGCAGAAACACCGAGCGCGCGCCATGCCCGCTGCAGCCGACATCAATAATTGCTCGGCCATGCCCATTTGGTAGAACCGGTCGGGAAAGGCCTGCGCAAAAATATGTAAATCGGTGTATTTGGCAAGATCAGCGGTCAGGCCAACAATCTCTGGGTGCGTCTGCGCCAATGCCACCAGCGCATGACCGAACGGCGTGGGAGCAGTGCGTTGGCCGGGTGCGGCAATCGAGGCGATCATGGCGGAGGTGGTCAGGCGCGGTTTGGCGGTTTGGCTGGCTGGCGG
>JBMFWT010000049.1:0-16757 GCA_049964975.1 Acidiphilium sp.
ATCGCAAGCGTCGGGAATGGCGCGCGGGCATTTGGACCTATCGGGCGTTTCCTATTTACGCCGCCATCAGGGTTTGCAACGGGCCTATAGTCTTGGGCCGCTCGCGCCGAATTATGGCTCATATTATCGAGTTGCCGAGTTGGACATGACCATGCTGCAGATGCCAAAACATTGGGCCTTGTATATCCGCAAAAAGCTCAATCCGTTTAGGTCACCAATCATGTTTTTTGGTCTCAACAACACCGCAATTCCCGGCGTCCAAAGTGCTGCGCAGATGCTGCGGCAAAACCTGCCCGCCTATCAAGCACTCGGCGTGCGCTACATTTTAACACCGCCGTTTACCGATCCGCTGCACAGCTCGCAAAACCCGGTTTTTATCTCCAAAGCCATGTGGATTTATCGGCTGGATCATGCCAAACCTTATTTTGCCACGATTCCCAGCAGCGGCTGCATGATAACGGCGCCAAAGCGGACCAGCGTGCAAATTTCCTGCACAAAGCCGGGCGCACTCATTCGCCGCGAACTTTTTTACCCCGGCTGGCACGCGCGGGTGAATGGGCATGCCGTCACGGTGCGTAAAGCCGCACCCTTATTCCAGCAAATCGAGCTGCCAGCGGGGCGGAGCAAAATCCGGTTTTTCTACCGACCGCCATTTGAACGCCGCGCCTCTGCTGCCGCCGGTTTGGGGCTGCTGCTCTGGCTTGCCCTCGTGCTGATGGATGCAAAACGCCAGGTGGTGCGGTGAAAATCTCCTCCAGCGCTGACCGGCAGATTATGTTGCTCAGCGCCATTTTATGGATGCTGGCGCTGCTGCCGATTATGCCGCCCCTCGCTTGGAACTTGCACTGTCTTGCTCATCTGTTCGACCATGCGGTGATTATTCCGCTCGATCATGGCGCCAATGATTTTTACATGTTTTGGGCCGCCGGCCATTTGGGCGCAGGGCGCGATCCCGACTTCGCTTATCAGGCAGCGCGGCTTTATGCGTTTGAATCAGCCCATGTGCCAAAACCCTTCATTCATAATCCCTGGATTTACCCGCCGCCCAGCCTTCTATTGGCGCTGCTGATGGGCCGAACCGGCCTTGCCATGGGGGATGCGGTTTGGCTTTTCGCTCTGACCCTGGCGAGCGTGGTGTTGCTGCGGCGCGCGAAACTTCCCTGGCTGGTGATTGCGGCGATCTGCCTCAGCCCGGCGGCGTTGTTTGCTACCTTCATCGGTCAACTCAGCGTCTTGGCTGCCGCTTTGTTCACCTTCACGCTGATGCGCGCTGATGACGCCCCCGGCTGGGCTGGGTTTTCCGCTGCACTCACCATGATCAAGCCGCAAATGGCGCTGCTCGGGCCGGTTGTGTTGCTGGCGCGCCGACGCTGGAGGGGCGTGGCCGTTGGCGCGGTGACGGCGCTGGCCTTGCTGGCGCTCACCACGCTGATCCTGGGGCCGGGCATCTGGGCGGCCTATTTTCGCTATGGCGCGCCGATGAGCCAGAAAATTCTACTCATGCCGTTCCCGACATTTCATCGGCTCGGATCGCATTTCAGCTATTATGAGTTTTACGGCAGCTCGGTGTTTTGGATGTTGCGCAGCCTGCATGCCGATTTGGCGCTCGCCGCGTTCGGGCAGGGCATCGCGGCCTTCGCGGCGATAAGTTATGCTTGGGTTCTGTGGCGCTCGCATGCGATCAACCCGATCAATCGGGTGGCGATCACGCTGCTCTTGGGCGTACTGGTTTCGCCTTACGGCTTTGCCGAGGATTTGGCCGGCTATTCGATTGCGATTGTGCTCCTGGTTTGGCAACGGCGGCGCTTGGAGATCGCCGATGCGATCCTCCTGGTCTGGCCGAGTTTTCTACCCTACGTCGCAATTGCACTCCATGCCGAACTCACGCCGGTTTTCGTATTCTGGGCGGTGCTGCGGGCGCGGCGGGAATTGGCACCTCGGGCCGAGCATGCTACCCCAGAGCGTAATCACGCCGGAGCCGAACCAGTATCATGATTGATGATTTCCTCGCCGAAGCCCAAGCGCGCGGCTTTATTTTCCAATGCACCGACGCGGAAGGGCTGCGCGCCGCCATGCAGCGCGAGAAAATCGCGGGCTATATCGGCTTTGATTGCACGGCGGATAGTTTGCATGTGGGCAGCATGGTGCAAATCATGCTGTTGCGGCTGCTGCAAAAACATGGTCATCGGCCCGTGGCAGTGCTTGGCGGGGGCACCACGCGGATTGGCGATCCGTCATTTCGCGAAGAGGCGCGGCAATTGCTGAGTGATGCGCAAATAGCCGCCAACATGGCGGGGATTCGCGCCAATATTGAGCGGTTTTTGCATTTTGGCGATGGCGCGAGCGATGCGATACTGGTGAATAATGCCGATTGGCTGGATCGGCTATCCTATATCGAGCTGCTGCGCGAAGTGGGTGTGCATTTCAGCGTCAATCGGATGTTGTCGTTCGACTCGGTGCGCTCGCGTTTGGAGCGCGAACAAGGGTTGACCTTCCTCGAATTCAACTATTCCATCTTGCAGGCCTATGATTTTCGCGAATTGAACCGCCGCCACGGGGTGACGCTGCAAATGGGCGGTTCGGATCAATGGGGCAATATTGTGCAAGGGATCGATTTGCTGCGCCGAACCGATGCCAAGCAGGGTTTCGGCCTGACCGCGCCGCTGATCACCACCGCCTCCGGCGCGAAAATGGGCAAGTCAGCCGCCGGCGCGGTTTGGCTGGCCGCCGAGAAATTATCGCCGTTCGATTATTGGCAGTTTTGGCGCAACACCGAAGATGCCGATGTTGGCCGGTTTCTGCGGCTGTTCACCGATTTGCCGTTGGCTGAGATTGCCCGGCTTGAGCAATTGGGCGGCGCTGAAATCAACGATGCCAAAAAAATTCTCGCCACCGAAGCAACCGCCCTGTGCCATGGCGCGGCGGCGGCGGCCCTGGCAGCGGAAACCGCGCGGCAGACTTTTGAGGAGGGGCTAACAGCCGGCTCCTTGCCGAGCATCACGATGCCGCGCCACGAGCTTGAGGCGGGGATTCCGGCGTTCGCGCTGCTGGTGCGCGCCGGATTGGCGAGCAGCAATGGCGAGGCACGGCGCTTGATCCAGGGCGGCGGCGCTCAGGTCAATAATCGGGTGATCGGCACTGAGACTGATGCGATTTCGCTCGATCATCTGATCGATGGGGTAATCAAACTATCCAAAGGCAAGAAAACGCATATTCTGGTCAAGCCAGAATGAGCCCGTTTGTCACCCCGATGCACGCCACCACGGCGGCGGCCATTGAAGCGCTGCATGATGAGTTATTTTTGTTTGATGATTGGATGGATCGTTACGAGTTCATCATTGAATTAGGCAAGTCACTGCCGCCCTTCCCCACCGAATGGCAAACCGAGGATCGGTTAGTGCCGGGTTGCCAAAGCCGGGTATGGCTGCAAGCGCATGATGAGGGGGCCACGCTGCTGTTCGCCGGGGCTTCTGACGCGGCCATTGTGAGTGGCTTGGTGGCAATGTTATTGCGCGTCTATTCGGGGCGCACGCGGACGGAAATTCGCGCGACGCCGGCGAGTTTTTTGAAAGATTGGGGCTTGATCGGCGCCCTTTCCGGCAACCGGGGCAATGGCGTTGCCGCGATGGCTGAGCGGATACAGCAATTTGCACAAACCCAAGGAGCAGAGCCGTGAAAATCATCTTGATCGCCCACGACAAGCCCGGATCGCTCGAACTGCGCAAATCGGCGCGCCCCCAACATTTGGCTTATCTCGAACTTATCTCGGGCAAAATCGCGTATGGCGGCCCGCTCTTGGACCCGGACGGCCAACCGTGCGGCAGCGTTATTATCTATAATGTCGAAAGCCGCGACGAGGCTGAGCAGCTGATCAGCGAAGACCCATACACCAAGGCGGAATTGTTCGGCCATGTCGAAATAAGCGGCTTTCGCACCGTGGTGCGCGATGGTGTGGTGACGGGCTGAATGCATTATTGGCTGGTCAAATCAGAACCAGATGCGTTCTCCTGGGCGCAGCAGGTGGCGAACGGCGTTGAGCCTTGGACCGGGGTGCGCAATCATAGCGCCAAGCTGAACCTCAAGGCGATGCGCGTGGGTGATCGCGCATTTTTTTATCATTCCAATATTGGCCGCGAGATTGTTGGTATCGTGCGCGTCGTGCGCGAAGCCTATCCGGACCCGACCGCCGAGAGCGGTGATTGGGTTGCCGTTGATATGCGGGCCGAATGCGCGGTGCCGAAACCAATAACGCTTGCGCAGATCAAAGCTGACCCTGGTTTGCAGGACATGGCGCTGATCCGCCAATCCAGATTGTCAGTTTGCCCGGTAACCGAGGCGCAATGGCGGCATTTATGCGCGCTGGGCGGCGTTACGATCGGTTAGTGCAGCCCCCGATTATCCGAGCGGTGCGCCGGATACCGCTTGCACATCCGCGCGCGACAGGCCCGGCGCACACTCACGCAGCACAAATCCGCTCGGTGTAATGTCGATCACGGCCAAATCGGTATAAACCCGCGTCACCGACCCGCGTGCGGTCAGCGGATAGCTGCACTGTTCGACCAGTTTGGCGACGCCATTTTTCGCGACATGCTCCATCAGCACCCAAACCTGCTTGGCACCCGCTCCCAAATCCATCGCCCCGCCGACCGCCGGCGCTTCACCAGCACGCCCGGTGGACCAGTTGGCAAAATCGCCATTGGCCGCCACCTGGTAGCCGCCCAGCACGGCTAGATCGAGATGACGCCCACGGATCACCGCAAAACTATCCGCCTGACCCATCAAGGACGCGCCAGGCCGCAGCGTAATGAGTTGCTTTCCCGCATTGATCATCCACGGGTCTTCCTCGCCCGGCTCTGGCGCCGGCCCCACACCCAGCACGCCGTTTTCCGAATGGAAAATCACCTCGCGATCCAGCGGCACGTAATTCGCCACCAACGTGGGCAAGCCAATGCCCAAATTGACCGCCCAGCCCTCCGGAATATCAGCCGCTAAACGGCGCGCCATGTCTGGCCGCGACCAGCCTTTAATCTCTGTCATGGCGCACTCCCTGCCACAAAAACCCGTTGCACGAAAAGCCCTGGCGTCATCACATGCTCAGGGTCCAGCGCGCCCAAAGGCCGTGCGTGATGCGCCGTTGCTATCGTGCAGCGGGCGGCGGCGGCCATGATCGGATTAAAATTGCGCCCGGTGCCCCGATAGGTCAAATTGCCCCAGCGATCCGCCTCCCACGCCTGCACTAACGCAAAATCGGCCTCCAACGCATATTCCAGCACCGCTTCACGGCCATTGATGATCCGCGTCTCTTTGCCCTCGGCGAGCGCGGTGCCCGCCGCCGTCGGCGTGTAAAAAGCTGGCACGCCAACGCCAGCGGCACGGATCCGTTCGGCCAATGTGCCTTGTGGCACGATTTCCAGCTCAATTTTGCCTGCCGCTAACAATTCATCAAACGCGGTTTTTCCCGTTGCCCGTGGATAAGAGCAAATGACCTTGGCAATCGCCCCTTGCTCGATCAGCTTTGGCAAACCGCCAAAATCACCGCCCGCGTTATTGGCAATCACCACCAAATCGCGCAAGCCGCGCGCGATCAACCCATCCACCAGAATATCAGGCTGCCCCACAGTGCCAAAGCCGCCAATCATCAAGCTCGCTCCGTTGCCAATCCCATCCAACGCCGCTGCAACCGATGGCACGAATTTATCGATCATGGGACCGCACCGATCGGTAGACCAACATAATTTTCAATCAGGGCGGTGCGACCCGTTGGCGTGTTCACATAGTAATCCAGCTCAGCGCGTTGGATACGCCGATCAAACGCCGAATGATTGTCAAACCGATGAAGCAGCGAGGTCATCAGCCAGGAAAATCGCTCAATTTTCCAAATGCGCGCGAGACAGGTCTCGGTATAACCGCGCAGCTTCTCAGGGTCATTGTCCAAGAACTGCGCCATGATCGCGCGGGCCAAAATGACCGCATCAGCGACGGCAGCATTCAACCCCTTGGCGCCGGTGGGCGGCACAATATGGGCGGCATCACCCGCCAGAAATAATCGGCCTGATTGCATCGGCTCGGCAACATAAGAGCGCATCGGCGTGATATTTTTTTGAAAAATCGCCCCCGTATTCAGCGAAAATCCAGGATGCGCCAACCGTATCGATAATTCGTCCCAGATCCGACTATCAGGCCACTCGGTCAAATCGGTATCCAGCGGACATTGTAGATAAAGCCTGCTCACACTGGATGATCGCATTGATAACAGCGCGAAGCCCCGATCGTGATTGGCATAAATCAATTCATCCAACGAGGGTGGCGCCTCTGCCAAAATACCGAGCCAGCCAAACGGATATTCCCGATCATACTCGCGCACCAAATTGACCGGCAGAGTTGCGCGACCAATGCCGTGAAAGCCATCACACGCCGCGATAATCTCGCAATCAAGCTCCCGCAGCTCGCCCTGATGGGTAAAGCAAACGCGCGGATTGCTCCCGTTGAAATCCTCAATCGCGGTCACCTCCGCCTCAAAGATGATCTCGCCTCCCGCCGCCAGGCGCGCCGCGATCAGGTCACGCACCACCTCATGCTGACTATAGAGCATTACATGCTTGCCCAAACTCGCGAAATCCAAGCGATGTAACGCCCCATCGACCAAGATATTGGTCCCGTCATGACGAAACCCAACCTCATCCATCCGTCCGCCAACACCGGTTTCGCGCAGCAATGCCGCCACCTCATGCTCTAAAATGCCGGCCCTGAACCGGTTTTCCACATAAGAGCGGCTATGGCGCTCAATAATCACCGTCTCAATGCCCGCACGTGTTAGCAAATGTGCCAGCATCAACCCGGCTGGCCCCGCGCCGATCACCGCAACCTTGGTTCGCACGTTCACGGCATCACCAACATATTTTTGACGCGCGCCCCCATCGGACGGTGAGGCGCTGCCCGATTGAACGGTGAAGCAAAGCACCCCAAAGGTTCGATGCCAACATATATCACTGCGGTTAGTACCATTGTTTGTCCCTGATCAGACAATTGCCAAAAACTGAGTATGCGCCGCATCCACCCATCGTGAACGTGTTGGATTTACCATGATTATTGCTATGCATGGCGATCTGACTGGACCATGCTCGGTGCCGTCATGCTGCCAGCGAACCCAGGCCCAAGCACCAAGCGATACCCGACAGGGAGCAGTCGCCAGCCGAGCCGTGCCTCTAATGCGCCCCAAATGCCGCGCGGTGCCAATAATGCAAAACCCACCGAGGCCGCACCCAAGCCGATCAAATACCAAACACCTGTGGCCCCGAAGATGGTCTCCAGCGCGAAAAACAAGACAGCGCCAAGAATTGGCCCCTCAAACGTGCCAATGCCCCCAACCAGCACCATAAAAATCATATAAGCGGTCCATTGCACACCGAAATACGTGCCTGGTTGAAACGTGATCGAAGCGGCAAGCCAGAGTGCGCCGGCCATGCCAGCGCCAAAGCCGGCAAACACAAAAACCAACCGCTTGGTCGGCGCGACCGCCACACCGATTGAACGTGCTGCCTCTTCATCATCGCGGATTGCTTGCATCGCCGCCCCTTGGCGACTGCGTAGCAGCCAAAACAAAACGCCCAATAATCCCAGAAGCACGACCAAGCTGAGCCAATAGGTATCAGCACGCCGCGATGCGGGAGCAAAATGATTAAGCGCCAGCAGCGATGTGCCGGTCGACCCCTGGATCAATGGGTCAAGACTAACCAATTGCTGGATCAGCGTGGCTAACACCCACATGCCAATCGCAAATTCGCCACCGCGCAACTGTAACATAAACAAAGAGGCCAACCACGCTGCCGCCGCGCCCGCACCACCACCGAGCGGCAGAGCGAGATAAACCGGCACACCGTAATAGGATAATCTGATGGCCGCATAAGCCCCAATCCCAAAAAATGCTTGTTGCCCGACGGAGACCAATCCACCGTATCCGGCCAAGGCATTCCAGGAAATCGCCAAAATGATATAGATGAACAGCACAATCAGATGATCGAGATTATTCGCCGACATCAGGAACGGACCACCAGCGAGCGCGACGACCAGACATGCCGCGATAATCAGGATGATCCGGGTTCGCGACGTTCCTCGTTCCACCATGTAATTTCGGATCATGTCGATCATGCCGGTTGCCGCATGCGTTGGCGCAAATAATCGCCCAGCCGGAAGCCGCCCATGCGGATCCTGACCAACAGCACCAGCAAAAACACCAAATGCCCGCCAATTTGCGACAAATGAGGATTGATCGTGGCACCGAGATTTTGCGCGATGCCCAGCACAATGCCGCCAATCAACGTGCCCCAGAGCGAGCCGGTTCCCCCGATGACCACCGCTTCGAACGCATAAATCAACTGCGCACCGCCGGCATAAGGCTCAAAGCTTGAACGCATGCCGAGCGCAGCACCCGCAACGCCGACCATGATCATCGCTATGGCGCTGGCCACCACGCGCACCCGGCGCGGATCGATCCCGGAGAGAGAGGCAGCCTCAGCATCAATCGCGGTTGCACGGATCATCCGGCCCAATGGGCTGCGGGTCAGCAACAGATGCATGCCACCCAGCAAGGTCAGCGCCGTGGCAAAGATCAAGGCATCGAGCTGGCTGATATCAAGCGAGCGCCCGATCGCCCAGCTTCCATAGGACAGGCTGCCAATATCAGGCGCAAACGATTGCGTATTGGCACCGAATATGGCGAACATGATATTATCGAGCAGCAGCGAAACGCCAAAAGTGGCGAGCAAAGGAATCAAAGCGCCGCCGCGTAAACTCCGCTCCAGAATGCCGAGTTGAAACACGATGCCAATCAGCGCCATCATCGGCAGCATCAGAAAAAGTCCGATGAACGGTGACAGGCCAAGCCAATGATCGATCGCCAGTAGCAAAAATGCCGCCAGCACCGCGAGGCTGCCATGGGCCAGGTTGATCACCCGCATCACACCGAACAAAAACGACAGCCCAGCCGCCATCAGCGCGTAATAGCCGCCCAACAAAATGCCCTGGAGAATTTGATTGATCCAGATCATGCGGCTTGCCGGCTCAATCCAAAATACGCCGCCGTAACCGCCTCGCGCGTGAGGCTTGCCGACGGTCCTTGCAACAGGATTTGCCCTTCTAACATACAAATCAACCGATGGGCGGTTGCCATCGCGCGGCGCAAATCCTGCTCGACCAAAATAATTGCCATGCCCGCCTCGATCAGGCGTGGTAAAACGGCGTAAACGCCCTCAACAGCAATCGGTGACAGGCCCAACGATAATTCATCAAGTAGCAACAGCCGAGGATTGGTCATCAACGCTCGGCCGATTGCGGTTGCTTGCTGCTGGCCACCGGAGATTTGACCCGCCCGCCTTGTCAGGATCGATTTCAGTTGTGGCAAGGCATCGAGCACCGTGGCTAAATCCCAATCGCCGGTTCGCTTGGCCGCGCGGGCTATTTGCAAATTCTCCAGCACCGTCATGTCGGTAAAGAGCCGCCGCCCCTCCGGCACCAGCGCAATCCCCTGCGCTGTTCGGCGATGCGCGGGCAGCCCCGAAATGTCTGCCCCGGCAAAGCGGATCTGCCCTTGGCTGGGCCGATGCGACCCTGCCAAGCAGCGGAGCAGCGTAGTTTTTCCCGCGCCATTCGCACCCACTAATGCCAAAACGTCGCCAGAATCCAGCGTAAATGAGATATTCTGACACGCAACGAGCAGACCATGACCCGCCGTAAGACCCGCAACCTCCAGCAAGCTCATACCACGCCACCGCCAAGATACGCGCTGATCACTGCCTGATCTTCTAACACTGCGCTGGGCGGTCCATCGGCGATGATGCGGCCCGCATCCATGCAAATCAACCGATCAACCACCTGCACCAGAATATGCACAATATGCTCAATCCACACGATGGCGATTCCACGTTGACGCAATTGCTGAATAATCAGCACCAGCGCTTCAGCTTCGCCATCGGTCAAACCCCCGCCAATTTCATCAAGGAGCAAAATAGCGGGCTTGGTGGCAAGCGCGCGGGCCAATTCCAGCCGCTTGCGGTCAAGCAATCCGAGCGTCTCGGCGCGGCGATTGGCGTGCTCAATGATGCCGCAGGCCTGCAAGGCCTCCACCCCGCGCTGATAGGCATCCTCACCCTGCGCTTGGCCGCCTTGCTGAGCGGCAACCAAGACATTTTCAAACACGGTCATGCCAATGAAAGGTCGGGGCACCTGATGCGAACGGCCAATACCTAAACGGCACCGCGCCGCCGCATCCTGCGCTTTGATATCGGTCTCCCGATAAGAAATCTGCCCGGCGGAGGGTTGCATCGCGCCGGACAGCAGATTCAGCAACGTGGTTTTCCCAGCCCCATTAGGCCCGACAATACCAACCGCTTCAGCTGCGCCTAACCGAAAATCGACGCCATCGATCACGGTGAGCGAGCCGAATTGCTTGGAGAGCGCACGGGCCTCAAGCACCCTAGGCCATCCGATACGGCAATAATTTGGCTTGCACCGGCACTTTGCGATCCTCGGCATTCTCGATGGTGTGGTAATCGAGCTTGTATTTGCTCCCCGGTTTGGCTTTGACCCATTGCGCGCCGATCAAAATGGTGGTCGCCACATGCGGCACCGGCCCCGTGGTGAAATCGACCAATCCAACCGTGGTGGTGGTTTTCAGCTTGCCCATGGCGGCGGCTAACGCAACTTTATTGGTTGGGGTACCACTGGCTTTGAGCGCCGCAATCCCGGCATCGATCAATGACATTGAAGCGCCGAGCTGTTGCTGCCATTGATGGCCTGAATGCTTCTCGTAAGCTGCCGCGAGCTGGGCGGAGGTTAAACCCGAAACCGGCGAGCCATACGGAAATACCGGATGCCAATACGCGGCCGCCGCAATCCGATATCCCAGCGGTCCCAGCACTTCAATTTGCGAGGGAAATAGGCCGGTTTTGGCAACTTCGACAATTTTCATCTGCCGCGTCAGGCCCTGCTGCGCCGCCTGGCGCCAGAACCGGGTGAAATCTGGCGGGATTGGAAAGGTCGTGAGAATTTCGCATTTTTCACGCTTGAAATGCGCGATCTGCGCTGAAAAATCCGTCGCCCCATCCTCATAGCCACCCGGATCGATCACATCGAACCCAGCTTTGCGCAGGATCGGATATAAATGCTGCCGCACCGCGTTGCCATCGGCATCGTTGGGCGCCAGCCCTGCAACCTTACGGTTGGTCTTCACATCGCTGTTCCACGACGACAAATAGGTTTGGGCAAACTGCTCCACGCCGAAACAGAAATGATAGCTCCATTTGAACGGGCAAGGCTGGCCGGGCTTGGCACCACGACCAAAATACCACGATTCCCAAGGTTCAATCGTCGAAAGACACGGCATGCCCGCCGCTTCGCACGCATCGGCAACCGGGTTGACCACTTCGGGCGTTGACGTGGTCAACATCATGTCGATCTTCTCGCCATTGATCAGATCCTTGGCCAACTGGCTGGCCCGCGTTGGGTCGGACTGGGTATCGCGATCGAGCAACACCACCTCATACGTATCGCCACCAATTGTTAGTCCCTTGGCGAGCGATTGCCGTGCCAGATTGAGCACGAACGGATCGGCCTCGCCGAAACCGGCTAACGGCCCGGTGCGCGGGCTGATAAAGCCGATTTTCAGTTTTTTCTCAGCACCCGCCCAAGCCCGCCGAGCCGGTAACAGCGCACTGGCCGCGCCAAGGCCGGCGGCGCCAAGCCCGGTGGTCAGAATATGCCGGCGGCTCGAACCACCAGCGCCTGATTGATCGTTTGATTGTGTCATCAGCGCGTTCCTTCCCTGATTTCTCGATTATCGGCGTATCATGACGAATCTCTGCGTAAAAACCACATATTTTACGCCACACCCACCATAAACACGTCGCAGCACCGCATAACCACCTGAGTATCACGACCGAACCGCCCCAATCGACGGATATCACGGCATTGGCAAATGTTCGTATCGCGAACATTAGTTTCTTGGACGCACAATTGATAAAACAACGGGTCGGCCTGTCAAGTGTTTTCTTTCGGCGAAAACCGGCTAAACAAACGCGTGATGGATGACACCGACGCGCCCGCCATTGAGCCAGCCGACCAATCTGACCGGCGCGATCAGGTCGAAAGCTTCGCGCGCGGGCTCGCTGTGCTGCGCGCGTTTGGCCCCGGTCGGCGCGCCCTCACCCTCACCGATATCGCCAAAATCACCGGCCAGCAGCGCTCAACATCGCGCCGGTTCCTGCTCACCCTGTGCGCGCACGGCTATGCGATGCAGGAAGGCCGCCTGTTTTCGCTCACGCCGCGCGTGCTTGAGCTGGGCTATTCTTATTTATCGAGCCTCGGCTTTCCGGCGCTGATCCAGCCGCATCTCGCAGGGCTCACGCGCCTGCTCGGGGAGTCGAGTTCCGCCGCCGTGCTTGATGGCGCGGAAATCGTCTATATCGCCCGCTCTGCTGCGCCGCAGCGTTTAATGTCCGTGACACTCGGCGTCGGCAGCCGTCTGCCCGCCTATGCAACCTCCATGGGTCAAGCCCTACTGGCGCAATTATCAGACGCCGCGATTAATAGCTATTTGGCAACAATAACATTTGAACGATACACCGCCCGCACCGTGACCGATCCGGCATCACTGCAGGCAAAGCTGCGCGATATTCGCGAACAGGGCTTCGCAATTGCGGACCAAGAGCTCGAAGTAGGCCTGCGTTCGATAGCCATGGCCGTTGCAGCGAGCGGCACCGCGCCTGCATTTGCAATCAATGTTGCAACAAATGTTGCCCGCGTGACCCGCGCCGATATCGAACAACGCATTCTTCCCGCCCTCCGCACCGCCGCCGCCGCGTGCCGTGAAACCGTGCAGATGATGCCATGATGCGCCGGTCAATGTTAGTGAAATCAGACAGAAATCCAAGGCAAATACAACACACGCCTCCATCAATGTCAGAACGCATTGCAGTCATCGGCCTTTATCGCTTTGACCTGCCCGCGTGCGCTGCTAGTGTTATTCGGTGACATCCTCAACCGCCATTTCGCGCAGCTTGCCGCTGCTGCTTGGCTTCCTGATCGCGATCGGGCCGGTGTCGGTTGATTTATATTTGCCCGCCTTCCCGACCATCGCCGCGCAATTTCACAGCCAAGCCACCCCGGGCATCACCCTCGCGGCCTATTTCGCGGGCCTAGCCGGCGGGCAGATCATGCAAGGTCCATTGTCCGACCGGATTGGTCGGCGCACCCCGATCCTGGCGGGGCTGACTCTGTATACAATCGCCTCCGCCGGATGCGGCCTGTCCTGGAGCGGGGAGTCGTTGACATTTTGGCGATTGCTGGCCGGCTTTGGCGCTTCGGCCTCGGTGGTGATCCCGCGGGCCATGGTGCGCGATATCGCCGATGGTCCGGCGGCGGTGACCTTGTTCTCACGCCTGACGCTGGTGATGGGGGTAGCACCGGTGATTGCCCCGATGATTGGCAGTGCCGTGATTTCGCTGGTGTCTTGGCGGTGGATTTTCGGGCTCGCGACTTTGTATGGGCTGATTGCGATTGCGCTGTCGCTGCGGTTTCTGCCCGACACCTTGCCGCCCTCCCGGCGCAGCGTGATTGGCGTGCGCTCAATCCTGGTGCGCTATGTGGAAATTGGCTCTGAACGCAGTTTTCTCTCGCATGCGCTGGCCGGTAGTTTCGCGATGGCCGCCTTGTTTGCTTATCTCTCCGGCACGCCGGGGGTGTTTATTCAGGGCTTGCATTGGTCGCCCTTTGGCTATGCGGTGATGTTTGCCAGCAACGCGGCGTTGTATATCGCGATGAGCCAGGGCAACCCGCTGCTGGTGCGCCGGTTCGGCGTGCGGCCGGTGCTGTCCTTGGCGATCATGGCCTTGCTGGCCGGCACGCTGTTCTTGAGCATTGCGGCTTGGCTCCAGGCAGGGCCGATCATTTTGCTGGCGGCGATTGCCTGCTGCCAGATCAGCCATGGCTGCACATTGCCCGATACGGTGGTGGGCGCGCTGTCGGCCCATCAGTCCCATGCCGGGTCGGCTTCCGCCCTGATGGGCACTATGCAATATGTCGCCGGCGCTGGGGCGGGGGCGGCTGTTGGCGCGATGAGTAACGGCACAGCCCAGCCAATGGCCTTGGTGATGTTGAGTGCGGCGGTTCTGGCCGCCATTTCGCTGATGTTTCGACCTGCAGGATCACAATGATGCGCCCGATTATCGGAATTCCCGCTTGCACCAAAATCATCGCCGAGCTGGCACAGCACGCGACCCCGGCGCGCTACGGCGCCGCCCTGATCGCCTGCGCCGATGCGGTTCCAGTGTTGATCCCGCCGGAGGGTGAGCGGATGATTGCGTTGCTGGATCGGCTGGATGGGATTTTGTTCAATGGCAGCCCCAGCAATGTCGAGCCGTCGCGCTATGGGGTCGCGGAGGATGCCACGCCGGAGGATCATGATCCGGCACGCGATGCGACCACCTTGCCAATGATCCGGGCGGCGCTGGAACGCGGCATGCCGATTTTGGGCATTTGCCGGGGCATGCAGGAGCTGAACGTCGCGCTGGGCGGGACATTATATCAGGAAGTTCACCATGTCGCCGGGCGGCTCGATCATCGGGCCGGCGCGGGGTCACGTGAGATGCGCTACGGCGCCAAGCATCCGGTTACGCTGACGGGAAAACTGGCCGAAATCAGCGGGGCCGCGACGATTATGGTCAATTCGCTGCATGGTCAGGCGATTGATCGGCTGGCGCCGGGGTTGATTGTCGAGGCGATGGCGCCGGATGGAACCATTGAGGCGGTGCGGGTGGCCGAGGCGGCGGGTTTTGCGCTGGCCGTGCAATGGCACCCGGAATGGCGGGCGGCTGAATTTGCTGACCGGGCGCGGCTCTTCGCGGCGTTTGGCGATGCCTGCCGGGCGTATCGCGGCTCCTGACTTTTGCCCCGCGCGATGCTATATATCGTTAAATCCACTGAGGAGAGACATCATGGACGTGCAGACGATTGACGGCCAATATCAACAATTGCAAGGCCAAGCGCAGCAGACTGTGCAGGAATTGAAGGATTTAGCGACCAAGCTGCAAACCGCCGCGCAGGCGGGGAATCAGGATGCGCGCGAGTGGCTGCTTGACTTGAAATCGATCGCGCTGGCGATCCAGGCTGAGCAGAACCAAGTCTCGAATGTGTTTCAGGCGCTGCATAATTTCGTCGGCAACCAAGCGAGTTCGGTGCCGGCGACGCAGCCTTGGGGCCAGCCGCAGCCGCAACCATATCAGCAGCCCTATTCGCAGCAACAGCCTTATCCGCAGCAGGGCGGCGGGTTGCTGGGCGGGTTGATGAATTCCGGGTTTGGCCGGGCGATTGCCATGGGTGCCGGGTTTGGCATTGGCGACGATATTATTAATAGTATTTTCTGATCGCCGCCGATGAACTGGTTGACCGAGTTTGTGCGCCCGCGCGTGCGCACGCTGCTGGGCCGCAAGGAAGCGCCCGATAATCTCTGGCATCAATGCCCGGCCTGCCAGCAGATGATTTTTCATCGGGAGTTGGAAGCGGGCAAGAAGGTTTGCCCGCATTGCGGCCATCACATGCGGGCGACGGCTTTGGAGCGGCTCGGTTGGACATTTGATAATGGGGTGTATGAGCGCATCGAGCTGCCGAAGGCGCCGGCGGACCCGCTCAAGTTCCATGACAAAAAGCGCTATCCGGATCGGCTGGCGGATGCGCGCAAGAAGACCGGGCTTGATGATGCGGTGGTGGTGGGCCACGGCGCGGTGGGCGGGCATCGGGCGGTGGTGCTGGCGATGGATTTTCGCTTCATGGGCGGCTCGATGGGTGCTGCGATGGGCGAGGCGTTGCTGGCGGCGGCCCGGCTTGCGGTGTTGCAGCGGGCCGGGCTGATTGTGTTTGCGGCCTCGGGCGGGGCGCGGATGCAAGAGGGGCCGATTAGTTTGATGCAGATGCCGCGCACGACCATTGCGGTGCAAATGGTGCGCGAGGCGGGGCTGCCTTATATCATGGTGCTGACCGACCCGACGACGGGCGGGGTGACGGCCTCGTTCGCGATGCTGGGGGATATTCAAATTGCCGAGCCTGGCGCGTTGATTGGGTTTGCCGGGGCGCGGGTGATTGAAGAGACGATCCGCGAGAAGCTGCCGGAGGGGTTCCAGCGGGCTGAGTATTTGCTGGAGCATGGCATGCTGGACATGGTGGTGGCGCGCGGCGCGATGGGCGAGACGCTGGGGCGGTTGCTCGGGTTGTTGAAGGTCGCCAAGGTTGACGCGCTCGCCGCATGAGCCGGATTGAGGCGCGGCTGGCGCGGCTGCATCGGCTCTATCCGCGCCTGATTGATTTGAGTTTGGCGCGGCTGGAGCGGTTGCTCGCGGATTTGGGGCATCCGGAGCGGGGCTTGCCGCCGGTGATCCATGTCGCGGGGACCAATGGCAAGGGCAGTGTTTGCGCGTTCATCCGGGCGATGGCGGAGGCGGCGGGGCTGCGGGTGCATGTGTATAGCTCGCCGCATTTGGTGCGGTTCAATGAGCGGATCAGGCTGGCGGGGTCGTTGATTGAGGATGCGCGGCTCGATGCGGTGTTTGACGCGGTGGAGCGGGTGAATGGCGATGCGCCGATCACGGTGTTTGAGATGATTACGGCGGCGGCGTTTGTGGCGATGGCGGATGTGCCCGCGGATTTGGCGGTGCTGGAGGTGGGGCTGGGCGGGCGGCTTGATGCAACCAATGTGATTCCGGCGCCGAGAG
>JBMFWT010000050.1:0-16705 GCA_049964975.1 Acidiphilium sp.
CGGCCATGTACCGCACCATCTCCGGCTATCAAGTCGGCGGCAACTATGTTGCGGTCGGGCCTTATGCCGTTGGTTCCGTTTGCCTCGCACATCTGTGCAACACCACCTACACTCATATTGTGTTCGATCATCACGGTGATGCCTGGGTCGGCACGACCATCCATGGCACCGTGCGTTGGTTCGGTAATCCCCCAGCCGCCGTATTATCCGCCGCGATGGCCGCTCGTTGACGCCAACCCGCTTTGCGCAATCCGCGCCTGATACGCGGCCACCAGCTCCGCCTTGCCAATGCTCGGATTGCCCGCCGTCCGGCTCTTCACGCCGCTCCAATCAATCGAGGCCAAAATCCCCGCCACATCGCGCGTGGGGTTTCGCACCGCAATGAAATAATGCGATTGCGCCGCCCGCGCTAATCCCTCAACCGAGACCAAACCCGCCCGCACCCCAACCCGCTGAAACGCAAAATCCGCCTGTTCAGGCGTGCGCAAAAACGCGAAATCCGGATGCACCAGCGGCCCCGCCACACGCACCCGCGGCACCGCACTCCGCCGCCAAATCTGAAAAACAACCGGCACAGCATAAGGCTCACCACGATGGGTGAACGAGTTCGCGGATAACGCCGTTTCGCTCACTAACGAAAATCCAGCATCCACCCGCCGCTGGATCGTCGATTTCTCAAAACTGCGTGGCAAAATACTCGCCACCACCTCGGCAAACTGTGCGGCATGATTAACGAACTTCACCGCGAGCGACGCATTTTTGCCAAACGGAAAATTACTCACCACCACATAGCGCGTGGCCGGCAGGCTCGGCCACCAGCGCAGGAAATCCGCCCGCTCAATGTCCGCGCGCGCCGGCGCAATATCCAGCCCAATCCGAGGCGCGGGCAGCGCGTCCAAAAACGATCCAGCACCCGCCGCCGGTTCGATGAACACGGTACCCTCCTGGTCACCAATCACCGCCAAAACCCGGGCCACGCAGTCACGCGCCACCGCCGGGCGGGTGTAAAACTGATCCAGCGCGCGCGGTCCCGCCCGCCCGCTCTTGTGAACCGGCGGCTTCAATGCAAAAACGATTGCAATGGCGTCATGCTGAAACTCTTCACCACCCCACCGCCCGCGTCAACCGGATTGTCCCGCCGATGACCCTGCTTCGCTGGTATTTCGCGATCGATGCACCCGGCAGCACCGGCTCGGTGGGCGATCATGCGCGCCTCGCCGTGCTCTCGGCGCGCATGGTTGGCGGGCTTGACCCGTTCATGCTTTATCACGGCGCGGAGGGAGAGTTTTGCGCCTGGATGCGCGCGCAGGGCGTCACCATCATCCACGCCGAACCCCCAGCACTCGATGCGATGAGCGCAGCGCGCACCCAAGGCCATTTCACCGCCCATTCCATCGGTCATTGGCTGCGCCTCGCTATTCCGCATATCGATCATGATGCCACCCTCGCCCTCTACACCGATTGCGACGTGGTGTTTCTCCGCCGCCCGCGCTTGGGCGAGCTTACCCCGACCTTCTTCGCCGCCGCCCCGGAATTCGCGCCCGATCGTTGGAATTATTTCAATTCCGGCGTCATGCTGCTCAACCTCCCGGCCATGCGCGCCAGCGCCCCCGCTCTGGAAAGTTTTCTCCGCAACCGCCTCGCCGATCCCGCCGCCGCCGCCCAGCTCGATGACCAAATTCTGCTCAACCACGCCTATCGCGGCCATTGGGACCGGCTCAATCCGCTCTATAATTGGAAACCCTATTGGGGCTTCGCGCCAGACGCCGCCATCCTGCATTTCCACGGCGCGAAACGCGGCGTGATCGACGCGATTTGCGCCCAGCAATGGAATTGGAACGATCCGGTCGCCGCCAGCATCGGCGCCTTGTTCGATGCGCACCGCGCCGCCTACCAAACCTGGCTGTCCTATCTGGGCGACCAACTGCAATCGACCGATTTCACCGCCGCCTTATCGCTCCACGCCACCGCCAGCGCCATCGCCCACTATGCCCGCAACACCCCACCACGCCCGCATGATTTACGCTTCACCGAATTTCGGATGTTTCCCGATTAAACCAACGAAATCGGTCGGCAAACAAGGGTTGGCGGGTGATTAATCATAACCCATTACGCCCCCGCGTGCGGACATAGGTAGTTTCCGAGCCTACCACAGGGCCAATCGCTCGCCCAATTACGGACAACACGCAACGTCGATCACCGTGGCGGACGCGTGTTCATCGATCATCAAAAGGAGCTACCATGTACAAATTCCGATTGCTTGGCGCGAGCGCCATCGTTGCCGCGAGCCTCGCATTTTCTGCACAGGCGCAAGCAACTACGCAAAACCAAACCGCACCGACCATGAGCTCAACAAACGCGGTCGCCAAAGCGCCCACCGGCGATTTGCGAAAGGTGAATGGCCAGTGGCGTTCATCCACTCTCGTTGGTGCGGATGTGTATAATCACGATGGGCAGACCATTGGCACCATCGATAATCTGCTGGTTACCAGCAATGGCCAAGTCAGCCACGCCATCATCTCGGTCGGTGGTTTCCTCGGCGTTGGCAGCAAGCTCGTCGAAGTCCCGTTTGATCGCTTGCAGTTCAAGCTGAGCAAGAATGATGATGGCTCCACCGGCGCGAACGATCAATCCGCGAAAACCCGCCCCGATTATAGCGTGGTGCTCGCCGGGGCGACAAAAGCATCGCTGAAAAAAATGGTGCCCTTCACGTACCACAAATCCTGAAGCACTGCAGCGTCCATCTTAGCCAAGAGGGATTACGATGCGCGAGGCCCGTTGGTGCCGTTAGTGCGGCAGTAACTGGCGTGCCGGAGGGTCCGCGTTCACCATGCGCGGATCAACCGGGCCGCATCATCCCCCGCATCATCGCCGGCATCCCGTTCTTCGCGAACCCATCCAACTCGCGCGCATGGGCGACAATCACCTTCACCATCGCCGGATCATCGGACGTCTCGGTCACCTCAATCCCCGTTGGCAACAATTTATACGAGCGGCGATAGGCGGTCGGATGTGCAAACATCACGCCCACACTCGGGCTGGCCGGATAGGCAAAAGGCCGGTTCTCATCGAGCCGCCGATACATCTCGACCACATGCGCCTGGATCAGCTTCGCCACGCGCGGATTATTCGATACGGTGGTGTCGATAATCCCGTTCGGCAAATAATCCGTGGCCCGGGTAATTTCCGCATGCCGCTCGAAGAGCTGCATCCCGGTCATCATCGGCCCCATCATATTGCCATGCGCCATCATCGAGCCGCCGCTCATCCCCGCGCCCATGCCCGGCCCCATCTGCGCCGCCGCCCGCCGCCACCCCAACCCGGCCAGCACGGCACTCACCATCGCCATGATCGATCGCCGCTGCATGACCGCACTCCTCAATAGTTTCGCTCCGACGCCTAATCGTTGCCCCCAGGGCAAGGTCAATGACTGATCTTCTCACGCCACCACGCCAAATCCATCAACCCATCATCGGCTCAAAGCGCTGCCATTCCAGCGCACCCGCATACTGCCACGCCATCCGGCCCGCATCATCAAGCGCGAATAAATGCAGCCAGCCATGATCGAACAGGCGGCGCACCGCCGGATAATTCTGCAAAACCCCGATGATCGCCTCTCGCGGTGCCTCAATGCACACGCTCAAGCGCAGCGGCTCATGGATCAACCGCTCGCCATCATGCACCGATTGCCACGGATGCCCCGCCCGCAGCACCCCGCCATTGCCTTCCACCACGCCAATCCCGCCGGTTACATTATGCAGCAGCTTGTTGCCGGCACCAAACACCGCAGGGGCCACCACCGCGCCATAATAAGACAAACTGATCCAACTCGCGACGATCACCGGCGCGGTCAAAATCAGCTCCAGAACCCCGAACCCCGGATCACGCCGCCAATCATACTCATGCAAAAATGCCTGCCCATCGAGCGTCTTGCCCGCCGTGCGCGAACGCGGTGCGGCGATGAAACTGCGGCAACCCGCCAGCGCCCATTCCGGGCGGGTCTCGGCCCAATCACGCGCCCGCCGCAACAAAGCCTCACCATCCACCGCCCCTGGCAAACTCGCCGCCCGCTCCGCCCGCGCCATCCATCCGGCGGCGGCGAGCCATTGCTGCGCTTGCGCCAGCGCCGCCCGATGCGCGGCAAGCAGCGCAGGCGGCACATCACCCTCGTCATACAGCGTCACCTGATCGGTGGTGGTGTCATGCAGCGCCGCCACAAACAGCGTGTCAGGCGGAATCTCGATACCCGTCGCACCCAAACCGGCGCGCACCGCCGGATCATTGAGCAGGCGCGCGATCAGCCGCGCATTCACATCCCCCGGATAGCCCCCGCACGCGCCACAATGCAGCCCGCTCGCCTGCGGATTATTCACCACGCTCGCCCCATGGCCCACCAGCAGCACCAGCGGCGCAAAATCGCCGGTGAGCGACATTGCCCGCAAAATCGTCGCCGCCATCGCGATCCGGTCCGTTGGCGCGCCGTCAGGCTCACCCTCGGCCACGAGGCACGGCGCCGGATCGGCAGCGGCGGACGCACCCGCCAAACCCAACGCATCCGCGATCAGCTTGAACGCATAAAGCGGCCCCGTCGCTTCCACGAACGCGAAGGAGGAAATCGCCGCGAGCTTGAACCGGCCCCAGGCCCGCCGCGCGCGGGCCTTGATCCGCGTGGCCTGATCCGCGGCCAGCATCGGCCCGGCACCCGAACATGAGCGCAAAGCGGGCTTAAAGAGAGCCGGACCCCGCAATTCCTCCACATCCGAGCCAAAGCGCCGATGTGCGGTGGCGAGACCAAAAAACCCGGCAAACCCCAGGGTCTGGATTGCCGGGCTCACCTGTTCCAACGCTCGCCGGAACCGCTCGGAGCGCACATCGATGCAAAACGCCGCCTGCAACGCCGGGCGCTGATCCGCACGCTGACCCGCCAACTTTTCCTCCGGCGCAACAGGCGCGGCCAACATCGCCGCGAGCCGCCGTTGCGCTGCGCGCTCTGCCGCCGCCTGCAAAATCTGATCGAGCCGCACATCATCACTTGGCTCAAGCGCCTGCGCGTGGCGTGCGCGCACCGCCGCCCAATCATCCCCAATCGCGCGCTCATAGCGGATCAACAACGCCTCTTCCCAAATCAGCCGGATCGCCAATAAATCGGTCAGCGTCGCGTCCGCCGTGCCGCGCTGATCCGCCTGCCACTGCAAATAGCGGGCATAGTGCGCCCAGCCGCCCAGCGTCATCAGCATTTGATGCAAATAGGTCTCCAGCGCATCCGCCTCTAACCCCAGCCGATGGATCGCGCGCGTCATCGCCGCCAAGGGATGTTCCGGCGTGTCCGCCACATGGCGGGCAAACCCGGCGAGGCCCAGAATTTCCGGCGTCAAATCATGGGTCGCCACCGCCCGCCACGCCCCATAGGCGCTCGGCCCGCGCGGTGCCGCCCACAGCGCCTGACCCGCATCGAAATAACCGCCCGCCCAGGCGCCAAACCGCTCAGCGATCACGCAAGGCCAATCAATCCCCGAAACCGACGCCGCCAAATCGGCAATGCTCGGCAGCGCAACGGGCGCGGGCGCATCGCAGCGGATCGCCGCGTGCAACGCCGCCTCATCCACCGGGCGCTGATGCGCGGGCGCAGCCTCCCACGCTGCCCGCAAATCCCCGGCGGTGATCTGCCCGGCATCGATCTGCGCGCGATACCAAGCCCGGTTCATCATCACCTTCACCCCGGCAACCCGGGCGAGCCGCGCCCCAGCCATCGCCAAATCTTCGCCCGCCTGGCCGAGAAACGGATTAACCGCAACGCTTGCGGCCAGCGGCCAAAGTGGGGGTATCGCCTGCCCCGCCTGCGCCGCCCGCTCGGCAATCAGGGTGTCAGGAATCAGCGTGTCAGGAATCGGGGGGGTGTGTGTGCGGTCGATCATCGCAGACCCCGCACCGATCCGCGGCTCGACCAAGTGCCCACCAGCCGGTCGATCACCGCGTTGGCATACCAGCCGTTCGAGAGATGCACCCGCAACCCGGCAGCGGCAGGATGATAGGCCCAGAGCGGAAACATCGCCTGCACGATCGCAACCAGCCCGAAGCTGATCACCGCCAGCCCGATCAACATCCATTGCAGCGCGCCCGGTGCCGGCGGCGGCGGCAAAACGCTCGCCGTCATCTGGGTCACCGCCGCTTGCAGCGCGAAATAACTGATCGAAACCGCAAGCGCATATAAAGCCGTGCGCCGGGTCAGCGCCCTCGGCGCAGCGTCGGCAAAGCCCTGCGCCAGCATATAGGCGACGCCAAAAATCAGAATCGCCCCCAGCGCCACCGCCTGCGGCGATTTATCGGCAAAGCCGAAGGCAAACCCCACCAGCCCGTATAAAATCAGCGCGACCAAAAACGCCCGCCCCACCGCCCCGGCATTCGGCGTTGCGACCGGACCGGGCCGTTGGATCGCCGCCACCCGCTCGACCGCACCGCCCGAAGCCAAAAATGAGTGCGCCTTATAGAGCGAATGGGCCAGAATATGCAGCAGCGCGAGCGCAAATAACCCAAGGCCACACTCGAATATCATGAATCCCATCTGCGCCACGGTGGACCATGCCAGCGAGGTCTTGACCATCGGCTGCGTCAACATCACCAGGCTCGCGTTCAACGCGGTAAACCCGCCAATCAACACCAGCGCCCCCAGCGCCAGCTTGGCATGGATCATCACGGTAGCGAACCGGATCAACAAAAACCCGCCGCCATTAATCACCCCGGCATGCAGCAGCGCCGAAACCGGCGTCGGCGTTTCCATCACCTCAGTAAGCCAACCCTGGGTAGGCATTTGCGCCGATTTCAGGCAGGCCGCGAGCCCGAGCAGCCATGCCGCGCCGGCCACCCAACGCCCGCCTGCGCCTGTGCGCGCCGCCGCCAAAATCGCGCCGAGATCATCGGTGTGGAACGCGCCGATCAGCAACAGGCACGCGCCCAACAGCGCCAGATCACTACCCCGCGCCATGATGAATTTTTTGCGCGCCGCCCGCCGCGCCCCCGCACGCTCAGGGTAAAACAACAACAAACGCTGCAAAAACCAGCTTGAGGCCATCCACGCCGCCAGCAATTGAACCAGCGTATCGGCGGTCACCAGCAACAAAACCGCCACCAGCGTCAAACACAGCCAGAAGGTGAACAAGCCCTGCCGCGCCTCGCCATCGAGATAGGTCGCGGCATAGCGCAGCACCACCCAGCCAATGAACGTCACCAGCGCCATCATCGCGACACTCACCGGATCGAGCCGATCCAGACCCAGCGGCGCCACCAGCCGCCCATCCCATGCCGTGACCACCACCGCGATGATCGCCAGCCCAAACGCGATCAGCGCCGCCAGCTCCGCGAGCCGAGGCACCGTCTTGGGTCGGCAGCCAGGGCGCAGAAACCCGGCCAGCGCCGCCAGCAGCAGCGGGATGATCGCGAGCCAGGGCAACAAACGGATCAACATCGGCGCAATGCTCCTTGCTTGATGAACCCAACAGCGTGAGCACCTGCATAGCTTGGCTGAAGCATTGAATAAATTTCATTGTTTCTTTCAAATCGTTCTGTTTAATAGAACGATATGCGAAATCTGAATTACAACCATTTGCGCTATTTCTGGGTCGTCGCGCATGAGGGCAGCCTGACCAAGGCCGCCGAGCGGATCAATCTGTCGCCCTCGGCGCTCTCGGTGCAGATCCAAAAACTTGAGCACCAGCTTGGCCATCCGCTGTTCGAGCGCACCGGCAAGCGCCTCCTGCTCACCGAAGCCGGGCGGATCGCGCTCGAATATGCGGATGGCGTGTTCCAGGCCGGTGACGAGCTGATCGGCACGCTGCGCGGCCAGCCCCGCGCCGACCGCCAGCCCTTGCGCGTCGGCGCGCTGCCCACCCTGTCGCGCAATTTCCAGCTCGAATTTCTGCGCCCGCTATTCGGGCGTGACGATGTCGAGCTGATTCTGCGCTCCGGCCATATTCGCGATCTCCTCGGCCAACTCGAAGCCCATACGATCGATCTGGTGCTCGCCAACAGCCCCGCGCCGCGTGATGCCCGCACCGCCTGGCGCAGCCATTTGCTCGATGAACAGCCGGTCAGCCTGATCGGCCATCCGCGCCCGCGCGCCAAACCGTTCCGCTTCCCCGATGATCTGCGCACCGAGCCGATCTTGCTGCCCAGCCTTGATAGCGGCATTCGCATCGCGTTCGACCGGCTGATGGAAGCGGCCAATATCCACCCGCTGATCGTGGCCGAAGTCGATGATATGGCGATGCTGCGCCTGCTCGCCCGTGAGCGCGACGCGCTGACCCTGGTGCCGCCAATCGTGGTGCGTGACGAGCTGGAAGCGGGCTTGCTGGTCGAACAGTGCCAAATTCCCGAAATCGCCGAACGATTCTACGCCATTGTGCAAAAACGGCGCTTCCCCAACCCGCTGCTCGCCCCGTTGCTCGCCGGTCACTGACAACAGGTCACGAATAACCAACCCGTCAAATCGGCGGCGCACTCGCCTTTAATCGCTCCATCGCAAAGCGCGAACTCACATTGCGCAGCGGCACCAGCGCAATCAACCGCCGGTAAAACGCATCATAGGCGGCAATATCCGGCACCATCACATGCAGCAAATAATCAACATCGCCACTCATCCGCCACGCCCCCACAATCTCCGGCATCTCCGCCAGCATCCCGGCAAACCGTGCGAGCCACGGGGCCGAATGATCGGCGGTCTCCACCGAAACAAACACCGACACCGGATAGCCCAGTGCCTCCGGCGAGAGCGAGACCACCCGCCCGGTAATCACCCCGGTATCCTCCATCCGCTTGATCCGCTTCCAGCACGGGGTCGCGGATAACCCGACCTGCTTGGCAATCGCCGCCAACGGCGTGGTCGCATCCGCCGCCAACAGCCGCAAAATCGCCCGATCGATCGCATCCAGCCCCACCGCCGCCATCTGTTTTCTCCGCCCAATTTAGATTTCTCTCCTGTCATAGCCGACAAAGAGAGAAAATCAATCTTATTTTAGCGGATAAAATGCGTTTTTGGAGAAAAATATTTTCAGACGCGCCGATTCCGCCTATATCCCCACCATGATCGACACCGCCCCCAGCCTGACCCATCCCGATTTCGCGCCCGGCAGCGTCTGGCTCGCCGGCGCCGGTCCGGGCGACCCGTCTTTGCTGACCTTGGCGGCGCTGCATGCGCTGCAAACCGCCGATGTCATTCTGCATGACGCGTTGGTTGCCCCCGAAATTTTGGCCCTCGCCCCGGCCACCACCCGGCTGTTCGCCACCGGCAAGCGCGCGGGCGGCGCGCAAACCCCGCAACTTGCGATCAACGCGCACCTGATCGCCCTCGCCCAGCAAAATCTGCGCGTGCTGCGGCTTAAAGGCGGTGACCCGTTCATTTTCGGCCGGGGGGGCGAAGAATGCTTAGCCCTCGCCGCCGCCAGCATTCCGCACCGGGTGATCCCCGGCATTTCGGCGGGCATCGGCGCCGCCAGCGCCGCCATGCTGCCAATCACCCATCGCGGCCTGGCCCGCAGCGTGCTGTTCGCCACCGGCGAAACCGGCGAAACCGGCCCGCAGGTCGATTTCGCGCGCCTCGCTCAGGCCGCTGACACGCTGGTGCTCTATATGGCGCGCAACAGCATCGCCAGCATCGCCGCTACCCTGATCGACGCTGGGCGTAACGCCGATGACCCGGTGGCGTTCCTGCTCGATGCCACCACCCCGCGCCAGCGGATCATCCACACCACCCTCGCGCAAGCCGGGCGATGCGCACGCGATCTCACCACCGAGGCCACCTTGATCATTATCGGCCCCGTCGTCGCCCTCAGCGCCCTGCTCACCCCAGCCGCGCCGCACGCCCTCCCGTTGACCCGCGCCCAGGAAGCCTGATCCCATGACCAAACGCGCCAGCCTGCCCCGCACCGCCCCCTTCGCCCAGGCCGACATCGTGGCACTCGATCAGGTCATTGGTCGCGCCTCAACGGTCCAGCGCGCCTGGCTCGCGGGCTTTCTCGCTGGCATCGACGCCGCGAACAGCGACGCCCCAGCCCCCGCCGCACCCGCCCCGCAGGTCGCCGCCCCGCCGAAACCCAAACTCACCATTTTGTACGCCACCGAATCCGGCAACGCCGAAGCCCTCGCCACCGCCGCCCAGCGCAACGCGCAAAAGCGCGGCTTTGCCGTGCGCACGCTCGATATGGCGGAAACCAGCCCCGCCGCCCTGAAAAACGTGGGCAATCTTCTGGTCATCGCCTCCACCTGGGGTGAGGGCGAACCACCGCAACGTGCCGCCCCGTTCATCCGCGCGCTGACCAATCCTGCCACACCCCCCGCCGCGCCCCCAGCCGCGCCAATCGACCTGACCGGCGTGAATTTCGCCGTCCTCGCTCTGGGTGACAGCGCCTACGCCCAATTCTGCGAAACCGGCCGCCAGCTTGACGTGGCGCTCGAAGCGCTCGGCGCCACCCGCATCGCCACCCGGCTTGATTGCGACCTCGATTACGCCCAACCGGCGCAAAATTTCATTGCGCGTCTCTTTGAAACACTCGCGCCACCCGCCAACCCCGCGCCCGAAGCTGCCAACCCTGCCTCGATCATTCATGTCGATTTTCATCGCACCGAGGCGCAGCATACCGGCCTTCAGACCCATGACGCGGACGAGGACGACGCTGAGCGGCCAATCACAGCAGAAATCACCGCCCACCACCCGCTCACCTCCTCGCGCTCCGCCTCACCCACCTTCCATGTCGAGCTTGACCTCACCGGCACCGGCCTCACCTACGAGCCGGGCGACTCCCTCCAAATTCTGCCGACCAACGATCCCGCAACCGTCACCGCCCTCCTCGCCGCCACCGGACTGTCGGCCAGCCCGGACCACGCAACCATCGCCCAACGCCTGACCACCGAGCGCGACATCACCACCCTCACGCCCAAGCTGCTGCGCGACTACGCGCAGGCCACCAACCACCCCGACCTCCTGGCCCTCAGCGCCGATGCCGAGGCCACCAAGCGTTTTCTCGCCGACCGCCAAGTGATCGATTTGGTCGAAACCTTCCCCGCCGCCCTGAGCGGCGACGCCCTGATCAATCTGCTCCGCCCGTTGCCGCGCCGCGCCTATTCCATCGCGTCCTCTCAAGCCTTGGTTGGCGAGCAAGCCCATCTTGCCATCGCCAAACTTGCCTATCACGCGGCTGGCCGTGACCGCCTCGGTGTCGCCTCCGGCATGATCGCCGAGCGCGTCCGCCAAGGCGACGCCCTGAACCTGACGGTTAAACCCAACCGTCATTTCCGCCTGCCCGCCGACCCGCAAACCCCGATCGTGATGATCGGGGCTGGCACCGGCATCGCCCCCTATCGCGCGTTCCTCCAGCACCGCGAAGCCCTGGGTGTCTCCGGCAAAGGCAGCCTGGGCCAATCATGGCTCATCTTCGGTCATCGCCACTTCCTGCATGATTTCCTCTACCAGCTTGATATCCAAGAATGGTTAAAATCCGGTGTACTTTCCCGCCTCGATCTCGCTTTTTCCCGTGATCAGCCGCAGAAAAAATACGTCCAGCACATCCTCGCCGCCGAGCGCGATGCGCTCAAAGCCACCCTCGCTGACGGTGCCGTGCTCTATCTCTGCGGCGATGCCAAAGCCATGGCCCGCGATGTCGATGCGACCCTCACCGAGATTCTCGGCGCCGACGCGCTCGAAGCCCTGATCCGCGCGGGCCGCTATAAAAAGGACGTCTATTAATGCCCAAACCAGCCGCCGCGCACGCGCTGCTCACCCGCGCCATCACCCGCGATTTCCCCGGTCAAATCGCCCTGATCTCCTCATTCGGCACCGAATCCGCCGTGCTGCTGCATCTGATCAGCACCATTGATCGCGCGATGCCGGTCTTGTTTCTCGATACCGGCAAACTCTTCCCCGACAGCATCGCCTATCGCGATGCCCTAACAACCCGTTTGCGCCTGACCAATATCCAATCGCTCCGCCCCGATCCCGCCCATCTGCGCCGGTTCGATCCCGATCATCGCCTCGCCGCGTCCGATCCTGATCTTTGCTGCGCCCTTCGCAAAACCATGCCGCTCGATGCAGCACTGATCCCCTATGAAGCCTGGATCACCGGGCGCAAACGCACCCAGTCTGATACCCGCGCCACCATCACCGCCAGCGAAACCAGCCCCGATGGTCGCACCATTCTCAATCCGCTGCATGATTGGACCCGTGCGGACATCGAACAATATTTCGCGACCCACGCGCTGCCCCGCCACCCGCTCGAAGCCGATGGTTTCGCCTCAATCGGCTGCGTTCCCTGCACCCGCCGGATCAAGCCCGGTGAAAGCCCCCGCGCGGGCCGCTGGAGCGGCACGCCGAAAACCGAATGCGGCATTTTTCTCCCCCGCCCCACCCAACCGATCCAGGCCCCAGCATGACCGAGCCAAAATCCCTCTCGCGTAACGAAACCCTCAAAGCGGGCAGCAATTTTCTCCGCGGCACTCTGCCCGAGGCGCTCGACCAGCAAGCCTTCGGCGGCCTGACTGAGGATGAAGGCCAGTTGGTGAAATTTCACGGCATGTATATCCAAGATGACCGCGATCTGCGCCCCGAACGCGCCAAGCGCAAGCTGGATCGCGCCTATAGTTTCATGGCCCGCCTGCGCATTCCCGCCGGCATTCTAACGCCGCGTCAATATTTGGCGATGGACCACCTCGCCGATACCTACGCCAACCACACGCTGCGCCTCACCACCCGCCAAACCATCCAGTTCCACGGCGTGATCAAAGCCAATCTGCGCGCGAGCCTGCGCGCCATCGATGCCGCCCTGCTCGATAGCATCGCCGCCTGCGGTGACGTTAATCGTAACGTGATGGCAACAGCAAACCCGTTCCTCTCGCGCGCCCATACCGAGGCCGCCGAAGCCGCCCGCGCACTCTCGGCCCATTTTCTGCCGCGCACCGGCGCCTGGCGCGAAATTTTCATCGATGGCGCAGCAATCACCCCACCCGATGCTGGGGCCGATGTTGGGGCCGAACCCGAAGCCGAACCCATCTACGGCCCCACCTATTTACCGCGCAAATTCAAAATGACCGTGGCCGTGCCACCGTCAAACGATGTTGATGTCTTCGCCCATGATCTCAGCTTTGTCGCCATTATCGAACAGGATCGCATCACCGGCTACACCATCATCGCCGGCGGCGGCATGGGCGCAAGCCACGGCGAGCCGGAAACCTATCCGCGCGTCGGCTCGATCATCGGCTATCGCCCCGCCGCGCAATTGCTCGAAGCCGCAGAAGCCATCCTCACCGCCCAGCGTGATCTGGGGGATCGCAGCAACCGCAAACATGCCCGCCTGAAATACACCATCGACACAATCGGCCTTGATGAATTCATCCGCATCGTCAATGAGCGTTTACCAACTCCGCTGGAACCCGCACGCCCTTTCACCTTTACCAATAATCACGACACGCTCGGCTGGGCGCACGATAGCGATGGTCTGCACCACCTGACCTTGTTCGTCGAAAATGGCCGCATCCAGGACACCGACACGAGTCGCCTCAAATCCGCCCTCGCCAGCATCGCCCGCCTGCCGGACTTTATCGATCACGGCAGCCTGATTTTCACGCCGAACCAAAATATCATCATCGCGCGCGTCACGTCCGCCCAGCGCAAGCTGATCGAAGCCATCCTGGCCGATCACGGCGTCACCCAGGCCGTCTCGCCGGTGCGCAGCACCGCCATGGCTTGCGTCGGCCTGCCCACCTGCGGCCTCGCCCTCGCCGAATCCGAGCGCTATCTGCCAAGCTTAATCACCAAACTCGAAGCCCTGCTCAGCGCGCACGGCCTCGCGTCAGAAAAAATAACCATTCGTATGACCGGCTGTCCCAATGGCTGCGCCCGCCCCTATATCGCGGAAATCGGCCTCGTCGGGCGCAATCCCGGTCGCTATAATCTGCTGCTCGGCGGCGCACCGGATGGGTCACGCCTCAATAAACCGCATCGCGAAAACGCAACCGAAGCCGAAATCCTCGAAACACTCGGCCCCCTCTTCGCCCGCTTCGCTGCCAAACGCATCGGCCCCGAATCTTTCGGCGATTTTTGCAACCGCACCCGCGCCTAACACCGCGTCACTGCCGCGCCATCTCCGCCTGACCAATCCCATCGCCACTCACCAAGCCGCGCGGCTCCAGCCGCATCTCGATGCGCTGGATCTGCCCGGTAAACCGAAAGGGTGGCGCATATTCACCAACCGGACTGCCCCTGCTCATCCCAATATCCAACCCGCTCCAGGAAATCAGCGTGTTGAACCCAGACTCGCACCGCAGCCGCCCCACCTCATCATCATCAACCAGCAACACGCCTTCATGAAACGCCGTCTTCGCCATCATCCCCGCATGGCCCGGCGCGGCAAACCGCACCATCGGCCCCACCATGGCCCGATAGCGCAACCGGCACGCCCCCATTGGCAACATTCCGCTTGAGCGCAGCACATGATGCCGGCCCCCAATATTCAAATCATGCACCAGCCGCCCATCTTGCACATACAGCACATAGCCCGATGTCGCATCGCCATGCGCGATCAACACGCCCTCAGACCCGGCCTCTAACACCACATAAGCGACAATCTCATAGCCCCGCGCTCGAATATCCGGCGCCACATCGGTCGGAATATGGCCAACACCCGGATGAAACACGAACTGCCGGCGATCACCCCGCCCGCGCGCCAAACTCTCGATAAATCGTTGCCCGAACCGATCATCCAGCGGCAATACATGGCACCGCTCCGCCTCCGCCCACCACATCGCCTGCAACGCCGCCAACCGCTCCGGCATCACAGCCGCCTGATCGCGCGTTTCCGAAAAATCACTGTCTAAATGATAAAGCTCCCAAACATCATCCTCAAACGCCGTGCCCGGCTTATGAAACGCCACCGCCTTCCAGCCATCATGCCACAGCCCCCGATGGCCAAACATCTCGAAATATTGCGGCCCCGCCCGGCGTGATGCCTGCGCATCCGTCAAACTGCGCGCAAAACTCTCACCATCGAGCGACATTTGCGCGACCCCGCCGATGCTTTCCGGCACCGTCGCATCCACCCAGTCCAGCAAGGTCGGCACCAAATCCGCCGCATGACAAAATTGATGCCGCAACCCGCCCGGATCACGCACCGCACGCGGCCAATGCACAATCAACGGATCGCGAATTCCCCCGCCATGCGTGTTCTGCTTATACCGCCGCAACGGCGTATTCGCCGCCATCGCCCACCCATGCGGAAAATTCGAATGCGTGTCCGGCCCGCCAATATCATCAATCCGCCGAATTTTCTCCTGCAGCGTTTCGGCTTGAAAATTATACGGCCCCATCGCATTCACCATGCCCAGCGGCCCACCCTCCTGGCTCGCCCCGTTATCGGATAACACCAGTATAATCGTGTCCTCCGCCAACCCGCTCTGCGCCAAAAACCCCATCAGCCGCGCAATCTGCTGATCCGCATGATCCAGCATCGCCGCATAGGCCGATTGCAACCGCACAAATAACCGGCGCTCATCAGGCCCTAACGCATCCCACGCCGCCACCCCCTCATTGCGCGGCGGCAACATTGTCCCCTCCGGCACAATCCCTAACGCAATCTGTCGCGCCAAACGCCGGGCGCGCTCCACATCCCACCCCGCCTCGAATAGGGCATCATACGAGAGGATCAAATCCGCCGGCGCCTGATGCGGCGCATGGCACGCCCCAAACGCCAGCCATAACAGCCACGGCGCCCCCGGCGCATCAAGCTGATGCCCCGCCAAAAACCCCATCGCCTGATCCACCAAATCCGCGCTCAAATGATAGCCAGAGCGAAAATCCGCCGGGGCCGCAATCGGCGAATTATCCCGGATCAATTCCGGCGCATATTGGTCGGTCTCCGCATCCATAAACCCATAAAACCGATCAAACCCCCGCCCCAACGGCGACCCATCAAACGGCCCCGCCGGCCCCGTCTCATGCAGCGGCGTCACATGCCACTTGCCGACCATATAAGTCCGATACCCCACCCCCCGCAGCATCTCCGGCAAAACCCCCGCCTCCCGCGCAATCTTGCCCCGATACCCCGGCAACCCCGCATCAAAATTCGCAAGACACCCCATCCCTACCCGATGATGATTCCGCCCCGTCAACAACGAAGCCCGCGTCGTCGAGCACATCGCCGTCGTGTGAAACCCGGTATAACGCAGCCCCCCCGCCGCCAATTGATCAATCGCCGGCGTGCGGATCCCCGAGCCATAACACCCAAAATCCGAAAACCCGACATCATCAAACAAAACCACCAAAATATTAGGCCGCGTCCCGCCGCGCTCAGCACCCGACTGCGCCATAATGCCGCTCCCTCATGGTTGCTCTAATCTTTACGAATTAAACTGCCACCAACTAGGCAGAGGGTCAATCAGGCTAATCGGCGGAGAGCCGTGAAAGCGAGCAAAAAACCGCTTTTTTGAAAAAAAGCGGCGCAAAAAACTTTCGCTCAAAACGGCTGGCGGGGGGGGGATGGGGGGGGGGCGCAGGACTGTATACGTGCGTGGTTGAATTCGAGCGATTAAAGTTTTTGCTTTTCCCAAAAATTCCTGAGATTGCGCACGTTGGCGTTGGAGTTGCGGCTTTCATCAATCGGCGAAACAGTACCGCCTTCGGACGTGAAGCCGGTGCGCCCAAAATTTTTCTCGGCCTCCCGGGACATCT
>JBMFWT010000051.1:0-16522 GCA_049964975.1 Acidiphilium sp.
ACGCGGATGGTGTAACCGCGTCCCCCACGGTCAACGGCACTAATTATCTCTATGCGGGTTCCGGCAACGAAACCCTGCAAGCCAGCTCGGCAACCGGCAGCAACCTGTTCCTGGCGGGTGCCGGCGTGGACGTCATCTCCTCGGGTGGGTCGGGTAATCAGTTCTTCTTCGGTAGCTCCGGCTCCGCGACGATGACGGGATCAACCGTCACGGGCGCCGTCAATGTTTACTTCTTCGGCTCTGCAACCGGCAACACCGGTGGTAATGATGTGATCACCGACTTCAATCTGAACACTGACAAATTGTTCGCTGTTGATGGCACGAACATCACCTCGGTCACTGGCTCAAACGTCAATGGCACGCCGGGCGTCTTGGTCAGCCTGTCGGACGGCACGCAAATCACGATGCAGGGCATCACCGTCGCGCAAGCCTCGGTCTATGCCGGCGGCTCGTTCATCTAATCCTTACGGACCTCCGCTCGAACCCCGAACCGCAAGGTTCGGGGTTTTTTTATGAGCAAACCGCACCCCATCCCCACGAAAAACCCCCGGATCACCAGGACCCAGGGGCTTGTATAAACCCACCAGCATTGTCGCCCGTGTCGGGCGATCAAAGCCCGAAATAAGCCGCCCGCACCGCATCATCCGCCTCGAGTGCCGCCCGCGTGCCCGAAAGCTTCACCTGCCCATGATCGATCAAATAGCCTCGATCCGCGAGCGCCAAAAACGCAACATTCTGCTCGGCAATCAACAGCGCCGTACCCGCCCCAATCGTCGATTTCAGCACCTCGATCACCTGCTTAACAAAAACCGGCGCCAGCCCAGACGACGGCTCATCCATCAAGAGTAATTTCGGCTCGGAAATCAGCACCTTGGCGATCCCCAACATCTTGCGCTGCCCACCTGACAATGTCCCCGCCGCATCGCGCTTTTTCGCCGCCAAGGCCGGAAACAGCTCAAACAGCCGTTCGCTCCGCCGCTTCACCTCCGCACCGGAGAGAAAATAACCGCCCAGCCGGATATTTTCCTCAATCGACAAGGACGGAAACACGCCCAACTCGGACATGAACGCGATCCCCCGCCGGATGCGCTGATCGGGTTTTTCACCGCCAATCGAGGCACCATCAAAATTGATCGATCCAGCCCAGCACGGCAAAAGTCCAATAATGCTGCGCAGCAACGTCGTCTTGCCGGCACTATTGGCCCCCAGCAGCAACACCGTCTCGCCTGGTGCCACGTCCAGATCAATGCCCCACAGAATTTGCATCCGCCCATAGCCGGAGGTCACATTGCGTAATGATAATAAAGACATCTCAGCCTCCGATGAATGCCGCAACCACATCCGGGTCGCGCGAGGCGTTTTGTAACGAGCCCTCAAACAGCATTTTGCCGGCCCCCAGCACAATCACCCGTTCGGTAATCTTGCCCAGAAAATCAAGCAAATGCTCAACCACAATCAGCGCAATGCCGCGCGCCGCAAGCCCCGTCAGCAGCGTCGCAATCCCGCCCAATTCCGAAGGGTTAAGCCCCGCGCCGATTTCATCAACCAACAATAATTTCGGCCCTGTCGCCAAAGCGCGGCCCAAATCCAGCATTTTCTGCTGATTGACCGTGAGCGATCCCGCCAGCGTCTCCGCCTGGTCCGCCAAGCCAATCTCGCGCAATATCGCTGCCGGATCAGCCCCGCGTGCGCGCCCAATCGTCGCCGCCACGTCTATATTCTCGCGCACCGTCAGGTCATGAAACACTTTGGGCACCTGAAAACTGCGGTTGATCCCCAGCCGCGCCAGCTTGAAAATCGGCAGGCGCTGCACCGGCTGCCCCTCGAACAAAACCCGCCCCGAATTGGCCTGATGCACCCCGGAAATCACATTGATCGTCGTGGTCTTGCCCGAGCCGTTCGGCCCCACCAACCCGACAATTTCGCCCGGCTGCACACTGAAACTCACCTCGTTCAATACGGTGAGCAGCCCGAATTTCTTGCCCACGCCCTCCAGGCGCAGCAGTGGTTCAGACGCCATTTTTCCTCCAACGCGCCAGCAACGACATCACCCCGTTCGGCAAAAACAGCACCAGCAACACAATCAGCAACCCATAGATCAGCTCGAAATATTGCGGCGTCGAAATCCCGATCACCGCATAAAAACTATACAAAATCGCCGCCCCCAGCAGCGGCCCCACCACCGTGCCCACGCCGCCAAACAGCGCAAAGACAATGGCAAACACCGAAATCTGCAAGGTAAACAGCGCATCCGGATAAAATACCGATAGGTTCCACGCATAAGCCCCACCGGCCAGCCCCGCCACCAGGGCCGAAATCAGCCAAACAATCGCGCGCGCCCGCACCACATCCAGCCCGGCCATCGAGGCGCTCACCGCATCCTGCGTCATCGCCCGCAGCGCCAAACCAAACCGCGATGTCCGAAAATAAACCCCCACGCCGGTCGCCAGTAACAAGACCGCCACCATCGTCGCATAGCTCGCCGCCGGGTCATAAACCCGCTCAATTTTCAATCCGTAAGGTCCGCCGGTGATGTCTTTCAAATGCGGATTGGCCACCACGAAATATAAAATCTGCGACGCCGCCAAATTCGCGATCGAGAAATAAGCCCCCGATAGCCGCAGCAACGGCGCTAACAAAATCGCCATCGCCACCGCCGCCGCGCCACCGCCGAGCACACAAACCAACACCGGCAAATCCGTGTGCAATACCAGCAGCGCCGTCGCATAGCCGCCGCACCCGAAAAACCCAACATAGCCAAACGGCAAATAGCCGGTGAACCCGTAGAGCAGGTTCAAACCCTGTGCGAGCACCATATAGGTCACCAGCGTGAACAGCAGCGATTGGTTGCCGATCACATGCGGCAACACCACCGATGCCGCGAGCAACCCCAGCAGCAACCCGGCACCGGGAAGCAACCGCCGCCACCCATCATCACGCGGCGAATTTGTCACTGACTGGCTCATCTCAGGCAACCCGGGCCGCCTTGCCGAGCAACCCGGACGGGCGGATCAGCACAATCACCATCAGCAACGCATAAGGCACAATATTTGACCAGGAGGAATAAAATGTCTGCATCATCATCGTCCCCAGCCCAAACACCAAGCCGCCAATCACCGTGCCGAGTGGATTGCCCAGCGAGCCGATAATCACAATCGCAAACGAGGTCGTGGTCAGCGTGTCGCCAATATCCGGCGAGACTGAGCCGAGCAAATACGGCACAAACACCCCGGCAATCCCGGCCAGCGCCAGCCCCATCACGAAGGCAATCACCGAAACCCGGTCAACATCAATGCCGGTTGCCCGCGCCTCTTCGCGGTTCGCCATGATCGCGCGCGTCGCGTAGCCCAGCTTGGTGCGCGAAAAATACCAATAGAGCCCGCCAATCGCGAGCACACTCGCCAAATCAGCCACCCACCAGCTATCGGGAAAACTCTGCCCCAGCACCGCCAAATTCCCGTCGCCCAACGCCGAGCCGGGCAGGGAGCGCTGGTCCGCACCAAACGCCAACCCGGTGATCGCCTCAATCATCTGGGCAATCCCGAAAAACAAAATAAACGAGAGCATCTCAGGGTCGCGGCTCGCCTGCAGGCGCGGCACCACCGCATAATAAAGCGGCCAGCCAATCACCGCCGCCCCCAAAATCGCCAGCGGAATCCCGGCCAGCGGATTGAGGTGCAAATACTGCACCATGATAAACGCGCCAAACCCACCCAGCATGATGAACTGGCCATGCGCCAGATTGATAATCTTCATCACCCCGAACACCAAGTTCAGGCCAATGCCGATGAGGCTGAAAAAAACCCCATACAAAATCCCGCCAACAACGGCGTATTCGATTAAATCAAGCATCCATCATGCCTTAGTTATGTCGTCGGTGGTGATAGTCGGTCTCGATAAAACCGGGTCCAGGGCCAAGCCCCGAACCCGGTTCAGCCATGCGGCAAACGATCTTATTTCGGCGCCGGATAAACCGCCTTACCCGTCGCTTTATCATTTGGGTATACCACGACAATCTTGTTGCTGGCCCCGGTGGGCACCAGCTGCGCCACCGGCAGCAACTCGCCAAGCTGCGCGCCATGATCAGTCATCACAAACTTGCCCAGCACCGTCTTGGTCTTGCCCGACATGTCGAGCAAGGCTTTATCAAACGCCAATTGCGTAAAGCTCGGCGCCGTCGCTACCATTTTCTGCATGATGATCCCGGTATTATAGCCGGCCGCATCCAAGAAATTCGGCGCTGCCTTATCAGCGGCGGTGAAAGCCTGCACAAATTGCGCCGTATTCATCCCGTCCGTCACGGTCTTGAACTTCACCAGCGGCGGCGTCGGGTAGGTATAGGTATAAGCCAACCCTTTCGCGCCGACATTCTTGGTGATCAAATCAATCAACTGACCCGGGAAAATCGTAAAGGTCATGTTGAAATGCAGCCCGCTCGATTTCAGCGCCCGCAGGAACGCAATATCATTCGGCGGATAGCCCATCTCAATCACCGCATCCGGATGACGCGCCGCGATGGTGTGCAGCAGCACCGTGTAATTGGATTCCGTGGTCGGCACCGCATGATAATAAACCGGCTTCACCCCGCCCTTCGCTAACACATCCTTCAGCGTTGACGCCTGCGACGCATCGAAATCATTCGAGCCATACACCACGGCAATCCGCTTGATTTTTTGCTGCAGCAAATAATGCGCCAGCGGCAGCGGCCACACCGTCGAAGACGGGATCGACACATCAGCCAAATACGGCGTTTTCTTGGTGAAGAAATTCGCCCCCGACCCGGTCGGGTCGATCAGCAACATATGATGTTCCGCCGCAATCGGCACCGCCACCGAGGTCAGGACCGACCCGAAATCAGCGACCAACAGATCAACCTTATCCTGGGTAATCAACTGATTATACAAAGTCGTCGCCGTCGCGGTGGAGCTTTGATCGTCATAAGCGACAATCTTCACCGGAATTTTCTTGTTGAACGCCTTCACAAACAAGCCGCCGCTCTTGTTAACCTCGGCAGCCCAAAATTGCAGGCCCTTATATTGCCCCTGCGAAGCCACCGCAAACGTACCGCTGCTCGCATAGAGCGTGCCGATTTTGATTTGCGCGGGTGCTGTCGCCGCCTGCGCCACTCCTGCCACCGCCGTCGCCGCCACGGCCAAACCAAGGCCGATCGACCCCGCCAAACCTGTCACTGATAATGCTCGCCGCATTGTTTCTCTCCCCAGAGTCGGCGCAGAGACATTCCGCGCCGAAATTCCACAAATCATAATCCTGATACACCCTCTCCACCGCACAACAAAACAGCGTGCGAGATGACAAAACGATCAGGCTCGAACCGCCAAATTTCTGTAAATAATTTACAAGAAATTCATGTTCGGAGAAAACCGTGTAACCAAACAATTCACCCGGCGCAAGGGCCGGGTGATGAAAAAATTACACAATCCGGAGAGGATTTTAGCCGATTATTGCGCGGCGGGCTTCGGATGTCCCCCAGCATGGCGGTGATGCCAGTGCGGCCACGTCACCGCCGTCAATTGGCTGGAATCGGCACCCACTTCCTGCACCTTCAGCACCGTGCCCAGCGCGCTCGCCTGTTCCGCACCGCTCGCCACCAGTTGCGCGCCCGGTTTCAGCAGCCCACGCAGCGCCGCGTCGTCAAACGCCGTCGGCGGCAGGGCCAATTGCGTGCCATTATTGAGCATCACCCCGAAATGCCTCATCCGTGGCCCATTAATCAGGCTCACCACCGTGCCCTGCACCGTTGCCGCCGCCGCGCCATGATGCCGGAACGGCCTTTTGGGCAGCGTGACACTCTGGTGGCTGGTCGCATCGGTAATCCGCAGCGCCCGCGTCACCGCCCCCATCGAAACACCCTGCACCGTCACCTGATCGCCCAGCTTCACCGCATAGGCAATCTGGGTGGACATAAAGGGCGGTGCCAGCACCTGCGCGCCGTTGCTCAGTTGCAATCCAACAATCGCGCCAAACGGCGTCAGGGTGAAATGCTGCACCGTGCCCGTGACCGACACGGGCTTACCCCGCATTTTACCCACCGGCTGAGCCAACGCCACGCTGGCACTGCCCGCCAACAACGTCGCGGCAAGCAGCAAAATCTTCGCTTTGGTCATGTTGATCTCCATCACAACCGGATTTCTCGCCAATCCGGTTTCGCTCCTATCGCACCGCTTTGTAACAGCGGTGCCTCGCGCCGGTATCAATCCGTGACAGCGTCACACATCTGCGCGAGCAGCGCCAAATCCTCGGCCCGCGACAGCCGATGCTCGCCATCCTTGACCAATGTGATCTGCACATTCGCCCCGGTTATCCGCTCGGCGAGGCGCAAGCTGGTCTGATACGGCACTTCCGCATCGCGCATCCCATGGATCAGCCGCACCGGTGCCTCAATCGCCAGCGGCGCACGCAAAACTAAGTGCGCCGCCCCATCCTCTAACAGCAGCCCGGTAATCGGCGTCGGCGGCCCGTAGGCATTGGGGATCATCGTCACCCCCGCGCGCGCCAAATCCTGCAAAGCCGCCGCATCCAGCGCCGGGCGCAGCAAATCCTCGGTAAAATCCGGCGCTGGCGCAATGCCAACCAACCCATGCAATTGCGCAGCCAAATCCCGCGCCAACAAAGCCGCAATCCACCCCCCCATCGATGACCCAACCAGCACCAGCCGCCGTCCCGGCACTGCGGCCTCAATCACCGCTGCCGCATCCCCTGCCCAGCGTCCAATGCATCCCTCGGTAAACACCCCGCCGGACACCCCATGCCCCGAATAATCGAGCCGCAGCATCGCCTGCCCCCGCGCCGCGCAATGATCGTGCAAAAACAACGCTTTGGTCCCGGCCATGTCCGAGCCAAAGCCCGGCAGAAACACCAAAACCGGGTCCGCCCCGGCCAGCACTTGATAGGCCAGCTCGGTCCCCTGATGCCGTATACGCTGAATGGTCACGCCGATTCCCCTTCCATGCCGGTTGTGCTAACCGCCCAACCCGAAAGGCAGGATAATGGGCAGTGCGCGCGACTATGCGGTTTTACAGGTTCTGCCGCGTCTGGAAACCGGCGGGGTCGAACAAGTCGTGGTCGAACTCACCGAAGCCATCGCCCGCACCGGCGCGCGCGCCATCGTCGCCGCCGCCCCAGGCCGCCTCGTCACCCAGGTCGAACGCGCGGGCGGCCATTTCCGCGCCCTCCCGCTCGATACCCGCAATCCGCTCTCGCGCCGCGCCAACACCAGCCGCCTGATCAAACTGATCAAAGCCGAGCGCATCTCCCTGATCCACGTCCATTCCCGCGCCCCCGCTTTCGCCGCCCGCGCCGCCGCCGCCGCCTGCGCCATTCCCTTGGTCACCACCTATCACGGTGCCTATAGCGAGGGCAGCAAACTCAAACGCGCCTATAACAGCGTCATGGCCTCCGGCCAGCGCGTCATCGCCGTCTCCGCCTATATCGCTGACCTGATCCGCGAGCGGCATCAAATCGGCGATGATCGCCTGCGCATCGTCCCCGGCGGCGTCGATCCGGCGCGCTTCAACCCCGATAGCGTCCACGAAACCCGCATGATCCGCTTCGCGCAGGATTGGCGCCTGATCGATGGCGCGCCCACCATCATGCTGCCCGCCCGGCTCACCGCCTGGAAAGGGCAGGGGGTGATGATCGATGCCCTCGCCAAGCTGCGCCATCGCGATGCGCTGCTGCTCCTGGTCGGCGCCGCGCAAGGCCGCCATGATTATGTCCGCAGCCTGTGGCAACAAGCGGATCGTCTCGGCGTCGCCGGGCGCATCCGCATGATCGGTGATTGCACCGACATGCCCGCCGCCTATAAATTGGCCGATGTGGTGGTCAACGCCTCCACCGACCCCGAAGCCTTCGGGCGCACCATCGTCGAAGCCCAAGCCATGCGCCGCCTCGTCATCGCCACCGATCACGGTGCCGCCCGCGAAACCATCCGCGATGGGCAAACCGGCTGGCGCACCAAACCCGGCGACGCCGAAGCCCTCGCCGCCACCATCGATCGCGCGCTGGATATGGACATCCCCGCCCGCATGGCGATGGGCGCCGCCGCCCGCGATTTCGTCGCCACCCATTACTCCATCGCCGCCATGCAAGCCGGCAATCTCGCCGCCTATCACGAACTCCTCGGATGAAACGCATCCTGATCATCCGCCACGGCGCGTTGGGGGACATCGTGCTGAGCTTCCCCGCCTTCGCCGCCATCCGCGCCGCCCACCAAGCCGCCGCGATTTCACTGCTCACCACCGCCCCGTTCGCGGATTTTCTCGCCGCCGCCCCCTGGTTCGATCAAATCCTGATCGACCCGAAACCACGATTCTTCGACCTACCCGGCCTATGGCGCCTGCGCCAAAAGCTGATCGGTTTTGATTTTGTCTATGATTTGCAAACCTCGCAGCGCTCCTCGCGCTATTTCCGTCTGGCGGGCCGTCCGCCCTGGTCAGGCATCGCGCCCGGCTGCAGCGCCCCGCACACCAACCCGGCCCGCAACGCCCTGCACACAACTGAACGCCTCGCCGAGCAGCTCGCCGAGGCCGGCTTTACCCGCCCACTGCCCATCCCCGACCTCACCTGGCTGCGCACCGCACCGCTCCCTGACGGCCCGGACCTGCCCGCTCGTTTCACCGCCCTGATCCCCGGTGCCGCCCCGCATCGGCCCGAAAAACGCTGGCCCGCCAGCCATTTTGCGCGCCTCGCCCTCCAACTGTCCGGCCCCATCGTCATTCTCGGCGGCGCCGCCGAAGCCCCCCTCGCCGCCGAAATCCGCCGCCGCGCCCCGGACGCGATCGATCTCACCGGACGCACCAGCCTGCTCAGCCTCGCCCGCGTGCTTTCCCGCGCCACCCTGGCCATCGGCAATGATACCGGCCCCATGCATCTCGCCACCGCCCTCGGCGTGCCCTCGATTGTCCTGTTCGCCAACGCGAGCGACCCGAGCCTCACCGCCCCGCGCTACCCGAACGGCGATTGGCCGCGTGTGCTCAGCGCCCCCGATCTAGCCGATCTGTCGGTGGACCGGGTTGCTAGCGCCCTGACGGACCGGCATAACAACCCAACCTTAACCTTCTAAAGGAGCGAAAAATGCCTGCGATCACCCTGCCAGACGGCTCCGTCCGCGACTATCCGGGCGCCGTAACCGGCACCGCGATCGCGGCCTCCATCGGCCCCGGCCTCGCCAAAGCCGCCCTGGCGATGGAACTGAACGGCAAACTGGTCGATCTCGCCACCCGCGTCACCGAAAATGCCCGCATCCGCTTCATCACCCGCAAAGACGCGGATTCGTTGCCCATGATCCGGCATGACGCCGCCCATGTCATGGCCGAAGCCGTGCAAGCGCTTTATCCCGGCACCCAAGTCACCATCGGCCCCGCTATCGAGACCGGCTTTTATTACGATTTCTTCCGCAACGAGCCGTTCACCCCGGATGATCTCGCCGCCATCGAAGCCAAAATGCGCGACATCATCGCCGCCAACGCGCCCTTCACCCGCGAAGAATGGCCGCGCGATGACGCCATCGCCTTCTTCGAATCCCGGGGCGAGCGCTTCAAAGCCGAGCTGATCCGCGATCTGCCGGCCAGCGAAATCATCTCCATCTACCGCCAAGGCGACTGGCTCGATCTCTGCCGTGGCCCACATCTGCGCAGCACCGGCGATGTCGGCACAGCCTTCAAACTCACCAAAGTCGCTGGCGCCTATTGGCGCGGCGATCACCGCAACCCCATGCTCTCGCGCATCTACGGCACCGCCTGGCGCGACCAAAAAGAGCTGGATGCGCATCTGCACCAGCTCGAAGAAGCCGAACGCCGCGATCACCGCAAACTCGGTCGGCAAATGGATCTGTTCCACATGCAAGACGAAGCGGTGGGCAGCGTGTTCTGGCACGAAAAAGGCTGGCGCCTCTACCGCACGCTCGAAGCCTATATGCGCCGCAAACAAGAAGCGTTCGGCTACCAAGAAGTCAAAACCCCGCAATTGGTGGACCGCACCCTCTGGGAAAAATCCGGCCATTGGGACAATTACCGCAGCCACATGTTCATCGCCACCATCGAAGATGAAGACAAGGTGCTCGCGGTCAAACCGATGAACTGCCCGTGCCATGTGCAAATCTTCAATCACGGCCTGCGCAGCTACCGCGAACTCCCGCTCCGCATGGCCGAATTCGGTTCCTGCCACCGCTTCGAACCCTCCGGCGCCCTGCACGGCATCATGCGCGTGCGCGCCTTCACCCAAGATGACGCGCATATTTTCTGCACCGAAGACCAAATCGCTGCCGAAACGGTCAATTTCGTCGCCATGCTGCGCGAAACCTACCGCGATTTCGGCTTCGCCGATTTCGCCGTCAAATTCGCAGACCGCCCCACCCCCCGCGCCGGCAGCGATGAAGTGTGGGACCGCGCGGAGGCCGCGCTCAAAGCCGCCTGCGCCCAAGCCGGCGTCACCTATACCATCAACCCCGGCGAAGGCGCGTTCTACGGCCCGAAACTCGAATTCGTGCTCCGCGATGCCATCGGTCGCGATTGGCAATGCGGCACCCTGCAAGTCGATTTCGTGCTCCCCGACCGGCTTGATGCCAGCTACATCACCGCCGAAAGCAGCCGTGCCCGCCCGGTCATGCTCCACCGCGCCATCGTCGGCAGCTTTGAGCGCTTCATCGGCATCCTGATCGAACATTACGCCGGCCGCTTCCCACTCTGGCTCGCCCCCACCCAAGTCGCCGTCGCCAGCATCGTCACCGACGCGAATAACTACGCCGACCAGGTGGCCGCCACCCTCAAAGCCGCAGGCCTGTCCGTCATCACCGATACCCGCAACGAAAAAATCAACGCCAAAATCCGCGACCTGAGCCTCGCTCTGGTCCCCAACATCCTCGTCGTCGGCCGCCGCGAAGCCGAGCAACAAACCGTTTCGCTCCGCCGCCTCGGCTCCACTGACTCGCTCCTCCTCGCCCTCGACGACTTGGTCACCCGCCTGAAAACCGAGGCCATCCCGCCGGATTTGCAGTAATCCCTGCCGTAACCCGGCGACTGCCTGAGCCTGATTTGGTCGGCGTATCGGATGATCGTTGTTGCAATGTCGATAACGAAAAAAAGCTGCTTTTTTGGAAAAAAGCAAAAAACTTTATTGAGTTGGTGCAGTGGCTCGTTGGTGCAGTAGCGTCGAAACCAGCACCGACCCAGCGGAGCAAAGTTTTTTTTGCTTCTTTTTTGTTCACAAAAAAGAAGTCTCCTCGCTACGCTGCGCTGCCTTGCGCCTTACAATCTCGATCCACCATTCATCCCCCCATCGGCGGCACAAACCCCAGCCCCGTGCTGCCAAACCCGCCCGCACCGCGCCCGCTGGCCTCCAGCGTCTCGCTCTCGCGCCACACCGCGCGATAAACCGGCGCTAACACAGCCTGCGCAATCCGCATCCCCCGCGTCACCACAAACGGTTCTGCGCCAGCATTGAGCAGCAAAATCTGCACCTCGCCCCGATAATCCGCATCAATCGTGCCCGGACTATTCACCACCATAATGCCTGATTTCAGCGCAAGGCCCGAACGCGGCCGGATCTGCAATTCATAATCAGGCGGCAGCGCGATCGCAAACCCGGTCGGGATCAAAGCCCGCGCCCCCGGCGCTAACACCATTTGATCCGCGACCGCCGCACAAATATCCATCCCCGCCGCCCCCGCCGTCGCATAGCCAGGCAACGGCAAATCCGCACCATGCGGCAAGCGCTTGATCACAACCTCAATCATGCCGAAAATTCCTCGGCAATCCGCGCAGCCAGCCGCGCCGCAACCGCTTCCTTGGGCGCACGCGGCCAAGTTTCGCTCCCCGCCGCCGTCACCAGCACCACCTCATTCTCGGCCCCGCCCATAATCCCGCTCTCCGCACGCACATCATTCGCGACAATCCAATCACAGCCCTTGCGCAATCTTTTTTGCGCCGCCTGCTCGGCCACACGCTCGGTCTCCGCCGCAAACCCCACCACCAAGCGCGGTCGCCCAGTCGCTAACATCGAAATTTCCTTGAGAATATCGGGATTTTCCTGCAATTCGAACACCGGTGTCCCCGCTGTCTTCTTCAATTTCGCGGGCAGCGGCGTCACATGCCAATCCGCCACCGCCGCACAAAATACCGCAATATCCGCGGGCATCGCGTCTTGCACCGCGCCTAACATTTCCCGCGCCGTCTCCACACGCACTACGCTGACATTGGGCGGGTCCGCCATCGTCACCGGCCCGGAAATCAGCGTCACCCGTGCGCCCAGCGCCGAGAGCGCGCCGGCAATCGCATGGCCCTGCCGCCCCGAACTCCGATTGGCCAAATACCGCACCGGATCAATCGGCTCATGCGTCGGCCCGCTGGTCACCACCGCATGATAACCCGCAAGTTTTCCCACCGGGCGCAGCAAAGTCGCAATCGCCTCCAAAATCACCGCAGGCTCTGCCAACCGCCCCGGCCCAAATTCGCCGCACGCCATCGGCCCCTCATCCGGCCCCACCACCTGCACACCGCGCGCCCGCAATTGCGCCATGTTCTGCATCGTCGCCGCGTGCTGCCACATCCGCACATTCATCGCCGGGGCCACCAAAACCGGCTTGTCGGTCGCGAGCAGCAGGGTGCTGGCGAGGTCATCGGCAAGCCCCGCCGCCATTTTCGCCAAAATATCCGCCGAGGCCGGCACCACCACCAGCAAATCCGCACTGCGCGAAAGCTGAATATGCCCCATCTCACTCGCCTCGGTGAGCGAAAATAGCTCGGTATAAACCCGGTCTTCACACAAAGCCTGCACCGATAATGCAGTCACGAACTCTGCCCCACCCCGCGTCAGCACGGCGCGCACCGAAGCCCCGGCCTGGCGCAACAGCCGGATCAATTCCAGCGCCTTATAGGCGGCAATCCCGCCCGCAATAATCAATAAAATCCGCTTGCCGTCTAAATCAGATTCCGCACTCACAGCCGCCAACCCGCATGGATCGCGGCAATCCCCCCGCTCAAATTCCGATAACTCACCCGCACAAACCCTGCCGTGCGCATCATCTGAGCCAATGTGTCTTGATCGGGAAACATCCTGATGCTCTCAGCCAAATATTGATAACTATCCCGGTCCTTGGCCACCAGCGCGCCAATCTCGGGCAGCGCCTTGAACGACCAACGCTCATAAAGCGGCGCCGCCACCGCAATTTGCAATTTCGAAAACTCGAGGCAAAAAAACCGCCCGCCCGGCTTGAGCACCCGCAGCGCCTCGGCCAGCACCCGCTCCTTATTGGTGCAATTGCGCAAGCCAAACGCCATGCTCACCCGGTCCACCGCGCCATCAGGGAGCGGCAGCGCTTCGGCATCGGTCACCAGCCAAGAAATCCCCTCAACCAAGCCGCGATTCTCCGCCCGCGTCCGGCCCACCGACAGCATCGAGCCATTAATATCACTCAGCAATACCGGCCCGCCACCCCGCCTGCGCCATTGAAAGCTGATATCCCCGGTGCCGCCCGCCAAATCCAGCAAGCGCAAATGCGCGCGCGGCCCCAGTGCGGTGACAAAATCGCGCTTCCACAGCCGGTGTACGCCCAAAGACATCAAATCGTTCATAATGTCATAGCGCCGCGCCACGCTGTCGAACACATCGCGCACCCGGGCGGATTTTTCCGCGCGCGGCACCGTGGAGAAGCCAAAATCGACAATATCGCTCGTGCTGGTCTCGCTCATCATCCCAGTCTATAGCCTCAAACCGATCATGCCGGAACTCCCCGAAGTCGAAACCGTCATGCGCGGGCTGGATGTCGCCTTAACCGGCCAAATCATCGCCCACGCCGCCCTGGCCCGCAGCGATTTACGCTGGCCGGTGCCCGATGGCGTGGTCCAAGCCCTGATCGGTGCGCAGGTCACGGGCTTTCGCCGGCGCGGCAAATATATTCTACTCCGCTTGGATCGCGGCACCTCGCTGCTGATCCATCTCGGCATGTCGGGCCGCATGACCATCGATCAAGCGCCCCAAACCCATCAGCATTTGACGCTCCGCACCGGCTCAGGCCGCCAAATCGGCTTTGTCGATCCAAGGCGCTTCGGCGCGCTCGATCTGGTGGCGACCGAGGCCGAAAACCAGCATTGGCTGCTCGCCAAACTCGGGCCGGAACCGCTGGAACCCGGCCTCACCCCTTCCTATCTCGGTCGCGCCCTCGCCCGTAAATCCACCCCCATCAAAATAGCGCTGCTCGACCAAGGCTTGATCGCGGGCATCGGCAATATCTACGCGAGCGAGGCCCTGCACCGGGCGCGCATCAACCCCACCATCCCCGCATCCCAGCTCAACCGCAAACAACTGACCACCCTGATCGCCGCCATCCGCGAAACCCTCAAGGATGCCATCGCCGCAGGCGGCTCCAGCCTGCGTGACTACGCCCAGCCATCGGGCGAACTTGGCTATTTCCAACATGCGTGGCGCGTCTATGACCGCGCAGGCCAACCCTGCGCCCAATGCCCCGGCCCGCCGCGCTGCCCCGGCATCACCCGCATCGTGCAGTCAAACCGCGCCACCTATTATTGCCCGCGCTCGCAGCCCTGACGCGCCGCCACCACAAACGCCTCAATCAGTGCTGCGGATTTCTGCCCCGGCGCGGTTTCCACCCCGGACGCGACATCCACCGCATGCGCGCCACTCGCGACCACCGCTTGCGCAACATTCGCAACAGTCAGCCCGCCCGCCAACAGCCACGGTGCGGGCGATTGCCAGCCGCGCAGCATCGCCCAATCAAGCTGCACCCCGTTGCCACCAGGCCGGTCCGCCCCGGCGGGCGGCTTCGCTTCAATCACAAACCCGTCCAACCCCTCATCATCCTGGGGTAATTCCGCCGGCGAACTCACGCCCACCGCCCGCCAAACCGGCACGCCAAACGCCTCGCGCACCGTCCGGCAGCGCGCCGGGCTGGCATAAAGCTGCAACACATCCAACCGGCAGGCACTCAGCACCGCACAAATCGCCGCATCCTCCGGCTCGACAAACAAACCCACCCGGGGCGCCCAATCCGCCCCGGCCATCGCCGCCACCTGCGCCGCCGTGACGAGGCGCGGTGAACGGGTGAAAAAATTAAAACCGAGCCAAGTCGCCCCGGCACTCACCGCCGCCCGGTAAGATTCCTCGTTATTAATCCCGCAAATCTTCACCGCAATCATCGCCCCGCACCCGCCGATCCCATCGCCGGTCCCATCGCGGCGCTCATTGCCGATCCCATGGCTGATGCGATCGCCAAAGCCGCCGCAACCGGGTCCGCCGCTTGCGTGATCGGTCGCCCGACCACCAAATAATCAGCCCCCGCCGCCATCGCCGCCTCCGGCGTCGCCGTGCGCGCCTGATCATCGAGCGCTGACCCTGCAGGCCGGATCCCCGGCACCACCAAAATCGGCTTGCTGCCAAACGCCGCGCGGATCGCGCTAATCTCCGCCGCACTGCACACCAGCCCGTCCGCCCCCGCCTCCAGCGCCATCCCGGCCAGGCGCAACACCTGCTCGCGTGGCGTCGCCATCACCCCGGTCGCTGCCAAATCAGCGCCGGTCAGGCTGGTCAGCACCGTCACCGCGAGCAAAATTGGTCGCGCCGCCCCCGCCGCTTCCGCAGCCGAGCGCGCCGCCGCAATCATCGCCGGCCCGCCCTGCGCATGCAGCGTCAGCATCGCCGGCGGGCGGCGCAGCAACGCCCGCACCGCCCCGGCAACCGTGTTCGGAATATCGTGCAATTTCAAATCCAAAAACACCGGCGCGCCCGCCGCCCAGTCCAGGCAGGTCGGCCCCTGCGCGCAAAACACCTCAAGCCCCAGCTTGATCAGCCCCACATGCGGGCGCAGCATCGTCGCCAGCCGCATAGCCTCAACCGCATCCGCCGTATCAATCGCAGCAATCAGCCGGGATGGCGGCATCACGCGCCAGGGCGCGCCGGCGGGATCTCCACAGGCTTCACAAGGCTGGCCGCCTGCATGCTGGCAATCTGCTTCTCAGCGCGCTTGGCCCGCCGCGTCGCCCCCATCCGTGCGGGCAAATGCCAGAGCAGCCCCACCAGCACGCCGAGCACCAAAGCCACCAGCGCCACCACGCTCAGCGGCAATTCCGCCAGCGTGCCCAGCGGCCAAAACCCAACCGGCACCGCCTCGCGGTTGGAGAGCAAAAATATCGCCAGCAGCAAAATGACCAGCGCGCCAAAAATCAATCGAACGGTTTTCAGGGGGAAACTCCATCGCGCGAGGCCGGCCGGGATAAGCGGGCCTTTGCCGGGCTACCCTCATTGACCATTTCGCGCAATTCCCGCCCCGCCCGAAAAAACGGCACGCTCTTCTCCGCCACGTCCACCGTTTGCCCGGTGCGCGGATTGCGCCCGACCCGCGCGCGCCGCCGCTTGACCGAAAATGCCCCGAAGCCGCGCAGCTCAACCCGTCCGCCTTCCGCCAACGCCGCCGTCATCTCGTCAAAAATCGCCGTGACCACCCGCTCAATATCGCCAAGGGTCAAATGCCGATGCTCTTCCGCCAACGCCG
>JBMFWT010000052.1:0-16264 GCA_049964975.1 Acidiphilium sp.
CGTATTTGTTCGGCAGTTTATATGCCGGGTTTGAGCAGCGCGCATCTGACCGTGCATCTGACCGTGCTCGGGCGTGGCGCTATGATGTGCTCGGCTTGGGGGCGGTTTTGCTCCTGGCTTTGATCATGGTTTTTGGCCGTTATCATGATTACGTGATCTATTCGGCGGCGACCGCTGTACTGACGGGCCTGGTTTTATTCAGCGCCAAGCGCAGCCGGTGGTTGTGCAGCATCAAGCCCAGTATCGGCAGCGTGATCGGCGAGATGTCGTTCTCGCTCTATTTGTGGAATGTGCCGGTGATCGCGGTGGTGCATCATTTTCTCTATGATGCGCCGCCTTTTGATCAGCTTGTGTTGGCGCTTTTGTTGATTTTTGCGCTGTCGCTGCTGACCTATCAATCAATCGAGGTCAGTTTGCAAAGGCTGGTGGCCAAGCGGCCACGGGTGGTGCTGGGCGTGATGCCGGCTTTGGTGGCGAGCCTGCTGCTGTGTTTTGGCGCTTATGGCTGGTATCGCGCCGCGACCGGGCAGCAGCAGGTGGCGCGGCTGGCGGGGCAAATCGATAATCTCAACGCCAAATCGAGCTATTTGACCAATCAATTGCGCAGCACCCGTGCCGCGCTGGCGGCGGATCAACGCGCGATTGCGGCGCATCAGGCGCGGCAAGCGGCGCGGACGCAAGCGAAAATCGCGGCGGCGCAGGCGCGGCGCAAAAGCTTGCTGACCTGGGTGCCGGAGCCGCGCAAGACCTATGTTTATTTTGATAATCGGCGGATTGCGCAGAACGCGCTCTATCCGGACAAGAAAGTGTTGTTTTTGACCGATTCGATTCTGCTCGGCTGGTCGGGTTATGTGCTGCATGAGGTGCCGGATGGGTATTTGGATGGCCATGTGGGCCGTTCTTTCGTGCGCAGCATCGGGATCATCGCGGCGCTGAAGGAGAAAAAATTTTATCATAATATCAAATATATCGTGATCGAACTTGGCAGTAATGGGCCGGTTGATCGCGCCAATCTGGTGCAGTTTTTGGCGCTGGTGGGGCAGCGCCAGGTGTTGTTGATCATTCCGGCGGTGCCGCGCCCGTGGCAGAGCGAGGTGGCGCGGCAATATCGCTGGGCGCAGGCCCATGACCCGAATGTGCATGTGCTGGCGTGGAACCGGCTGAGTGCGGGCAAGGTTAATTATGTGGTTGCCGATCAGGTGCATTTGACCTGGTTTGGTGTGCAGCCTTTGATGTTTGCGATTTTGCGAAAGCTGTACGCGCTCGGCTACACCACGCCGCCGGCCTATACCGCGCAAGCAGCCCAGCCTTCGCATGCGGGCTGAGGGTGATGATTGACTTAGGGCGTTGGCCCGCCCTATACGCTGCGTATCGCGAGTCCGCTTGGCCTCGCGCGTTTTGTTTTGGCTGATCCGTCAGCCGCTTTCGAGAGAATTGGACCAAATCGATGTTCGCAGTGATCCGCACCGGCGGCAAACAATATCGCGTCGCACCGGAAATGGTGCTCAAGGTCGAGAAGCTGGAGGCTGAGGCTGGTAGCACAGTCACCTTTACCGATATTCTCGCGATGGGCAGTGAGGCCGGGATTGTGCTTGGCAAGCCGGTGGTTGAGGGCGCTTCGGTGACCGCGACCGTGATTGCCCAGGATCGTCTCGATAAGGTGATCATTTTCAAGAAGCGCCGCCGGCAGAATAGCCGCCGCAAGAATGGTCATCGCCAGCATGTGACGGTGCTGCGCGTCGCATCGATCAACGCCGCCTGAATCGGAGGATTGTTTCATGGCACATAAGAAAGCAGGCGGTTCATCGCGCAACGGGCGCGATTCCGCGGGTCGCCGTTTGGGCGTCAAGAAGTCCGGTGGGCAGGAAGTGGTTGCCGGCAACATCATTATTCGCCAGCGCGGCACCAAGGTGCATCCGGGCCGCAATGTCGGGCTTGGCCGCGACCATACGATTTTCGCGCTGGTTGATGGTCATGTGAAATTTGATCGCCGGGCCGAGGGCCGGGTGCATGTTTCGGTTGACGCGCACCAAATCGCTGCCGAATAATCGTTCCGTCCGGCACGCGCCAGAAGGCCGGCCCGTGCCGGCCTTTTTTGTTGTAGTCCGATGAAATTCCTCGATCAGGCGAAAATCTATCTGCGCTCCGGCGATGGCGGTAATGGCGTTGTCGCGTTCCGGCGTGAGAAATATATCGAATTTGGCGGCCCGGACGGCGGTAATGGCGGGCGGGGTGGCGATATTGTGTTTCGCGCGGTGGAAAATCTGAATACGTTGATCGATTTTCGCTACACCCAGCATTTTCGCGCCCGCAAAGGCGGCAATGGCGCCGGGCGCGATTGCACCGGGGCGGCGGCACCAACCTTGCTGATCAAGGTGCCGATTGGCACGCAGATTTTTGCCGATGACCGGGAAACCTTGCTCGCCGACCTTGATAAGCCGGATATGGAAGTGGTGCTGCTGCGCGGCGGTGATGGCGGGCATGGTAATGCGATGTTCAAAACCTCGACCAATCGGGCGCCGCGCCGCGCCGATCCGGGTTGGCCGGGCGAGGAGCGTTGGGTTTGGTTGCGGCTGAAATTGATCGCCGATGCCGGGCTGATCGGGCTGCCGAATGCTGGGAAATCGACCTTTCTGGCGGCGGCCTCGGCGGCGCGACCGAAGATTGCCGATTACCCGTTCACCACGCTGCATCCGCAACTTGGCGTTGTGCGGCTCTCGATGACCGAGGAATTCGTGCTGGCCGATATTCCGGGGTTGATTGAGGGTGCGCATGAGGGGGCCGGGCTTGGTGATCGGTTTCTCGGCCATGTCGAGCGCTGTGCGGTGTTGATCCATCTGGTGGATGGGGCGGCGGGGCAGGTGGTCAAAGCGTGGCGCACGGTGCGCGAGGAATTGCGCGCTTATGGTGGTGGCTTGGATCAAAAGCCTGAGTTGATTGTGCTGAATAAGGCCGATGCGATGAGCCCGCGCGAGGCTTCGGCGCGGCGGGCGGCGCTGGAGCGGGCGAGCGGCGCGCCGGTGCTGATGGCGTCTGCGGCTGGGCAAACCGGGGTGGATGAGGTGTTGCGCGCGGCCCTCGCGATGATCCGCGCCGAACGCGCATGAGCCTGCACCCCACACCCAGGCTGGATCAGGCCCGGCTGGTGGTGGTGAAAATTGGCAGCGCGCTGATTGTTGATCCCGAGGCGGCGGAGCCGCGCACCGGCTGGCTTGCAAGTGTGGCGGCGGATATTGCGGATTTTCGCAAGCGTGGGATTGGCGTTGTGGTGGTGTCCTCGGGTGCGATTGCGCTGGCGCGGCGCCGGTTGGGGCTGACGCAAAAACGATTGCGGTTGGAAGAGAAGCAAGCGGCTGCCTCGGTCGGGCAAATTCGGCTGGCCGGGGCTTGGAGTGCGGCGTTATCGAGCCACGGGCTAACGGCTGCGCAATTACTGCTGACGTTGGGCGACACCGAAGATCGGCGCCGTTATTTGAATGCGCGGGCGACGTTGCACACTTTGCTGGAGCTGGGCTGTGTGCCGGTGATTAACGAAAACGATTCGGTGGCGACCGGGGAAATTCGCTTTGGCGATAATGACCGGCTGGCCGGGCGCGTGGCGGAGATGATCGAGGCCGATCAACTGATCCTGCTTTCAGACATTGACGGCCTATATACGGATGATCCGAAGCGTGATCCGCACGCGCAGCATATTGAGCTGGTGCCGACGCTGACCGCCGAGATTGAGGCGATGGGTGGGGCGCCGCCGCCGGGTTATTCATCGGGCGGGATGCGCACCAAATTGGTGGCAGCGCGGATTGCGACGCAAGCGGGTTGCGCGATGGCGATTGCGCTGGGTGGGGTGATGCATCCGCTGGCCGCGCTGCGCGCAGGGGCGCGCTGCACCTGGTTTTTGCCGCAGCCGGGCGGACGCTCAGCGCGCAAACGCTGGATTGCCGGATCGCTCGCGCCGCTGGGCCGCATTACGCTGGATGCGGGTGCGGTGCGGGCGATTGTGCGCGGCTCCTCATTGCTGCCGGCGGGGATTACCGGGATCGAGGGGCAGTTTGAGCGCGGTGATCCGGTTGAGCTGATCGCGCCCGATGGTGCGATTTTGGCGCGGGGTCTGTGCGCGTATTCGAGCGCTGATGCCGCGATTATCGCGGGGCATCGCACCGATGATATTGAAGCGCTACTTGGCTGGCGGGGCCGCGATGAGATTATTCACCGCGATGATCTGGTGTTGCTTGATCAGGGCGCGTCCCATACCGGGGCAAATCCTGGATTAACAAATCGCTGATCCTTGGGCAGGGCTGCGATTGCGGCGTGGTCTGCGGCATCCAGACGCACCGTGAGCGCCGCCAGATTGGCTTGCTGGCTTTCGGCGCGTGCGGCTTTGGGAATCGCGGCGACACCATCCTGCGCGAATAGCCAGGCCAAGGCCACTTGGGCGGCGCTGACCTGATGCTTGGCCGCGATCTGATCGAGCACCGGATGCTCGCCCAAACGCCCTTGGGCTAACGGGCAATAGGCGCTGACGACGATGCCATGCGCGCGCGCATACGCCAAAACTGCGCGCTGGCCCAACAGCACATGATATTCGACCTGATTGCACGCAATCGGCGCGCCGAGGGTCTCGACCGCCTCACGCAGGAGGGAAACCGGGAAATTCGAGACGCCGATATGGCGAATTTTGCCCGCTTCCTGGGCGCGCATCATAATGGCTAACGACGCCGCCAAATCCATGTTTGGGGCTGGCCAGTGGATCAGGTAAAGATCGAGATAATCGCAGCGCAGGCGCTGAAGGCTGGCATCGAGCGCTGCTTGCAAGGCGGCGGGCGCCAGATGTTCATACCAAACTTTGCTGGTTAAAAATATCTCGCGCCGGGCGACGCGCGATTGGGCGAGTGCTGCGCCGATCTCGGCCTCATTGCCATACATTTCCGCCGTATCGATATGCCGATAGCCGAGGGCGAGGGCGCGGTGAACGGCATCGGTGCAGGATGCGCCTGATAATTTCCAGGTGCCAAGACCAAGTTTTGGCATGGCCATGCCGTTCGTGCCGACGGTTGGGCAAATCATGACGCGGTCTCCTTGGTGGAAAAATCGATCAAGGCGGCGAAGCCGGTTTCGGTGCCGAAGCCTAATGTGGCGCCATCATGGCTCCAGCCGAGGGTGGAGATTGCGCCGCGACCGGGCGCTGCGACCGGCAAAACGCGTTGGCGTTCGATATCGACCACCACCACCAGCCCATCGCTATAGCCGGCGGCGACCACCTCATGCGCGGGATGGCAGGCGATGCGCTTGACCATCGCTTGATCGCCGCCGGCGAGTTCGAGCGGGGCTTTGCCCATCGGCCCGCCGCCGAAAAACGGCCATAAAATGATCGCTTCCGCGCCGGCGCTGGCCAGCCATTTTCCAGAGGCGGTGAAGCCGAGCGATTCGGGTTTGGCCGGGTAGCCGCTCATGCGCATATGTTGCAAATCGGAAATTCGCCAGCCATGGAGCGCATTTTCCTGCATGGCGGTGGCGACCGCATAGAGCGATGGGTGAATCGCGATGGCCAGATGGCTGCCTTTCCATTCCAGGCTCAGTGGCTTTGATTGATCCGAGCGCAGAAACCATAATGACGCGCCGTTATAATGGCTAGCGCCAATGCGTTTGGCTTTCGCATCCAACGCAAGGCCGGTGATGGTGGAGGGGTGGGCGAGGGTGCGCAGCGTTTGGCCGGTTTGATCGAGCAGATGCAAATTTTTACCGACGGCGACGGCGCGTAGCGGTGCTTTGCGATCCGCGACGCTGAGCACATGATTGACCCATTTCATGCCTAACTGGGCGAGGTTGTGCGCCGCCCCCTGATGCGGCTCAAAGCGTTGCAGCGTGCCATCATCGCCGCCGCTGAGGATGCCGGTGCCGTCAAAATCCGGTGCCAGGGTGGTCACCGCGCCGTCATGGCCCGCATGGTCGTGCCAATCGGTGCCGGTGCGCGCCCGGCTGATTAAGCGCCCGTCCCCCAAGCCGAACACGGCATGGGTTTGGTCACGGGTGAAAGCGAGGCTGGTGACATAGGCGCCGCAATCGCGCTGCACGCCGCGCTCATGGAGCATGCGGTCAGCCGTGTTCAAACCCTCCTTCATGCGGCAAAACAACTCTCAAAGCCCCGGCGCAATTGGGGCCGGTTCAAATTGCGACCAATGAACACCAACTTGCTCTCCCGAGGGCTATTTGGCGGCCAGGGGGCGATGAAATCGCCATCCGCCATCATATGCACCGCCTGGAACGCGAATTTGCGGTCTTCGCCGGCAAAGGCCAGGATGCCTTTGGTGCGCAGAATATCCTGACCTTGCATCGCCAGCACGCCGCTGATCCAGGCGTTGAATTTTTCGGCATCCAGCGATGTGGTGGTGGTGAGGCTGATGCTCAGCATATGCTCATCATGGGTGTGGCTGTCTTCATCGAGAAAATCGGGCGCGTTTTCCAGCACCCGTGCCAGATCGAACGCGTTGATCCCCAATAATTGATCGGCGGGCACATCGGCGCGGGTTGCGTGATGGATGGTGCTGAACCGATTGATGCTGCGCAGGCGCGCTTCGACCACCGCTAATTCCTCAGGCGTTACCAAATCGAGCTTGTTGAGCACGATGACATCGGCGAAGGCGATTTGTTCCAGCGCCTCGCTGCTATCGGCGAGGCGGGCCAGCACGTGCTTGGCATCAACCACGGTGACGATGGCATCGAGCCGGGTGCGGGCTTTGACGTCTTCATCGACAAAAAATGTCTGCGCGACGGGTGCCGGGTCGGCGAGGCCGGTGGTCTCGACGATGATCCCATCAAACCGATCACGCCGCTTCATCAGCCCGGTGATGATGCGGATCAGATCCCCGCGCACGGTGCAGCAAATGCAGCCATTATTCATCTCGAATACTTCCTCGTCGGTATCCACCACGAGGTCGTTATCCACACCGCTTTCGCCAAATTCATTGATCACCACGGCATAGCGCTTGCCGTGCTGCTCGGTGAGAATCCGGTTCAGCAGGGTAGTTTTGCCGGCACCTAGATAGCCCGTCAGCACGGTGACCGGGATCAGCTTGTCGCTCATCATTGATATCCTCTCGAACTCTTGCCCCTGATATAAGGGCAGAGCGTCATGGGGCCAAATTGCTCAGGGCAAAGCTTGGCGCAGGGCTGATAATCGTGCCGCGATGATCGGCGTATCGAACAAGCGTGCTTGCGCCAGCCCGGCTTCGGCGCGCTGGGCGCGTGCGGTATCATCCTGTGCGAGCTGCAGGATGGCGCGCGCGAGCTGGGCCGGGTCGCGCGGCGGCACCAACAGGCCGCCATCGCCCACCAATTCCGGCAAGCCGCCAGTGTTGCTCGCGATCAGCGCCGCACCGCTGGCCATGGCTTCCAGCGCGGTTAGGCCGAACGGCTCGGGCCAGCGACTTGGCACCACCACCAGGGCGGCCTGCGCCATGGCGGCCAGCACTTGTTCGTGCGGTTGATAGCCGGTGCAGATAATGCCGGCTTGGGCGGCTTGCGCGCGCATGGTTTGCACATAGGGCGTGGTGGGGCTGGCCGGGCCGAACCGGTCGCCACCGATGATTCGCGCCGACCAGCCGGGCAGGGCTGGGAGTGCTTGCGCGCAGGCGGCGATGAAATCCGCGACGCCTTTATTCTCGACAATGCGCCCGGCGAATAAAATTTCGCGGGTTCGCTGCGTGGCGCGGGGCGGCAGATCGGCCAGGGTCAGGGGATTATGCAGCACCGTCAATCGCTCGGTGTGGGTTAGTCCTTCTCGGTAGCGATCCGCGAGATAGGCCGAGACGCAGATGGTTTGATGCAGAAATGCGAGGCTGCGTTGCCGCGCTGTGGCGCTACGCAGACCGCGCATCGCTTGCGGATCATTATGCAAAAACAGCATAACCCGCGAGTGCGGCAAAGCGCGCGCAATGATCCGCGCCAAGCGCGGCTGCTGATGCACCTCGATCACCGCAGGGCGCAGCCGCCGAAGTGCGCGCAGGGCCGCCAGCCCGAAACCGAGCGGTGGCGGTGCGGCAATCGGGGTGTAATCGATATCAGGGTAGGCACCGCCCGGCTGGGCTGCGCCGAGCACGGCGGCATGGCTGGCCAGCGCCAAGCGCCGGACCACCAGCGCGATCGCCCCGGCGCGATCCGGCGCAAAGCCTTCGCGGGGTGGCAACAGCATCGCGATGCGCGTTGCCGAGTCGGCTTCGCTCAAACAGAGCGCACTTTCACGTACGTGCCGGGGGCGGGTGCCAAAATCGGCAAGCCTCCGGCGCCGGGGATGCGGGCCGGCAGTTTTTTGCGCGCTTTGGCGGTGACCCAGCGCTGCCAATCGGGCCACCAGGAGCCGGCGACTTCGGTGGCCTGCTCGAACCATTGTTCCGGCGATGCGGGCAGCGCGTCATTGACGAAATGATTATATTTTCCGCCTTCGGGCGGGTTGACCACCCCGGCAATATGGCCGGAGGCGGCCAGCACGAAGCGGTTTTTGCCGCCGAGCAATTTGGCGCCGCGATAGGTGCTCATCCAGGGCGCGATATGATCTTCGCGGCAGGAGAGAAAATAGGCGGGCACCGTCACCGCACGCAGATCGATTTTGACCCCATCCAGGGCGAGGGCGTTGGGTTGGGCCAGTTTGTTGTCTTGATACATGTTTCGTAAATAAAATGAATGCATCGTCGCCGGCATCCTGGTGGCATCCGAATTCCAATAGAGTAGGTCGAACGGGAACGGTTCGTTGCCCAGCAGGTAATTATTGACCACGAAGCTCCAGATCAGGTCATTCGCGCGCAATAAATTGAATGTGGTGGCCATTTCGCTGCCTTCGAGATAGCCGCGCTGCGCCATTTTTTCTTCGAGCGCGCGCAATTGCTCTTCATCGATGAACACGCCGAGCTCGCCGGCATTGGCGAAATCGGTCAGGGTAACCAAAAATGTTGCAGATTCAATGCGATGATCGCCGATTTTCGCCATATAGCCGAGGGTTGCGGCGAGCAGCGTGCCGCCGAGGCAATAGCCGATGGCATTGACTTGGCGTTCGCCGGTGGCGCGCTCGATCGCATCGAGGGCGGCGAACACGCCTTCTTTCATGTAATCGGCGAAATTTTTCTCCGCGAGGCGCTCATCGGGGTTGACCCAGCTTGCGACAAACACGGTATGGCCTTGGCTTACCGCCCAGCGAATGAAGCTATTTTTTGGTTTAAGATCAAGGATATAGTATTTATTGATCCAGGGCGGGAAAATCACCAGGGGGCGCTGCAGCACCTCGGGCGTGGTGGGGTTATATTGGATCAGCTCCATTAATTCATTGCGAAAAATCACGGCACCTGGCGTGACCGCGATGTTGGCACCGACGGTGAAGCTCTCGTGATCGGTCATTTTGATGTGCAGCTTGCCTTGGCCGGCTTCCAGATCGCGCAGCAAATTATTCAGGCCGCGAAGCAGATTATCGCCGCCGGTCTCGACGGTTTTGCGCAAGACTTGCGGATTGGTCAGCGCGAAATTGGACGGGCTCATCGCATCGACGAATTGGCGGGCGTAAAAATCGAGTTTTTGCGCGGTTTTTGGGGGTAATCCATCGACCTGACGCACCACATCATGGACAAACCGGGCCGAAAGCAGATAGCTCTGTCGGATGAAGTCGAAAATTTCATTATCGTTCCACTGCGAATCCTGGAATCTTTTGTCGCGTGGGTCGGGCGGAATCGGTGCTTCGGTTGCCAACCCCATCATCCGGCGGGTCGAATGTTGCCACAAAGTCATATAATCCTGCCAGAAGCCGAGCTGTGCTTTGATCAGCTTTTCAGGGTTGGCGGCCAAGCGGCTGGCCATTTCCATGAAGGCGCCGCCGATATTCAGCGGGTCCAGATTGAGCGCCCCGGGCGCACCGGCTTCGGCTTGGCGTTTCAGCCACTCGGCCACCAGGCGCTGCGAGCGCTGGGCGACATCAGCCATGCCCCGGGCGAGTTGCACCGGGTCGGTTGCAGGGGTGTGAGTTTCGGTCATGGACGCTCCTTCCGGCCCCGCCCGTCGCACGCTACAAGACGTGCGAGCTTGATGAGGTTGCCGTGATTTATACGACCAAATGTTGCAAAAACGAAGGACGCGCAAGGCAGGCGCTGGCCAGCTTTGCATTGGTGGCGCTGCTCGGCGGCTGTGCGGCGCCGGTGGCCCGGTTTCACGCCTATGAAGGTGGGGTGATTGCGCACCATCCGCCGCCGCCGCCCGGCTTGAACCAGCCTTTCCCGAACCTCGCCGCGGTGCCGCCGCGCCCACCGGCGCTGAGTGTGGCGGCGCAACGGCAGATCCGTGCCGCCTTGCAGGCTGAAAATATCAAGCAAAATCATCTTGCGCCGTCCGGTGGCGCTGCTGCATCAACGGTTGCACCTGGGTTGATGGCGGTGCCCGCGCCACCTTTGCTGCTTGGTTTTGCGCCCGGTTCGGCGATTTTATCGCCCGAGCAAGAGCGCTTGCTCGCGGGTTTTGCGGCCAAGCGCGGTGCGGCCCTGATCCGGGCGGCTGGCTTTGCCCGCGCGCGCACGGGCTCGGGCCTGCGCCTCGCCATGCTGCGCGCCACGGCCATTGCCAATGCGCTGACCGAGGCTGGCGTGCCCGGTGCGCAAATTCGCCTCGCCGCCCTGACCGGCGCGCGCGGCGGGGCCGCGCAATTTATTGTTGCCGAGCCTCATCCTTCACCGTCTGCCAACCCTTCCACCTCCTCCAACTCCCGTGCCAAGGACCGATCATGACTGAGGAATTTCACCGGATTCGCCGGCTGCCCCCCTATGTGTTTGCTGAGGTCAATCAAGCCAAGGCCGCTGCGCGCAATGCCCGCGAGGATATTATCGATCTGGGCATGGGCAATCCGGACAGCCCGACGCCACCACATATCGTCGCCAAGCTGATTGAGACCGTTGCTGATCCGCGCAGCCACCGTTATTCGACAAGCAAGGGCATTCCGGGTTTGCGCCGGGCGTTAGCCGCCTATTATGACCGCCGGTTTGGCGTCAAGCTCAATCCGGATACCGAAGTGATTGCGACACTGGGTTCAAAAGAGGGGCTGGCCAATCTCGCGAACGCAATCACCAGCCCGGGTGATACGATCCTGGTGCCCAACCCGTCTTACCCGATCCATCAATTTGGATTTATTATTGCCGGGGCCTCGGTGCGCTCGGTGCCGGCGACGCCTGATGAAGAGATGCTACATGCGCTTGAACGTGCGGTGCGCCATTCGGTACCGCGCCCAACCGCGTTGATTGTGAATTTTCCCTCGAACCCGACCGCCTATTTAGCGACGCTCGATTTCTACAAAGATATTGTCGCTTTCGCCCGCAAGCATGATATTTTTATTCTGTCTGATCTGGCTTATGCCGAGATTTACTTCGAGGGTGAGCCACCGCCCTCGGTGCTGCAAGTCAACGGCGCGAAAGATATTACGGTTGAGTTTACCTCGATGTCGAAAACCTATTCCATGCCGGGTTGGCGGATGGGGTTTGCGGCGGGCAATCCGCGCTTGATTTCGGCGCTCGCGCGGATGAAATCCTATCTCGATTATGGTGCTTTTACGCCGATTCAGGTGGCGGCGACGGCGGCGCTGAACGGGCCGCAAGATTGTGTTGATCAGGTGCGCGCTTTGTATAAAGAGCGGCGCGATATTCTGATCAAGGGCCTAGCACAGGCCGGCTGGGATGTGCCGAGCCCTGCGGGTTCGATGTTTGCGTGGGCGCCGATCCCGCCGCGCTATGCGCATCTCGGTTCGGTTGATTTCTCCAAATTGCTGTTAGAGCGCGCGAAAGTGGCGGTGGCACCGGGCATCGGCTTTGGTGAATATGGTGATACCCATGTGCGCATCGCTCTGGTGGAAAATCATCATCGGCTGCGCCAAGCGGTGCGCAATATTCGCGCCTTCATGGCGCCGGGCAATGTGGCGCCGCAAACCGAGCCGGTTTCCGCATGACCAAGCCTCTCTCGATTGGGATTGCCGGGCTTGGCACGGTGGGGGCTGGGGTGTTGCGGTTGCTTGCCGATAACGGGTCGTTAATCGCGGCGCGGGCGGGTCGCCCGTTGCAGGTGTGTGCGGTGTCCGCGCGTGATCGCACGCGTGATCGCGGTGTCGATCTTGCAGGGTTGCGCTGGCATGATGATCCGGTGACGCTTGCAGCCGATCCGTCGGTGGACGTTGTGATCGAGCTGATTGGTGGTGCTGAGGGATCGGCGCGGGTCTTGGTGGAAACTGCGTTGCGGGCGGGCAAGAGCGTGATCACCGCGAACAAGGCGCTGATCGCGCATCATGGCAACCACCTTGCGACGCTGGCCGAGGCGCATCAGGCCGCGTTTCGGTTTGAAGCCTCGGTGGCGGGCGGGATTCCGATCATCAAGGCGTTGCGCGAAGGGTTGGCGGCGAACCGGATTGAGGCGGTCTCAGGTATTTTCAATGGCACCTGCAATTATATTCTCTCGCGGATGCGCGCCGAAAAGCTTGATTTCGCCACTGTGCTCGCGGATGCGCAGGCTCAGGGGTATGCAGAAGCGGACCCGAGTTTTGACATTGATGGTGTCGATACCGCGCACAAGCTCGCGATTTTGGCGGCGCTGGCGTTTGGCCGCCCGGTTGATTTTGCCAGCATTCATGTCGAGGGAATTCGCCAGGTGAGTGCCCTGGATATCGCCTTCGCCGATGAGCTTGGCTACCGGATCAAATTGCTCGGCATCGCGCGGGCGACCGATGCGGGGATTGAAGCGCGGGTGCATCCAGCGATGGTGCCGCTAAGCGCGCCGTTAGCGCAAGTTGATGGCGTTAATAATGCGGTGGTGATCCATGGTGATCCCGTGGGTGATGTGGTGCTGCAAGGCCGTGGCGCGGGGGCAGGGCCAACCGCTTCGGCGGTGATTGCTGATCTGATCGATCTGGCCCGTAATCGGGCCACACCGATGCTGGGTGTCGCTCATGCCGATTTGGCAATGATGGCGTCAATGCCGATGGATCAGCATCGGGGCGCTTATTTCCTGCGCCTGATGGTTCAAGATCAGCCCGGCGTGATTGCGGATATTACCGCGGTTTTGCGCGATCACACCATCTCACTCGAATCGATGCTGCAACATGGCCGGAGTGCGAACCAGGCGGTGCCGGTGGTGCTGGTTACGCATGTGACGAACGAACACGCGATGCGCGCCGCACTTGACCGGCTCGCGAGGCTCAGCGCTGTGCTGGAGCCGCCCACCGCCATTCGCATCGAGCCGGCTTGATTGGCTTTTGGATTAGAAACTAACCAAAGGAACGCCCATGTCGAACCGTGATAATCCTATTCTCGCCGAACGCAATCTTGCACTTGAGTTGGTACGCGTAACCGAGGCGGCCGGGCTTGCGGCAGCGCGCTGGATTGGCCGGGGTGATAAAAATGCTGCCGATGGCGCAGCCGTCGCCGCCATGCGCAGCGCGTTCGATGCCGTGGCGATTGAGGGCACGGTGGTGATTGGCGAAGGCGAGATGGACGAAGCGCCGATGCTGTATATCGGCGAGCGCGTTGGTGCGGGCGGGCCGGCCATGGATATTGCGGTGGACCCGCTTGAGGGCACCTCGATCGCCGCGAAGGGCGCGGCGAACGCGATTGCGGTTATTGCGTTAGCGGAGCGCGGAAATTTTCTGCATGCGCCTGATATTTACATGGATAAAATTGCGGTCGGTCCTGGTTTGCCGGAGGGTGTGGTTGCGCTTGATGCGCCGGTGATTGAAAATCTGCGCAATCTGGCGCGGGCAAAAAAATGCGACGTGACCGACTTGATGGTTTGCACGTTAGAGCGCGAACGCCATGCTGAAATCATTGCGCGGTGCCGCGAAGCAGGGGCACGCATTACCTTGATCGGTGATGGCGATGTGTCGGGCGTGATCGCCGTGGCGCAGCCGGAGGCTGGGATTGATCTGTATCTCGGCTCGGGTGGGGCGCCGGAGGGCGTGCTTGCGGCGGCGGCGTTGCGCTGCATTGGTGGGCAGATGCAGGGAAGGCTGCTCTATGAAAACGACGATCAGATTACTCGCGCCCGCGCCATGGGCATTACCGATCCGAGCCGCATTTTTGGGCTGACCGATATGGCCCGTGGCGATGTGATGTTTGCAGCGACCGGCGTCACCTCTGGGCCGATGCTGCGTGGTGTGCGCTGGTCGCATCACGGCGCGACCACCCATTCGATCGTGATGCGCTCGCGCTCAGGCACGGTGCGCACCATTGAGGCGACCCATAATTTCCAAACCAAGCCATGGATTCCAGTCTGAGCCATCCGCCCGGAGCCCCCAGCACGCCGCAGATTGCGTTAGGGGTAACCGCGAGCCTCGCTGGGCGGCGTTGGGTGTGGCGCCCGGTTGATGAACGGGCGGCTGAGCGGATCGCGCAATTAAATGGGTTGCCGGATATTTTGGGGCGATTATTAGCGGCGCGGCAGGTGAGTGCGGAGACCGCGCGTGGTTTTTTGGAGCCAACATTGCGGGAATATCTGCCCGACCCCTCGGTGCTCACCGATATGGATCGCGCGGCCAGCCGCCTTGCCGATGCGGCGCAAAACCGCGAAACCATCGGTATTTTTGGCGATTACGACGTCGATGGTGCCTGTTCCGGCGCGGTGCTTGCCTTGGGCATGAGCGCTCTTGGTGCGCAACCGATCAATTACGTGCCGGATCGGATTGCGGAGGGATATGGTCCTAACGCGCCGGCGCTGTCAGCGTTGGCTGATCGCGGGTCATCGCTGATCGTGTGTGTAGATTGCGGGGCGACCGCGCATCAACCGCTCGCTAGCCTTGAGGGTCGGGCTGATGCGATTGTGCTTGATCATCACACGCTTGATGGGCCGCCGCCGGCGATTTTTGCGACAGTGAACCCGAACCGGCTTGATGATCGTTCTGGTCTGGGCACGATTTGCGCGGCGAGCGTGACGTTTCTAACATTGGTCGCCACCCAACGCGAATTGCGCAAGCGTGGCGCCTTTGCGGATACGCCTGAGCCGGATTTGCGTAATTTGCTTGATCTCGTGGCCCTGGCCACGGTGTGTGACGTGATGCCCCTCACCGGGCTTAATCGGGCGCTGGTCACGCAAGGATTGAAAATCATGGCCCGGCGGGCGCGCCCCGGCATTGCCGCGTTGCTTGAGGTGGCGGGGGTGAATGAAGCGCCGAGCGCGGCTCATTGCGGTTTTGCGCTTGGCCCAAGGATCAATGCCGCAGGGCGCATTGCCCAGGCGGATCTCGGCCTGCGTGCCTTGTTGGCCGATTATCCCGAGCAGGCCTTGCATTTTGCCCGCGAGCTTGACCAAATTAATCAGCAACGCCAAGCGGTGGAGGCGAGTGTGCTGGATGCTGCGATGGCGGAGGCGCAGGCACAATTCGCGCAGGGAGCGCCGGCGGCGTTGGTGGTGGGTGAGGGGTGGCATCCCGGCATTGTTGGTATTATTGCAGGCCGGATCAAGGAAAAATTCAATCGCCCAGCCTTGGTTGCGGGCATGACCGACGATTTGGCCACCGGTTCGGGCCGGTCGATCACCGGCATTGATCTTGGTCGCGCGATCATCCGGGCGCGCCAGGACGGCTTGCTGCGGCGCGGCGGTGGTCACGCCATGGCCGCCGGCTTTGCCCTCGATATCGAGAAGATCGAGGCGTTTCGGGCGTTTCTGGCCACCGCCCTGGCTGATGCAAGCGCTTATCCACGCGCTGCGGATTTGGTGCTCGATGGCACGCTGGCACCCGCCTCCGCGACGCTAGAACTGGCCACCATCATCGCCCGCCTCGGCCCGTTCGGCGCGGGTAATCCTGAACCTATTTTCGTGTTTCCGCGCCTGCGCGTGGCGAAAGCCGATCGGATTGGGCGGGACGGCAATACGATCCGGGCGTTTTTGCAGGCGGAGACCGGCGGCAGCCTGAAAGCCATGCTGTTTCGCGCCGCCGACAGCGCGTTGGGCCAAGCCCTCCTCAGCCGCAGCGCTACGCCGCTCCATATCGCCGGGCAACTCCGCATTGACCGCTGGAACGGCGCCACCACGCTGAGCGTTACCATCCAAGACGCAACCCCGGCTTGACCCCAACCCGCACCTCGGCTACCCAGCTTTTATCACGTCCTGTTCGTCTAGAGGCCTAGGACACCGCCCTCTCACGGCGGTAACAGGGGTTCGAATCCCCTACGGGACGCCAACTGCCTTAACCTATTGAAAATAAACCACTAAATTTTTGTCGTCCCGCTGATGTGACATACGCTTGTGACACACGCGGGAAGTCAAAATG
>JBMFWT010000053.1:0-15939 GCA_049964975.1 Acidiphilium sp.
GTTCGATTGCCGGGCCGCAGAACCGAACCGAATCGGTCTGCGCCAACAGCGGAATTTGATTAATCGCCCAAAGGACTGGTGGAAATCCAAATATCCGCGCTTCCCAGACCGCGATAACGCCGAACAACACCCATTGTAGACCCTGAAAACGCGAGGGGCGGATGAGCGAAGCCAGCGCCAAGATCGCGGCGACAGCGCCGAACCAATCGCTCAATTTGATCCAATATCGAACAATGAACAGCTCATTGTGATATCGATGCGGCGCGAGCGGCGTGCCGACGGGACCAAATAAATAGGGAAAAATTTGCCTAATGAGGTCAGTAAGACGGATTGTCATTATGCTGTAGTAATCAGCATGTTTACCGAGAAACGAGAGATGAACATACTCAAAAAATGGCACCAAAATCGGCAGTGCAAGACCGATGCCGAGGACGCCGCCAAGCGCGATTTTCGCCAAAAGCCGCCACCGCGCCGCGCCGGCAAGCGCAAAGCGCCATAATGTCCAGACTACTCCTAACAAACCTTCGATATAGGCGACTTCAGGATATCCGCTGTAAATCAGATAGGCGACGGCAGGGGGAATCAATGCCCAGCCAAGCTTTTGTTGGCGGATCGTTGCGTCATAGGCTCGCTCGATCCCGAGTAATAATAATGGGCCAAAAGCTATCGGCCCCATCACATGAGGATCGAGAAAGAAGGTGGCGTTCAGGGCATATAAGGCGGCGGCAGAAATCGCGGCAAGGCGCGTCATCCGCATTTGGATCAGCAGCGCATAGGTGAATAATCCTGACAATATTTGCAGGATGATTTTGAGCGCTAACCACCCTTGCCAATATTTGAGAATCAAAACAAAGGGCAAAAACAACGACAAAGTCTGCATTTCAGCCGCGAGCGGCATACCTACACCGGAATAGGGGTTCCACCACGGCACAATGCCATGCAGCCAATCATCGGCACTGAGCATTCCGAGCGGCTGGGTGATGAAACCAATGGTGGGATCAACCCAATTCCACGCGCCCCAAAACGAGTTTTGGTGAAGGGCGCTGGTGAGCCGCATGATGGCAAATCTTGGGTCGTTCTTGAAAACGCCAGTGATGACCAAAATACTCGATAAAATCGGTAACAACGTAATAAAAGTGATCGGTAAACTATGCCTGCTTTTGAAGATTCTCCCCAATGGCATATCAGGCGTGATGCCCGGTGATCAAATGTAAGGTCGCTGGCAGTTGCACGCCCGGCGCTGTGATCGGCGCCAGGGCCTGTTCGAAGGCGGCGCGTAAGGCCGCGCGCTGGACGGGGTCGGCGGATTTTTCGTCGAGCAGGGCGCCGGAGGGGCCGATTTTGGTGGCGATGTCCGCTTCGCGTGCCAGTGATTCGCCTTGCAGGTGAAAGGCGATAGGCTGCACGGCAGGGTCGGCGAAACCGGCCTGGGTGAGCAGGGACGTGACATAGGCGGCATCATCGAACGCCAGCGGTCCGGGCGCGTGCGGTCGGCGCGGTTTGGGCGGACCGAGATGGTCGATCGCCACGTGCAAGGTGACCGCCCAATGCGGATTTTGATCAACCGGCGCCCAAGCCGCACAGCAAAGCCGTCCGCCATGCTTGAGGGCGGTGCGGAGATTGATGAAGGCCGCAACCGGGTCTTCAAAAAACATAACGCCAAAGCGCGACACCACCAAATCATAGATCGGCTCGAAGGGGTGGGTTGCCGCATCCGCCTCGGCGAGCGTGACATTGGAATAGGCCGCCAGCTCAATCGCGGCGGCATCCAGCATCGGGCGTGACACATCCAGCGCGAGAACATGGCCGGTTGGCCCCACCGCCTCGGCCAGCAAGGCGGTGGTGGTGCCGGTGCCGCAGCCAATTTCCAGCACCCGATCACCGGGGCGCGGCGCGGCCTGCGCGAGCAGCAGCGCATTGACCGGGGCCAATCGCGATTCCATCGCCGCTTGCATCGCTACCCATTTGGGACCCGCAATCTGGTTCCAATAGGCGATTTGTTTTTCGTTCATGCCGGTTGGGCTGTGGATTTTTTGCCTTTGGGCAGAATTTTCAGCGCCAGGCGCACCAAAAACGGCATGGTGGTGGGGCGCAACAGGCGCGGATCATAGCCGGCGAACCGGCGATCATTTTCTTCGAGGCAAATTTCCATCAAGCCGCGCACGCTGATCTCTTCGGCACTCACCGCCTTGCTGCCGGTGACGGTGAAATTATTATCCTGCGGCTTAGCGCCCTTGCCACCCTCATCCATGCCACGGGCAATGCCCATGCGCTCCCAGCCGAGGAACACCCACACGGCAGCCACGCGCAGCTCGAACCATGGCCGGCGCCACCAGGGCATGGTCGCGCGCTGCCAGGCCAGCCAATTGGCGAATAGCAGAATATGCCGCCCTTCCTCCTGGATCACCGGCTCGAACGTCTCGACCAATTCGGCGGGGAAGAAGCCCGAACGCTTGGCCAATTCAAACAGGCCAAAGGCGAAAAAACTATCAACGCATTCAGAAAATCCGGTCACCAGATACGCCCATTCCGGATCGCGCGGCTGCTTGTACTCCGGCTCCGGCTCCAGCGGGATGCCATAGGCTTCAACCAGCTTGGAGAGCACTTCCTTATGCCGGTTTTCTTCCCAGCCATTCAGCGCGATCACTTCGCGCATCGCCGGGTCGTTGATGGTCGCGGCGTAGGCGGCCATGCGCAGCCGGGCCTTGCCCTCGGTTTGCACCGCAATGTCCCAAATCGGCAGGGAAATGATTTTGTTGCGGGTTTCCTCATCCAGCTTGGGCCAGGCGATCACTGAGGGTTTATAGGGGTTGAAGGTCTCGTGAAACATCCGGCACATGGCGTTTTTATGCGCTTCCGAGCCGGGTTTGAGCGGGCCGGGGGCAGCACTTTTCCAGTGGCGGGCGGCGAAATCGGCGGCTTCGATCGTGGCGGTATCCATCGTGATTGCTCCTCAATCCATTGCCCGATTATGTCGGTATTTTCCGCCGATCCGAAAGGGGCACCCGGTTTTTTATCAGTCAGGCTTTTATCGATTAGGCGCGATGATACAACCCGAAACCAATTGAAATTATCGCGTTACCCTCATGCTCCTATATCAAGGGCAGGAATCCCTTGGAACCGACAGGAGCGAAAATGAGTGTTTTACGCCCTCGGTCCCGTATTCTTGGTGCCGGCTTGGCTGCCATAATCGGGGCTGTGTTGCTGATGCCGCAAAGCGCTTATGCTTGGTGGCCGGGGCCGCGCTTTGCCGTTGGCATTCGCGTGCCCATCGTGGTGCCGCCAGCCTATTTGCCCCCGCCGGTTTATCTGCCCCCTCCTGTTTATGCGCCACCCATCTATGCGCCACCCATCTATGCCCCAGCCTATGTTCCCGGGCCAGTGCGGGTTTGGGTGCCACCGCATTATACGCCGCGCGGCGTGTTTATTCCCGGCCATTTTGTGTATCGGTGAAGGAAGATCCGGCGCTAAGGCAATCAGGCTCTGAGCGCAAAATGCCGGGTTTCGCCGAAATCCAGCGTGTCAAACTGATCGGGCGTGAGATTGGCGGCGCGGCGCGCGCGGGCCAAATCTTCCAGCGGCGCATCCACCGGCTCGTCGGTCAATTGAAACGTGCCGAAATGCATGCCCAGCGCGCGCCGTGCGCCCAATATCTGAAAGGCGCGCACGGCATCATCGGGGTTCATATGCACCGATTCCATGAACCAGCGCGGCTCATAGGCGCCGATGGGCAGGAGTGCTAAATCCGGCGCGCCGAGCCGGGCGCGGATCGGTTCGAAATGGGTGGTGAAGCCGGTATCGCCCGCAAAATAGATCCGCTCAGCCCCCGCCGCATGATTGATCATGAAGCCGCCCCACAGCGTTGTGTTGCGATCCCGCAAGGTGCGGGCGGCGAAGTGGCGAGCCGGGGTGAGGGTGATCGCAGCGTCGCGGCACGGCACCGTCTGCCACCAATCCAGCTCGATCACCGGGCCGAGCCCCTTGGCCTCCAGCCAGGCTTTATTGCCCAGCGGTGCGAAGAGCGGCACCCGCCCGAAGCGCGCACGCAAGGCGCGCAGGCTCGGCACATCGCAATGATCATAATGGTTGTGCGAGAGCAAAATCGCATCCGGGCGCGGCAAGGCCGATAAAGGCTGGCCGGGGGCGCGCACCCGGCGCGGGCCGATGAAGCTCAGCGGCGAGCAGCGTTCGGAAAAAATTGGATCGGTGAGAAGTGTTAACCCCGACAAGCGGAGTAGAAAACTGGAATGGCCGATGAACGTGACGGCCACCTGCCCCGGCGTAACCAGATCCACCGGCGGCGGCCAAAACTGGTTCAACCGCCGCTTCGGCCAGGGCGAGCGCGTGCCACGCCGGGTGAGCCATTTGAGGGCGCGGAACCGGCTGACATTGCGCCTCGCTCCTTCAGGGTTGAAGAAGTGCTCACCATCAAAATGATCCACGCGCGCCCTTTCAGCCATCAACCCATCAGAAATGAGGCGGGCGCTGGAATCCAAGCCAGGATGTTTCCAGCGCAGCAGCCACCGCGATGGTGGTGCGATCCTCATAAGGCGCGCCCAAAATCTGCATACCAAACGGCAAGCCCGCCTCGGTAAATCCAAGTGGGGCTGATGTGGCCGGAAGCAACGGCATGGTGGCGATGCCGGCCCAGAATAATTGCTCGATAAAGGCGCGGTCTTCGCCATTGACCATCACCCGGCGATCCGCAAGCCCATGAACCGGGTCATGCGGCTGTGCTGCGATCGAGGCGACCGGGGCGATCAGCACGTCCCAACTCTCGAAAAACTGATCCCAGGCGAGGCGCGCGCGATGCCGCTCCTCGTTCAGCCGCAGCCAGAGCCGATGTTCGATCAGGGTGGAGCGGGAATCGCGCACCGCAAAATCCTCATCCGCACGCGCCGGACCCGCCTTGGCGAGCAATGCGCGCATCACCGCGATGCGATCATCAGGGATGCGCGCCGACAACGCAGCATTCAACAATGTCAGATAGGTCTCGTTGGCGGCGGCCAGATTAAGCGCCGGGCGGGCGGTGAGCGAGACTTTGGCCCCCTCGCTTTTCAAATGCCGAGCCAACTCATGCAAGGAAGCGACGATTTCGCGCTCAACCGGCGCGCTCGGATGATCGGCCAAGATCGCCACGCGCAATCCGCGCAGACCGCGCTGGCGCGGTTGCGGCAACGCCAAACGTAGGCCGCGTTCAATCGGTGCCGGTCCGGCCATCAGGCGGAGTGCAACATCCAAATCCCCCGCACTGCGCGCCATCGGCCCGATCACCGATAGATCCGTCGGCACCACACCGCCGGCCAGCGAATGGCCGAGCAAAGGCAGCAAATTCCAGGTGGGTTTATGGGCATAGACGCCGCAGAAATGCGCCGGATCGCGCAGCGATCCACCAATGTCACTCCCTGCTTCTAAAGAAGCGAAGCCCGCCGCCAACGATACCGCCGAGCCGCCGGATGATCCACCGGCCCAGCGCGTGACATCCCACGGATTATTGGTTTGCCCATAAACCGGGTTGCGCGCCTGCCAATCCATCAGCAGAACCGGGACGTTGGTTTTGCCGGTGATGATGGCACCCGCCGCCTTCAATCGCGTGATCGCGAGCGCATCCGCCTCGGCCACATGCAACGCCTCCGGCACACCCCAGCAGGTGGGCAGGCCCGCGACATCGTAACTTTCCTTCACCGTCATCGGCACGCCGAACAAAGGCGGCAATTTGGCGGCTTTTTTGCGCTGCCGATCATGATTGCGGGCGGTGGCCAAAGCGCGGTCAAAATCACGCACCACCACGGCGTTCAACGCGCCATCCAACGCCTCGATCCGGGCGATTTGCGCTTTCACCGCCTCGGTGCAGGAGATTTTTCCACCGGCAATCGCTTTGGCAATTTGCCGGGCTGTGGCGTAGGCGAGGTCCATGGGATTTCCCTTCAATTAAACGATGCGTTGAAAGCGCCGCCATCGATCAAGATGTTTTGCCCAACGATATAGCCCGACTGAGCGGCACAGAGGAACGCCAAGCATCGCCGAATTCGCGTGGTGTGCCAACAAGCTGGGTGGGATTGGATTGGGCGCTGCGATTTTTCGCTCCTCCCTCCCAATCCCTTGTCGGCAGTTTGGACCAAGATTACAGCAAACGGCAAATGGCGCGCCCTTGCGCCGTTGCAGGAGCTTACCGATGTCTGACCGCGCACTTGCCGGACTTACCGTGATCGACCTGACCCGCGTGCTCGGCGGGCCTTATTGCACCATGATCCTCGCCGATCACGGCGCGACGGTGATTAAAATTGAACCCCCGCAGGGCGATGAGGTGCGCGATTGGGGACCGCCATTTCTGGAGCGCGCGGATGGGGCGCGCGATGCCAGCTATTTTCTCGGCGCCAATCGCAATAAGCGGGCGATGAGTCTGGATTTATCGCGCGAGGCCGGGCGGGCGGTGCTGCGCCGCTTATTGACCAAGGCCGATGTGCTCACCGAGAATTTCAAACCCGGCTCGATGGAAAAATGGGGCCTCGGTTATGCGGATTTGGCGCCAGCGTTTCCGCGCCTGATCCATTGCCGGATTTCCGGTTTCGGCGCGGACGGGCCGCTGGGCGGGCTGCCGGGCTATGATGCGATCGTCCAGGCGATGTCGGGCCTTGCCAGCATCAATGGCACGCCGGGCGGCGGCCCGGTGCGCATGGGCGCGCCGGTGGTTGATATGGGCACCGGGCTGTACGCGGCGGTCGCGATTCTGATGGCGCTGTATGAGCGCCAGCGCTCCGGCCTCGGCCAATTCATCGACATGACCTTGCATGATACCGCCTTGGCCTTGTTGCATCCGGCAGCGGCGAATTATCTGCTTTCGGGCAAAATCCCGGCAGGCTCGGGCAACGCGCATCCCAATATCGCGCCTTATGAGGTGTTTCGAACTGGCAACGGTGCCATTTTCATCGCTTCGGGCAATGACGGGCAATTTCGCAAATTATGCGCGCATTTGGGCCGCGCCGCGTTGGCCGATGATCCGCGCTTCGCCGATAATGCCGCACGGCTCGCCCATCGGGCGGCGATGGTTGCCGAGCTTGAAGCTTTGTTGGCGGATCGCGATGGGGCCACGGTGGCGATGGAACTAATTGCCGCCGGCGTGCCCGCCGGGGCAATGCAAACCGTCGATCAGGCGCTGGGCAGCGCACACACCGCGCATCGGGCGATGGTCGCGGATTTGGATGGCATCAAAACACTCGGCACGCCGATTAAATTTTCGCGCACGCCGGGCGGGCCAGAGACCGGCACGTGGACCAAGCCACCTTGCTTTGCCGCCGATCAGGCGCAGATCCTCACCGATTACGGTTTTGCGCCGGATGAGGTCGCCGCCCTGGAGGCGGAGGGAATTATCCGCACGCGCCGACTTTAGAACAATATCGGCTGGTCTCGATTCTTAGAGCGTGATTGTCTTAGAAACTGATTGTGACCAACCAATCAGTTTCTAAAATTTTACCCGGTGATCGATCACACGTTTGGCTTTGCCAAGTGAGCGTTCGAGCGCGCCCGGCGGCTCGATCTGCAGGGTGCAGGACACACCAAGGCGCTGCTTGATCAAATGCGCGGCGTGATGGGAAGCATCCTCCATCGGCGTGCCGGCCCAATGCTCGGGGCGACATTCGGCGCGGATCAGCATTTCATCAAGCCGATGCGGTCGGCTGAGTTCGATCACGAAATGACCAGCGCACCAGGCTTGTTCAAACAAGATTTCTTCGATCTGGGTCGGGAACAAATTGACCCCGCGCAGCACGATCATGTCATCGGAGCGGCCGGTGATGCGCGCCATCCGGCGCATGCCGGGCCGTGCGGTGCCGGGCAGCAGGCAAGACAAATCGCGGGTGCGGTAGCGAATAATCGGCATCGCCTGCTTGCTCAGCGTGGTGAATACCAGCTCGCCTGGCGTACCATCGGGCAGAACCGCGCCGGTCAGCGGATCGATAATTTCGGGATAAAAATGATCCTCCCAAATATGCGGACCATCCTTGGTTTCCACACATTCCTGCGCCACACCGGGGCCGATGATTTCCGAAAGGCCATAAATATCGGTGGCCTCGATGCCAAACCCGGCTTCAAGCTCGGCGCGCATCGCCCCGCTCCAGGGTTCCGCGCCGAAAATGCCGATTTGTAAGGCGGTTGCGCGCGGATCGCGCCCGCGCTTGCGGAACTCATCGAGGATCGCCAGCCCATAGCTCGGGGTAACCATGATAATCTGCGGCTCGAAATCGATGATGAGCTGGACTTGCCGCTCGGTCATGCCGCCCGAAACCGGCACCACCGCACAGCCAAGCCGCTCCGCGCCCGCATGCGCGCCCAGCCCGCCGGTGAACAAGCCATAGCCGTAGGCGATATGCGCGGTCATGCCTGCGCGCCCGCCTGCGGCGCGGATCGAGCGGGCGACCAGATTGGCCCAGACATCGAGATCGGCCTCAGTATAGCCCACCACCACCGCCTTGCCGGTGGTGCCCGATGAGGCATGCAGCCGCCTGATCTCGCTGCGCGGCACGGCGAACAGGCCAAACGGATAGGCTTGGCGCAAATCATCCTTCACCATCAGCGGGAATTTGGCCAAATCGGCCAGGGTGCGAAAATCATCCGGATGCACGCCGGCCTGATCGAATTTGGCGCGCATCGGCGCCACATTGGTATAGGCGCGGTGCAGGGCGATTTTCAGCCGCGCGGTCTGCAGGGCGATGATTTCATCGCGCGAGGCAAATTCGGTCGGATCACGCTGGTCATAGGCTGGATGGGCCGATTGTTGCATCCTGTCGCTCCCGACATCGTTTTGATTGATGGGTTCGCGGGCTCGGATCATAAACGTTTCGGCGGGATGTGCCAGCAATGTTGCATGGGGTTGCCCTGAAAATTTCATGGGTGCGAAGCAAAAATTCGCTTGCATCGCCGGGCGATTAGCCTCATATCGCGCGCTCTTAGCCCCGGGGGGCGCAGCGCGGTGTTGCGTTCTACAGGCTGTCACTGGTTGAGGGGGTTCGCGATGAACGCACTTGCCCGACTGGGGATGGTCTCGGAGATTCCGAGCGAAAACCAGACGATGATGGATAACGCCGTTGGTGCCAATGGTATCGGTGACGATCAAGCCGTGCCAAAGGATTACTTTGTCGAGCGCGATGGGGTCCGCTTTGCCGGCACTCATTTGCTCATCGATATTTGGGGCGCGAGCCGCCTTGATGAGCCGGAATTGATCGATGAAACGTTACGCGCAGGAGCACTCGCCGCCGGGGCGACGATTCTGCATAGCCATTTCCATCATTTTACCCCGAATGGCGGCGTTTCGGGCGTGGTGGTGCTGGCTGAAAGCCATATCTCGATCCATACATGGCCGGAGCGGGGCTTTGCGGCGCTGGATATTTTCATGTGCGGGGATTGCAACCCGTATCAGGCGATCCCGCTGATTAAAGCCGCGTTCAGCCCGTCCGATGTGCAAGTGGGCGAGCAACGGCGCGGCCTGACGTCCTAAGTCAAATTGTCTTTCATTGAAATCACCGTCCGGTCTCGCACCGGGCGGTGTTTTGTTGCGGAGCACGATCATGACCGATATGTGGTTCAACGAATCGCTTTATCCGGCCTGGGGCCAACGTTTTCGCGTGGTGCGCGAATTGGCGCGGGTGCGCAGCGATTTTCAGGATATTGCGATTTTCGAGAGTGAAACCCATGGCCGGGTGATGACGCTGGACGGGGTGGTGCAAATCACCGAGGGCGATGAATTTGTCTATCAAGAAATGATCGCGCATGTGCCAATCCTGGCGCATGGTGCGGCGCAATCGGTGTTAATCATCGGTGCGGGCGATGGCGGCGTGCTCAAGCGGGTGCTGATGCATCCCGGCGTGACCAAGGCGGTGATGGTTGAGATCGATGGCGAGGTGATCCGCCTGTCCAAGCAATTCCTGCCCACGATTGGCGGCACCGCCTGGAACGATCCGCGCGCTGACGTGATTGTTGGCGATGGCATCGATTATGTCAAAAAGGCGCCGGATGCGAGTTTTGACGTGATTATCGTTGATAGTACCGACCCGATCGGCGTGGGTGAGGTGCTGTTTACCGACGAATTTTATCAAAATTGCGCGCGGATTCTAACGGATCGTGGCGTCATTGTTAATCAATGCGGCGTGCCCGCCATGCAGGCCGATGAGCTGCGCGACACCTCGGCCCGTCGGCGGCAATTTTTCCCGCATGTCACCGCCTATGTGGCGGCGGTGCCAACCTATGTCGGCGGCTACATGACCCTGGGCTGGGCCGGCAAAGACCCGACCCTCACCCAACAAACAGCCGCCACGATTGCAGAACGCGCACAGGCGGCGGGCATTATCGGCACCACCGAATATTGGACGCCCGAAATCCACCGGGCCGCGTTTTTCCTCCCGCCTTATATCAGCAAACATCTGCCGTAAGTGTGGTGGTTCGCGGGGCGCGCGGGATGGTTGGTCCATCCTTCACGCGCTTTGTTGGGCGAGGCAGGGAGCGGCGAAGAGATGGCCGTGCCACATGCCGTGCAGGGTTCGGCTGGTGACCAGGCTCCAGAAAAACACCAGCAATAGGGTCAGAGCCGCGGCGAAAATCTCAAAGGCGCGATAACCAGTGCTCGCGGCTAGCGCGTAGGTTGCGCCGGTATAAACGCCGAGCGGAAAGGTAAAACCCCACCAGCCCATATTGAACGGCAACCCCTCCTTTAAATAACGGATCGTAATCATCATCGCCATGCCCAACCACCACAGGCCAACGCCCCACAGGAGCAGGCCACCAACCACGCCGAGGGCTTTGGCGACCAGAAAAATCGGCTCCAAAGCTTGCCCTGCGAACGCGCTCGCCGCAGCGTTGCCCAGCACGATCAGCGCGGTGCTGCCGGTGCCAATCGGGCCGAGGGTGAGCCAAGTCGATACCGCCATTTCGCGATGCGGCAGCTTATGCAAGGCAAGACGGAGAAACAGGATGGCCAGAATGCCGAAGGCGAGCGGCACCGAGAGCGCCCACAGCCCGTAACCGATCATCACAACAATTTGTGCGCTCGCGGTGGCCAGATGCGGCGCAATCGTTCCCGCGCTGACCGCCGCCACTTCTGCCGGCACAATCGGCAGCAACCAAACCCCGGTCATGGTGGTCAAATGATGGGTCTGACGGGTGAACATGAAAAACGGCACCAGCCAGCCAATGATCAAAGCCAGCACGACATCCCCATACCAAAGATCAAGAGCGGCGCGCACGGCCAGCGGACTATGCGGATAAAACCCGACTAATCCATTAATAATCGGGGCAAGCCCCATCGGGATGGCACCGAGAAACATCGACATCACCGGATGATCGAGCAGCTTTTTTGCATCCGCCGTGAACCAAATCCAACGCGCCGCGAATAGCAGCGCGAAAATCAGATAAAGCGCGCCATCCCCCCAAAACAACACCCGCGTGAGCGAAACGAGGCCAGGGATGGCCAACGGAAATTGCGCGAGCATCAGGAACAAAATCCCGGTGCCCATGGTCAGGGTGAACCAATTCGGGGTGAATTGGCGGACGATTTCGCGCGGATGAGAAACGCGCTGAAGCGGGCGCCACGGCGCAATTATTTGGGTAAGCACGGCTTGGGTTCCTTATTGTTGACGCCCTGGATATAGGCCACACCAATCAATCGTCCAAGACGTTCAATCAGATCATTATAATCTTAATATTAGATTGATTATGATCGCCAGATTTTGCGCAGCCTCAAAAAACCCCGATACGCCCATTCGGCGATGATGTTGAATGGCGGGATCGCGATCAGCGCAGCAAGATAGTGCAAGCCTGGCATGGGTCGCCAGATTTCGGCGAAGGCCGCAGCCCCCACCGCCAACGAACCATCCGCCCGGCGCACATGCATGCGGGCAAGCGCGTCCGCGCGGGACAAATCGCTTCCCAGCACGCTCGCGTCAGCGCAGGTGACATCGACCCAACTGAACAAATCTGCTTCCTTGCGCTGCTGATAATAGCCAATTTCGCGGGCGCATACCGGGCAGGCACCATCATAATAAACAATCGGGCGTTCACCCATCAGAGCCTCCGCGCGGCGCAACGATATCGATTGATCTCGGCATAGAGCACGAGATTGGTGTGGATGATTTTTTTGCAATCGCGGAGCACTGATGCGCCCTGGCGATCCATCCCTACATGAGTGAGCGAAATTCTCACCCTTTCGGACCCTGACATGCTGCATCCTCTCATCGCTTTTCCCCCGACCCGCGACGCGGGGCTTGACCGGCTGCGGCAGTTTGCGCCGGGTGCTGGTGGCCGGTATGCGGCGGGGCGCAACACCGATCCTGGGCCCGATCAGCCCAGCGCGGTCTCGAAACTCTCGCCCTATCTGCGCCGCCGCCTGATTGCCGAGCCGGAAATCATCAGTCACGTGCTCGCGCATCACAGCGCGCAGGCGGCGGATAAATTTATTCAGGAAGTGCTCTGGCGCACCTATTGGAAAGGCTGGCTGGAGCTGCGCCCCGGCGTTTGGACCCGTTTTCTGCAGGCGCGCGACGAGCAGCGCGATCATTGGGCCGGTTCGAAGGCGTTGCACGACGCCGAGCAAGGGCGCACCGGCCTTGAGGGTTTTGATGATTGGGCGCGCGAGCTGGTTGCAACCGGCTATTTGCATAATCACGCCCGCATGTGGTTCGCCTCGATTTGGATTTTTACCCTGCGCCTGCCCTGGGCGCTTGGGGCTGATTTTTTTCTGCGGCATCTGCTCGATGCCGACCCGGCCAGCAATACCCTGTCCTGGCGGTGGGTGGCCGGGCTGCAAACACCGGGGAAGACCTATTTGGCGAGCGCCGAGAATATTGCCCGCTATACCAATGGACGGTTTGCACCGGTCGGGCTTGCGCCGCGTGCTGAGCCTTTGAGCGAACCGAAGCTCGAAGCGCCGCGCCCGTTGCCCAAAGCGGAAAGTCGGAGTCCCGATGCGCCATTCCTGTTGCTGATTACCGATGAAGATTTGCATCCAGAATCGATGTTTCGCTCCGGACCCGATCTCGCCTCGGTGCTGATCGCGAGCGATCCCCGCTTGCATCATGGCGATTATTCCGCGCAATTCGCGGCGCGGGCGGCGGAGGATACCCATGCGCGTCTGACTGAGTATGTCGACGCGCCGGTTCAGTGCGCAACCCGGCTTGATGCTGAGACCATCATGACCGCCGCTCATGCTGCGCGCGTTCGCGAGATCATGACGCCCTATGCGCCGATTGGGCCGGTTGCTTCGGCCCTCAGCGCGATCACCCCGCAACTTGCCGCCGCCGGTCTATCGGTCCGGCAGATCCGCCGCCCGTGGGATGAACAATTTTGGCCGAGCGCCAGTAAAGGGTTTTTTCCGTTCAAAGAGCGCATCCCTGCGGGGTTGCGGGCGTGTGGGTTACTCTGACGCCGATGCTCAATATCGTTTGGTTCAAACGCGATTTGCGGATCACCGATCATCAGCCTTTGGCCCGCGCCTGCGAAGCCGGGCCGGTGTTGCCGCTCTATATCGCCGAACCTGATCTCTGGGCGCAGCCGGATGCGTCCGCCCGGCAATGGGCGTTCGCTCGCGAATGTTTGCACGAGTTGCGGCAGGCGCTTGCGGCGCGGGGGCAGGCACTGACCATCATGATGGGTGAGGCGGTGGCGATTTTCGATGCGCTGCATCGCCAGCACCGCATCAGCGCGATTTGGAGCCATATGGAAACCGGCAATGGTTGGACCTATGCGCGGGATCGGGCCGTGGCTGCTTGGGCGCGGGATGCGGGCATTCCCTGGCACGAATTTCAGCAATTCGGTGTGATCCGCCGGCTGCGATCCCGCGAGGGGTGGGCGAAGCGCTGGGACCGGATGATGGCCGAACCAATCACGCCGGCCCCTGCGCAGATCACGCCGCCGCCCGCGATGCACGCGCCGGCATTGACGCCGATCCCCAGCGTTGAGGAAATGGGTCTGCGGCCTGACCCCTGCCCTGCCCGCCAAGTCGGGGGGCGCCGCGCGGGGCTGGCGGCGCTGGAGAGTTTTTTTGCCGTGCGGGGGCGTGATTATCGGTGGCGCATGTCGAGCCCGGTTACCGCGTTCGAGGCCAGTTCGCGCTTGTCGGCCTATATGAGTTGGGGCGCGTTGTCGCTGCGGGAAATTGCGCAGGCGACGGCGGCACGGTTGCGTGCGCTGCCCATCAATGATCCGGATGCGCAACGCTGGCGGGCCTCGCTGGTTTCGTTCGCCGGGCGCCAGCATTGGCATTGCCATTTCATCCAAAAACTTGAAGACGAACCCCGGCTGGAATTTGAAAATCTGCATCCGGCTTATGATGGTTTGCGCCCGGCTCAGGGCCATGAGGCGGTGCTCGCCGCCTGGTGCGCTGGGGCCACGGGCTATCCGTTCATTGATGCCTGTATGCGCGCCCTCGATCATCATGGCTGGCTCAATTTTCGGATGCGCGCGATGCTGACCTCGTTTGCCAGCTATCATCTCTGGCTGCCTTGGCGGGCCAGCGGCCTGCATCTCGCCCGGCAGTTTGTTGATTACGAGCCGGGCATCCATTGGCCGCAAATTCAAATGCAGTCCGGCACCACCGGCATTAATACGATGCGGGTCTATAATCCGGTGAAGCAAGGGCTGGATCATGACCCGACCGGGCAATTTGTGCGACGCTTCGTGCCCGAATTGCGTGCGGTGCCGGACGCTTTTATCCATCAACCTTGGCTCTGGCCCGGCGCTGCCACGCTCGCTTATCCGGCCCCGATTATTGATCATGAAGCTGCCGCCCGCACGGCCCGCGCGGCGCTGCACGCGGTTCGCCTTGGTTCTGGCCATCACGCTCAAGCCGCGCAGATTGCCGCCAAGCATGGCAGCCGCAAAGCAGGGATTAAGATGACCGGCCGCAAGCCACGGCGCGCTGCCAAGCCCGATCAGGACCGGCAGCTCAGTTTTGATTTGTAGGTTAGGCGCTTAATGATGCTGCAATTGCTGGACGATGGCCAAGGAGTGGGTGACGTGCTGGACCGGCGAGATGTGGTTTTGGGCGCTCGACATTGAGGCGACGATTTTGCCGTTCGGGCTGATGACGAAGGTTGTGCGCGCGAAAAACCCGTGGTTGATGGCTTGGCCCTTGATGGTGGTGGCCCCTTGGATCGGCGGGTAGAGCTTGACGCCATAGAGCGCGCCGATGGAGCCGCTGGGGTCTGAGGCGATGGGGAATTGGCCGGCGCAGAATTTGGGGTCACGCTCGAATTTGTTGAGCATGGGGATTGAATTTTCGGATACGCCCAGAATGGTCGCGCCCGCTTTGGCGAATTGCGGCTTATCGGTGGAGAAGGTGTGGGCTTCGAGATCGCAGCCGCTGGTGTAGGCGGCGGGGAAGAAATACAGCACCACCGGGCCTTTCGCGAGCGCCTGCTTCAGCGAAAAATTGTAATCATGGCCGGCGAGCGTGGCCGGGAGGGTAAAATCGGGCGCTTGGGTGCCGGGTTTCAGCATGCTGGCCGGGGGCGGTGCCGCGCACGCCGGAATGGCCACGGCGGCGATGAGGGCGATGAGCGATGTTTGAACCCAACGATTGATCATGATGAAACTCCCCTGATGGCTAAGTCTGCAATTTTTAGCGCCACTGTGGGAAATGGGGCGTTTGGGGATGTGCGAAAGGCTCGCTCACAAGTTTTTTCCTTTTTTGCTCCTTTTTTATTTCTTATCCGGAACGATTCGAGCGTGATTCTGCGCTTAGCGCTCGAAGTTGATTTTTGGGCTGGCGGTGGGCGCGTAGATGTGGCCGGGCAGCGTGGGGCGGGGCGGCGGAGCAGGATATTTTGCCAGCATATAGTCGTAAAATGACGGCTCTGGTTTTTCGCGCCGCCGCGCTGGTTTGCGCGCCGGTTTTTGCCCCGGTTTGCGCGGTTTGCGCGGTAATTTGAGGTAATCGGGGAGCGGGATCGCGAG
>JBMFWT010000054.1:0-15914 GCA_049964975.1 Acidiphilium sp.
CAAACAAATTCAGCCCGGACACAAAAAACTGCTGCCAATCTCACTCCGACAGGCTGCTAGAATTGATAACCGAACCGCGCCAGATCCGCAGCATAGATTTCTGCCACAAACCGCCGTTCCGCCGCCCCATAATAATCCTGATATGGTCCGCGCTCACCGCGATTCGCATGCGGCACAGAGTTGGCCGCCAACCCAAGCCGCGCAAAAATCGCCGTCGCGTCCTGCACAAACGTCTCATAGCGATAAAGCGTGTCCACCAGCAGCCGCCCGTCCTGATCGGTGAGAAACGCCACCTGTGCCATCCATTGCACATGGGCCTTGCGAGCAATCGCCTGCAAATAGCTGCTGAAATCGCCCTCGGGCGCAAACCCGATAAAATCGCACAAATCTGGCCGCCGTTGCATCGAGGCGTATTGTGATACCAGCCGGTCGAACGGATTGCGCACGATCGAAAAACGCCAATACGCCGCAAACCGCGCGGTGCCCACCTCGGTGCGGATCTGCGTCGCGGTCAAATGCTGCAAGCCGCCAGTTTGATATTTATTATGGTAGGCATCGATAAAGCCCATCCATAAATCGGCCTCGCGCCGTGGCGCGGGCCAGATCACATCCTCGATGCTGGTGCCGCCGCATTTGGGGATATGGACGAAAATGCAGCGATGTTGGTCGGAAATCATGCCTCGCTCTATCGCGGCTTATTGCACGAGGGAAGCGGCTTGGGCATATCACGCTGATGAAGCAGATCTCGGTGCGGCAGGCCTGCCTGCTCGCGGCACTCGCGGGGCTGGCGGCCCTCGGCGTCGCGTATTTCGGTGAATTCGTCGAGCATCTGGTGCCATGCCCGCTCTGCTATATTGAGCGTTGGCCTTACCGGATCATGATTTTGCTCGGGCTGATCGGCGCCATGGTGCCGCGTGTCGCCCGCCCCGCCCTCGGCCTCGCCCTGCTCACCATGGTGACGGACAGCGTGATCGCCTTTGTGCATATCGGCGCCGAACAGCATTGGTGGAAAAGCCCGCTCCCCGAATGCAACATCGCCCCGCTCGCCATGGGCGCGTTGCCACTGCGCCCCTCGGCCTCATGCGATTCCCCGGTTTATCTGATCCATGGCCTACCGATCTCCTTCGCCACGATGGATTTTTGTGCCGCCCTCTCTATCGCCGCCCTGATCGCTGCCTATCTCATGCGTACTGGCAACAGGAGCTCCCAATGACGACACAGCCCGACACGCGCCAATCACCCGGCCCGCTACCCGGTGATGACGCCCAACGCGCCCGCTTGGCGCGCATGATCCGGGTCGATCATGCTGGCGAATATGGTGCGAAACGAATTTACGCCGGCCAACTCGCCGTGCTCGGCCGCTCGCGCCACGCGCCAACCCTGCGTCACATGGCCGAACAGGAACAGCATCATCTCGATGTGTTCTCGCGCATGGTCGTTGAGCGCCGGGTGCGCCCCACCGCCTTGCTCCCCTTTTGGCACATTGCCGGCTTCGCGCTGGGTGCCGCGACGGCGGCTTTGGGCGCGCGCGCCGCCATGGCCTGCACCGTCGCGGTCGAAGAAACCATCGATGCGCATTACGCCGCCCAAGCCGCCGAACTCAGCGATGATGAGGGCATGCTGCGCACCACGATCGAGACATTTCGCGCCGAAGAGCTCGAACATCGCGATATCGGCTTGGCGAATGAGGCGGAATTAACCCCGTTTTATCGAACCCTGACCACCGTGATCAAAGCGGGCTGCAAAGCCGCGATTGCGCTGAGCGAGGCGATTTAGCCGTTTTCGGTTGGCAAAGCCGCTTGCGCGCCCTAAATATTTGCCATGACCGAAATAGAATTCGACTCAGCTTTGGTATCCGCTGGCTTTGCCCTCGCCGGGGAGCGCGGCTGGCGGCACGTCTCGGTCGCCGCCGCCGCCCGGCATGGCGGGCTCGATTTGGCGCGGGCGCGTCGGCGCTATCGTTCGGTCATGGCGCTATTGCTGGATTTTGGTCGGCTGGCCGATGCCGCAGCGCTTGATGGCGCCATGACCGATGGGTCGGTGAAAGACCGGCTGTTCGATGTGTTGATGCGCCGGATCGATTTTCTGCAAAGCCACCGCGCCGGTGTCATCGCTCTGATGCGCATGGCGCCGTTCGATCCGGGTCTGTCGCTGGTGCTGGCCCGCGCCACCGTGCAATCCATGGGCTGGATGCTCGAAGCCGCCGAAATCTCGGCCCGTGGCGGGCGCGGTGCTTTGCGCACCCGTGGCTTAGTCGCAGTCTGGGCCTGGACCATTCGCGCTTGGCTGCGCGATGACTCTGAAGACTTATCCACCACCATGGCCGCGCTGGACGCCGCTTTAACCCGCGCCGACCAGATCGCGCGCGGCTTGATGATGAACCGCCGGGCAGATTCTCACACCCAGGACATCGCGCCAACCCCGCATGATGAAGCGCCCGCCGATGAATCGCCCAGCGATGACGCGCCGTTGGTGCCACCGTTCGATGATCCCGAACGCCCGGATTAGGGCCCGATTAACGGTGGCGAGCGGGCCGCGATTGGACTAGACTAATCCACCGGCCGGGCACAGCGCAGATCCGGCAGCCTATTTTCCACTGAGGGAGAGCATGATGGCCGTGTCCAAAACCAGCAAGACCGCCAAATCCAAAATCGTTACCCCCAAAGCCGAAACCCCCAAACCCGAAGCGCCAAAAGTCGATATGCCGAAGGCCGCGGCCGCCAAGTTTGAGGCCCCAAAAATCGAAGCCGCCAAGCCGGAGCCGAAAACCAGCGCAAAAGCCACGGCCCCGATGTTGCCCCCGCTCGGCGCCTTCATGCCGGATATCGATTTTTCCAAAACGTTCGGCGCGATGAAAATGCCGGCCATGCCCGATATGGATGTGGTGCTCTCGGCCTATCGGCGCAACATGGACGCTCTGTCCGAGGCCAATCGCGTTGCCCTCGAAGGCGCCCAAGCGGTGGCGCGTCGGCATATGGAAATCATGCAGCAAACCATGACCGAACTGACCGATCAGCTGCGTGGCCTGTCTGCCACCGAAACCCCAAAAGCGCGCGCGGCGAAACAAGCCGAATTGCTCAAGCACGCCTATGAAACCGCCGTCACCAATATGCGCGATCTGGGGGATCTGATCCAACGCTCGAATCACGAGGCTGTCAGCAAACTCAATCACCGCTTTTCCGAGGCGATGGATGAGATGAAAGGCCTGATCGACAAAGGCGCTAAAAAGAAATGAGGCGGAATGGCTGATCTTCCGCTCCCTACCGCCACCGGCGCAACGATGGGTGCAACGATGGGTGCAACTGGCCCCGTTGCCTTCATGCCGAAAAAGCAAAGCCCGCCGCCCATGCAGCGGGCTTTGCGCGTGGTGTCTGATTATCAACCCGCTGGCGATCAACCCCAAGCCATCCAAACCCTGCTCGATGGTCTCGCGCAAAACGAGCGCGATCAAGTACTGCTCGGCGTCACCGGCTCCGGCAAAACCTTCACCATGGCAAAAGTCATCGAAGCGGCCCAACGCCCGGCCCTGATCCTCGCGCCGAATAAAACCCTGGCTGCCCAGCTTTATGCCGAAATGAAAGGGTTTTTCCCCGATAACGCGGTCGAGTATTTCGTCTCTTATTATGATTATTATCAACCCGAAGCCTATGTGCCGCGCACCGATACCTATATCGAAAAAGACGCGCAAATCAACGAAACGATTGATCGGATGCGCCACGCCGCGACCCAGGCTCTGTTAGAGCGCGGCGATGTCGTTATCGTGGCTTCAGTCTCCTGCATCTATGGTATCGGCTCGGTTGAAACCTATAGTCAAATGGTGGTGCGTCTCGAAGTCGGCGGGCGCATCGAGCGCGATAAATTGGCCAAAGCCCTGGTCGAGTTGCAATATCGTCGCAACGATACCGCGTTCCAACGCGGCACGTTTCGCCTGCGCGGCGAAACGGTTGATATTTTCCCCAGCCAATATGAAGATCGCGCCTGGCGCGTCACGTTATTTGGCGATGAGATCGAAAACATCGCCGAATTTGACCCGCTAACCGGCGAAACCGCGACCGCCCTGACCAGCATTGCGATTTATGCTAATAGCCACTATGTCACCCCGCGCCCCACGCTCGGCCAGGCCATCAGCCAGATCAAGCGCGAGCTGCAATCCCGGCTCGCCGACCTGACCGCCCAAGGAAAATTACTCGAAGTCGAACGGCTGCAACAGCGCACGACTTTCGATATCGAAATGATGGAAACTACCGGTTCCTGCAAAGGGATCGAGAACTATTCCCGCTATCTCTCCGGTCGTAATCCCGGCGATCCGCCGCCAACCTTGTTCGAATATCTCCCCAGCAACGCCCTGCTCATCGTCGATGAAAGCCACGTCACCGTGCCGCAAATCGGCGGCATGTATAAAGGCGATTTCGCACGCAAATCGATCCTCGCCGATTATGGATTTCGGCTTCCCTCCTGCATTGATAACCGACCATTGAAATTCGAAGAGTGGGAAGCTTTCCGCCCCACCACTGTCTTTGTCTCCGCAACACCTGGCCCGTGGGAGATGGAGCGCACCGGCGGCGTGTTCGCCGAACAAATCATCCGCCCCACCGGCCTCGTTGATCCGGTGATCGATGTGCGCCCGGTCGAGCGCCAGGTTGATGATCTGCTGGCCGAATGCCGAACGGTCGCGAGCCTCGGCGGGCGCGTGCTGGTCACCACCCTTACCAAGCGCATGGCCGAGGATTTATCCGAATATTTGACCGAACAGGGCGTGAAAGTGCGCTATTTGCATTCGGATATCGACACGTTGGAGCGCATCGAAATCATCCGCGATCTGCGCCTCGGCGTCTATGATGTCCTGATCGGCATCAATCTGTTGCGCGAAGGGCTGGACATTCCCGAATGTATGTTAGTCGCGATCCTTGATGCCGATAAGGAAGGATTTTTGCGCTCGGCAACCTCCCTGGTGCAAACCATTGGCCGCGCCGCACGAAATGTCGATGGCCGGGTCATCCTCTATGCGGATCGCATGACCCGCAGCCTCGAATACGCCATCGGCGAAACCGAACGTCGGCGCACCAAGCAAACCGCCTGGAACCAAGCCAACGGCATTACCCCGCAAAGTATTCGCAAAAATATCGGCGAAGTGCTGCATTCGGTCTATGAGCAGGATTACGTCACCGTCGCACCGGTAAAGGATACCGATGCCGATGAATTTGTCGGCAAGGATTTGCAATCGAGTATCGTGGAATTGGAGAAAAAAATGCGCAACGCCGCCGCCAATTTGGAATTCGAAACAGCAGCGCGCCTGCGCGATGAAATCAAACGGCTCGAAGCGCTCGATCTCGGATTGCCAGCACCCGCCGCCGCACCGCGCCGCCCACGGGATCGCACGCCCGAACCGTTAGGACCGGGCGGTGGCGGCTATGATCCTGAAAAACGGCGCGGCGCTGGCCGGCGGCGGCGCGGCCCATGAAAAATCTTGCATCGGCTACCATCCTGCTCAGCCTGATCGGCCTGTTCGCCAGCCCCGCTGACGCCTCTGCCCCGCTCGCCTCCCAGCACGCAACCTACGCGCTCAACCTCACCCGCGTACGCGGTCACGCCGTCACCGGCGCGACCGGCAGGCTGCAATTCAACGCCACCACCACCTGCCACGCTTACACCGTGACCCAGCGGATGACCTTATTGATCCGCAATGAAAATGGTGTGCTGACCCGCACCACCAGCGATTACGATACCTGGGAAAATCTGCAAGGCACACGCTTCAGCTTTCTCTATCGTGAAACTAACGATCACACCACCAAAACCGTCTCGCAAGGCACCGCCACCATGGGCCCCGATGGCGGCTTGGTGACCTACACTGCGCCCAAGCCACATGTCGTCAAGCTGCCCAAAGGCACCTTGTTCCCCATGGAGCATACCGCTGCCTTCCTACACGCCGCCGCCAAGGACCAAGCATTTTTCGATCCCCCCTTGTTCGATGGTACATCGGCGCATGGAGCGGATCATACGTTCGTTGCGATCCTGCACCGCCACCAGCCGCACCCCTCAAAGTTCAAATCACTGAGCCAACTCGCCTCAATATCGGTCGATATCGGATTTTTCCGCCGCGCCTTGCATGATAATGGGCCCGATTTCCGCAACCAAATGCGCTATTACACCAACGGCGTCGCCCGTCATATCCGCCTCGATTTCGGCGATTTCGTGATGCGCGGCACATTGCAGAATTTGCAAATCCCGCCCGATCAATGCCACCCAAAGCCAGTATCGGCCGATCAGGCCGCAGCGAACCACACTCACAGTTAAATAGAGCAGCGCAATAAATAACCGGCAGCCCGAAGACTGCCGGTTTCAAATATCAACAGCGCATTTCGATCAATCGAAACCGCTTGGCGTCGTCTGGCCGCGATTAGGCGGGCTTCTTCGCGGCCTTTTTGGTGGTGCTGCGGGTCAAAGCGGCTGGCTTGGCCGCCGCTTTCGGCGCTGCAGTCTTTTTCGCAGCCGGCTTCGCTGCGGCTTTGGGGGCTGCAGCTTTGGGGGCAGCCGTCTTGGCCTTTGCAGCCGGCTTGGCGGCGGCTTTCGGCGCGGCCTTCGCGGGTGCTTTCGCAGCGGCTTTCACCGGCGCTTTCGTTACCGCTTTGGCGGCAGTCTTGGGGGCGGCCTTAGGGGCAGCAGCCTTGGCCTTCGCGGCGGGCTTCGCAGCAGCCTTCGGCGCGGCTTTCGCGGTCGGCTTGGCGGCAGCGGGCTTGGCCGCTGTCTTTTTTGCCGCCGGCTTTGCTGTCGCCGCCTTCGGCTTGGTCGCCGCCGGAGCCTTCTTGGTCGTCGCTTTCATCGCCATCGCTTGCGCACGCAGTGTTTCAGTCATCGTCACGGTCGAACTCCTTGGTTGGCACAGATGAGCGTTATGCAGGCCAACGGGCCTCGTCCTCTGTGCGATATTGCAAACAGTATGTTAGGAATAGCCCAGCCGAACCAGCAGCAAGTCCGGCGCCGATACGAGAGGAAAGAGCTTGGGATGATGAAGCGCCCGGCGCACCGGCTCCTGCTGAAGCCGCGGGCTGAGAGCAATCAATGCTCCGCACCCGGCCTGCGCGGCGGAGCCGAACTCCAATCATGCGAGCGCATCGCGTCATCGCCAAATGTTCACGGTTCGTAACCGTCCTTTCCTGTAACGCATGTCAGTTTGCCGTTTCATGATGCAGCGCAACGATGGGCTAACGAGATGGCCGACCGCGCGCGCGAATCGATAAAAAAACACGCGTCCGAATCGCTATTCACCGCGCGCATGCTCTCTGTCAATAAAAACTATGCGTTGGACCATAATTATTTATCCGATTTTTATGCGGCTGTTGCGCAATATCCACGCCAATGCATCACGTCAATGCGCCAAACGTCAAGAAAAAAATCGGAAAATACCAGAAATAATCGAGACAATCTTAATTTCGCCAGAATTGCGGTTCATCGGTTGCGTCAACGTCGCGCCTAGGCTCACACATTGTCTGCCACGCCGTTCAACGCTATCGTCAATCAGCAAAAATGGAGAGGGCACCGCGACGATGCCAAATGATCTGAGCCATAACTGGACGCCAAAGCGCGCCCCCACAACCGCCGAAGTGGCGATGCCGTCTTGGCCGGTTGCCATCGGTCGGGGCCTGCGCATGCGCTGCCCCGCGTGCGGACAAGCGCCGATCTTCCAAGGCTACCTCAAGGTAAATGCCGAATGCGCCGCCTGCGCCGCGCCGCTTGGCCGCGTGCCGAGCGATGACGCACCGCCCTACATTACCTTGCTCTTATCACTCCATGTTATCGCCATCATCCTTGTGCTCGCGGATCGCCACGGCCAAATGTCGGCGATAACCGCTGTGGCCATTTTCGTTCCGCTGATCATTATTCTTGAACTTTTGCTGCTGCGCCCGGTCAAAGGCATGGTCATCGCGGTGCTGCTCAAGGTTGGTATGCTCCGCAAAAAACAACCGGTGCAACCCGGCAATGGCTGAACCCGAAGGCGCTGGCCATTTGCTGCGCGTGGTGCTCGATGACGAGAGCATGCCGTCATTATCGCCAATGCAAGATGCCGATCGCAGACAAGCGCTAGCCGATCTCGCCGCCGAAAATCGCTTCGCCCTGGTCGATCATCCAAACCGCGCCACTGTGCTCTATCTCTCGGTGCAAGATGGTCGGCTGATGTTCGATGTCCGTTCCGCCGATAATGTCTCGTTGCAAATCTTCCTGCTCGCACCCGGCCCGTTCCGTGCCTTGGTGCGCGATTATCAAATGCTCCTCGAAAGCTACGCCGCCGCCATCGCCGAAGGTCGCGAAGCGCGCATCCAAGCCATCGATATGGGTCGGCGCGGGCTGCATAATGAAGGCGCCGAACTCGTCATCGCCCGATTGGCCGGCAAAGTCGTCCTCGATTTTGAAACCGCCCGCCGCTTATTCACCCTGATCGCGGTGTTGCATCGGCGGCTCTAAAGCGGCAAGGATAAACGCCAAACGCGGTCGCGTTGATGTTGGACCCAGCAGACGCCCCAGGAGCAGAGCATGAAAATCGACGGTCGGGCTTTCCGTAGCATCTGGCTTGATGAAACCGATCATTGGTCGGTGCGCATCATTGACCAAACCCAACTGCCCTGGACGTTCGATATCGCCCGATTAAGCACCGTCGATCATGTCGCCCACGCCATTCGTGCCATGCAAGTGCGCGGCGCTCCGCTGATCGGTGCCACCGCCGCTTATGGTGTCGCCTTGGCGATGCGCGCTGATCCCTCCAATGACAATCTCACCCAAGCCATTATCCAACTCGCCGCCACCCGCCCCACCGCGATTAATTTGCGCTGGGCGCTCGAGCGCATGGAACTCACCCTGCGCCAACGCCCCCCCGCCGAACGGGTAGATATCGCCTATCAGGCCGCCGCCGCCATTTGCGATGAGGATGTCGCCACCAATCGCGCCATCGGCGCCCACGGCCTCGGCCTGATCCAAGCGCGCGCCCACGGCAATCGCCGGGTCAATCTCCTCACCCATTGCAACGCCGGCTGGCTCGCCACCGTCGATTGGGGCACCGCCCTCGCGCCGATTTACTGCGCCCATGATGCCGGGATCGATGTGCATGTCTATATCGATGAAACCCGCCCCCGCAATCAAGGTGCGTCGCTAACGGCCTGGGAACTCGGCAAGCATGGTGTGCCGCACACCGTCATTGTCGATAATGCCGGCGGGCATCTGATGCAGCGCGGCGCCATCGATATGGTTATCGTCGGCACGGATCGCGTGACCCGCACCGGCGACGTCGCCAATAAAATCGGCACCTATCTGAAAGCCTTGGCGGCGCGCGACAATGGCATTCCGTTTTATGTGGCCTTGCCCGCCTCCACCATCGATTGGCGCATCGCCGATGGTCTGAGCGACATCCCGATCGAAGAGCGCGCCGCCAGCGAAGTCACCACCATCACCGGTCGTGCGCTCGACGGCAGCATCGCGACCGTGCGCTTGGTGCCGAAAGATAGTGACGCGGTGAACCCCGCTTTCGATGTCACGCCTGCGCGCCTGGTGTCGGGTCTGATCACCGAATGCGGCATTTGCACCGCGTCCGAAGCCGGCCTCGCCGCCCTGTTCCCGCAAGCACGCGAGCCGGTGGCTGCCTGATCGCGCATGGAACAGGCGCCGCCCGGTCCCGATCTGTTCGCGCAACACCCGCCCGTCGCGCCGCGCGGCCCCATACCCCTCGCCGAAAGGCTGCGCCCCACCACGCTCGATGCCGTGATCGGGCAGGATCATCTGCTCGGCCCGCAAGGTTTTCTCGCGCGGATGCTCGACCGTGCCAGCCTCGCCTCGCTCATCCTGTGGGGGCCGCCCGGCGTCGGCAAAACCACCATCGCCCGGCTGCTCGCCCAACAGGCCGGTTTGCATTTCGTCTCAATCTCCGCTGTCTTTTCCGGCGTTGCCGATCTCAAACGCTGCTTTGATGAGGCACGGCAACGCCGCCGTGCCGGCACCAACAGCCTGCTATTCGTTGATGAAATCCATCGCTTCAACCGCGCCCAGCAAGATGGATTTCTGCCCGTGGTCGAAGACGGTACGGTAACGCTGGTTGGTGCCACCACCGAAAATCCGTCTTTTGCCCTGAATGGTGCGCTGTTATCGCGCTGTCAGGTGCTGGTGCTCGCACGCCTTGATGACACGGCTTTAGAGCGTCTGCTCGCCCGCGCCGAACACACTTTGGGCACGCCGTTGCCGCTCACCCGTGAAGCGCGCCAAACCCTGCGCGCCATGGCCGATGGCGATGGTCGTGCTTTGCTCAACATGGTCGAACAACTCGCCGCCGCCGCCTTGCCCGCCGCACCCTTGCTCGATGATGCGGCCCTGTCGAACCTCATCGCCCGCCGCGCCGCCCTCTATGATCGTGATCGCGAAGAACATTACAATCTCATCTCCGCCTTGCATAAATCGATGCGCGGGTCAGACCCGGACGCCGCCTTATACTGGCTCGCCCGCATGCTCACCGGCGGCGAAGATGCCCGTTACATCGCCCGCCGCCTCGCGCGTTTCGCGGTTGAAGATGTTGGCCTCGCCGATCCGCAGGCACTAACCCAAGCGCTCGCCGCCTGGGAAAGCTACGAGCGGTTGGGCAGCCCCGAAGGCGATCTCGCCATCGCCCAAGCCGTGCTCTATCTCGCAACCGCCCCCAAATCCAACGCGGCCTACAAGGGTTTTGGCGCCGCCATGCGTCTCGCCCGGCAAACCGGCAGCCTCGCGCCGCCCGCCCATGCGCTCAACGCGCCCACCAAACTGATGCAAGAGCTTGGCTATGGCGCCGGTTATGACTATGACCATCAAAACCCGGATGCGTTCTCCGGCCAAAATTACTTCCCCGAGGGCGTCGCACGGCAATCACTCTACGCGCCGACTGAGCGCGGCTATGAGGCCGATGTGCGGCGTCGGCTGGATCACTGGAACAAATTACGCGCGGAGCGGTCATGACCGAAACGGACGAAACCGAAGCGCGGCTCGAACAGCGCATCGTGAGCAATGATGAAGCCCAAATGCGGCTGGATCGATTTTTGCGGCGTCATCACCCCGGCATCACCCAGGGCGTGATCCAACGGCTCTGCCGCACCGGCCAAGTGCGTGTCGCCGGCAAACGCGTCGAAGCCTCAACCCGGCTGGAACCGGGCCAAGCCGTGCGCATCCCACCGATGCCCGATGCCAATGCGCCCACCCGCCACACTATCGATCTGAACCCCCACGAAGCGGCAGATCTCGCCAAACTCGTGCTCTATCGCGACGATGACGTCTTGGTGCTCGACAAACCTGCAGGCCTCGCCACCCAAGGCGGCAAAGGTATCGCCCGCCATCTCGACGGCATGTTAGAGGCGCTGCAGTTCGGCGCTACCGAGCGCCCCAAACTGGTCCATCGGCTTGATCGCGGCACCTCCGGCGTGCTCATTCTCGCCCGCAACAGCTTCGCCGCAAGCGCGCTCGCGGCAGCGTTTCGGGGGCGCGATGCCGCCAAAATCTACTGGGCCCTCGTCGTCGGCTTGCCGATCCCGTTAGAAGGCCGGATCGATCTGCCCTTGGCGCGCATCGGCGGTGCCGGCGCCCGCACCAAGCCCGCCGCCCGCAACGATGAAGCCGCCGCCGCCGCCATCACCGATTACCGCACGCTCGATCATGCCGGTCGGAAATTCGCCTGGCTCGAATTACGCCCGCTCACCGGGCGCACGCATCAACTCCGCGCCCATTGCGCCGCCCTCGAAACCCCAATCCTGGGTGATGCCCCCTATGCCGGCGCGCGCGCCTACGCCGAAGGCTTCGAGAAGCAAATGCATCTGCATGCGCGCCGCCTCAGCATTGCGCATCCGCGCGGTGGCGTGCTCGAAATCGAAGCAGAGCCGCCGCCCCATATCCGTAAGGCCCTGACCAGCTTAGGTTTCACGATCCCCCGTGCGGCCCCGCCGGTCCTGCATCGGCGCAGCTAGGCCGCGCGCATATGACCGAAATTTCACGTCGATCAATATTGGTTTAGGTGGAATCGACAGATTGACCCTAAACCAATGAAATTGATTGGCAAACAGGGATAAGAGCGTGATTGACGATAACCAATCACGCTCTCAATAAATTTTTCATGACCAACCCTCCCCGCCAGCCGGGTTGACGCACCACGCCCGCGTCACCCAAATACCAACTTAATGAAGCGTTTATCAGAGCGTGTCCTGATCATCGCGGTGACGATCCCTTGGTGCCTGCTTGGATTAGGCGCTTATCAAGCCCGTGCGGCGAACCCGCAACCTTACCGCGTCACCATCAACAAAACCGGTAACCCGGCGCTCGATGCGTTGCTGCGCCAGAGCGCTCAATTGGAAGCACTACGCACCAAATCACCCGTTTCGCCTTTCGCCCTGATCGGTCGCGCCCAGGCCGATCAGCAGCGGCTCCTAACAGTGCTGCATAGCGAGGCCTATGATTCCGCCCGCATCGCCATCACCATCGATGGTCTGGCGCTGAATAACCCCAACCTGCCGCGATTATTGCGCAAGGCCCCGGCCCAGCCACCGGCCCCTGTCGCCGTTAGCATCACGCTCGGTCCGCTCTATACCATCGGTGCCATCCAAACACCCGGGCTAACCGCCCCTGATGAATCGCACGCCCTCGGCCTTAAAATCGGCGCCACCGCGCGCGCAGCACCCATTGTCAGCGCCGCCGCCCAGCTCCAATCGTCCTTGCGCAATCATGGATATGCCTTCGCCAAGGTTGAGCCGCCCATCGCCTATGCCAACATCGCGCGCCATAGCTTGACCGTTCAATATAATGTCGCGCAGGGGCCGCGCGTCGCCGTCGGCGCCATCCAATTTTCCGGCGCGCCTGCCTTACAGCGCGCTTTCCTCGCTCGCCACATCAAGCTGCGTAGCGGCCAGCCGTTCAGCGAAACCGCGCTGGCCAAAGCGCGCGATCAATTGCTCGCATTACGTGTATTTTCCTCAGTCTCCGCCCAAACCGCCAGCGCGCCCAACCCGCCCGGCCAAGTGCCGGTCATGTTTTTGTTGCAAGCCGAAAAGCCGCACCGCGTTGAAATCGATGGTTCATATTCCACCGATGAAGGCATCTCCGCTGATGCGTCCTGGACCGATCGCAACCTGTTTGGCCGCGCCCAACGGCTCACCTTCTCCATCGGCGGCACCAGCCTTGGTTCCTCAACCGGCAAAACCATCGTGCTGCAACCCGGCTATGATGCCAAAGCGACCTATGTTGTGCCGGATGCCTTCCAGCCCGGACAAAATTTCACCGCCACCCTTGAGGCGCTGCGCGCCTACCTCCCCGCCTATAATCGCACCGGCGTCCTCGCCAATGTCGGGCTGGAGCGGCCCTGGTCAAAATTCATCGATCTTCGCTATGGCCTTGGTTATATCGGCGAACAAATCGAGCAAGAAGGCGTCAACCGGCGCTATAATCTCGTGCAATTGCCGCTCTCACTCCGCTACGACACCGCACGCTCACTGCTCAACCCCACCCAGGGCATGCGCATCACGCTGCGCCTAACCCCCTCGCTGCCCCTATCCGGTGGCTCAGGCTTGTTTCTCAATGCCGAGTTGATCGGCAATCGCTACATCAATCTCGAAGCGCCGGGCCGCGGTGTGTTAGCGCTCCGTGGTGTGCTTGGGCGCATTTTTGGCGCCTCACAATTCCAAATCCCGCCGGATCAGCGCTTCTACGCCGGCGGCACCGGCACGGTGCGCGGCTTCACCTATCAAACCGTTGGTCCGCTCTTTGCCAATGGCGTGCCACAAGGCGGCACCGCAATCGATGCGATCGAAATCGAATTTCGCCAGCGTATCGGTAAAAGTTTCGGCATCGCGCCCTTTGTCGATGCGGGTCAGGTCGCCGCCAACGGCACGCCCTTCACCGGCACGCCCCGCGTCGGCGTCGGTTTTGGCTTCCTCTATTACACCAGCATCGGCCCGATCCGGCTTGATCTTGGCGTCCCCGTCAACCGCCCGCCCGGCGGCGCCTCATTCGCCGTCTATGTCGGGCTGGGGCAGGCCTTCTGATGCGCCGCCTCCGCCTTTGGCTGGTTTGGCTACTCGGCGCGCTGATCATTCTGCCCTGCGCAGCCCTTTTGGCAATCGGTGTCATCCTCAACACCCCGACGGGCCGCCATTGGGCCGCGCACAAAATATCCAGCCTCACCCACGGGACCGTGCAAATCACCCGCCTATCCGGTCATTTCCCCGCCTATATCGCGGCCCGCCGCATTCAGGTGGCCGACAAAAACGGGGTCTATTTAACCATCCATCAAGCAGCGCTCCGGTGGCACCCCGTCGCCCTGTTCGAGCAGAACCTATCCATCACCGCCCTCACCGCGCAGAGCGTGACGCTCAACCGTCTGCCGCTCTCGCAAAAACCCAAGGTAAAATCGGCAAAGTCAAGCTTCCGCCTCCCGGTCTCCGCTCTCACCCTGCGCCGTCTCTCGATCAAATCGCTGACCATCGCCCAGCCCGTGCTCGGCCACCCGATCACCCTGCGCCTCACCGGCCATGCCAGCCTGTCCGGCCAACGCCATGCGGCAATCGCGCTCGATGCAACATCACTACGCGATCAGAGCCATTATCAAATAGCACTCACCCTCACCCCCACGACCATCCAATCAAGCCTAACCGCCAGCGAACCCCCGCACGGGCTGCTTGGCCAATTCGCTGGCCCCAAGCTCGATACAGGTCCCCTCAGCCTCACCGCCAAACTCGCTGGCCAGCGCCAAGCCGCCGCCCTCACACTCACCAGCGCCCTCGGCGCTTTGCATGCCAACGCCACAGGCACAGTCAACCTCAATCAAGCTGCCCCCAGCGCCAACCTCACGCTGTCGCTGCCGAATATCGCCCCGCTCGCGGCGCTGGCGGGCCAATCCTGGACCGGCAGTGATCGCCTGCACCTGATCCTTGCACGGAAAGCTGCCGCTCAATCGGCCATCTTTGACAATACGCTCTCAATCACCGGTGGCGATCAAGCTCTGGCAAGCTGGATCGGCCCGAAACTCGACCTCACTGGCACCCTGTCATCGGATAACAACAGGCTCACCATCCACCAACTCACCCTGCACACCGCTTCCCTGCGCGCCACCCTGCAAGGCCGTGTTGAACCAACCCGATTCGCCCTGCATGGCACCATCAATGAACCCAATATCACCCTGATCGATCCGCAACTCTCCGGGCATGTCACCGAACGGATCGATCTCACCGGCCCTCGCAACGATTTTGCCCTCAATGGCCAAATCAACGGCGTCATCGCGGCAAAATCGCTAACATCAGGCCCATTCACCATCACCCTGGCCGCCACAAATTTGCCAAGCGCGCCAAAAATCCAACTCACCGGCTCCGGCACGCTCGATGGCGCGCCCTTATCGCTCGCCAGCGCATTCAACCGCAGCAGCAACGGCACCATCGACGCCACTGTGCATAAGCTCGACTGGAAATCGCTGTCCGGCACCGGACAAATCGCCCTCAACCCCGGTCACTGGCCCACCGGCTCGCTCGCCGTCACCATCGGCCACCTCGCCGATATCGGTAAACTTCTCAACATCGCCCTCGCCGGTCACCTGCACGCCTCCTTCGCCCACCGATCCGGCCACCCTGTCGCCATCACAGCCACCCTAACCCACGCCGCTTTGGGCAATGCCGTCAGCATCGCCAGCGCCACCATCACCAGCCAGATCACTCACCCCGATCATCAACCAATGACGGCGACAACAGCAACCATCACCGGCCTGCGCGCCCCACAACTCGCGGGCGGCATCACCGTCTCCGCGCATGGCCCGCTTACCGGATTAACCCTTTCCCTCAACGGTCAATTCACCCCATTAGGGTCTGAGCTTTGATAAGCGCGTCATTATTTCAGGCGTCTGGGTTTGATAGTATAGTTCCACTCGCCATGAAAAT
>JBMFWT010000055.1:0-14755 GCA_049964975.1 Acidiphilium sp.
CGAGCAAAAACCGCCGGAACCATGCCGCCATGCCAATACCCCCGCAACCGCCAGACCCGTTAACCGCGAAACGATGGCCAAACCACCAACAAGCGCGACCAAGCCCACCCATAGCACGCCCCACGCTAAATGCCGCGCAGCAACGCCCCAAAACCCATCAAATCATCGAAATCAGGGAGAAAAATGCAACGGGGCGGCGCCAAAGCACCGCCCCTGCATCACAACCAACCGCGATCAGAACTTCGCGGTAACGTTGAAGAAGATCGAACGAGGAATCCCAACATATGAAGAGGCATATGTGGGAGTTGAAGCAAAACCGCCATTCTGCGGCAATTCTGCCGGCGCCAGGAAGTAGTGCTGATAATAGTGCAGACCAAACAGATTATGCACATTGAGCGAGAACTTCAGATACTGAAGATGAGCATAGCCCTTCATCGGCATCTTGTAGCTCAAATAGACATTTGTCAGCAGATAACCCGGCAATTTGTAGTGCTGGATCGGCGCAAAACCACTCAACTGGTTCCCAAGTTGCGACTGCGGCACCGGATAGTAGGGGGTCGTGGCCAGAGCCAGGGTGCTGTTCGGGTTGGGCGGGGCAATTTCGGGCTGTCCCGGCAGCTGCGGCGCAAAATCATATGTAATATATTGTTGCCCCGTATACTGCTCTGACAGCTTCGCATCGAACGGACCGTAATGATACGAAACGCCGAAATTGGCCAACCAAGTTGGAATGCCTGTAAGCGGTTCCCCCTTGAACACATACCCGAACTGGCCCTGGAATGGCGTATCGCTCGCGAAGAACTCGTTCAGATAGCGCGCATGGTTGTTCGAGAAATTCGCGTTCAGATCGAGGTGATCGTTCACCCGGAATTTCGACGAAAATTCGATGCCGCGATAGATCGATGCACCCGTGTTAGCGTAGTTGGCTACACCCGTCTGGTAGTTTGTGTAGAACGAAAACTGGCTTGTCACCTTCTGGTAATAAGCATCCACATTCACATACAGGCGCGAGGTATCATAGCGAATACCGGCCGTATACGCATGCACCACTTCCGGCTTAGGCGCTGATGTCGTGCTCGCGATACCCAGCGCATTCGCCGTGCCCAGCGCATAATCGGAAATTGGCGCATAACGGGCACCCTTGCCGTACTCGCCATACACAACGAAATGGTCTGGCAAATCGTAAGTCACCCCGAGATACGGATCGGCTTGCTTACCGTAATTTTGCAGCTTGTAGTTCCCCGTCGGCCCAAGCACGCCCGCTTGAGCATAAGAGAACGCACTCACAACACTGCTGTAAACACCCGTCAATTGCACGCCGGGCTCAATATGCAGCTTATGGTTCAGCAGATTGATCTTGTCCTGCAGGAACACTGTATAAATTGTCCGTTGCGAGCCGCCACCAAAGCCGATCGAGTTGTAACCAATGATTTGAGGCATCGGTATCGAGCCATAAACAAAGCTCGCACCGCTAAGCGACATTTCTTTGGTAAAAATGCCACCGACTGTGATGTCGTTATGCGGCAAAAAGATGTTCGCTCGCGGCGTGAACCCGATTGTCTGCGTACCACCGTAGTTGATCTCGGCTGACTCGCCAGCCGTGTAGCTTCCGAAAGTTGTAAGCGGATTGTAGGTGAAAAACGGCGGGAGGTAATAGAAGTTCCCAGGGCCTACAGGACCATCCGCGAAGTACGGAACCTGAAACGTCACCTGATACGGAAACGCCGGGTTAAACGAAATGGTGTTCGGTTGCTGATAGCTCGTGAACTTACTCGGCTGCCGCAAATAAAACAGGCTCGCTTCCAAGATCAGGTGCGAGTTCACATAAGTCGAATCATGGATAATCGCCGTCAGATACTTGTTATTCTGCCGCGTATAGGTGAGCGAATGAGGAAAGTTGTAGCTATAGCTGTTTTGTTGTTGCAACGGAACCGGTAGCGGCGCAGTGACAATGTAACCATCACCCCGGTTATAAATGACTGTCGCGGAAATGTGCGACAAACCAAAATCATACGGCTTGACCGCCTGGAAATACAAATCGCTTTCACGAACATTATTATTGTCCGGAAAACCGCTCGTATAGCTTTGACTGTAGCGCAAAATCGCACGCGCAGCATCAGGGCCTTTACCGAGGTCGCCAGTATTGATCTCGATCCCTGCCTTTGACGTATTGAACGAACCAATACCACCAAATATCTTAATATAAGGATCGGCGGTCGGGCGCTTACTCTGATAAGCAATCGTGCCACCAATGGTCGCAAAGCCCTGCTTGTTCGGCGGCGCAACGCCTGGATAAACGGTCGTTGAGTCTAACTGCCCCAACGTCACAGGGGAACCGACGTTATTGCTCAAGAAACCACCTTGACCACCAGACAACAAATCTTGCAGGGGCACCAACCCATTCAACGTCACAGCTAATTGCGAATTACGCACGCCGCGCACCGTCAACACCGGCACGCCCTGACCCACATTTTGCTGATATTCATTCACCGAGGGGGTTTGCTTCAGAAGCGACTGAATCGAACCCTGAGCCGTCCCTTCGGCAGCGATCTGCGCCTTGGAAATATGCGAAACCGCCGCTGCAACGTTTTTCTCTTTCAGCAGCAGCTTCTTATAGAAAACCTTAATCGCCTGAATACTCTGCGTATTCTGCGCCGGTGTCGCCGCCGTGCCCGCAGGGCTGGTCGTGCTGGCTGCAGGCGCCGTTTGCGCCCAAACCCGCTGCGAAAACACCATGCCACTCGCAACCGAGCACGCGGTCAAAATCAACAAACGCTTGCGCGTTGAAACTGCTCTCATCACAACTCCCCTGCCCATTTGGGCTCTTGAAAATTCCCGGCACCAATCCCTGAATTCAGCACCGTCGCCCATGATCCAACGTGACACCAACGTCCCGCACCGCCTTCGTTCTTATGACCAAGGCATTACAGTTGCGTGTATCTGGCATGACAGCAGCGCGCCTGCCAAGGGTCTTTTTGCAACACTCCGCCATAATCCAACCTGAATTCACCCCATCCACCACCACCAGAGATCGAAATAGCCCGTTAAAATTGCTTTATTTCTTCCAAATTCCCGATTGCGAACATTTCATCCCGCAAAATGCCGATTAGCGACGCAACATTACCTTTACGGTCACTTAAAAATATTTTCACGAATTCGTGATGTGCGCAGAATCACTTGACGCCCATAAAAAACCCCATGACCGCCGAAGCGATCATGGGGCTAACGATCAACCCAAAACGGCCCAGCTAAAGCCGCGTAAAAATCCTTATTTTACCAGGGGCCAAAGCTTCGCAAGCTGCTCAGCACCCTTACTCCCCTTCACCGAATGCCACATCGCCAACGCGTTATCCCGCTGCCCGCTCAGCGCAAACGCAATCCCCATATCCAGCTCCGCCTGGCCATTATGCGCCAAGCCGCCGCTGCGAATCGCATCCTCCATCAGCGCCAAACCGGCCTTATCGCCGCCATAAACCTGATTAAACCCGATGGAGAACATCGAGGCTGCGTCTTTATTCGCCTTCGCCTGCGCCAAATTAGCGGGCAACGCCGCCTGCCACGCCGCCTGCCGCTTGGCGATAAATTGCTGCAAATGCGTGTCACTCGCCGCCTTCGCGCCCACCCCGAGCACCCCGTCCTTGGTCCCCGCCTGCATGATGGTCAGCGCCTCATTCGGCAAACCGCGCGCCACCGCATCCTCGGCAAACCGAATATAATCATGATGCGTGGCCGATAGCCCAACCGCTTGCCGCAGCCGGAAAAAACTCAGCGCCAGCCGCTGGTTGAACACCGGCTCCGCCTGCAACTGACCGATTAAATTCTGCCAGTTTTCCGGCGTCGGATAATATTTCACCTGCTCGATGATCGTCGCACTCACCCCCGCCATATCCTTGGCGTTGCTGTAGCAATTCTCGACCAAATCAAGCCCGGCCTTCGCTGGCGGATGCTGCATCAGCACCATTGCATTGAGCGATTTACACTCATGCATCTGGTAATAGGATTGCAACATAATCTGATGAAATTGCGGCACATTCCGCAAATATCGGTTAATCGTCGCGATCGTCGCCGCGTAATTCCCCGCCTGATATTGCGAACTCGCCATTCCCTCGGCCATCTGCGTCATCTGGCCCGGCGAAAGCTGGCCGGTCGCCATCAACGTCGCATAATCCTGCGCCGCCGCCGCATGGTCGCCCCGCCCGGCATCAATCGCCGCGCGCAACTGATCAATCGCCAAAATTTCTGATGGCGTCTTGTTAGGCTGCGCCGCCGCCCGATTAACCTGCGCCAACGCATCGATATAACGATGCGCGTTCAAATCCTGCTCAGCCGCCAAGAGCGGCTTCCCAACGGCCGGTGACATGGTCTGCGCCAACGCAACCGGCGCTGAACCGATCGCCAGTGCGGCAACAAGCAAACAAGGAGCAAAAGACTTCATAAACCGACCCTTTGGATCAAAACCAGCATCACTGGCTATATTGCTCATTCCCGACAATACCAATCTTGGTCAGCCCATCATGCTCAGCCGCCGCCATCACGCTGATCACCGAGCTATAATTGGCCAGCTTGTTCGGGTTGACGTGAATTTCCGGCTGCACAACCTCATTGGCCGCCGCCTTCAATTTCGTCTCCAACGCCGCCCGGTTCGGAATTTGCGTGCCATTCCAATAAACCGTCCCGTCATAATTAATATCAATCTGCACCACCGGCGGCGGTGTCGGCGGCGGCGGCGGATGGCCATGCGGCAAATTCAAATTCACCGCATGAAGCTGCACCGGAATCGTGATAATCAACATCGTCAGCAGCACCAGCATCACGTCAATCAGCGGCGTGGTGTTGATATCCACCATTTCCTCTGGATCTTCGGACTTGCTACTTCCCAAATTCATCGCCATGGCGCGTCTCCCCCTCAGCCGTGCGGCTTCGGTTTAGTAATAAAGCCGACCTTCAGAATGCCAACGCGCTGACACGCATACAGCACCTTGCCGATATATTTATACGGCGCATTCGCATCGCCCCGCACCTCAATCACCGGCTGCGGCACCATCGGTGCAATATGTTCCAGCTTTTTGATCAAGGCTTGGCGGTTCGGCAGCAAGGTCAAGTTCCAATAAACCTGACCCTGCTTATTGACCGACAAATTGATATTCTGCGGCTTGGTTTGCAGCGGCTGGTTCCGATACCGGGGCAAATGCACCGGCACCGTATGGGTCACCACCGGGATCGTGATCAAAAAGATGATCAACAACACCAGCATCACGTCCACCAGCGGGGTCGTATTGATGGTGGCCATCACCTCGTCTTCGCCACCCTCATTGCCGCCAAGCTGAACGGCCATGATCTTAGCTCCGGCTCGTCGCGGCGTCGTTGCTCAGCAGCACGAACAACACCTTCTTCGAGAAGCGGCGGGTCTGATCCATCACCCGCTTATTGCGGCGGATCAGAATATTATAGCCAAACACCGCCGGCACCGCGACCGCAAGACCAATCGCGGTCATAATCAACGCCTCGCCGACCGGGCCGGCCACTTTGCCAATGCTCGCCTGACCAGCAATGCCGATCGCGGTCAACGCATGATAAATGCCCCAAACCGTGCCGAACAACCCAACGAACGGCGCGGTCGAACCCACCGTCGCCAACAGCGCCAGGCCTTCTTGCATCCGGCTCTGCACCACATCGACACCATCCTGCACCGAGCTTTCGGCGAACGAGGCAATGTCAACTTTGTCGAGCAACCCAACATGGTTATCGAGCGCATCAACACCGGCTTGCGCCACGAATTGGAAGGCAGTGCCTTGCTTGAGCGTTGAAGCGGCAGTGCGCACCGAATTCTTGGTCCAATAATCACCGGCAACCAGCTTGCCCTCGCGCAGCATCTTGCCCTGCTGCAGCGCCTTGGTGATCATCACATACCAGCTACCCATCGACATCAGGGCCAGCAATATCAGCGCGCCGCGCGCAACGAAATCGCCCGAATCCCACAGCGCCCCCAAACCATACGGGTTGGCCACATGGGTCGTGGTGATGCCACCACCACTCGGCGGCGCAATCGGCGGCGTCGCGGCGGGCCCGGTGGCACTATTAGTCGTCGCACTATTCGTCGTCGCACTATTGGTCGTAGCAGTATTTGTGGTCGCGCTGTTGGTCGTCGCGTTGGTGGTATCATTCGTCGTGGCATTGGTCGTCGCGTTCGTGGTCGCATCCGCCGTCGCGTTGGTCGTCGCATTCGTCGTCGCCGTCGCGGGCGGCGCGACCGGCGGCGCTACCGGCGCGGGCGTCGAGGATTGTGCGATCGCGGTGCCGATGGTGGCAAAACTTCCGCCAGCGCCCAGCGCCACAGCGAAAACGAGGGGAAGCGCCAATTTCTTGATGTTCATAGCAGGTCTCTCAGGTGAATGGGTGGACAAGAAACGTAAGATATCGAGCATTGGTTGAAGCCCTGATCAGTTTGACGAGCGGAACTCGAACGGAACCATGACGTTCACCGCCTGACCCTGTCCTTTGCATCGCAATTGCGCCGCACCGCGAATGGCAAGATCATTCATCGCGCCCGAGCTCGACGACACGATGCGCGGCGCGCTCACTTGGCCCGTCGGCGAAATCGTCACCTCAACGGTGACATTGGCCTGATTAACGCCCGTCTCTTGCGAGATGCGGCCAAACTGCCGCGACAAATCGCCAGCAATCTGCACCACGTTCGGGCACACAACACCAACATTGGTGTTCGGCGCCGCGGGTGCGGTCGCAGGCGGTGCGGTCGGTTTTTTCGTCGTGGTGATCGCAAACACCGTCTGCGGCGGCGCCTGAATATGGATCAGCGGCGGCGGCACATAAGGTGGCGGCGGTGCCGCGAGCGGCGGCGGCGGCGGCAGCACCACTTTTGGTGGTGGCGGCGGCGGCGGCGGTGTCGCCTTGATAATCTTGATCTCCAGCGGCTTTTTGATCAATTCAACCGCGCTCGTCGCCAAACCGCTGACCAACGCGTAAATCAAAAAGACGTGCAGCAAGAGAACGGCGATAATTCCGACTATTTTACCCGTACTTGGTCTGCGATCGCCAGCAAAATCCACTCAAAGTCCCCCTCGTACTGTGCCAGTCTTATCAAATTGCACGGGTGGCACCCCTTTGCGCAATTCAAATCAGCAACAATAGTTCAACCGATACCTACAACTTCGGATCAAGCCGCATAAAGATGCGACCGGTACGAAGGCTGTTTTCCGTCCTGAAGAAGCTTTTCAAGCCGCCACGGCGCGGGAGCAACAGGCAAAGCGATCTGTCGAGATTGTCAAACCGCGACCGACATAGGGCCAAGGCGTTGAACAGTCAATTTCGCTGATCAGCCATGTGCCACAGCCCGATCTCGGCCCAATGAATCCCAACCGCCCAACAAGTTTACTGCCTTGATTTTGCAACAAAATCAAAACAGCAAACCGATTGTCGAATCGATATCAAAACAAGGAAAAACCCGCGATAAACGCAATTAAATAATTAATTTGACATTTATTTTAACATAATCAATCTTATACGCGAGGACCTCGTTGCGATAATTTTGCAATCGATTGCAATAATTCATTCAACAGGGCTTGATTCCGCCCCTCAGCCCCATATTCGCGCCACGTCACCGGCAATTTTTGCCGAATCATTCCTCCAGTCGAACCCCTAACTGCCCGGCCACGTCCTGCACGCATTGCCACGCGACCCGGCCCGACCGCGCGCCGCGCGTCACCGCCCATTCCAGGGCCGCCGCATGCAATGCTGTTCGCTCAATCGGCAAGCGATAATGCGCGGCATACCCATCAATCATCGCGAGATATTGGGTCTGATCGATATTATGAAACCCAATCCACAAGCCAAAGCGATCAGACAGCGAAACTTTCTCCTCCACCGCCTCGGAAGCATGCACCGCCCGTTCCCGCTCATTCTCAATCATGTCGCGCGGCATCAAATGCCGACGGTTCGAGGTCGCGTAGAATAATACATGCTCCGGCCGCCCCTCGATCCCACCATCCAGCACCGATTTCAGGGCCTTGTAGGCGGCATCCTCCCGCTCAAAACTCAAATCATCGCAAAAAATGATGCAGCGCTTGGTCTGCCCGCGTAATAACCCCAGCAATACCGGCAGCGTTTCGATCTCTTCGCGATGGATCTCAATCAACCCGATCCGCCCCTGCCCCGTACCGCATTCTCGGTTCACCAGCGCGTGCGCCGCTTTGACTAATGAAGATTTCCCGGTGCCACGCGCGCCCCACAGCATCGCATTATTCGCGGGCAATCCACGTGCAAACCGTCTTGTATTTTCAACCAGCAGCGCCTTGGGGCGATCAATGCCCTGCAATAAATCAATGCCAACATGCGCAATCTGCGCCACCGGCGCGAGGCGGCTTGTATCCGCATGCCAAACAAACCCATCCGCCGTATCCAACGCCACGGCTTTGGGCGGCATCGGTGCCAATCGCTCCAAAGCCGCCGCAATCCGCTCCAGCACCGTCATCATCGTCGCATCACTCATCACCATCTCCAAACCAAACCGTGATCTCTGATCGCATCGCCCCTGCTTGACGTGCCGCTCGCGCCATCTATGGTCCGCGGCGTTCAAAGCCACAAATCAGGACCAAGCATGACCAACCCTCTTTTCGCACAGGCCGCCCTGGGCGTCGCCACGGCACCCGACAGCACGCTCGCGACATTGATCAATTTCGGCCCGATCGTGTTGATCATTCTCGTGTTCTATTTTTTGTTGATCCGTCCGCAACAAACCGCGCAAAAATCGCTAAAAGCTCGGCTCGCTGCCATCCGGCGCGGCGATAAGGTGGTCACCGCCGGCGGCATCATCGCCGAAGTCGCCAAAGCGCCGGAAGGCGCCGAGGAAATCGAGGTCGATCTGGCACCCAACATGCGCGTGACCGTGCTGCGCAGCACGATCACCACCGTGCTGACCGGTGGGAAAGCCGATTCCCCGGCCAATGACACCAAGCCGTCGGCCAAAAAACCGGCGAAATAAAAAAGCCGCGCCCCAAACCGGGCGCGGCCCTCTCCTATCGCTCAGCCTTTGTGATGCATCCGATATTCGGCATGCTCATAATGGCACAATTTGTCGAGCCAGTTGGTCACGTAATCCGGACGGCGATTGCGGAAATCCAAATAATAAGAATGCTCCCACACATCGAGCCCAAGCAGCGCATGCCCCTCGCCCGTTGCCAACGGGTTCGAGCCGTTCGGCGTTTTGGTCACTGCCAATTTGCCGTCGCTCTTCAAGATCAACCAGGCCCAGCCCGAGCCAAATTGAGTGGTCGCGGCGGTTTTGAACGCGTCCTTAAATTGCGTCACGCTGCCGAAATCCTCAATCAGCTTGGCTTCCAGCTTGCCCGGAATTTTCCCGCCATCGGTCGGCGACATGCATGACCAGAATAATTTATGGTTCCAATCCTGCCCGGCATTGTTAAAGACCGGCGCCATGTCAGCTTTGCCGTGGGTGAAATGGATGATTTCCTCCAGGGTCTTGCCCTGCAGGTCTGGATTTTTCTCGACAAACCCGTTCAGAGCCGTGACATAAGCCTGATGATGCTTGCCATGATGCAATTCCAGCGTCTCTTGGCTCATGCCATGAGATGCCAGCGCGCCATGCGCATAGGGCAGCGAGTGGAGTTCGAACGCCATGGTTATCCTCCGCAAATTGGTGGAATGAAATACGCTCCCGCCGCGCGAACCGCATCGGGCTGTCACTCCTAGCTATGAACCAACCCGCTCCCCGTCAACCCGCCCGAGCCAGCGAGACCAATGATCGATCAATCATACCTCCATGCGCTGCGCCGCGCCGATCCGGATCGGATGCTGGCGGCTGCCTTCGCCCCCGCCGCCAAGCGCCCTGCTTTGTTCCTGCTCTACGCCTTCAATCACGAGCTGGCGCGCGCCCGCGAAGTTGCCAGTTCCGGCCCGATGGCGCTGATCCGCCTGCATTGGTGGCGGGAGGTGATCGATGGCGCGCAGCGGCGTCATCCGGTGGCGATGCCCTTGCGGCAGGCGCTCGCGGATGGGGTGTTTGCGCCGGTTGACCTGCTCGGCCTGATCGATGCCCGCGAGGCGGAGGCCGAACCAATTCCGAACCTCGACGCCTTCATGGCCTATGCGCAGGGCACCGCCGGCGCGTTGATGCGCGTGGCCGGAACTTGGCTGGGGGCCGACCGGTCCGCACAAGAATCATTGGAGCGGCTTGGCACCGGCACGGGAATTGCCCTGATGCTTCGCGCTGCGCCGTCCTTGCGGGCCTTGGGCCGTGATTTGCTGCCCCAGGATGGCACAAATGCGCAAAAGCTGGCCGAGCGCGCCCAAGTGCTGCTGGCCACGCCGACACCGAGCGTGGCACTGGCGGCGACATTGCCCTCAATTCTGGCGCGGCGAGATTTGGCGCGGCTCGATCAGCGCACGCCGATCCACCCAAGAAGGCTCGGTGATCGGCTGGCGGTGATCAAAGCCGGGCTGCGCGGGCGGATCGGCCCCTCGCCGCGCAGCGCCAGCGATGGTATGAACGCCCTATGACCGAACCGACCGATATGAATGAGGGCCCGCGCGGCCTCGCTCCCGTGACCATCGAGCAGGAAATGCGCCGTTCCTATCTCGATTATGCCATGTCCGTGATCGTGTCGCGGGCGCTGCCCGACGCGCGCGATGGGCTGAAGCCGGTGCATCGCCGGATTTTGTATGCGATGGCCGAATCGGGCAACACGCCCGACAAGCCGTATCGCAAATCGGCCCGGATGGTTGGCGACGTGATGGGCAAATATCATCCGCACGGCGATTCCGCGATTTACGACGCGGCGGTGCGCATGGCCCAAAATTTTTCGATGCGGGTGCGGTTGATCGATGGGCAGGGTAATTTCGGCTCGGTCGATGGCGATCCGCCGGCAGCGATGCGTTATACCGAGGCGCGCTTGGCCAATGCGGCGATGGCGCTGCTGACCGACATTGATAAGGACACGGTCGATTTTCAACCGACCTATGACGAATCCGATCATGAGCCACGGGTGCTGCCCGCCGCCTATCCGAATTTGTTGGTCAATGGCGGCAACGGCATCGCGGTGGGCATGGCCACCAACATCCCGCCGCATAATCCAACCGAGATTATCGATGCGACGCTGCATCTGCTCGAACATCCCGAGGCGACCCTGGATGAGTTGATGAAAATTGTCCCCGGCCCGGATTTTCCGACCGGTGCGATGATCCTGGGACGATCGGGGATCCGCAATGCATTCGAGACCGGGCGCGGTTCGATTGTGATCCGCGCGCGGGCGGCGATTGAGGAAATTCGCAAGGACCGGATGGCGATTGTGGTCAGCGAACTGCCTTATCAGGTGAATAAGGCGACGCTGCTGGAGCGGATTGCCCAGTTGGTGCGCGATAAAGAGGTCGAGGGGATTTCGGATTTACGCGATGAGAGCGACCGTGATGGGATGCGCATGGTCATTGAGCTCAAGCGCGATGCGACGCCTGAAGTGGTGCTGAACCAGCTTTATCGGTTTACCCAGCTACAGACCGGTTTCTCGATCAATATGCTCGCCCTAGATGGCGGGCGGCCCCGGCAGTTGGGGCTGCGCGACGCGCTCGATTGTTTCATCATTTTCCGCGAAGAGGTGATTTTGCGCCGTGCGCGGTTTGATTTGAACAAGGCGCGGGATCGGGCGCATATTTTGGTGGGGCTTGGGATTGCGGTTGCCAATATCGATGCGGTGATTGCGCTGATCCGCGCCGCACCGGATGCGGCGGCGGCACGGGTGGCGTTGATGGCGCGCGATTGGCCGGCGGGGGATGTGCTGTCGTTGCTCGCCTTGATCGATGATCATGGCAACCAGGTGACGGATGCCGGAACCGTGCGGCTTACCGATGCGCAGGCGCGCGGGATTTTGGAATTGCGCCTGCAACGCTTGACCGGATTGGAGCGCGATAAAATCCAGGCCGAGTTGCGCGAGGTGGGCGAGAAGATCGGTTATCTGTTGGCGATCATCGGCTCGCGGCCACGGCGGTTGGAGGTGATGCGCGAGGAATTGCTGGTGGTGCGCGGGCAGATCGCCTCGCCCCGGATGACCAGCATTGAGGATAATATCGCGGATCAGGACGATGAAAGCCTGATCGAGCCGGGGCAGATGGTGGTGACGATGACCCGTGACGGGTTCATCAAGCGCACACCGCTCGAAGCGTTCCGCGCGCAGAATCGCGGCGGGCGTGGCCGGGCGGCGGCATCGATGCGCGGGGATGATGTGATTACCCGCAGCTTTAACGCCCATACCCATCAATTCGTGCTGTTCTTCAGCCAGGGCGGCAAGGTGTTTCGCGAGAAGGTTTGGCGCTTGCCGGAATCAGCGCCCGCCGCCAAAGGCCGGGCGATTGTGAATATCCTGCCGGAGTTGGAGGGCGATCCGGTGACGACGGTGCTGCCCTTGCCGCAGGATGAATCGCTCTGGACCGATTTGCATTTGGTATTCGCCACCGCCTCGGGCAATGTGCGGCGCAATCGGCTGGCCGATTTTCGCAATGTGCGGTCCTCGGGGCTGATTGCGATGAAGCTTGATGAGGGCGATCATCTGGTCGGGGTGGCGACCTGCCGCGAGGGTGATGATGTGTTTTTGGCGACCCGGCTGGGGCGCTGCATTCGTTTTCAAATTACCGATGAGACGGTGCGGGTATTTGCCGGGCGCGATTCCAACGGGGTGCGCGGTATCCGGCTGGGCGGCGGCGACCGGGTGATTTCGCTCTCGGTGCTGCGCCATGTCGAGGCCAGCGTGGAAGAGCGGGCGGCCTATTTGAAATATGCTTCCGCGCAGCGGCGCAGTGGCGAGGAGGCTGAGGCCGAGACGATCGAGCCGGATGAGGTGGCGGCAGATATTGTGCTGGCACCGGAGCGGATTCGGGCGTTGGCGGAAGCCGAGGAAATGCTGCTCACCGTGACCTCGGGCGGGTTTGGCAAGCGCAGCTCGGCCTATGAATATCGGGTCACCGGGCGCGGCGGTCAGGGTATTGCCAATATTGCGCTGTCGGCGCGCAATGGCGGTGCGGTGGTCGCGAGTTTTTCGGTGCGCGATGGGGATGATGTGATGTTGGTGACCGATCAGGGCAAATTGATCCGGGCGCCGATTGATCAAATCCGAATTACCGGGCGGCAGGCGATGGGGGTGACCTTGGTGCGGGTTGAGAAAGACGAGCAGGTGACCAGCGTGTTTCCGGTGTTGGATGATCGCGAGGATGAGGCGGAGCCTGAGCATGGCTGATCGCGCCTTGATTGGCCTGTATCCAGGCACGTTCGATCCGATCACCAACGGGCATATCGATATTATCAGCCGGGCGGCGACGTTGTGCGGCACCTTGTTTATTGGCGTGGCGCGCAATGCCGGCAAGGGACCGCTCTTTCCGATCAGCGAGCGGGTTGAGCTGGTGCGCGAGGAAATTGCGCCGATTGCTGAGCGGACCGGAGCGAGCATCAAAGTTTTGCCGTTTGAGACGTTGCTGGTGCATTTTGCCCGCGAAGTTGGCGCCAAAGTGATTGTGCGCGGCTTGCGGGCGGTCTCGGATTTCGACTACGAGTTTCAGATGGCCGGCATGAATTACCGACTGGACCACGATATTGAGACGATTTTCTTGATGGCCAGCGAGCGTCATCAGTTTATTTCCTCGCGTTTCGTCAAGGAAATCGCGCTGCTTGGTGGTGACATTGCCAGTTTCGTGCCAAAATTAACCCTCGAACGCACCTTGATCCGCGTTGGACGTAACCCGTGAGTGCCGCATGACAAAATTGATCACCCGTCGCACCATTTTCCGTGGTGCGGTTGCTGCAACCCTCGCATCCCCTCTCGCTGGAGCTTTCATGTCTGATATTGCTGCTGCCGCTACGCCGGACCTTGCCAATACGATTTATCTGACCCTGCCCTTTGGGAAGGTGACGATTACGCTGCGTCCGGATTTGGCGCCGAAGACCTGCGCGCAAATTAAAACGCTGACCAGCCGTGGGTTTTACAATGGCTGTGAGTTTTTCCGGGTGATTGCCGGGTTCATGGCGCAGACCGGCGACCCGACCAACACCGGCACCGGCGGCAGCGATTTGCCGAATGTGCCGGCGGAATTCACCACCAAGGCGAGCTTTCTCACCGGCTCGCTCGGCATGGCGCGGACCAATGACCCGAATAGCGGCAATAGCCAGTTTTTCATCTGCTTTGATCCGGCGACGTTCCTTGATGATAAATATACCCTGTTCGGCCAGGTGACCGAGGGCATGGAGTATGTGCAGCAGATTAAGAAGGGCCATGGGCAAAGCGGGCGGGTGACCGATCCGACCAAAATTATTTCGATGACCCTCGCGGCTTAATTCTATCTGCTTCTCTCCGGCATGGGTTGACGTGCCGGAGAGAATGCTATTTTTGACGCATACGCTGACGGAATCGCAGCTTGGTGAGAGCCCGTAGCTCAGTTGGTAGAGCACGAGACTTTTAATCTTGGGGCCAAGGGTTCGAATCCCTTCGGGCTCACCACACTTTTCAATGGGTTATGATACTTAGTAAGACATACGTCATGACCTATTGAAAGTCACGCGGACTCAATGCGGACTCGCCAGAACTAAATCGGCGCGATTCTCACCAGCCCGTGATAATCTGATAGATCCTGCTCGCAATGCGACGCTGCCATCGCATTGACCACTACGGCAGAGGCGTAGGGGGTGGGGGCCTGATCGGTATTATGGAAACTGGACGGGACCGACCCCTCGCGGGATTTTTCT
>JBMFWT010000056.1:0-14533 GCA_049964975.1 Acidiphilium sp.
CGCGGCTTGATATTTTTGTTGCCGATCCGCGGGGATAAAAAAAATCAACTCTTGCAGCCGGGCCATTTTGGCAGGGTCGGCCATCAGTGTAGGGGCTTTGCCAAGCTCACTGATCAGTGGGTCGAGTGAGCTACTGAAGATTTTGCCGAGCCGTTTGTTAATTTCGAAGGCTTTGTCAGTAAAATTTTTCACATTGATGTTAGGCATTATCGCTTCCTCCATCCCCAATTCTTGACAGCACGAATTAATTGAGCAGGCAGGCTAGCGGTTAATCGGCTTGACGACAAGGATATGAAAACTGCCCGGCGCAAACTCGGTTTTGCCATAGCTCTTGCCCGGCTTCGGCGGCAGGATTTTGCGAATGGTGGCGGCGGAGAGAAAAGCGGTTTGGGACGCCTGATCGAACGCCATGGTGCGCGCGCTCGGCGCGGTGTGGAGGGTTTGGATGATTTGGTAATGGGTTGGGTCGGTGGCGCCGATGATGGTGAGGGTGCCGTCAATGCTGGGGGCGAAGGCGATGTTGGCGCGCGGATCATAGCGCATCGCGTCGCTAAAGCCGGGAATCGGCAGGGTCGCGAGGCTTTGGCCGGTGCGGGCGGCGATAATATCGACCCGGTGGTTCACACAGGAGACGAACAGGCGCTGGCGGGTGCGATCAATCGCGAGGCCCACCGGGCCATGGCAGGCCGCACCGAGATTGATGCGCCGCGTCAAGCGCAGGGTGCGGGTATTGATCACCGCGATTTGGTCGGCGGATTTCAGATTGAGATAAGCGTGGCCTCGGCCATCGGTGACAATGAATTCCGGATCGGCGTGAAACGGGATGGATTTCAAAAGGCGGCCCGTGCGCGCATCAATGGCGAACAGGCGCTGGCTTTTCTCGTTCGGTGCAAACACCCGATTGGTCGCCGGATCAAACGCGATGGCGTCCGGGCCGGGGCCGACCTTGATGGTTTTCAGGATATGCAGGGTCCGCAGGTTGAACATGGTCACGGTGCCGGCAAGGCCCGCCGTGGCAAAGCCGCGATTGAGCGCGGGCGCGAGGGCAATGCCGTGCGCGCCATCAATCGGCGCGATGGTGGCGATCGGCTGATCGCGCGCCGTGTCGATCACGGCGATGCGGTCGCCCTCCGCCACGAACAGGCGGTGCGCGCCCGGCTCGGTGGTCAGATAATCCCATTTAACCGGGCCAGGAACCGCAATGCTGCCGGAAACCGCGAAATCCGGCGTGTGCGCCGCCGCGCGATGCGGCAGCACCGCAAGGCCAGTGAGCAAAGCAAGGAAGGCGCGAAGGGCAAAGCGGGCGATCATGGCAAATCCTGAATTGAGCTGATGGCCGGGTTTGGAATGAAGCGCGTCGCGATGCAATCGCACGCTGGCGATGTCATCAATTTATCATTTTTCGCGCCCCCGGCGGACGCTCTGCCGATGGCATCGGGCGGAACCCGCCCAAAAGGTTGCATTGCGGCGATATGCCGATATATATAAGGCATATCGCCAGGAGCTCGATTATGAACACAGCCCCGATCATGAACACAGCCTTGAGTGGCCTGGAGGCGGTCCGCGAAATCAGGAGCGGCCTCCCGATCGACCGGGTCGATGAGGCGATCCGCGACGGGTTGGTGACAGCGGTTGAAATCGACCAATTGGCAGTGCCCCGCAAAACCTTGGCGCATCGTCGGCAAATTGGCCGCTTATCGGTCGAGCAATCGGATCGTTTCGCCCGCTTGCTGCGCATCATCGCCACCGCCGAGGATGTGTTCGCCAACCGCGAAAAAGCCGCAACATGGCTCCGCCGCCCGAGCCGTGTTCTGGACGGTCAAGCGCCCTTGCATTTGCTCGATACCGATGCCGGCGCCCGCGCCGTCGAAGCCTTGCTCACCCAGATTGCGCACGGCATCGCCGCTTGATCACGGCTTGGCGCATCGCCAAGCGGCGCTATGCGGATTTGTCCGGGTCCGGCGCCAAGCTGGTGGGGGGCCGTTGGAACCGGCCAGGCGCTGCCATTGTCTATACCGCCGATCACCCAGCCTTGGCGGCGCTGGAAGTCCGGGTCCATCTCGATTTGCCGCCCGACCTGTTACCCGATGATTTCGTGTTGATGAAAATCGCCCTGCCCGATGAGCCGCCAGAGACCCTCACCGAATTTCCCTCCAATCCCCAAGCCTATGGCGATCAATGGTGCGCGCAGGGCCGAACCGCCATCCTGCGCGTGCCCTCTCTACTGGTGCCTGATGCCTTCAATTACCTGCTGAACCCGGCCCATCCGAACGCCGCCAAGGCCAAGCTGATCGCCCTCAAACCGTTCGCTTTCGATACCCGCCTCTGGCGCGGCACGCGCTGAGCGCGTCCCGCCAATCAGCCCAGCGCGTCAGGCGTGCAGCCCCGGCGCTTCCTGGCCGGTGCGGGCAACATACTCGGTGTAGCCGCCGCCGTAGAAATGAATACCCTCCGGTGTCAGCTCCAGCACCCGGTTCGAGAGCGCGGCGAGAAAATGGCGGTCATGCGAAACGAACAGCATGGTGCCTTCATACTGCGCGAGGGCGGTGATCAGCATCTCCTTGGTGGCGATGTCCAAATGGTTGGTCGGCTCGTCCAGCACCAGAAAATTTGGTGGATCAAACAGCATCAGCGCCATCACCAGCCGGGCTTTCTCGCCGCCGGAGAGCACGCGGCAGGGCTTGTCCACCTCATCGCCCGAAAAGCCGAACGCGCCGGCCAGTGTGCGCAGCGTGCCTTGGTTAGCGTGCGGAAACGCGCTGTCGAGCGTCTCGAACACGCTGGCGCTGCCATCGAGCAAATCCATCGCGTGCTGGGCGAAATAACCAAGCTTGACGCTGCCGCCGAGCTTGACCGTGCCCTCATCCGGCGCGGTGCTGCCGGTCACCAGTTTCAGCAAGGTGGATTTGCCCGCGCCATTCACGCCGAGCACGCAGCAGCGCTCGCGCCGGCGCACCAGCAAATCCAGCCCCTGATAAATCACCCGCTCGCCATAGGCTTTAGACACGCCCCGGAGCAAAACCACGTCGTCGCCCGAGCGCGGGGCCGGGGCAAAATCAAACCCGATGGCCTGACGGCGCTTGGGCGGCTCTACCCGGTCAATTTTTTCGAGCTTTTTCACCCGGCTTTGCACCTGGGCGGCATGCGAGGCGCGGGCTTTGAAGCGTTCGATGAAACTGATTTCTTTGGCCAGCATCGCCTTTTGCCGGTCAAACTGCGCCTGCTGTTGTTTTTCGGCCAACGCCCGTTGCTGCTCGTAAAACTCATAATCGCCCGCATAATCGGTCAAGCTGCCGCCATCGATTTCGATGATTTTATTCACCACCCGATTCATGAAGGCGCGATCATGCGAGGTCATCAGCAGCGCGCCATCATAACCGGCCAGAAATTGTTCAAGCCAGATCAAGCTCTCCAAATCCAAATGGTTGCTCGGTTCATCCAGCAGCATGACATCCGGGCGCATCAGCAAAATACGCGCCAGCGCCACGCGCATTTTCCAGCCGCCGGAGAGATTGCCAACATCGCCCTCCATCATCGCCTGGCTGAAGCCAAGCCCGTGCAGCACCTCGCGCGCCCGGCCATCAAGCGCGTAGCCGCCCAGCGCCTCGAAGCGCGCTTGCACATCGCCAAAGCGCTCAATGATCGCATCGAGCTGTTCAGCCTGATCCGGATCGGCCATCGCCGCTTCAAGGCGGGAAAGTTCGGCGCCGATCTCGCTCACCGCCCCCGCGCCATCCATCACTTCCGCCACCGCGCTGCGCCCCGCCATCTCGCCAACATCCTGGCTGAACAGGCCGATACTCACCCCGCGCTCCACCAGAATCTGCCCTTCATCCGGCACCTCCGCGCCAATAATCATGCGAAACAAGGTGGTCTTGCCCGCGCCATTCGGGCCAACCAGCCCGATTTTCTCGCCCTTTTGCAGAGCGCAGGAGGCTTCGATAAAGACCAGACGTTGGCCGTTTTGCTTGCTGATATTGTCTAGGCGGATCATGGAGCCTCGGTTCGGTGAACGGATAAGGCCGTGTAGAGCGTTTCGCCGTCAGCGAAAATGGGCGGCACCAAAATGCCAAGGCGCGACAATAGGAGCGAAAAATGGAGAATGTGGCGTATAAAATTTTTCGGGCGTCCGAATGGGCGCAGTTTCAGCGCGACGGAAATTTTGCCGGCTCGCCCGCCGATCAGGCGGACGGGTTCATTCATTTATCCACCCGCGCGCAGGTAGCTGGCACGCTGGCCGCGCATTTTGCCGGCGCAACCGGGCTGGTGCTGGCCGCGATCAATCTGGCGGCGCTGGGGGCGGCGGTGCGCTGGGAACCGGCGCGTGGCGGCACATTATTTCCGCATCTCTATGGCGTGCTGACGCCTGATCTGGTGCTGAGCGTGGAGATGCTTGCGCAGATCGGCCCGGCGGGCAATGGTGCCGCCCAAGCGTGATCAGAATTGGCGCGGAACATTGGAGCGAATAATGGATGAGCAGCAGGTACGGTCAGTGGTTTTGGGATTTCCGGGGGTTGGCGCGGACCGGCTCGATTCGGTCTCGGTGCGCGAGGGGCTGGTGCAGGTGGCGCTGCGCGTGGACCGCGCCGAAGCGGTCCGGTTCGAGGCCGTGCGGGCCGGGCTGGAACGCGCCCTTAGCCAATTAACCGGCGTGCGTAATGCAACGGTGGTGCTCACCGCCCAGCGCGCAGCGGAGCCTGCAGCGCCCCCCGGTTCTGCGTCGGCAGCACCCGCGTCGGTAGCACCGGCATTATTGTCGAATGTCGGCGCGATCATCGCGGTCGCGTCCGGCAAAGGCGGGGTGGGTAAATCCACCGTCGCGGTGAATTTGGCGGCGGCACTGGCGCAAACCGGGCTGCGGGTCGGCCTGCTCGATGCCGATATTTACGGGCCGTCTTTGCCGCGCATGCTGGGCCATCAGGGCAAACCGGCGATGGAGGGCAACCGGCTGGTGCCAATGCAGGCCTGGGGCTTGCACGCCATTTCCATCGGGCATGTGGTCGATGAAGAAACCGCGATGGTGTGGCGTGGGCCGATGGTGCTGAATGCGCTGATGCAGCTCATGGGGCAGGTGGCGTGGCCCGCGCTCGATGTGATGGTGATCGATTTGCCGCCCGGAACCGGGGATATTCAATTAACCCTGGCCCAGCGGGTGAAATTGACCGGCGCCGTCGTGGTCTCAACCCCGCAGGATATTGCGCTGGCGGATGCGCGTCGTGGCGTTGCGATGTTCCGGCAAGTGCGGGTGCCGATTTTGGGCATTGTCGAGAATATGAGCTTTTTCGCCTGCCCGCATTGCGGCGAGCGCAGCGAAATTTTCGGCCATGGCGGCGCGCGGGCGGAGGCGGCGCGCATCGGCGTGCCGTTCCTCGGCGAAGTGCCGCTGCTGCTGGCGATCCGCGAAACCTCAGATGCCGGCACGCCGGTGGTGGTGAGCGCGCCCGAGAGCGAGGCGGCGCGGGCCTTCAAATCGGTGGCGGCAGCCGTATCCGCCCAAATCAGCGCGGCACCGGCATCAGCAGGGCCGCGCATCGTGATCGAATAGCGCGAGGATCGGCTTGGATGGCCGCCATCGGGTTTTATCATCTAACCCGCACCAAATTGCTCGCGGCCCTGCCGCCCTTGCTCGGGCGCAGCTTGGCGGCAGGGGCGCGAATATTGCTGGTCGCGCAAGATCCGTCCTTGCTTGCCAGCATCGATGACGCGCTGTGGCGGAGCGAAAACCCCGATTGGCTGCCGCATGGCATGGCGGGCGGGGCGGATGATGCGGCACAGCCCATTTTGCTGAGCATGGCGGATCATCCCGGCAATCAGGCGGGATTTTTGTTTTTGGCCGATGGCGCGCCGATTCCGCTCGATCGGTTCGAGCGGGTGTTTGACTTATTCGATGGCACCGATCCCGACCGGGTGGCGGCGGCGCGCAGCCGCTGGGCGGCGGCGAAACAGGCCGGGCACAGCCTCACCTATTGGCGTCAGGACGAATCCGGCTGGGTGAAGGCGGGATAGCGCCGGGGCGATTACCCGCCGAGCACGCGGCCCGCCACCGCATCAAGCTTCGCCACCAATTCCGGGTCGCGCGCCGCAGGCGGGGTGATAATCGCGTGATCGAGTGCGTGGTCGCATCCCGCCGTGCAATGATGGCGCGGGGTCGCGAGGGTCGGGGCGATGGCGCGCACCAAGGCCCGCGCATGATCCGCATTGCCGAGCAGGATTTTCACCACCTGATCGACCGTTACGGCGTCATGCTCATCGTGCCAGCAATCAAAATCAGTGACCATGGCCACGGTCGCGTAACAAATTTCCGCCTCGCGGGCGAGCTTGGCTTCCGGCATGTTGGTCATGCCAATCACCGAGCAGCCCCAGGAGCGATAGAGATGGCTCTCCGCACGGGTGGAGAATTGCGGGCCTTCCATCACCAAATAGGTGCCGCCACGGGTCACCGGCAGATCAAGCTCGCGGGCGGTGCGTTCCAGTGCGTCGCCCAGGCGGGTGCAGACCGGGTCCGCCATCGAGACATGCGCGACGCAGCCGACCGAGAAAAAACTTTTGGTCCGCGCAAAGCTGCGATCGATAAATTGATCGACAATCACGAAATGACCGGGCGGCAAATCCGCGCGCAGGCTGCCAACGGCGGAGAGCGAGAGAATATCGGTCACCCCCACGCGCTTCAGCGCATCGATATTGGCGCGATAATTCAAATCCGAGGGCGAGCGGCGATGGCCGCGACCATGCCGGGGCAGAAAAACCAACTGCACCCCGCCGAGTTTGCCAAAGAGCAGCGCGTCCGAAGGCTCGCCCCACGGCGTGCTAACATGTTCCCAATGCTGGTCTTCCAGCCCATCGATTTCATAAAGGCCGGAGCCGCCGATAATGCCGATGATCGGGGTTTTGGCGGGAGGGGCAGCAAGGGTCATGGGGTGCGGTCCTGTCGTAGGGCGAAAAAGCCGATGAGGCCGAAAATGGCCAGATAGATCATGGCGCGTAGCATGATGGATTTGCGCTGGTCGAGGGTCGGGTCCGCCGACCAGGCGAGGAATTCGGCAACATCATGCGCCATCACCGCCGATTTGGGCGGATGATGAACGCGCAGGAGCGATACGATGCTGGCCGCGCCCTGCGGCAAGGCGGTGGCGATCAGCGAAAGATCGGGGGCGGCAGGCTGTTGGGTCGGGCGCAGGGCGCGCCATCGCGCCATGGCGGCTCGGCTCACGCCCAAACCCGCAAGGTCACGCGCGCGCACCGCGCTAATCCCATGGCAAGCGGCGCAGTTGGCCTGATACACCGCAAAACCGGCCCGTAGCGTGGCCTTGTTATAAGTGCCCAGCGGTGCGGTGAAGCCAAAATGCGGTGCCGCGCGCGCCACCGGGCTGAACGCGACCAATGCGAGGAGTGCAATCATCGCGGCGCGCATCAGTTTTTCGCTCCGCGCAAGCGGATGGGCAACGGCTTGGGTTTTTCAAGCAGGCTGATCAGCGGGGTGACGAGGCAAAAATGAGCCATCACATAGAAGGCGCTGAGATCCGTAATCAGCGGCCACGCGCCGGCATGATCCGCCGCACCGATGGAGAGCAAAATCCAGGCGCTGGCGAGCAGCCACAGCGCCCGGCGATGCCAAGGGCGGTAGCGCGCAGCGGCGGCGGGGCTGCGGTCAAGCCAAGGCAGGGCCGCGAGCAGGATCAGCAACACCGCGATCAGCGCGGTGCCACCGCCCAGGCTTTGGCCCGCTTGCGCGAGTCCCGCAAAGCCAAGCAGATACCAAGGCAAATCAAGATGCAGCGGCAGCGCCAGCGTGCCAGCTGCAATCGCGTTCAGCCGGCTCGATTGAACATGCGGGGCGGCCAGGATCAGGCCGAAAAAGATCAAGCCGGTGATGATCGCGGCGGCGAAGAGGCGCGGCGAGGCATGAGGGTGGAACGCCACCAGATCACGCGGATCAAGCCGGGGTAAGCCATCGCGATTGGCCGGCGGGGCCAGGCGCTGGGTCAGGCTGGTCAGCCCCGCGATCAACAACAGCAAAAACCCGATCGCGATATGCGCCATGGCGATCCGGGTGAGATCGGGGCTGGATAATCCGCTGGCCGCACCCAGAAAGGCTTGAGCAATAGCGGGGCCGATTAGCGGGATGGCGGCCAGATGCGCGGCCAAATCCAGGCTGAGAGCAACACTCGCGGCACCATCGATCATGATGAAGCCGAGCACGCCGAGGAACAGGAAGGTCGCAAACCGAACGATGCTGACAATCCAGGCCAGCTCACGGCCATCGCGATACAAGCCGAGGCGCAAGGCGCGGAACAATTGCAAATAGGCCAGGGCGAACAAAATACTAACCCCGGTGCGATGCAAATCGCGGATCAGCCAGCCAAACGGCACGGCGCGCATGATGGTTTGCAGCGAGGTGAAGGCGCCGTGCGGGGCGGCGTGGTAAAACAGGCCCAGCCAAATGCCGGTGAATGTCAGGGTGATCAGCGCGCCCCAGATCAACGGCTCGAAGCAGGCACCGAGGCTGAAATCGGCGGGGACTGGCGCAAAAATCAGCGTATCGCGCAGTATCCGGCCTATCGGCAGGCGCTGTTCGAGCCAGTTGGGCGGCGCGCCGGGTTCGCTTGGCGGGGTCATGGGCGTGATGCCGTGATGGTCGCGGGCGCATAAGATGCGGCAGCGGGGCGAATCGGGCCGAGTGCGGCAATGAAAACCCAAGCCATGGCCCCGAACCCAACGGCGGCGAAGGCCAGGGCCAGGATGGTGAGGAAACGGATGGGTGTTTGGCGCATGGATAGGCTGGCATGGCGCGAATGGCGTGAAGATTCAAGCCATTGGCGCGGTTTTGTGATGTCGGGCGGTTCGGCGCTATAGAGGGGATGGTGTCAAGGAGGCCGAAATGACTGCCGAGAGTCCGGTGTTGGATGTGCCGCGCCATGAGGCGCTGAAACCGCAGGCGCAAGCGTGGTTCGCCCATTTGCGCGATCAAATTTGCGCTGCGTTCGAGGCGATTGAGGATGAGTATTCTAACTCGGATTTGCCCGCCGGGCGATTCGAGCGGACGGCGTGGAGCCGGGAGTCGGGCGGCGGTGGGGTCACCAGCGTGATGCGCGGGCGGGTGTTTGAGAAGGTGGGGGTGAATATTTCCACCGTTTGGGGCGAATTCAGCCCGGAATTTCGCAAATCAATCCCTGGGGCTGCCGAAGACCCCCGATTTTGGGCGGCGGGGATTAGTCTGGTGGCGCATATGCGCAGCCCGCGCGTGCCGGCGGCGCATATGAACACCCGGATGATCGTCACCACCAAAGGCTGGTTTGGTGGCGGGGGGGATTTGACGCCGCTGCAACCAGGCACACCAGCCTCGGCGGAGGATGGTGCGACGTTCCATGCGGCCTTCAAGGCGGTGTGCGATGCGTATGATCCTGACTATTACCCGAAATATAAAAAATGGTGCGATGAGTATTTTTACCTGCCGCATCGCGGGGAAACCCGTGGGGTCGGCGGGATTTTTTATGATTATCTGGACACCGGCGATCTTGAGCGGGATTTCGCCTTTACCCGCGATGTCGGCTTAGGGTTTTTGCGTGGCTATGACGCGATTGTGCGGCGGCGGATGGACGAGCGCTGGACGCCAGAGGAGCGCGAAGCGCAACTGGTGCGCCGGGGCCGTTATGTCGAGTTCAATTTGCTCTATGATCGCGGGACGATTTTTGGCCTGAAAACCGGCGGCAATATCGAGGCGATTTTGATGAGCTTGCCGCCGGAAGCGCGCTGGCCGTGAGATTATTGGCCTGATGGATACGATTTATCGCGGCGATTTGGTGAGCAAGGCCGGGCGGCGCAACGCGTGGATCGATGCGTTATTCGTCGATCATGCGGTGCTGCGGCTGGGCTGGACCAATTTTGCCCCGGTGCAGCCGGGTGTGTTGTATCGCTCGAACCATCCGCTGCCGGGGCATTTGCGGCGCTATGTCCAAAAGGTGGGGTTGCGCAGCGTGATTAATTTGCGCGGGCCGTGCGCGAATGGCTCGGACGCGCTCTCGCGCGAGGCGGCGGGGCGGTTGGGGCTTGAGTTTTACGATATGGCGCTGGAATCGCGGGGCGCGCCGCAGCGGGTGCGAATCCTGCGGCTGGCAGAGATTTACCGCACCATGGCGCGGCCCGGCTTGATCCATTGCAAATCCGGCGCCGATCGGGCCGGGTTGGCGGCGGCGTTATATCGGCTGATCGAGGGGGGCAGTTCGGCGCAGGCGCTGGCTGAGCTGAGCTGGCGCTATGGCCATATCAAACAATCCAATACTGGGATTCTCGACGCGTTCATTGAGACTTATGCCCGCGAGGCTGAGGGGCGGATGGGGTTTCTGGACTGGGTGCAAACCGAGTATGACGAGGCGGCCCTGCGGGAGCGGTTTCGCGCGCGCGGGCTTGCCCGGTTCGTCAATGATCGGATTTTGCGGCGGGAATAATTAATTTTCGGGCGGCACCGGGCTGATCGGGATTTCGCGGGCTTCGATGATCGGTTGCTCGCCATAGCCGGGGGTGCGCAGCTCGGCGCCAATCGCGTTGTTCAGCTCGGCTTCGATTTCGTCGCTCGCTTCGCGGGCGCGGTAATTTTGGCTGTTGCCGTTATGGTGCTGGCCATTATTCTGGCTCGCATGCGGCTGGGCTTGCGGGGCGGTGTGGCCGCCTTGCGCCTGGTTCATCGCGAGGATGATGCGGAAATAATGCTCGGCATATTGGTAATAGCTCTCGGCCAATACCCGATCACCGCTGCTTGAGGCATCGCGGGCCATTTGCTGATATTTATCGTAGAGCTGTTGGGCGGTGCCGCGCACGCGCTGCTCCGGGCCGTTGCTGTCGAACACGTGGTTGCGATTGAGCGGCGCGCTGTTCTGGAAGCTGCGGAAATTGCCGTTACCGCCACTATTGGGGCGATTATTGCGGCTGCGCATGCGTTTAATATTCATCGAGTTCGATCGTCCTGTCATGGTGTGGTGGAGCGGCGGACGCGGGCTTCATTATGGCCCCTGTCTTCCGCGCCGATCGTCCGCGACCGGGTCCTGCCTTCGGTGGGCGGGATGTTTTGGTGGCGCAGCGATGTCGGCGAACTCCCATCCGGTCAGACCCATCAGCACATCGCACGGACGACCAGGGGCGGGAGGTTGATCGGCATGAGCGGGCCAGAGGCGCGATTCATGATCGAACGGATAATTTATAGCGCAAACATTCGCTGGTGCCAAATTGTTTTTTTATCAGGGGTTTGGCCGGGTGATGATTAGGGCGCGGGGAATGGTTGCGAGGTCGTGGTGGGTGGCGACGGCGAAGCCCGCAGCCTCGGCCATCGCGCGCAGGGGGGCGGCTTGGCCGAGGCCGCATTCGAGGATGGCGGCGCCGTGCGGGGCGAGGCGGTGCGGGAGATCGGCCAGGATGGCGCGGTAGGCGTTCAGCCCATCGCCGCCACCATCGAGCGCGGAGGCGGGTTCATACTGCGCGACCTCTTGCATCAGGCCGGGGATGTCATCGCTTGGGATGTAAGGCGGGTTGGCCAGGATCAGATCGAATTGCGCGGCGAGCGGGGCGGCCCAATCGGCCACGATGAAATGGCTGCGCTGCGCGAGACCCAGCGATTGGGCGTTGGCGCGGGCGAGTTGGGCGGCGGCTTCGATCCGGTCGATCCCGATGCCGATGGCGGCGCGAAATTCGGTGAGGGCGGCGAGCAGCAGGGCGCCGGTGCCGGTGCCGAGATCGAGAATCCGCGCCACGGCATGACGGTGCGGAAATTGGGCGAGGGCGGCTTCGATCAGGGTTTCGCTGTCGGCGCGGGGGATGAGGGTGGCGGGGCTGACGGCGAGGGTGAGGGACCAGAAATTGGCGTGGCCGGTGAGAAAGGCGAGCGGTTCATGGGCGGCGCGGCGGGCGACGAGGTTTTGTGCGGCCTCGGCCTCGATTTCGGTGATCTGATCGCGGAGCAGGAGAGTCTCGATGCGGCAGCGGAGCGAAAAAGCGAGCAGGAGGCGGGCTTCGCGGCGCGGCTGATCGATGCCGGCGGCGCGCAGTTGGGCGCTGAGGCGGGTGAGGAGGGTGGTGGTGGTTTCGCTGTTCAAGATTGGGCGGCGAGTTTGGCGGCTTGATCATGGGCGATCAGGGCTTCGATGATGTCATCGAACTCGCCTTGCATGATCCGGTCGATTTTATGGAGGGTCAGGTTGATCCGGTGGTCGGTGACGCGGCCTTGGGGGAAATTATAGGTGCGGATGCGTTCTGAACGGTCGCCGGTGCCGACTTGGGATTTACGATCGGCGGCGCGCCCGGCATCGGCGCGGGCGCGTTCGGCGTCATAGATGCGTGAGCGCAGCACTTTCATCGCTTTGGCGCGGTTTTTATGCTGGCTGCGTTCTTCCTGCATGGCGACCACGATGCCGGTGGGCAAATGGGTGATGCGCACAGCACTTTCGGTTTTATTGACGTGCTGACCGCCGGCCCCGGAGGCGCGATAAACATCGATCCGCAAATCGCCTTCATCGATGGCGATATCGACCTCTTCGGCTTCGGGCAGCACGGCGACGGTGATGGTGGAGGTGTGGATGCGGCCTTGGGTTTCGGTGCTGGGCACGCGCTGGACGCGATGCACGCCGCTTTCATATTTCAGCCGGGCGAACACGGATTTGCCGGTGATTTCGGCGATGCCTTCTTTCAGCCCGCCGAGTTCGGACTCGGTGTAGTCCAGATTTTCGAAGCGCCAGCCGCGTAAATCGGCGTAGCGGCGATAGGCGGCGAAGAGTTCGGCAGCGAACAGGCCGGCTTCATCACCGCCGGCGGCGGGGCGGATTTCGAGGATGGCGGGCAGATCATCCGCCTCGTCACGCGGGAGCAGGAGCAGGCGGATTTCGCGCTCCAGGGCGGGTAATTGTTCGTGCAGGAGCGCAAGTTCGGCATCCGCCAGCTCGCGCAATTCGAGGTCTGCGCGGGCGGCTTCGGCTTCGGCTTGGGCGCGTTGGCCCGCACGCAATTGCTGGATCAGGGCTTCGAGCGGTTCGATGCCGGCCAGTTCACGCGAGGCGGCGACGAAGCGTTCGCCATCGAGGCCGGAGGCGAGCATGGCGCGCAATTCATGGGCGCGTTCGGCGATACGATCGAGTTGATGGTCGAGGCTCATGGGCGGGGGGCGAGCTGCTGCAACAGAGTGGCGATGGGGAGGGTTTGTTGGGTGCCATCGGTCAGGTTTTTCAGGGCGGCTTGATCGGTGCTGCTCTCTGGCCCGACTAGGATGGCCCAGTTGGCGCCGGTTTTGTTGGCGCGCTCCAGGCGGCGTTTGAGGGTGCCGCGATAATTCATCTCTGCGGCGATGCCCTGGCGGCGCAGTTGGGTGAGGAGAGAAATGGCGGCGGGTTCGTAGGTGGCATCGATGGGGATGACGATGATCGGGGCGGGGGGTGCGGGCGGTTCGGCGATCAGCATGGCGAGGCGTTCGATGCCAGCACCCCAGCCGATGCCGGAGATGGCGGGGCCGCCCATTTGTTCGACCAGGCCATCATAGCGCCCGCCGGCGAGCACGGTGCCTTGGGCGCCGAGGCGGGTGGTGACGAATTCGAAGGCGGTGTGGTTGTAATAATCGAGGCCACGGACGATGCCGGGATTTTCGATGTAGGCGACGCCCATGGCGGTGAGGTGGGATTTCAGCGCGGCGTAAAAGCTGGCGGCTTCGGGGGTGAGATAGGGCGCGATGGTGGGGGCGTTGGCCACCAGGGCGATATCCGCCGGGTCTTTGGAATCGAGGATGCGGAGCGGGTTTTTTTCGAGCCTGGTTTGACTATCGGCGGAGAGTTTGGCCGCGTGGGCGGTGAAATAGGTGATCAGGGCGGCGCGGTAGGCATCGCGGCTTTGGGGGTCGCCCAGGGTGTTGATGTTGAGGGTGACGCCCTCGGTGATGCCCAGCTCATGGAGGATGGTGGCGGCGCAGGCGATGGCTTCGGCATCGGCCAGGGCGGTTTCGGCGCCGAGGATTTCAAAGCCGATTTGGTGAAATTGCCGGTAGCGGCCTTTTTGCGGACGTTCGTAGCGGAACATGGGGCCGGCGTAGAAGATTTTTTGCGGCAGGGATTGGGTGAGGCCGTTGGTGACCAAAGCGCGGCAGATGCCGGCGGTGCCTTCGGGGCGGAGGGTGAGGCTGTCACCGCCGCGATCCGCGAAATTATACATTTCTTTGGTCACGATGTCGGAAGTTTCGCCGAGATTGCGCGAGAAGACGGCGGTGGCTTCGAAAATGGGGGTGGACCAGGGTTCGGCGCCGTAGAGGGCGGCGATGCGTTGGGCGGTGCTGATGATGTGGGCGTGGCGGCGGGCTTCGGGGCCGATCAGGTCTTGGGTGCCGCGCGGCGGTTGGAGCTTGCTCAAGGCGGGTGATCCTTAGGGACTTGGCAGGGTGAGGGTTTGAGACGCTGCTCTATTGGCGGAAATTGGGCGGATTGACCAGCGGCGGCGGGGTGTGGGTATTTATTGCGATACCGCAACGAAATAGGCGTGATGCGGTGATGGGGATTAAAAATATTGCAAA
>JBMFWT010000057.1:0-14493 GCA_049964975.1 Acidiphilium sp.
GATGAGCGGGATCACGACCAGTTTGGCTTTGGCATAGAGTGTGCGGAGGTCGGGAAACGACAAGGGTTTGGGAATAATCTCGACATTGTTGGGCTGTGCCAGATGCGCGACGACCGAGGGCGATGTGCGGATTTTAACGCGGGTGGCGAGTGGTGCCACAGCCTCGAACAAAGTTTTGTAGTCACGGCTTGCATCATTGCCGATTGACAGCAAAAAATCATCGGGTTCAACGGGTTGAGGGGTGAAAAACATCGTATCGACCGAGTGGCCAATCATTTGCACCGGGGCGCGCACGCACCATTTTGCTTCGATATAGTGTTTTTGATGGGTTGCAAGGACCATGACGCCATCGATACGCGGGATGACATAGTCAAGCACCCGCATGCGCAACCGCCATGTCTCGGTCAGTCCAAGGTCCCAGAGAATGATTTTTGTGCGAAACCCGAAAATATGCCGTAACATTAGGAGCGGAACAGCATTGCCATCGAAAACCGAGACGACCAGGTCATAATCGCGTTTGCGGGTCAGGATTTTGAGGGCGCGCAGCGGATCAAGCGCCTGGAGCAGCGGGTTCATGCCGCCAAATGGGTTCCATGGGCGCGTGCCGGGGTCGAGGATATCAACGTGCCAGCCTAGTTTTTCCAGCGCAGCATCAAGGCGTTGCGGAACGGGGCCGCCATCACGCTCCGCCGTTTGGCGGTAGGGCAACCATTGGGTTGATGGGACCATCAAGACGCGGCGGCGGGTCATGGGCTGCGTTCCGGGACGACCCAATATTGTGCCTGCTCAGCGTGCGCCAGGGGGCTGGTTTCGGGCGGGTGGGCATGGACGAGCCAACGATAGGCGGCTTTGGCGCGGGCCGAATGGGTGGTGTTGATGATGCTGGCCAGGGCGGCCAAGCGGGTTTGGGCATAATAGCCGTTGCTATGTTTCCAGCCGGTGCCGTTCGCCTGGCCGGCTTGTTCGGTGGCGCTGCGGATCGCGGACCAGCTTGTGAAATAGATCATGGTCTTTGGGTTATACACGATCAGATTATAGGCGACGCCATCGCGCGGATTAAAACCTTGGGCGAGCGGGAGCAGCGAATTGGCCAGAAAATGGGTTTGCCAATGCAGCACCGCCCGCGCGCCGGGAACCTGAAATTGGGCGAGGCGACCCATTGTGGTTGCGAAAAAATCCTGCTGCCAAGGGGGCATCGCACCAGAGTGACCGTAATTGCCGGGAAGATAGCCGTAGGCTTGGCCTTCGCGCGCTTGCCAGAGCGGGATTTTCTCATGGAGAAAATTCATGTTGTTGGAGACCATTTGCGCGAAATAATGCCGCATCGGGCTGTGTTGCGGATCGATATAGGCGGCTTCGGCGATTTCGCGCAGATCCCAGGCGGCGCCGCGCAACTGATTACCCGAGCCGACGACGATGCCTTCGCCTTCGTTGCGGGCTTTGGCGGCGGGCCAGAAATCGGTTTCGGAAAAGCTGGCCTGGGCGTTGAGTTGATCGAGATCGTAGCGGCGGCCGGTGAGCAGATAGGGGATGTAGGCGAGGTCGGGCTGGTGGGCGGCGTCCGCGTGCCAGCCGGTTTTTCCCACCTGTTGGGTGAGGCCGGTGGTGTAGGAATGCGGGCCGCCGCGACCATCGGTCCAGATGTTTGGGAAGTCGGCGGTGGTCAGAAATTGGTGGGTTTTGGGATACCACATATGCCAGGGCACCGCGCCTGAGGCGTCGGCCTGGCCGATGGCGTATTCGGCGGCGATGGGGTTTTGGCTGATGAGCCAAATCGCGTTGGCGCGGGTGGTGGGGCCGATGCTGCCGCGACCGCCGACCATCGGCATATATTGGGTGACGCCATTGGCGGCGAGTGGCGCGCCCCAGCCAGGTTGGGCGATGGCGTGCTGATACTGGGCGAGCACGCTGAGGGGCGCACCGGGATGAAGTTGGTAATGCGGGATGGCGCCGAGGTGCTCAAGGGCAGCGATGTCATGCACCACATTGATCGGCACCCGGCCATCGCTGCGGAGCACAACGTGCCAGTCTTGATATTGATGCTCGGTGAGCGGGCCGACGCGGTCAATGGTTTTGCCATTGAGGGCGATGCTGACGGTTTCGCTCATGGCGCTGCCGGACGGGGTCATGGCGCGATCATTATTGAATTGGATGTCCGCGCCGATGGCACCGCTGCGATAGGCGGTGAGATCCACCACCAGGCGGAGCGAGCTGATCAGGGTGCGGCTCAGCCGGACTTGGTGGGCGAGCGGGCCTTGCAGCCAGGGGGAGAGCTGATGCGCGGCGCGGGCTTGCTGGTACCAGGCGGGCAGATTGATGGTGAACGAATGCGGGGTGCCATCTTTGGGGGTGATGGTGGCGTGCAGGGTGATTTTATGGGCGGCGAGGGCTGGGCCGATGGCGACGATGGGGGCTGCTCGCGCGGGAGCGGCGCGCAGGAGCACGGGCGCGTTTGCGGCGGCGCGGAGCAATGGGGTTTGCAGGGTGATGACCGCGAATTTGGCTGAGCCATCGGGGTAGCGCAGCTTCACATCGACCTGTGCCGGTGCGGAGCCGGCCGTGATGCCGTCACCGCGCGGTAGGGCGCCGGGTGCGAACATTTCGGCAAAAGTGATTAGGCGGGGCGGCAAAGCGTGATGGGTGGTGTTTTCCAGCACGATGCCGGCCAGCGCCCCCGGCGCGTGAGGCACCGGTGGGGCGGAGCGAAAATTTTGTGCGGCGGCGGGGTGCGGGGCGGCCAGGGGGATGGCGGCCAGGGCCAGCAGCGCGAAAACTTGGGTGCGGGGTAAAAATGTCATGTGGGGCGTTGCCTTGTTCTCATGCGCTGGAGCGCGCTGTGGGCAAAGTGAGCGAGATCACGCTCGCCGCCATCGGGGCGACCAGCGAGGAACCAGAGAATGCCAACCGTGGCACTATAGCTGGTGACGCCGATGAGGATGGCCAAGCCGAGACGCACCGCTTGTTGATGATCGGTGCCGGGATGATCGCTCCAGCCGAGATGTAGAGCGACCAGCAGCGCGGTCATGATGGCGGCGGCGGCGAGGCTGCGCCAGACGCGGGCGAATAAGGTGGCGAGTGACAATTCGAGCCGGTGGATGGTGACGGCGAGGAAGGCGAGCTGGTCGATAATATCGGTGATGGCGATGGCGATGGCGGCACCGCGCAGGCCGTAATGCGGCATGAGCAAAATGATGAGGCCGAGGCGCAGGAGCGTCAGCGCGACGGCGAGTTTGAACAGGGCTTTCATCCAGGCTTGGACCCTGAACACCACGCCGCTGATCATGCTGAAAATGCTGAGGGCATTGGCCACGCCGATGATTTGCAGCAACGGCACCGCGCCGATCCAGTTTTTGCCAAAGCCGAGCTGCACGATGGGATAGGCGGTGAGTGACAGGCCAAGACCGGCGGGGAGTGCGATGATCATCATCAGGGCCAGCAGGCGGAGCAACAGGCTGGCACCATTATCGCCGCCGGCACGGGCTTCGGCGAAGCCGGAGAAGGCCGCACGGCAGAGCGGGCCGACCAGTTCGGTGTTGGGCAGGCCCGCGATTTCGTTACCGAGGCCGTAAATACCGACCGCGCCGACGCCAAAGACCTTGCCGATGATGAAGTTGGTGCCGTTGGAATTCAGCAAATTGACCAGATTATTCACCCAGGTCCAGGCGGAATAATGGGCGATGCGACGCCAAGCGACGAGGCTGAGGCGCGGGCGATACGGGTGCAGCCGGTAGGTCATCAGCGTGGTGAGGGTTTGATTGACCAGCAAGGCCACGATCAATGCCCAATAAGAGCGAAACAGCAGGCTGAGGGTGATGGCGATGGCGGTTTGCGCGATGCGGGGGATGATTTTCAGGATGAATTCGCGATCGAACGCGATGAAACGCCGAAAATCCACGACGCCGATATTTTCCATCGAGCCGATGGCGCTGATCGCCGCGACCGCGAGCAGCACCGGCGCGAGATGCGGGTTGTGAAAAATCACCGCAATCGGGAAGGCGGCGATCAGCAGCACCAGGGCGACGCCGAGGCCACGGATTAGATTGATGGTGAAGCCGGTGTCATAGAGCGCGCGGTCCGGGTTGGTATCGCGGATGATCGCGGCTTCGACGCCGGCTTCGCAAAGCTGGCTGAAGCCTTGAGCGAAGCTGGTGGCGAGGGCGACGATGCCGAAATCCGCCGGGGTGAGCAGACGCACCAGGATCAGGGTGCTGAACAGGCCGATGAAGCGGGTGGAGAAGCGCCAGCCGACCACCCAGCCCGCACCGCGCGCGGTGCGGCTCAGGATCGAGCCTTTGCCAGCGAGGCTGGCCAGACCGGCATCCGATGAAAAAGAGGGGTCGGGCACCGGCGGCGGGGTTGTTGGCTCGGCGGTCATCAGGGGCGCGCCGATGGGGTTTGCCAACCGGCGAGAAAACCATCGAGCACCAGCAAGTGCCAGAGCAAGGCGGTATGATCGCGCCGCCCGCTGGCATGGGCGCTGAGCAGGGCGGTGAGGCCTGCAGCGTTGAACCAACCGCTGGCCAGCAGGGCGGAATTTGGCCCGCAGAGTTTTTGCTGCACGCTGGCGGCGGCCTCGCGCAGGGCGGGGGCCAAGCTGGCGGTGAAGCCTTGTTTGGGGCGGGTGAGCACCGAGGCGGGCAATAAGCGGGCGGCGACATCGCGCAGCACGGCCTTGCCGTGGCCACCGCGCAGTTTCAGCCGATGTTCGAGCGCGAAACCGAAGGCGAGCAAGCGCGGATCGAGCAGCGGCGAGCGGACCTCAAGGCCAACGGCCATGCTGGTGCGATCCGCCTTGACCAGAATATCACCGGGCAGCCAGGTTGCGAGATCGATCTGCTGGGCGATGCGCAGCGGGTCATCGCCCTCATGGGCATCGGCGATGGCATGGAAGCGCTGGGCGGGATCATGACCCGCGATCAGGCGGCGAAATTCGGGGCTGAACAAAGCGTGGCGGGTTTGCGCCTCACTGCGGCTGACGCTGCGATAATAGGCTTCGGCGGAGTCGAGGCTCAGCTCGGTGAGGGTGGATTTGGCGCGCAGCCAGCGAGGGGCGGCATCGAGTTTCGGGTAGGCGCGGGCCAGGGTGCCGATGAGGTGGCGGCGCGCGGTTGCTGGCAGCAGGCGGCGGCCCGCTTCGGTAATGTGGTGGAAGCGGTAGCGCCGATAGCCGGCGAAGGCTTCATCCCCGCCATCGCCGGAAAGCGCGACGGTGACATGCTGGCGGGCCAGGGCGGCCACGGCGCGGCTGGGCACGGAGGAATGATCGCCGAACGGCTCGCCGAACAAAGCGGCTTGTGCGGCGGCATCACCCAAGATGGTGTGCGCGGACATCAGGGCGGTTTCGTGGTCAGCACCGCAATGGCGGGCGATTTCGGCGGCGGCTTGCCGCTCATCGGCTTCGGGAAAGCCTATGGTGAAGCAGCGGAGCGGATGATCGACCGTGCGGGCGGCGAGGGCGACCACGCAGCCGGAATCGATGCCGCCGGAGAGAAACGCGCCGAGCGGGACATCGGCGATCATGCGCTTGGCGACGGCGGCTTCGAGCTGATCCTGGAGCTGGGCGGCGGCGGTGGGGGCATCGGACGGCACCACGAGGCCGTCGGCGGCGGTGGGCAGATGCCAATAAGGCTGCGGGGGCGGCACGGGTTGATCGGCGGTGATCAGCAGGTGGTGGGCGGGGGGCAATTTGCGAATATCACGGAAAATCGAGGCGGGGTCTGGGATGTAGCCGAGGGCGAGAAAATCCTCGATCGCGCTTGGATCGAGCTGGTCGGTCAGGCCGGGCACGGGTTTGAGGGCGGCGAGCTCGGAGCCGAAGGCGAGGGTGCCATCCGGCGCGATACCGTAATAAAGTGGCTTTTTGCCGATCCGGTCACGCGCGAGCAGGAGTTGGCGGGAGCGCCGGTCCCACAGCGCGAAGGCGAACATGCCATCGAGCCGGTCGAGCACGCCGAGGCCCCATTGGCGCCAGCCATTCAGGATGGTTTCGGTATCGCCACGGGTGCGAAACACCTGACCCAGTGCGGTGAGTTCGGCGGCGAGGCTTTGGAAATTATAGATTTCGCCGTTGAACACGATGGTTTGGGCGCCATCCGCGCTATCCATCGGCTGCTGGCTGCCCGCGAGATCGATAATCGCGAGGCGACGGAAACCGAGGCCAATTTGGCCATCAAGGCGCAAACCAGCCGAGTCGGGTCCGCGATGGGCGATGGCATCGGTCATACGCTGGAGCAGCGGCCCATCGACCGGGCCGGATTGGGCGAAGACCGCGTCGCGCCGGAACAGACCCGCAAGACCACACATGACTATACGACTCCGAGACGGTTAATATTTTTGTAATAAATTCGGGTGTTTAATGGGCGTCTTGCAAGAGATTGGCGACAATCCAAGATTTTTACGGATCGAGGTGATTTCGCGCCTGACGCGATTCGCGCTTGATTGACGGGGCAAAAATGTCTCATATTGTGGGCACAGGATTTGGTTTTGTGACTCAAACAGATGAAACGAGATTTGGACATGTCCCGCGCGATCGTGGTTGACAGAGCAAATGCGGTTAAAGCGCCAGAGCGGCTGCCTTGGCCCCAGGCGGCTTTGGCGATCATGCTGTTTTCGGCGGCGGCGTGGATGATCATTGCCGGGATATTTTTCCTCATCTGAGCCTCGGCCTTGGCGCATCGGCCCGCAGGCGCGCTGGTGCCAGTAAATCCTGCCATTGCGCCGTCATCACCGCGACATCGAATAGACGCTCCGCCTTGCGGCGATTTTCGGCACCGATCATCGTGCGGTCAAGCCTGTGTGCCTGCTGGAGGGCATCGGCAAGGGCTTGATCGTTCGGGGCGGTGAGCAAGGGCAGATTGGCCTCGGCGACCATGGCGCTTATGTCACCGACGGCGGTGGCGATGACGGGTAGGCCGCTCGCCATCGCTTCGATCACCGAGAGCGGCATTTGTTCGGTATCGGAGGAGAGTGCGAAGAGATCGGCGGTTTGATAGAGCGGGGCGGGATCGGCGACGTTGCCGAGAAACGTGACCTTTAGGGCCAAATCGGTGGCGAGGGTTTGCAGGGCGGCGCGCTCCGGCCCGTCACCGGCGATCAGCAGGTGCGGGGCTGGGCTCAGGCGCGCCAAAGCGAGGGCGCGCAGCAGGCGGTCGATATTTTTCTCGGGGCGCAAGCCGGCGACGCACAGGATGGTGAGGCCCGGATTGGTGCGGCTGTTGGCTGAATTTGGATTGGGGGTGAAGCGGGTGAGGTCGATCCCGTTGGGGATATAATGGATGCGCGGTTCGGGCAGACGCCAGATATTGCGGGCGGCCTGGTGCAGCAGGGTCGATGGCACGACGACGTCGCTTTGGCGCAGCACCACGCGGCGGGTGAGCACGCGGCGGGGTAATTGGGTTTGATGCTCTTCGGGACCGAACCCGTCTTCAGTGTGGATATGGCGGGCGATGCGCGCGAGGGGGCGGGCCATGGCCCATTCGATGGCGCCCCAATTGCTGGTGATTAACAGATCAGGCGCGATGCGGCGCAGCAGGGCGCGGATGGCGCGCAGGCGAGCCGGGAGCGCGCGGGCGGGCGTGGGTGGCGCGATCAACTGGACGTCAAGCTGCGGATCGAGCTGGTCGCGGCAAGCGGTTTGCTGATCGAGGGCGATGATCGCGTGGCGGAAGCGCGGGCCGAACCGATTGGCCAGGGTCGCCATGCGCATTTGCGCACCGCCGACGGCGAAGCTTGGAAACACATGGAGGATCAGAGGGGGGGGTGACGCTGTCATTTGGGTTTCGCGTGCGCGATGATGCGGGCGGCGTTATGGTCCCACAAATAGGGGTGCGACAGGATTTCTTGGCGGGCGGCGCGACCGAGACGATCGCGCAAAGCGGGATCGGCGGCGAGACGATGCACGGCGCGCCAGAGCGCTGATGGATCGGCGGGATCGACCAGCAGGGCCGAGTGGTCATGGGTGAGGATTTCGCGGATATTGGGTTGATCCGGGGCGATGATGGCGCAGCCAGCGGCCATATATTCGAATAGTTTCAGCGGCGAGGCGTAGGCGACCGAGGCGGGCTGTAGTGCAATATCGATCTCGGCGAGCAAGGGCGGGATTTGGTCGCGCTCGACCAGACCGGCGAAGCGGACCCGATGTTCGATGCCGCGCGCGGCGGCTAGGGCGCGCAGATCCGGCAAAGCCGGACCCTCGCCGGCGATGACCAGGTTCAGGGCTAAATCCGGGTCATCCGCCATGTCCGCGATGATTAGATCAAGCCCGTGCCAGGGGCGCACGAAGCCGATGAAGCCGAGCACCGGGGCGCGCGCCGCCGAGGGGACGATGGGGCGATCAAGGGCGGGGAAGCGGCTGATATCGACGCCGTTCGGGGTGATGGTGATGTTTGAGGCCGGTGCGCCTTGGGCGATCAGAATGTCGGCGAGCACCTGGGTGACGGCGAACACCTGATCGGCGCGGCGCCAGACCGCCCGTTCACCTGCGCGCGCCAGGGCTTGCAGGCGCAGCCCGCCATGCTGCGCCCGCTCATCGGCCAGCGGGGAATTCACCTCGACCAGATAGCGGGTGCGCGACAGGCGCGCGGCCCAGGCGCCGGCGAGGTAAAATAAATTATAGCGCTCATAGATCAGATCGGGCTGGAACCGGCGCAGGGCGCGCCATAAGCGCCAGAAGGCCGGGAGATTATAGGCCAGTTCGGCGAGTTCGCCGATGGCGCTGGGCAGCAGGCGGCGCAAGGCCCCCGCTGCACCGCCGGAATCACCAAAGCGTGACGCGGCATAGGCACCGGGACCGACCACCAACACCTCATGGCCGGCGCGGCGGAAGGCGGCGATCAGGTCTTCGAGATGGACCGATTGACCATCACGCGATTGGATGCGGTGACTATAGAGGATTTTCATGGGGCTGGGCTCACCGAGCTTGTGGGAGGCCGATAGGCGCGGCGGAGGGCGGCGAGGCGCAGGCGGGCGAGCATCGCCACACCTTGGGCGCTGCGCCGATTGATCAGCAATAAGCCGATCCGGCGCTGCTGGAGGGAAACCCAATCGCGCTTATAGGGATCATCGCCGCGCCCGAAATCGAGATAAGCGATGGGGTCGGCGGCGAGGAGCGATTGGATCATCAGGGCGGTGAGCACGGTGCCGGGTGAGTGGCTGGCGGCGGATTTGAGATAAGCGAGTTTGAGCAGAAAGGCGCGTTGGCCGCTGACGGCCCAATATTGGGCGGCGAGCGGCCCGTTTTGATCGGCGAGCAGGCCGACGCGCAGCACCCCTGCCCCGGCCAGGCTGCGCATCATGTGTTCGTTGATCTGGGCGAATGGCTCGGGCGGTTTCCAGGAGCCGGCATAGACCGAAGTGAACCCGGCGATGGCGTCATCAAGCGTGATGGGTTGGTGCTTGGGCGGGCTGGTGGTCCAGCCGAAACTGCGAAACTGCAGGCTGGCGGCGGCTTTCATCCGGCGTTTGATGGTGTTGCGCAGCGCGCCGGGGCGGGTTGCGAGCCAGTGCGCGAAATCCCCCTCGACCGGCATGAACCAATTGCTGAAATGGCTGAAGCGATGGGTGGCGAGGCCGGTTTCAGCGGCGGCGCACTCGAAGGCGGCGATGGCGGGATCGGCTGGGTCTAGCGCGTCCAGCCGAACCACACCGCGCACGGCGCGGACGAGGGTGGCGGCGAGGGTGGCAGCGAGGGCGGTTGGCTGGGTCGGGGCCGGGCGAAACGCGATGCTGTACGGGCTGGTCATGCCCTCGGCCGGCAGCAGCGCGCCGGCGCGGGCGCGGCACCAGAGCGGCAGGGTTGCGCCGTCCACCACCAGGCCTGCGGGAACGCGACCGGGCGGGCGGGCGGCACGGGCCAGCAGGTCGAACCAGAGCCAGCTCGCGAACAGATCATCGCCGGGGGCGGTGAACGCCGTGCGCTCAAGGGCGGTCCAGGGCATGATGGGCGAGCGGATGCGCGTCACGGCGCGTCGATCCTGCAGGCGGCGAGAAATTCGGCGGCTTTCAAGCGCCAATCGGACTGGGTGGCGCGGGTGTGCGCGCCTTGGGTGAGGCGGGCGCGCAAGCTGGCGTCGGTGCGCAGGCGGCGCATGGCGGTCTCGATGGCGGCGATTGAATGACCATCGACCAGCAAGCCGTTTTCGCCATCGGTCACGGCGGCGGGGCTGCCGCCATCGATCCCGGCGATCACCGGCAAACCCGCCGCGTTGGCTTCCAGAAATACCAGACCGAAGCCTTCCGTGTCCCCCGAAGCGAGGGCGCGATTGGGCATGATAAACACATCGCCCAGGCGGTAATGATCGGCGAGGTCGGCATCCGGCACGTCGCCGGTGAAAATCACCGCGTCGCTCACATCTTCGCGCGCGGCGAGGGCGACCAGGGCGGCGGCGTATGGCCCATCGCCCACCACCAGGAATTTCACGCTGGGATCGGTTCGGTGCAGAGCGGCAAAGGCGATGATGGCGTGGTCGATCCCTTTTTTTTCGAGCAAACGGCAGACCGAGACGAACACGAAAAACCCGTCCAGCCCGTACCGGGCGATCAGATCGCGGCGGCGTTCCTGCTGGGCGGGGGCAAAACGGCGGTAATCGACGCCGTTTTCGATCAGCTTGATCCGATCAACAGCGTCCGGCACCAGACGCGCGACGGCATCGAAGGTGAAGCGGCTGACCACGATGATGACATCAGCGACGGCGAGCGCGGCACGGCGGCGGCGGCTGGTGGGGTCGTAATCATCATCGGTGGTGATTTCCTCGCCATGGACATAAGCGACGCGCAGCAGGCCGGGCCAGAAGCGCAAGGCGCGCAGCAGCCAGGCCCCGGCCATTAATTCGCCGATGCAGACGGTGCGGATCGGTTGGGTGGCGAGGATGCGGGTGACGCGCACCAGCACGGTGGCGCGGAGGGCCAAATCATACGCAAAAAAGCGGAGCCGACCGAACCAGGAATTGCCGCTGGGGTTATTGAGGGGGGTGCGCAACAAGGTGAGACGGGTGACGCGATACGGGGCTTGGCGATCATGTTCACGCCAGCCGATCAGCGGCAGATGATCGACATAATGGGTGCGGGGGGCGAGCACCTGGACCTTGCCGTTCGCGTGGCGGGCGAGTTCGCCATAGACCAAGGCTGAACCGCCGCGAACCGGCGGAAAATTATTGGCGATCAGCAGGATTTGCGATTTCTGGCTCATGGCGCCGCGTGGCTGACCGGGAGTGGGGGGGCTAGCAAAGCGGGGATTTCATCGGTTCGCACGAAGCGGCAACCATGGCGATCCGCAAGGTCGGTCAGCATGGCGGAGAGATCATCGAAAAACCGGTGTAAATCGCGCCGGTTGCGGACATAGGGGTTGCGGCCTGGCCAGATTGAAGAGCTGTGAAAACTAAGGGGGAGCACGCGCTGTTGATGCGCGATCAGGGCGTTGGTCAGGCGGCGGACGGCGCGCGCACCATTGCCCTCGGGCGACAGGGTCACGCGCTCGGCGCAGCCGAGGCGGGCCAGCACGGCGCCGACCATTTGGCGTTGGCGCCCTGGCTGCATGACGCGGCGATAGGCCGTGCGGCCATAGGCGCCGCCCCAGCCGATGATTGAACGGCAGAGGGGTAGTTCGAGTAATTTTTTGTCATCGCCAAACCAGAACGGTTCGAAATTGATCCGGCTGTAATCGGGGCCGCCCTCATCGGCCATCGAGGTGCAGGGCGCGACGCTGGTATCGATGGTGATGCCCAGCGCGCTGATTAATCGGGCGGTGTGCCGACCCAGGCCATAGCGGCCTGAGCGGAACACCAAGGGCGGGAAGGCGAAGCAGGCGAGAAATTGCCGGTAGAGATTTTCGAGCTTCTGGGCTTCGATATCGGAATCGAGATTGCTGGCGAAGGACATGTCCGAGCGTGATTGGCCGGCAAAAGGCGGGGTGACCCAGGCATGGAGCTGCAAGCCGAGCGCGCAATCGCCGCGTTCGGCCATGCGGCGCAGTTGGGCGACGATGTTGGGGTTTTCCAGAATCGGGAAGGTTAGGAGCAAGGTGGGGACGGCACCATAGGCGCGCAGGATCGGGATCAGTTGATCGAGATGATGCAAATAGGCGGTGTCATGCGGGGTGCCTTCGATGGGTGTTTGCCAATCGAAATCTTCTTCCGTATCGATGATGATGGTGGCGATGGGCTGCGGGCCACGCAAATGAGCCGGTTGTGGCGCCATGAAGAGGTCTGAAAGATGCGCGGGCATGGCAATGTCAAATCTCATAGGGAATAGGCCTTTGCCTGATGGCACGCGAACCGTTTGAGTTCAAGCAGATCGGGCGCGGTGATGGCGAAAAGACGCGGCTATCGGTGGCGGTGGTCGATAACCCTGATTTGCGCGCGCTGGAGCTGGATTGGCGGGCGCTGGAGGTGCGGGCGGATGGGTCGTTTTTTACCTCCTGGATTTGGGTGTCGGCGGCGCTGGCGACCGGGCTGACGCGGCCAGTGGTGGTGCGGGTGACGACGCCGCATGCGGTGGTGGCGCTGGGGATTTTCAATCGCCGGTCGGCTTGGTTTTCGCGCTGTTTGAGCCTGAATTCGGTGGGCGACCCGGTGCTGGATGCGGCCTATATTGAGCATAATGGGCCGCTGGTGGACCGCGATTATCCGCAGGCGGCGGCGATATGGTGGCGGGCGATTGCGGATTTGGGCGCGGCGATTGTGGATTTGCCGGGGATTGCGGCGGCTTCGCTCGCGGATTTGGGCGGGATGGGGGCCATTTCGGTCGAGCGGCGGCAACCGGCACCGCGCCGCAGCCTTGCGCCGGTGCGCGCCTGCGGCGGCGATGTGACGGCGCTGATGTCGACGAATAGTCGCGCGCAGTTGCGGAGAGCAATCCGCTCCTATCAGCGCAGCGGGCCGATTACGATGACGCGCGCAGAAACCCTCAGCGAGGCTGAGCGGGTGTTCGAGCAGATGGCGGTGCTGCATCAGCGTGCTTGGCACCGACGCGGCCAAGCGGGGGCGATGTCAGCTTTGTTTCGGAATTTTCACCAGCCGATTCTGGCAACCGGCGTGGCGGCGGGAACGGTTGATTTATGGACCATACAGGCTGGTGATCGGCTGATCGGGTATTTGTATAATTTCAGGCATGGCGATGTGGTGGCCGCCTATCAGAGCGGCTTTGCCTATGATGAGGCGCAGCCGCACGAAAAGCCGGGGCTGGTGTGTCACGCCATGGCGATTGGCCATTACGCGCAAGCGGGGTTGGCGGTTTATGATTTTCTGGCCGGGGCGGCGCGCTATAAATCGAGCTTCGCGGACCATGAGGCTGAGCTGGTTTGGGTGCGCCTCGCGATCGGGTATGCGCCGATGGCGGTGCTGGCGAAGGGGCGGATGATGCTGCGTGCGGCGCGCTCGCTGGCCGGGTCGGACAGAAAATTTTGTCGGAAAATTTTACAGTCGTGGAATCGGCGCCGGGAAAAATTGGGTTAAGTATTTGAAAAAATTAGATTGTATGAATTTGGCACGGAATCTGCTTATCAATTGGAACTGGCTTCATCCGACTCTTCAACGAAGGATTATGACGATGTCTCTTAAAATGGCTACTCTCGCGGCTTGTGCCGTTGGCGCACTGATGATGGGCTCGGGCGTTGCGTATGCGACACCCTCGTTGGACTTTACGGTCCAGGCATGGAATGCGGGCACGCAGGGTGCAACTGAGGGTTCGGCGAACCAGCAGGCACTGCCGGGCAACCCGATCAACATGCAGAGCAATTTTTTCTTTTCGGGCACTTTCAACGGTATCCCGAACTGGATTGATGAATCGCAGACGAACAACACGCTGGGTTATTTCACCAATAATCTGGCGGGATTCACCGGCGTTGTGTTCGGCAAAGGCGGTTTCAGCGCCAATACGGTGCTGAGCACGCCGGGCTTTGCCAGCGGCACCTTGTTTGAACTGACGTTCTCAACCAATCACACGCTGAGCGCGACCGTCACCCATGATGATGGTTTCAGCCTGTGGAATGCGAGCAACACAACCGATCTGTTCGACTATGCACAGCCGACGGTTGCCGTTGGTGATAATATCAGCGTCGGTCCGGGCACCTATAATCTTTGGTATTACGAAGCGAATGGCGCGCCGGCGCAACTGACATTCTCGAATGTCGATGTTCCGGAGCCGGGTTCGCTGGCGCTGCTGGGCACCGGCCTGTTGGGCCTTGGCTTGGTGCTGCGCCGCCGTCGTCGCGCTGCGTAAGCGGCTGATTTTATTTAAGATCGGTGCAACGGGCGGTGGCAACACCGCCCGTTTTTTTGTGCCGCAAACCGGAATGCCCGGCGCAGCATTGCGTGATGATCGCGTGGTTATAGCAGTCTGTGAGATCGATGATCGGCCTTTGGCTCCGTGTCGGGTTCGGTGCTGGCGGACCAACTCAAAAAAGTTTTTTGCGCTGCTTTTTTTCAAAAAAGCAGACCTTTCTTATCGCCCCTTATCGCTATCACCATCGCTATCGCCATCACAACATCGGTAATCCGA
>JBMFWT010000058.1:0-14401 GCA_049964975.1 Acidiphilium sp.
GCCCTCCCCAACCCTAAAACGCTAACGGGTTCTAAGGGCTCAGCCCTTAGCGGGTCCAGGGCAGAGCCCTGGCCTTTGCTCCCCTTTTCGTCCCATCCCCCGCCTTAAGCGCCTATAGTTTCGCGACGCGGAGGGCGTTGGTGCTGCCCGATTGGCCGAACGGCACGCCGGCGACGACGACGATTTCGTCGCCGTGGGTGGCGAAGCCTTCTTGGCGGGCGACGGTGCGTGAGACCGCGACGGATTCGGTCATTGAGTGGATGACGGCGGTGACCACGGCGTGAACCCCCCAAACGAGGGCGAGGCGCCGGGCGGTTTGGGTGGAGGGTGTGAGGCCGATCACCGGGCAATCGGGTCGTTCGCGGGCGACGCGCAGGGCGCTGGCGCCGGAGTTGGTGAAGGCAACAATGGCGCGGGCGTGGATGGTGCGGGCGACTTGCCAGGCGGCGCGAGCGATGGCGTCGGGCGAGGAGGGTTCCGGTTCGGGTCGTTTGGCGTCGATCCCGAGGCGCCAATCGGGGTCGCGTTCCACGCGCGCGACGATCCGATCCATCATATTCACCGCTTCGCGCGGATATTGTCCGGCGGCGGTTTCGGCGGAGAGCATCACAGCGTCGGCGCCATCGAACACGGCGGTCGCGACGTCGGAGGCTTCGGCGCGGGTGGGGGCAGGGGCGCTGATCATGCTTTCCAGCATTTGGGTGGCGACCACCACCGGCAATCCGCGGCGTTGGGCGGCGCGGATAATGCGTTTCTGGGCAATCGGCACTTCCTCGGCGGGCAATTCCACGCCGAGATCGCCGCGTGCGACCATCACCGCATCGGAGGCGTCCAGAATAGCGTCGAGATCATCGAGGGCCTGTGGCTTTTCCATTTTGGTCATCACTAATGCCCGCCCGGCGGCGATGGCTTTGGCCTCCAGCACGTCTTCGGGCCGCTGCACGAAGGAGAGCCCGATATATTCAATGCCCAGCGCGAGCACGAAATCGAGATCCGCCCGATCTTTCACGGTCAGTGCGGGAATCGGCAGCACCACATCGGGCACATTGACGCCCTTGCGGTCTGACAGCACGGCGCCGTTGAGCACTTCGGTGAGCAAATGATCCTCGCGTTTGCGCGTTACCCGCAACCGCAGCTTGCCGTCATCAAGCAGCAAGGTGGTGCCAATCCCGGCGGCGGCGATAATTTCGGGATGTGGCAAATTCACGCGCCTGGTGTCGCCGGGTGCGCCGTTCAAATCGAGCTGAAAACTCTGCCCGGCCTGCAATTGCACGCGCCCGCCCTGAAACTGCCCAACGCGCAATTTTGGCCCTTGCACATCGGCCAGAATCCCAATCGGGCGGCCCATTTTGCGCTCCAACGTCCGGATCATCGCGATCCGCTCGGCATGATCCGCATGGCTGCCATGGCTGAAATTCAGCCGAAACATATCCGCACCCGACTCGAAGAGCTGGGTCAGCATTTCCAGCGTGGAGCTTGCTGGCCCAATCGTCGCGATGATTTTCGTGCGTCGATGCCTGCGCAGCAATGATGTCATACCCATTTCCTCTGTTCGCCCCTGCTATGGCAAATTCTTGCTATCATGACTACCTCAAGCGCAACTTATGGGAGAATCGCGATGGACGAAACCACCGAACTGCAAGCCGCCGCCTTTCGTCGGCTGGTCGCGCATCTGCAACAGCGCACCGATGTGCAGAATATCGACATGATGAATCTCGCCGGCTTTTGCCGCAACTGCCTATCACGCTGGTATCGCGAGGCCGCCGAAAGCCGTGGCATCACCCTCACCGATCCTGAGGCGCGCGAATTGATTTACGGCATGCCCTACCGTGATTGGCAGGCCAAATACCAAAAGCAAGCCACGCCCGAGCAGCAAGAAGCTTTCGCAGCCCAACCAAAAGATCATTAATACCAATCGGATCGCGCGGCGCGCGGCCCAGCCATTGACCCTGCGCCGCGCCCGCTCTATCCCGCCCGCTCCCCGCACCCGCACCGGAGCGACCCATGGCCTTCGACACCGCTGATAAATCCCAGTCCGACCACGCCACCACCGGCAACATCGCCGCCGACCGTCTGAAAAGCATTGTCGAGCGCATCGAGCGGCTTGAGGAAGAGCGCAAAGCCCTCGGCTCGGACATCAAAGATATTTACGCCGAAGCCAAATCCGCCGGGTTCGATGTCAAAGTGCTGCGCCAACTCATCCGCCTGCGCAAACAAGAGCCCGCCGATGTCGAGGAGCAGGAAACCCTGCTCGATGTCTATAAGCGCGCGCTTGGCATGTAGCGGGCATCGCGCGCGCTGATTTGGCCCCGGTGCCAAGCGGTGCTATTTTCCGCACGCGTCGCGTTTCACAACCATGAGGTGACAAAATGTCTATTATTGGCTGGATCATCCTCGGTCTGATCGCCGGCTTCATCGCCAGCAAACTCGTCAATCGCTCCGGCTCCGGCTTCATCATCGATATCGTGCTCGGCGTCGTCGGCGCCGTGGTCGGCGGCTTCATTTTCCACCTCTTCGGCGGCGCTGGCGTCACCGGCCTCAATCTCTACAGCCTGCTTGTCGCCACCGTCGGCGCCGTCGTGGTGCTCGTCGCCTATCACGCGATCTTCTGATAAATCGTTCTATCAGTTCCGTTTAAAAACCCCGGATTGTCTCGAATCACCGAATTATACCGGTCAGCGCGTCCGCTGACCGGTATGCACGCAGGGTTGGTGTGGCGGCTGCGTGCCAAAATGAAAGCTAATACCAGTCAGCGGTTACGCTGGCTGGTATTAGAGACAATCCGTTTAGCGCCAATCACCCCCGCAAAATCCGCGCCGCCTCCACTGCAAAATAGCTCAACACCCCAGACGCGCCGGCCCGCCGGAAGCCCATCAGCGTCTCAATAATCCCCCGCTCGCGGTCAATCAGCCCCAACTGCATCGCATGCGCGAGCATCGCATATTCGCCCGACACCTGATACGCGAACACCGGCACGCGGAATTCATCATGCACCCGCCGCACAATATCCAAATACGGCATCCCCGGCTTGACCATCACCATATCCGCGCCCTCCGCCAAATCCATCGCCACCTCGCGCAGCGCCTCATCGGAATTGGCCGGGTTCATCTGATAGGTCTTCTTGTCGCCCTTCAGCGCCGCCTGTGAGCCCAGCGCCTCGCGAAACGGCCCGTAAAAGCTGGACGCATATTTCGCCGCATAGCTCATAATCCGCGTGTGAATATCCCCCGCCGCGTCCAAAGCCGCGCGGATCGCCGCCACCCGCCCATCCATCATGTCCGAGGGCGCAATAATATCAATCCCCGCCGCCGCCTGATTAACCGCTTGGCGTGCCAGAATCGCCACCGATTCGTCATTCGCCACATAACCCGCGCGCAGCACCCCATCATGGCCATGATCGGTATAAGGATCGAGCGCCACATCCCCCACCAGCCCCAAATCCGGATATTCCCGCTTGAGCAGCCTTGCCGCCTGACAGATCAAATTCTCCGGGTTAAGCGCCTCGGTGCCCTCCGCATTCTTGCGCTCCGGCGGCGTCGCCGGAAACAACGCAATCGCAGGTATCCCCAGCCGCACCGCCTCCTCAACATGCGCCGCCAGCCGGTCCAGCCCCACCCGCGTCACCCCCGGCATGGTCGCCACCGGCGTCGGCTCCCCCCCGCCATCGCGCACAAAAATCGGCCAAATCAAATGATCCACCGACAGGCTGGTCTCCGCCACCATCCGCCGCGTCCACCCATCCACCCGATTGCGCCGCAGCCGCGTCGCTGGAAATTGCCCTGTGATCATTTTTTCGCTCCTCATTCTTCTCGCCGCCCGATCATAACCGCATCCGCGCCCCGCGCGAAATTTCTCTCCACCCAAACTGTTTCACCCACCGCCCGGCCCGTGCTAGAGCCACGCCATGAGCACAGATCGCACCCTGGCGGTCGGCGCCGATCACGCCGGCTATCTCCTGAAGGACCAACTGGCCCAAGCCGCGCGTGATGCCGGCTGGACCGTGATCGATTGCGGCACCAACACCGCCACCAGCTGCGATTACCCCGATTTCGCCCACGCGGTCTGCCAGCGCCTCGAAGCCGGCGCCGCTACCTTCGGCCTCCTGGTCTGCGGTACCGGCATCGGCATGGCCCTCGCCGCCAACCGCCACCCCACCATTCGCTGCGCCCAAGCGCGCGACGTCACCGAAGCCCGGCTCGCCCGCCAGCACAATAACGCCAACATCCTGGCCCTCGGCGCGCGCCTCACCGGCGATGCCGTGGCCCTTGATTGCCTCAGCACCTTCCTCGCCACCGCCTATGAAGGCGGGCGTCATGATCGCCGCCTCGCCAAACTCAACCCGCCCACCTAAATAATTTCCCAAACTAAGCCCAAAGTAATTTCGGAGCGAATTGATGAACCAGCACAGCGCCGCCCCCAGCCTTGATCGCTTTTTCTCAGCCCCCCTCGCCGAGACCGATCCCGAACTCGCCGCCGCCATTCAGCGCGAACTGGTCCGCCAGCAAGACGGGATCGAGCTGATCGCCTCGGAAAACATCGTCTCGCGCGCCGTGCTCGAAGCCCAAGGCTCGGTGCTGACCAATAAATACGCCGAAGGCTATCCCGGCAAACGCTATTATGGCGGCTGCGCCGCCGTGGATGTCGCCGAACAGCTCGCCATTGATCGCGCCAAGCAACTCTTCGGTTGCGCCTACGCCAATGTCCAGCCCCATTCGGGCGCGCAAGCCAACCAGGCCGTGTTCCTCGCCTTGCTCGATGCGGGTGATACCATTCTCGGCATGTCGCTCGCCGCCGGCGGCCATCTCACCCATGGTGCCGCGCCCAACCTCTCCGGCAAATGGTTCAAGCCGGTGCAATATGGCGTGCGCCGCGACGACGGGCTGATCGATTATGACGAGCTCGAAACCCTCGCCCGCACCCACAAGCCGCGCCTGATCATCGCAGGCGGCTCGGCCTATCCGCGCCATATCGATTTCGCCCGCATCCGCGCCGTCGCCGATGAAATCGGCGCCTATTTCATGGTGGATATGGCGCATTTCGCCGGCCTCGTCGCCGCCGGCCAATTCCCCTCGCCACTGCCGCACGCCCATGTGGTCACCACCACCACCCACAAAACCCTGCGCGGCCCGCGCGGCGGCATGATCCTCTCGAATGATCTGGAACTCGGCAAAAAATTCAATTCCGCCGTGTTCCCCGGCCTACAAGGCGGCCCGTTGATGCATGTCATCGCCGCCAAAGCGGTCGCGTTCGGCGAAGCGTTGCGCCCGGAATTTCGCGCCTATCAGCGCGCCTTGGCCGAAAACGCCAAAGTGCTCGCCGCCACCCTGGTCGAAGGCGGCGTTGATATCGTCACCGGCGGCACCGATTGCCATTTAATGCTGGTCGATCTGCGCCCGAAAAACGTCACCGGCAAAGCCGCCGAAGCCTCGCTTGAGCGCGCGCACATCACCGCCAATAAAAACGCGATCCCGTTCGATCCGGCCAAACCCGCCATCACCTCGGGCATTCGCTTGGGCACCCCCGCCGCCACCTCGCGCGGCTTCGGCCCGGAGGAGTTCCGCACCGTGGGCCGCTTCATCGTCGCGGTGCTCGATGGCTTGGCCGCCTCCAATGATGGCAGCAACGAGGCCGTGGAAGCCGAAATCGGCGCCAAAGTCCAAGCCCTCTGCGCCCGCTTTCCCATTTATCGCTGAACCGCCCGATTGCCACCGGGCTAAAGGAGCGAAAATTGCGGTGTCCATTTTGCGGCGAAGCGGATAGCCAGGTCAAAGATAGCCGCCCGTCCGATGATGGCAGCGCCATCCGGCGGCGGCGCTTTTGTCCGCAATGCAGCCAGCGCTTCACCACCATCGAGCGGGTGCAATTGCGCGAATTGGTGGTGGTGAAGGCCGATCAACGCCGCGTCGCCTTCGACCGCGATAAGCTCGCCCGCTCAGTGCGCATCGCGCTGCGCAAACGCCCGGTCGATGACGAGCGGATCGAACGCATCGTCAATGGCATCGTCCGCCAGCTCGAAGCCTCCGGCGAAGCCGAAATCGCCTCCAAAGACATCGGCGAATTGGTGATGGATACGCTCAAAGAGGTCGATGCGGTGGCCTATGTCCGCTTCGCCTCGGTCTATCGTGATTTTCAGGAAACCGGCGATTTTCGCAATTTCCTGGGCGCGATGGACCCCTCCAAATAACCGCCCGCCGCCATGCCGCTGACCGATCATGATTTTATGCGCATCGCCCTCGCTCTGGCCCGGCGCGGCCTCGGTGATACCGCGCCCAACCCCAGTGTCGGCTGCGTCATCGTGCGTGACGGCATCATCCTCGCCCGTGCGCGCACCGCGCCCGGTGGCCGCCCGCACGCCGAAACCCAGGCGCTCGCCCTCGCCGGGTCCGCCGCACGCGGTGCCACCGCCTATGTCACGCTGGAACCCTGCGCCCATCACGGCAAAACACCCCCCTGCGCCCAAGCGCTGATCGAGGCCGGCATCGCCCGCGTGGTCATCGCCCAGACCGACCCCGATCCCAGGGTCAATGGCTACGGTATTTCGCTCCTGCACCGTGCGGGCATCACGGTTGAAACCGGCATCGGCGCTGCCCAAGCCGCCGCGCTGAATGCCGGCTTCACGTGCGTCATTGAGCAATCGCGCCCGCTGATCACCCTGAAACTGGCCACCTCTCTTGATGGCCAAATCGCCACGCGCACCGGCGCCAGCCAATGGATCACCGGCCCCGCCGCCCGCGCCGCCGGCCATGCGCTGCGCGGCAATCACGACGCGATCATGGTTGGCGTCGGCACCATCCTCGCCGATGACCCCGAACTCACCTGTCGCCTCGAAGCCTATCGCGCCACCCCACTGATCCGCATCATCGTCGATTCGCATTTGCGCACCCCGCTCACCAGCCGCTTGCTGGTCAGCCGCCGCGATGGCCCGATCTGGATGCTGCACCGTGACGGCACCGACCCCGCCCGCCGCATCGCCTTCGCCGATCTCGGCGTGCGCCTGATCGAACTCCCGCCCAGCGCCACCGGCATTTCACTGCCCCACGCCGCCCGCGCTCTGGCGACAGCGGGCATCACCCGCCTGCTGGTCGAAGGGGGCAGCACCCTGGCCGCCGCCTTGCTACAAGCCGATCTGATCGATCGCCTAGCCTGGTTCACAGCCCCTTTGGTGATCGGCGGTGATGGTATTCCAGCAATCGCCGGTTTTGGCATCGACAAAATCACCCAGGCCGCCCATTTCACGCTCGATCATCTCCAGCAACTCGGTCCTGACCGGCTGGCCCATTATTCCAGGAGCGCCTAATGTTCACCGGCATTATCACCGCCATCGGCCAGGTCCGCAGCATCGCGCCCGCGACATCTGATCGCGATTCCCGCTTCATCATCGCGGTGCCGCAACCCAATCCGGTTTGGGCCGATCTGCAAACCATCGCCCTCGGCGCGTCGATTTGCTGCTCCGGCTGCTGCCTCACCGTAATCGCGGCGCAACAGGATGCCTTCACCGTCGAAGTGTCCAACGAAACCCTGTCAAAAACCACGCTGAGCCAATGGGTTCCCGGCACGCCGGTCAATCTCGAACGCGCGCTGCGCATGGGCGATGAGCTGGGCGGCCACATCGTCTCCGGCCATGTCGATGGTCTCGCCCGCGTGCTCTCCAGCACCCAAGAACACGGCTCAACCCGCTGGCGCTTCGCCGTCCCGCCCGAACTGGCCGGCTTCATCGCCCCCAAGGGCAGTGTGGCGCTGAACGGCGTCTCGCTCACCGTCAATGAGGTTGACGGCGCCCAGTTCGGGGTCAACATCATTCCCCATACCGAGCAAATGACCAATTTCGGCACGCTCAAGCCTGGCGAGTCGGTCAATCTCGAAATCGACATGCTGGCCCGCTATGTCGCCCGCCTTACGAATTATCGCCCCACCGCGCAGGACAAACTCTGATGGATCAGTTCAAAACCGCCTCGTTGCAAACTTATCTCAGCCCTGCCGCTGACATTATCGAGGAAGCCCGCGCCGGGCGCATGTTCATCCTGGTCGATGACGAAGATCGCGAAAATGAAGGCGACCTCGTGATCCCCGCGCAATTCGCGACACCGGATGCGGTGAATTTCATGGCCCGCCACGCGCGCGGCCTGATCTGCCTCGCCCTCACCCGCGCCCGCTGCAATGCGCTCGGCCTGAAAATGATGGCGCAATCCAACGGCTCGCGCCACGAAACCGCCTTCACCGTCTCGATCGAGGCGCGCGAGGGCGTCACCACCGGCATCTCCGCCGCCGATCGCGCCCGCACCATCGCCGTCGCGATCAACCCGGAATCCACCGCTGATGACATCGTTACCCCCGGCCATATTTTCCCGCTGATGGCCCGCGAGGGCGGCACGTTGGTGCGCACCGGCCACACCGAAGCGGCGGTGGATATTGCCCGCCTCGCCGGCCTCACCCCCGCCGGCGTGATTTGCGAAATCATGAACGATGACGGCACCATGGCGCGCCTGCCCGATCTGGTCAGTTTCGCGCAATATCATAACCTCAAACTCGGTACCATCGCTGATCTGATCGCCTATCGCCGCACCACCGAAAAGCTGGTCCGCCGCACCGGCGAAGGCCAAGTCACCGATGGCGCCGGCCAATCCTGGCGTCTGGTCAGCTTCGAGAACAGCATCGATCAAGTCGAACATCTCGCCTTGGTCAAAGGCGACATCACCGCCCCCGATCCGGTCTTGGTGCGCATGCACGCCATCAGCACCATCGATGACATTCTCGGCGGCGCCCATGTGCGCGATCTGCGCCGCGCCATGGCCCAAATCGCCGCCGCCGGTCGCGGCGTGGTGGTGCTGATCCGCGAATCCCGGCCCGACGCGATTTCGCTGCGCCTGCGCCAAATCACCGGCGGCGCCAAGCCCGATCCGGTGCTGCGCGATTACGGCATCGGTGCGCAAATCCTCACCGATCTCGGCGTGCGCGACATGATCCTGCTCACCAACCACCAACGCCCGGTCATCGGCCTCGAAGGCTATGGCCTCAACATCACCGACCAAATGCCCATCGAGCCGTACCCCGGCGAACTCCCCCCGCACGAAACCGCGCCCCGATGAGCACCGCCGACGCCGTTCTCGGCGCTATCCCCGCTTTACCCGGCGCAAAACCGCATATCCTGCTGATCCGCGCGCCCTATTACCGCGCCATCGTCGATGGCATGACCCAATCAGCACTCTCGATCCTCGCCCAAGCCCAGGCCACCCATCACAGCATCGATGTCGCGGGGGCCTATGAATTGCCGCAAGCGTTGCGCCTCGCTTTGCGCGGCACCCCGTCTTTCGATGGCTATATCGCGCTCGGCTGCGTGGTGCGCGGCGAGACCGATCATTATGATTTCATCTGCCACGCCGCGATGACCGGATTGATGCAGGTCAGCACCCAATTCGGCCTCGCTTTGGGCACGGCGTTGCTCACCGTCGATACCCTCGCCCAAGCCGAAGCTCGCAGTGCGGAAACCGGCCCGAATAAAGGCGCTGAAGCCGCCATCGCCTGCCTGCGCCAAATCGCCATCGCCCGTGAATTAGGGGCCGCCTGATCATGTCCACCGAACGCCCGCGCACCTTGGCCCGCGTCGCCGCCATCCAAGCCTTGTACCAAGGCGAACAAACCAACGAAACCGCCGAAACCGTGATCGACCAATTCATCCGGCACCGGCTCACCCCCCATCCGCTCCCGCCCATCAGCCAGCCCGGTAACCCACTCGCGCACAGCATCGAAAACGGCCTCAGCCCGCACGCCAACGCCCCGCTCTTTGCGCGCATCGTGCGGCTCGTCACCACCCAACAAGACCAAATCGACCCGCTGATCGCCAATCTGCTCCCCGAATCCTGGCCCATGCCCCGGCTCGATCCGGTGCTGCGCGCCTTACTGCGCGCCGCCGCCGCCGAGCTGTGGATGAGCGATGGCCCGCCGGCCCGCGTGGTGATCAACGAATATCTCGACATCGCCCACGGCTTCTTCGCCGATGACGCGGTGCAACTCGCCAACGCCCTGCTTGATCGCATCGCCCGCGCCTTACGCCCCGCCGATTTCCCCCCCTCCGCCGCCTGACCGCATGGGTGGTGAACCCAGCGCTGTTATGGGTGGCGAGTTTGACCGCATCGCTCGCTATTTCGCGCCCCTCGCCGCCGCCCCCAGCCTCGGCCTGACCGATGACGCCGCCTGCCTGCGCCCCACCCCAGGGCGCGACCAGATCATCACCGTCGATCAAATGCTGGAATCCGTGCATTTTCTGCCCGCTGACCCGCCGGACCTGATCGCCCGAAAGCTCCTCCGCCGCAATCTCTCCGATCTCGCAGCGATGGGGGCCACACCGCTGCATTATCTGCTCACCACCGCGCTGCGCGCCGACACGCCCGAACCCTGGCTCGCCCAATTCGCCCAAGGCCTCGCCGCGGACCAGGCGCACTACCACATCACCCTGATCGGGGGCGACAGCACATCCACCCCCGGCCCGCTCGCCTTCAGCATCACCATGATCGGCACGATCGAACCCGGCAGCGCGCTCCGCCGCAACGGCGCGCAACCCGGCGACGCCATTTTCGTCACCGGCACCATCGGTGACGCCGCCTTAGGCCTCGCCGCCGCCCGTGGCGATTATCCCGACCCCACCGGCTTCCTGCGCACCCGCCGCCTGCTGCCCGAGCCGCGCCTCAACCAACCCATCCACAGCCTCGTCCATGCCGCCATCGATGTCTCGGATGGGCTGCTGCAAGATTTGATGCATCTCTGCACGCAATCCAACCTCGCCGCCGCCATCCATGCCCGCGCCGTGCCAACCTCGCCCGCCGCCGCCGCCTGCGGCCCCGAGGCGCTGATGCGCCGCCTCACCGGCGGTGATGATTACGAACTGATCCTCGCCGCCCCGCCCAGCGCCGAAACCGCCCTGCGTCAAGCCTGCGCGCCAACACCCATCACCCGCATCGGCCATTTCGCACCCGGCGCCCCGGGCTTGACCCTCCTCGATGATCCGCCTGTATCGTTCCCCGATCATTTTGGCTGGACTCATTTCTAATCACCAACAAATCGGCCTAAACCAGCGCGGTCACGACACTGTAATAACCTTAATTAATCATTCTATAACAAATAATTATAGTGATTTTATCATCTAAATTATCCGAAATAATCATCTCTGTGCTGCACTGCGGCTTGACCCGCCGTTCGCCCCACCACACATAGCATTTGTCATCGACCCGTAAGCCTGAATTGCCCAGAGGTCCCATTTTATGCCCGCCAAATCCCAACCCCGCGCCCCAAAACCTTCCCTGTTCACCGACCGCCGCACCGCGAGCGATCCGGTGCGCAACGTCCTGCTCCTGCAAGGCGGCGGCGCGCTCGGCGCCTATCAAGCCGGCGCCTACGAAGCCCTCGCCACCCATGATTATCACCCCGATTGGGTGATCGGCGTCTCCATCGGCGCGATCAATGCCAGCCTGATCGCCGGCAACGCGCCCGAACACCGGCTGGACCGGCTGCGCGAATTCTGGAACCGGATCACCGCCCCACCGCCCAGCCTAATGCCTTTTCACCTGCCCTTCATAGCCGATATCGAACAAAAACTCGGCGCGGTGAACGCCGTCATGTTCGGCCAGCCCGGCTTCTTCCGCCCGCGCAGCCCGTCTGATTTTCTCGCCAAACCCACCCCGCTCAGCTTCTATGACACCAGCCATCTGCGCAGCACCCTGGAATCCCTGGTCGATTTCGACCGGATCAACAGCCAACAAACCCGCCTCGCCGTCGGCGCCGTGCAAATCCGCACCGGCAACATGATTTATTTCGACAATACCATCGGCAAAATCACCGCCGATCACATCATGGCCAGCGGCGCACTCCCTCCCGGCTTCCCCCCCGTCGAAATCGAGGGCGAATGCTACTGGGATGGCGGCCTCGTCTCCAACACCCCGCTCGAATACATGATGAGCACCGAACCCCGCCAGGACAGCCTCGTCTTCCAGATCGATCTGTTCCCCGCCCGTGGCCCGATGCCCACCACGCTTGATGAAGTCACCGAGCGCGACAAAGACATCCGCTATTCCAGCCGCACCCGCTCCGCCACCGATCAGGAAAAACGCCGCCAAGACCTCCGCCGCCGCGTTGCCGCCTTCATCGAACGGCTCCCGCCCGACCTCCATGCCGACCCGGTCACCGAATTCCTCCATGATTTCGCCTGCCCCGCCCAGATCGACGTGGTCCACCTGATCTACCGCCCCGAACGCCCACAAGGCGGCCAAAAAGACTTCCAGTTTGATCGGCTCACCGCCGAACAACGCTGGGAAGCCGGCCTGCAAGACGGCAACCGCGCGCTGCACGCCGCCCCCTGGCGCGCCCCCCACCCGCACGAACTCGGCATGCGCACCTTCGACATCACCGCCGACCAAGCCTGATCACCCCCACCCAACCACCGAAAGGAACGCTCGATGGACGCCAACACGGTGCAAAAAACCGCCTTCGCCATGCCCTTCACCAGCCCCGGCTTCCCCATGGGCCCGTATCGCTTCGTCAACCGCGAATATATGATCATCACCTACCGCACCGACCGCGCCGCACTCGAAAAAATCATTCCTGCGCCGCTCGAACTCGCCGATGACGTGGTCAAATACGAATTCATCCGCATGCCCGACAGCACCGGCTTCGGCGATTACACCGAATCCGGCCAAGTCATCCCCGTCACCCTCAACGGCCAAAAGGGCGGTTACGTCCACTCCATGTTCCTCAACGATCACCCACCCATCGCCGGCGGGCGCGAACTCTGGGGCTTCCCCAAAAAACTCGCCAACCCCGTCCTCGAAGTCGAAATCGACACGCTGGTCGGCACCCTCGATTACGGCAAAATCCGCGTCGCCACCGGCACCATGGGCTACAAACACCGCACCCTCGATCATGACACCGTGCTGAAATCCCTCGGCGAACCCAGCTTCCTCCTCAAAATCATCCCCCATGTCGATGGCAGCCCCCGCATCTGCGAACTCGTCCGCTACTATTTGACCGACATCACCCTCAAAGGCGCCTGGACCGGCCCCGGCGCCCTCGGCCTCTACCCCCACGCCCTCGCCCCGGTCGCCGACCTGCCCGTGCGCGAAATTCTCTCCGCCACCCACATCCTCGCCGACCTCACCTTGGGCCTCGGCGACGTCGTCCATGATTACCTCGCTTAATTCTCTCTCCTCCCCCCAACCGAAAGGATTACCCATGGCTCGTTTTGACGGAAAAGTTGGCATCATCACCGGCGCCGCCAGCGGCATCGGTCGCGCCATCGCCGAACAATTCGCCCGCGAAGGCGGCCACGCCGTCATCGCCGACCTCAACCTCGATGCCGCCCAAGCCACCGCCGCCGAAATCGGCCAATCCGGCCCCGAAGCCTTCGCCATCGCCATGGACGTCGCCAACGAGCAACAAGTTCAAGACGGCGTCGATGCCGCCTTCAAAAAATTCGGCCGGATCGACGTGCTGGTCAGCAACGCCGGCATCCAAATCGTCAAACCCCTGGTCGATTTCCCCTTCGCCGACTGGAAAAAACTCCTCGCCATCCATCTCGACGGCGCCTTCCTCACCACCCGCGCCTGCCTGAAATACATGTACGCCCAAAAAAGCGGCTCCGTCGTCTATATCGGCTCCGTCCACTCCAAAGAAGCCTCCAAACTCAAAGCCCCCTACGTCACCGCCAAACACGGCCTCATCGGCCTCTGCAAAGTCCTCGCCAAAGAAGGTGCCGAACACGGTGTGCGCGCCAACGTCGTCTGCCCCGGCTTCGTCCGCACCCCCCTGGTCGAAAAACAAATCCCCGAACAAGCCAAAGAACTCGGCATCACCGAAGCCGAAGTCATCCGTAACGTCATGCTCAAAGAAACCGTCGACGGCGAATTCACCACCGTCGATGACGTCGCCTCCGCCGTCCTCTACTTCGCCGGCTTCCCCACCAACGCCCTAACCGGCCAATCCCTCGTCGTCAGCCACGGCTGGTTCATGGAATAATTTTGCACCCGCCGACCGCCCACCCCGGCGGTCGGTTTTTCGCTCCTCAGCAACCGTAGCAACCGTAGGATGGGTGAGCGCAGCGCTACCCATCACTTTTCATGCCGAGTGTTAGCGCAAGCCCGATCCTCCCAAAATATCATTGTTCGGTTTCGGTTTTAACGGCACTATTGCCGGTATGGCTGATTATCGGCGTCATCGCGTTCCCGGCGGCACATATTTTTTTACGGTCAACCTTGATGACCGCCGCAGCCAACTACTCACAACGAACATCAATCTTTTGCGCGATGCGGTCCGTAAGGTGCGTGCGCGGGCGCCATTTCATCTTGATGCCTGGGTCGTGTTGCCAGACCACCTCCATTGCCTTTGGACGCTACCGGAGGGGGATGTCGATTTGCGG
>JBMFWT010000059.1:0-14394 GCA_049964975.1 Acidiphilium sp.
ACTTGACAATAACTATTTGATGCGCGAAAACAATCCTGGGAAATCAATAGGGAAACCACGGTAAAGTGGTTCATTCCACTGACGAATTACCCCTGCCTTGGAAACGAGGCAGGGGGATTTCTTGTTGGTGATGATTTATGATTATGGAATATTGAGAAGCGACGGTTGTTATTGATTGTGCCCTGCGTCGCCTTTGGTTAGGGCGGGAGCACGCGTGTTGCGGCCCGACTTGGGGCGCGGTGGGAAACCGCGCCCCGGAGCGAGATTAGAAGTTCCAGTTGAGTCCGGCGTTGACACCGTTGCTGGTGACGCGGCTGGCGAAGCTGCCGTTATAGGCGATGTTGGCGGAGATTTTGGGGGTGAGGCGGACGGCGAGGCCGAGTTGGGTGATGGCGGCGTCGCGACCGGTGCTCACACCTTGGACGGTGAAGGGTTGGCCTGCGGTAAAGCTGAGGGCCTCGGTGGGGTTGACGGTGCCGTAGGCATGTTGCCAGCCGAGTTTGGCGAAGGCGGTGATGGCGCGGCCTTTGAGCATGAAGTTGGTCTCGGCGCGGGCGCCGATTGTGCTGATGCCCATGGACAGGGTGCTGCCATAGCCGTGCAGGGCGGCGCTGCCACCGGATTCTTGGAAGGCGGCGCTGGAGAGATTGATATAGGCGAGCTGGGCGAAGGGCAGCAGGTTGACGCGGTGGGCTTTGATCATGGTGGTGAGGGGGTAGCCGACCTGACCGTAGATTTGGGCGGTTGAGGCGTCGTAGCGGCTGGTTTCGGCTTCATTGACGCCGGGGAGGGCGACGCTGCGGGTGGTGGAGAGGTAATTCTGGCCGTAGGTGGCGCCGAGGCTGATCAGGACGCGACCCAGGCGGCGACCGCCATAGAGGCCGACATAGGCGTCATCGCTGGAGCCGGAGGCGGCGCGGCTGGGCAGGGAGAAGGAGGCGTTGCTGTAGCCGGCGAACAGGCCCGCGCGGATTTGCGGGTTGAGGGCGGCGTCAGCGCCGACGACGAAGCCGCCGAGGGCGTCGGTGAGGGTGCCGGCATTGCCATCGCTGCTGAAATGGGTGCCCGCGCCGAGGCCTTCGCCCCAGAAGACGATGGCGTGTTGACCGGGTTGGGTCATTTGGCCGGTGGCGGCGTTGGGGAAGGTGGGATCCAACCCCGCTGGATTGAGCATTGAGAAAGCGCGCTGATCGACCGCGTTGCGCACGATGCCCGCATCATTGAGGGTGGCTGAGAGGATGCTCGGGTGGATGTCACCGGAGAGTTCGTTGGCGGCGGCTTGGATTTGCGCGCCGGTCATGAGATTGGTGACGGCGATGAAGGTGGCGTTGGTGCTGGGCGTGCTGTTCAGCCCGGCGAGGGTGGCGGCCTGGTTGCGGGTGGTGGCGAAGCTGGCGAGGCTGCGGCGTTGGACGATTTGCAGATAGAGGCTCTGCGGTGGATCGACCAGTTCGAGGCCGAGCGAGGCGGTGAGTGCGCTGTTCAGCAACGTGTAGTTGCCTTGGATGCCGCCTTGGGCGTCCAGCACCGAGAAGCGCGACAGGGTGTAGGGTTGGACTTGGCCGACCGGGATCGCATCGAGGATCGCGCCTTGGCCGAGATCGGCGACCCCGGAGACGACGATTTTGCTGGATTGACCGGGCTGGGCGGGGTTGAAATAGGCGACATAGGTGCTGCCGGCACTTTGCAGAAAATTGCCTGATACTGACAGGGTTTGGAACTGGCCGGGAGCGGTGCCGGGGGCGATCATGCCGGTATTGGCGACGACGAGGCCGTTGCCGATGCTGCCGGTGCCGGTGAGCAGGCCCGCATCGATCACTGAGCCAGCGAGTGAGCCGGTGAGGGCGAGTTGCGCGCCGGGGCTGATGCCGGTGCTGCCGGTGAAGCTGTTGGCACCGGAGAGGGTTTCGGCGCCGCCCGCGATGATCAGGCTGCCACCGCTGCCGCCGATCAGGCCGCCATCGGCGAGGGTGCCGGAAAAGGTGCCGCTGGCATTGGTGAGTTCGAGCGTGTTCGCGCCGAGGGCGACGGTGCCGGTGCCGGTGAGGGATTGGATTTGGGCCATGGCGCTGACGCGCGAGATGTCAAACGTGCCGTTATCATTGACGCCGGAGGAGGTGGCGATGGAGCCGGGGCCGGCGAGGCCGAGCCAGCCGCCTTGGGCGATATTGGTCGCCCCGGTATAGAGATTGGTGCCGGTGAGCTGGGCTGAGCCGCCGGTGGTGATGCTGAGCGGGCCGGTGCCGGAAATCACGCCGGCGATGCCTTGGGCGACCATGGCAGAGGAGATGGTGTAGCCGCCATTATTGGTCGAGATCGGCGTGTCGGTCACGTAGAAGGGGGTGTAGCCGGTTTCTTGGTTTTGTAGATCATACATCACCGAATTATTGAAGAAGAACGAGATGCCGTAGAGGGCTTGGCCTTGACTGGTGAAGCCATCGGGGCCGGGGGTGGTGACGTTGCTGTAATCGCCGGAGGAATCATTGCCGGTGAGGATGGAGGTTGGTTGATCGCCCGCGCCGGTGCCGGTCATGGTGAGTTTCACGCCGGGGACTTCATCGCCATATTGATTGACATTGCCGGCGGCGGTTTGGGTGGTGAGCAGACCTTGATCGTTCAGATAGATCGAGGGGGTGCCGGAATCGAGCAGGGTGGTTAGGACCACGCTATAAGGGCTGCCGCCGAGCGTGTAGGAGAAATTCAGGTCGAACTGGTTGGCATCGACCGGGGCGTTGCTGAGCGGGAAGGTGCTGGTGGAGGCGGCGTTCCAGGGGACTAGGCTGATGAATTGGGCGCGCACGGCGGCGTTGAGATTGAGGATGACATTGCCGCAGGCGGTGCAGCTTTGCGGGCCGTTCAGCTCGGAATTGGCGGACACCACATAGCCGGTGGTGGTGAGGTTGCCGAGCACGCTGTTGCTTTGGAACGGGCCGGCACCGAAAATGCCGAACAGATTATAGCCGCCGCCATCTTCCGGGCCGATGCCGGCGTTCAGGTTGGCTTGCCAGGTCGCGTCGTAATACATCGGGATTTCGCCAACGAAATCGCTGGCCGGGAGACCAAAGACGTTATTATTGATTTCGTTGAAGGTCAGGCCATAGCCGATGGCGGGGAGATAGTAACCGACTTGCGCGCCTGCGGTATCCCCGGCAAGTGAGGCTGTCGTTGCGACATTGCCGGTGTTGATCAGGACCGGGATGCCCTGATTGTTAGCGAAACTGGCGGCTTGGGAGCCGCTGCCGGAATTATAGAATTGGATCGAGCCGATGGTGCTGTTGGCACCCAGATTGCCATAGGTGCCGTTGCCGTAGAGATTCATCGCGGGCACGGTGGGCGTGATCGGCACGCCGGGGATGATGGGGAACCAGGGCTGGCCGTTAGGGCTGGAGCCGACATCGATGTTGAAGGCGGTGGAGCCAGTGTCGAAAATATATTCTTCAGGGGTTGCGCCATTGACGCCGACATTGATGCCCAGACGATCAAAGCTTTGGCCGCCTGCGGCCTCGGTGATGATATCAAGCGGGATGGTGATCGGTTGTGTTGACGTTTGTGCTGCTGCGTGCGCCGTTATCAGTAACGAGCAGGTGATCGCCAAGAAAACGCGTATGCTTAGTTTTTGACAGCCAAGTCCAGTCATCCCCAGATTACTTTCATTCGTTAGAATTAACGCAAAACGCCCCGCGCTGACATTGTTACAGTAGTATTTATGACGATGCCGGGTTCCGCAAGGCGTTTTTGCATTGCTGATGTGCGAATTTTAGCCAAAAATTAAAAATAAAAGATTGGTTCTTGCTGGGGGATTAATTCGGTGTAAAATTGCGGAACGGGGCAATGTTACGCAAGATCGTCGCGCTGGGCAGAGGGGCTGGATGGCTATGGATGGGTGCCGTGCAGCATGGTGAGGCCGAGATAGGCGGCGAGGCCGATTCCGAGGAGCGAAATGAGGGTGGCGAGCGCGAGGTCGAGCCGGGCGGATTGCGGTGGGGTGGGCGCGTCGCTCTCGATGGCGGCGCGGTTGCGGGCGAAGCGGATCATGGCGGCGGCGACCATCAGCGCGCCGGCGATGATCAGGCCGACGCCGACCAGGGCGGAGGTGACCTGACCGGAGAGATTAATCGATTTATGCAGCGATTGGCCGGCGATTTTGAGAAAAATATCGAAGCGTTCGACCAGGAAGCCGAAGGCCATCACGGCGATGGCGGTGCGCACCCAGGCGAGGAAGGTGCGCTCGTTCGCCGCGTGGTCGGTAAAATGCGGAACGGTCATCGCCGGGCGCGCCTCAAGCGGCGCAGACTTGGTTGGTAAGAGGCGCGCTCATGCCGCGCGCTCTTTGTTGGTAAGAGGCGCGCTCACGCCGCGCGCCGGGCAACTTCCTCGGGCGACATGTGGATCAGGGCGGTGTAATCCGCGATCAGGGTTTCGGTGATGGCACCGGGGGTGAAGCTGTGGGTGCCGATGGCGCGCACCGGGGTGACTTCGGCGGCGGTGCCGGCGAGGAACACTTCATTGGCGCGGCTGAGATCCTCAAGCGGGATGCGCCGTTCGATCACCGGGATTTGACGGGCGCGCGCGAGTGCCATGACGGTGCGGCGGGTGATCCCATCGAGGAAGCTTTCCGGGGTCGGGGTGTGCAGCGCGCCATCGATGGTCATGAAGATATTGGCGCCGGTGGCTTCGGCGATATTGCCTTCGAGGGTCAGCATCAGCGCGTCATCGAAGCCTTCGGCTTCGGCGGCGTGTTTGGAGAGCGTGCCGATCATATAGAGGCCTGCCGCTTTCGAGGCGGTGGGGGCGGTGCGCGGGTCTGGCCGGCGCCATTGGGCCATGCCGAGGCGCACACCTTTCATCCGATCCGCCCCGAATAAATTGGGCCAGGGCCAGGCGGCGATGGCGAGATGGATTTTGGTTTTTTGGGCGGAGACGGCGAGCTGTTCGGAGCCGCGCCAAGCGAGGGGACGGATATAGGCGTCCGTCAGATTATTGGCTTTGAGCACGGCGTTGCAGGCTTCATCGATTTCATCGGCGGTATAGGGGATGTCAAAGCCGAGGATTTTGCCGGAATTGATCAGGCGGTTGGTGTGTTCGCGCAGGCGGAAAATATTGCCCGAATAAGCGCGTTCGCCTTCAAACACCGCCGAGGCATAATGGAGGCCGTGGGAGAGGACATGCAGCTTGGCGTCCCGCCAGGGGATCAGCGCGCCATCCCACCAAATGGTGCCATCGCGGTCATCGAAGGGGATCAAGCTCATCGGAAGTTCCTCATGGTTGGGCTTCATTGTTGGGCATTCGTTACGGGTGGGCGGCCTTGTGATTGATTTCGAGGTGTTAAAGGTCGTAAAAGCTGTCTTATCACAGGAGGCGAATTGTTGGTAATCGGATCATTAGAGGAGTAAGGATGCCATGCAAGACAAGTCTGCTCAAGCCGGTTTGCCCGCCGGGCTGTTGTTTTTGCGCGAGGAAGAGTTGCGTCTGGCGCAGGACATGCTGTTTTTTGCCCAGCGCGATCTGGTCGCGGCGCCGGATGCGATTCTGGCGGGGTTGGATATGGGGCGGGCGCATCATCGCACGTTGCATTTCATTGGGCGTAATCCGGGGATGCCAGTGGGCGAATTATTAGAGATTTTGGGGATTGCCAAGCAGAGTTTGGCGCGGGTGTTGGGGCCATTGATCGCGCAGGGTTATGTGAGCCAGGAGCCGGGGCGGGTGGATCGGCGCCAGCGTTTGCTGAATTTGACCGAGGCGGGGGTGGCGCTGGAGCGGCAATTATTCGAGGCGCAGCGCGAGCGGTTTGTGGCGGCGTTTCGCGAGGCGGGCGGGCCGGCGGTCGAGGGGTTTCGGCGGGTGTTGCTGGGATTGATGAAGCCGCCAGCGCGAGATTATTTGGAGCGCCGGGAATTGGCGCGCCGGGATGGTAAGCGTCGAGAAGGCATGCAGGGTCAGCGCTGATGGCGATCCAGCCGATCATGCCCGAGCAGGGGCATGTGTTGCTGGTGGATGATGATGAGCGGCTGCGTAAATTGATGGCGCGGTATTTGACCGAGCACGGGTTTATGGTGACGGTGGCCGCGAGTGCGGCGCAGGCGCGGGATTTGTTGCGCAGCATCGACCCGGATGTGCTGGTGTTGGATGTGATGATGGAGAATGAGACCGGGCTTGAGCTGACCGAGCGGTTGCGCGCGGATCGGGCGCCGTCATTGCCGATATTATTGCTGACGGCGCGCGGGGCGCCGGAGGATCGGATCGCGGGGTTTGAGGCGGGGGCGGATGATTATTTGGCCAAGCCGTTTGATCCGCGCGAATTGTTGCTCCGTTTGCGGGCGTTGTTGCGCAGGCGGGTGGCGCCGAGTGTGTTGGTGGGGCCGGTGCAGCTGGGGGCGGCGCAGTTTGATGCGGCGCGGGGCGAGTTGGTGACGCCGCGCGGGCGGGTGCGGTTGACCGGCGCGGAGGCGGGGTTGCTCGCGGCGTTGGCGGCGCGCCCGCATCAGATTTTGTCGCGCGAGGCACTGGCGGAATTATTGGGCATGGATGAGACCGGGGAACGGGCGATCGATGTGCAGGTGACGCGGTTGCGGCGCAAGATTGAAATTGATCCGCGTGAGCCGCGCTTTTTGCAGACGGTGCGGGGGCGGGGTTATATTTTGAAACCGGGGGCCTGAGGGTGCGGCTGCGCACCGAGCGGGTTGATCCGGAGCGGTTTTTACGGCGGGTGCTGCCGCGGAGTTTGTTTGGGCGGACGTTGTTGATTGTGCTGGTGCCGCTGATTTTGTCCGAAGCGGTGGCGTTGCAGATTTTTTATGGCAGTCATTTGGATGTGCTGTCGCGCCGGTTGGCGTTCAGCGTGGCGGGGGAAATTGCGTTTGTGGTGGATGCGGCAGATCGCAATCCGGCGCGCCGGCAGATTATTTTCAATCGGGCGGCAGAGCGCTTTGAGTTTGCGTTTCATGAGCATCCGGGGCGGCCCTTTGTGGCGCAATTGCCGCCGCATGCGTTCGGGCCGGTGGATCAGGATTTGATTGCGGCGTTGCGCAGCGGGTTGGGGCGTCCGTTTGCGCTGGTGTGGCACGGGCCGCCGGGGATGATCCGGGTGGATATTGCCGAGCCGGGGGGTGAGTTGACGGTGGATGTGCCGCGCAAGCGGCTTTATGTGGGGCAGCTTTATATTTTCTTCGCCTGGTTGGCGGGGACGACGATTTTGCTGTTGGGGTTGGCGACGCTGTTTTTGCGCAATCAGGTGCGCGGGATCAAGCGGCTGGCGGGGGCGGCGGAGGCGTTCGGGATGGGCCGCGATACCGGGCCGATCCGGCCGGAGGGGGCGGCGGAGATCAGGCGGGCGGGGGCGGCATTCAACCGGATGCGCGATCGGGTGAGGCGGTTTTTGGCGCAGCGCACCGCGATGTTGGCGGGGGTTTCGCATGATTTGCGCACGCCGCTGACGCGCATGCGCCTGGCGTTAGCGATGCTGCCGGAGGAATTGCCGGATCGGGCGGAGATGGAGCGCGATATTGAGGAGATGGAGCGGCTGATCCGGCTCTATTTGGAATTTGCGCGCGGCGAGGGCGAGGAGCAGCCGGTGGCGACTGATTTGTCGCTGCTGATCGGTGAGGTGGTGGTGCAGGCGCGCCGGCATGAGGCGCAGGGCGGGGCGCGGGTGGTGAGCGATGTTGACCCGCTGCCCGCCGTGTTGTTGCGACCCGAGGGGATGCGGCGGGTGCTGAGCAATTTGCTCGATAATGCGATGCGCCATGCGCGCTTGGTGCGGATTGCGGCGATGCGCGATGGCGAGCGGGCGGTGCGGATTGTGGTGGATGATGATGGGCCGGGGATTCCGGCGGATCGGCGGGCGCGGATGATGCGCCCGTTCGAGAGCGGCTCGGCGGCGGGGACCGGGTTGGGGCTGGCGATTGCGCTGGATATTATCACCGCGCATGGCGGCGAGCTGGTGTTGGAGGATAGTCCGCTGGGTGGGTTGCGCGCGCGGATTGGGTTGCCGTTGTAAAATGGGTTTTTTAGCGGCTGGGGGGTGGGCGGAGCCGGGCCATGGTGAGGCTGTCCGCTAAGGTGCCGTCACGCATGGCGTGGTTGCGCAGATGGCCTTCTTGGACGAAGCCGAGACGCTGATAGAGGGCGATGGCGCGGCTGTTATCGGCGAAGACGTTCAGTTCAAGGCGGGTGAGGCCGAGCCAGTGATCTGCGAGGTCGAGCAGGGCGGTGAGCAGCGCGGTGCCGATGCCTTGGCCGTGATAGGGATCGCCCACCATGATGCCGATCACCCCGGCATGGGCGCGGCGACCGGTATGGCGATCAAGCGAGGCGGAGCCGGTGATGATGCCGTTTTGCTCGGCGACCAGCAGATGGGTGTTGGGGCCGAGTTTGGCGATATAGGCCTCGGTATCCGCGAGGCGGCTGAACGGGAGCGCGAGGGTGCCGTGGCGCACTTTGGGTAGATTGCGGATTGCGGCGAGGGCAGGCGCGTCGCTGGGTTGGGCGGCGCGGATGGTGAGGGTTGCGGACATTTGGCTGCGTGCGATGCGGCGCGGTTAGGTGGCGGTGAGTTTGGGTTTGGATTTGGTTTTGGCGGGGCCCATGATGTGTTTGAGGGCGGCGATGGTGGTGGGGGTGTTCCAATCGCCTGCACCTTCGAGGGTGGCGGCGACTAGGCCATCGCGATTGACGACGGCGGTGAAGGGGATGCCGCTGGCATCGAACGCGTTGAGGGCGCTGGAGTTTGGATCGATCAGCATCGGGATGTCGGTGATGTGGTGGCGCTCGAAAAATGGGCGCACCACTTGGGCGCCGGCGGAATCCACGGAGATCAGCAGCACGCGGATGCCGGTGCCGTGCAGCGATTTGTTGAGGGCGAGCAAGGTGGGCAGCTCCGCGCGGCAGGGCGGGCACCAGGTGGCCCAGAAATTCACGATCAGGCCGGTGCCTTGGTAATGGGCGAGGGTGAGGCGGCGGCCTTCCTGGTCCATGAAGTGGAATTTGGGCGCGGGGACCGGCATGGTCTCGTTCCAGCCCGAGGCGGCATCCGGCAATTGGATGGCGGCGTGCGCGGATTTGCTGAACCCGGCCAGCGCCGCTAGATCAGGAGCGGCGGCACCGACGGCCAGGGTGGCCACGGCACGGCGCGCGAAAGATCGTCTGGAAAGCGTGAGTTTCATGAGTAGCGAATCCTCGAAAACGACAAATCTGGAATATGATGTTGGCCCGTCGGCGGCAAAACTGCAATGGGGCGGGCGGTTTGCGGCGGGTCCCGATGCTGTGATGCAGGCGATTAATGCCTCGATTGGGGTGGATCAGCGGCTGTGGCGTGAGGATATTACCGCGAGCCGGGCGCATGCGGCGATGCTGGCGGCGCAAGGGATTATCACGGAGGATGATGGGGCGGCGATTGATGATGGGTTGAAGGCCATTGAAGCGGCGATTGCGGCGGGGGAATTTCGCTTTGATCCGGCGCTTGAGGATATTCACACCAATATCGAGGCGGCGTTGGTGGCGCGGATTGGCGAGGCGGGCCGACGGTTGCACACGGCGCGCAGCCGCAATGATCAGGTGGCGACGGATTTTCGGCTTTGGGTGCGCGCCGCGATTGATACGCTGGATGCCGGGCTGGTTGATTTGATGCGCGCTTTGGCTGAGCGCGCTTTGGCGCATGCCGCGACGATCATGCCGGGATTTACCCATTTGCAATCGGCGCAGCCCGTGACCTTTGGCCATCATTTGCTGGCCTATGTCGAGATGTTGGCGCGGGATCGGGGCCGGTTGGCCGATGCGCGCAAGCGGCTCAACCAATCGCCGCTGGGGGCGGCGGCGTTGGCGGGAACCGGGTTTCCGATTGACCGGCAGATGACGGCTTCGGCGCTGGGCTTTGATGCGCCCTGCGGCAATTCGCTGGATGCGGTGTCGGACCGGGATTTTGCCATCGAGTTTTTGGCTTCGTTATCGCTGCTGGCGATGCATTTATCGCGCTTTGCCGAGGAGATTGTGATTTGGACCAGCGCGCCGTTTCGCTTTATTCGCTTGTCCGATGCCTATTCCACCGGCTCATCGATCATGCCGCAAAAGCGCAATCCGGATGCGGCGGAATTGGCGCGGGCGAAGACCGGGCGGATTTTTGGCGCGTTGATCGGGCTGCTGACGATCATGAAAGGGCTGCCTTTGGCCTATGCCAAGGATATGCAGGATGACAAGGAAGCGACCTTTGCTGGGTTTGACGCGGCGGAATTGGTGATTGCGGCGATGGCAGGGATGGTGCGTGACATGCAGCCGGATGGTGCGCGGCTGCGCGCGGCGGCGGGGGCGGATTATGCCACCGCGACCGATTTGGCAGATTATTTGGTGCGCGAATTGGGCATGCCGTTTCGCACCGCGCATCATGTGACCGGGCGGATTGTGGCGGCGGCGGAGCAAGCAGGGGTCGAGCTGACCGGCTTGCCGCTCGCGACGATGCAGGCGATCGAGCCGCGCCTGACCGAGGCGGTGTTTGCGGTATTGAGCGTGGAGGCCTCCGTCGCGTCGCGGCGGAGTTATGGCGGCACCGCGCCCGCTTTGGTGCAGGCGGCGGCGGCGCATTGGTTGGAGGCATTGGCGTGAAGCGGATGAGACAGGTTGCGTGGCTGCTGGCGGGGTTGCTCGCTTGTGCGGCGTTGAGCGGCTGCGGGCGGGCGGGCGCGCCGACGGCGCCGGGGCCAGCCAGCGCGCTGACCTATCCGCATCAATATCCCTCGCGGCAATAAGGGCCGATGCGGGTGGATTTGGTGCGCGATCAAGCATGGCATCGGCTGGTGGCGGCACGGCCCTGGCTGCGCATCGATCCCGCCGAGGGGCTGTGTTTCGATGGGGTGGCGTTGGCGCGGGTGGCGCAGGCGCATGGCACGCCAAGTTGGGTGTATAGCGCCGCGATGCTGCGCGGGCGGCTCGCCACGCTGCAAGGCGCGTTGAGCGAGGCCGGGGTGCCAGCGTCGGTTTGCTATGCGGTGAAGGCCAATGATCATTTGGCGGTGCTGACGCTGCTGCGTGAGGGCGGTGCGGGTGCCGATGTGACCAGTGCCGGCGAGATGGGCCGGGCGCTGACTGCCGGGATCGCGCCGGCGCGGATGGTGTATTCCGGGGTCGGCAAGCGCGATGACGAGATTGAGCAGGCGCTGGCCGTGGGGATTGGCCAGATTAATGTGGAGAGCGCTGAGGAATTGCCGGTGATTGCGGCGGCAGCGCGGCGGCTGGGCGTGATGGCGCCGGTGGCGTTGCGGGTGAACCCGGATATTGCCGCCGGCGGCCATGACAAGATCAGCACGGGCCGGGCGGCGGATAAGTTCGGGATTGATTTTGACGCGGCGGCTTCGTTGTTTCGGCATGCGGCGACGCTGCCGGGGATCACGCCGGTGGGGTTTTCCACCCATATTGGCAGTCAGATTTTTGCGCCCGCGCCGTTCGAGGCGGCGTATCGGCGGGTGTTGGCGCTGGTGGATGGGTTGGCGGCGGAAGGCTATGCGATCCGGCGGCTTGATGTCGGCGGGGGATTTGGCATCCCTTATGATGACGGGCCGGGTTTTGCGCTGTCGGCCTATGCGGCGATGCTGGCGCGGTTGATGGCCGGGCGGAATTTGGAAATATTGGTCGAGCCGGGGCGCTGGCTGGTGGGACCGGCGGGGATTTTGCTCGCGTCGGTGACGCGGGTGAAGCGCACGGCGCAGCAGCGTTTTGTGGTGCTGGATGCCGGGATGAATGATTTGCTGCGGCCCGCTTTGTATGAGGCGCATCATGGGGTGGTGCCGGTCTCGCCCGGCTTGGCAGTGCAGCACGGCGCGCCGGCGGCGCTGGTGGGGCCGGTTTGTGAGAGTAGCGACCGGTTTGGTTGGTATGATTTGCCGGAGGTTGCGGCGGGATCCATCGTCGCGATTTTGGATGCCGGGGCCTATGGGGCGGTGATGAGCAGCGCGTATAATGGGCGGCCTTTGGCGGCGCAGATTTTGCTGGAGGGTGGGCGTGATATTGTGATCCGGGCGCGCCAGAGCGTGCCTGATTTGTGGCGGGACGACATTGTGCCGGAGTTTTTGGGCGCTGGTGGGTTTGAAACTTGTGGGTTTGAAACTGGTGGGTTTGAAACGGGCGGGCTTGAAACGGGGGGGATTGGCTGATGCACGCCCGGCTCCAGAGGGTGCGCCGACGCGCGCTGCTGGTGCTGTGGAGCGAAAGGCTGGCCACGGTGGCGATCGGGCCGCTGGCGGTGCTGCTGGGATACGCGCTGCTGGTGCTGGCTGGGCTATCGGGTGTTTGGCTGCAACTGGGTGGGTTGGTGGCGTTGGCGGCGGCGCTGATCGGGGGGGTGCGGGCGGTGCCACGGCCCGGTGCTTCGGAGGTGGATCGCCGGATTGAGCGAGATTCCGGGCTGGCGCCGTGGAATTTGGCGATGATTGAGGATCGGCTGGTGGCGGCACCGGGCAGCGCGCTGCCGGCGGCGACGGTGCAGCTTTTCGCCGCCCATCGGGCGCGGTTGGCGCGTGAGGTGGCGACAGCGCGGGTCGGGGCGCCGGTGCTGGATGTGTTTGCGCGCGACCGGTTTGGGCTGCGCGCTTTGCTGCTGCTGGGGCTGGTGGTGGTCGCGGCGCTGGCGGGACCGCAGGCGGGGCCGCGCCTGGCGCGGGGATTTTCGCCGCCCAGCCTGTTGGGGCCACGGCCAAAAATCCAGCTTTGGCTGACGCCGCCGGTTTGGACCGGGCGGGCGCCGATGGTGCTGCGACCACAATCGCACCCGCATGGATCGGGCCAAGCTGTATCGGGCCAAGCTGTATCGGGCGAGCAGGTGCTGGCCGGGAGTTCGTTGTCATTGATTGTGACCGGGGTGGGGCGCGGCGAGGCTGGGCCGACGGTGCGGTTTGGCGGGGTGAAGCAGAATTTGGCCCCGTTGGGCGGCGGCAGTTTTCGCGTCCAGGTGCCGATTGAGCGGAGCGGTATGCTGCGGGTCGGCTCGTTCTGGCGGCATTTGCTGCGCCTGCGGGTGATGGTGCTGGCGCCGAGCGCACCCAAGGTCGCGTTTGCTGGGATGCCGACGCAGGATCGCGATGGCGGCGAGAAAATTGGTTGGCGGATCGATAGTCCGTATGGCGTTAAATCGCTGGTGCTGCGCCTGCTTCCTGTGCGGCGCGACCATCAGCCGGTGCGGTTGCCTGCGCAGATTGTGGCGCTGGGTGCGCGGGCGGCGGGGGTGGGGCGTGAGCGGGTGCGCTTGGCGGCGAGCCGCTATGCCGGGCTGATGGTGCGCGCCACGCTGGTGGCGACCAATCAGCGTGACATGGTGGGGGTTTCGCCCTCTTTGCCGGTGCAGGTGCCCGCGCCGATATTGCGCAATGCGACGGCGGCGCAAATATTTTTGCTCCGCCAGCATTTGGCGCTGCATCCGAGCGCGCAGGCGGCGGTGGCGGCGGGTTTGGCGCGCTTGGCTTCCTCGCCGCCGGAGCGGGTAACGGCGGCGACCGATTTGGCGATGGCGGCGGCGGCGACGCGGTTCACCCATGGCCCGGTTGCGCACCCGTTTGCGCTGTTATGGCGCTTGGTGCAGCAGGCGGAGCAGGGGGTTGGCTATCGCACGGCGCAGCGCCTAGCGGCTTCGCGCGCGGCGCTGGAGCGGGCGTTGCGGCGCGATATTGCCCACGGTGCCGTGGATCAGGCGGCGTTGCAGCGTTTGGTGCAGGCGGTGGAACGGGCCTCGGCGGCGCATTTGGTTGCGGTGGCGGGTGCGCCCTCCGCGCCGCGTGCAGTGGCGCAGGCGCGGGTAAATCAGGCGGTGGAGCAGCAGGTGCAGCGGATTGCGCGGGAGGCGCAGGCGGGCGAGAAGGCGCGCGCGGCGGCGGATTTGCGGCAATTGGACCGGATGTTGCGCGGGTTGCAGCGCGCACGACCGATGAGTGCGGCGCAGGCGGCGCAAGCCGAGGCGCGGGCGCAGGAAGCGCGCGCGCAGGCCCGGCAATTGGCGCAGATGACGCGGGCGCAATCGGCGTTGCTCGATCAGAGCGTGGCGGCGGCGCATCCGGCATTTTCGGGTGCGCAAAAATCAGGGACGCAAAAATCAGGGACGCAAAAACCAGGGACGGGAAAATCAGGGACGCCGATGGCAGCCCAGCGGGCAGCCCAGCAATCGGGGGGGGCGGGTTCGCAAAATCTGGCGGGGGCGCAGGCGGGTTTGCAGGCGCAGGCGCAGGCTTTGGCGCAGCGTGTGGCGGGCGCGCAGATGGCGGGCGCGCGCCAATTGGCGGCGGCGGCGGCGGCGATGGCGCAGGCGCAGGCCAAGTTGCAGGCGGGTGATCCGGCGGGGGCGGCACCCGCCCAGCGTGCGGCGATTGCGGCATTGCAGCAGGCTGGGCAAGCGATGGCGCGCGCACAGGCGCAAGCCCAAGC
>JBMFWT010000060.1:0-13828 GCA_049964975.1 Acidiphilium sp.
TTGCTCCATTTCGCTAACATGGCATAACAGGGGGTGGGTGCGAAAGAGCGAAATTAGGGTGGTTGGGTAGGGCTGGGCAATGGTTGCCACGATGGCTTGTGCTGTTATCGTGACTATGGTTAAGGTTGGGGTGGGTTTAGACGGGGTCTTGATGTTAATGCGTTTGTATTATCGTCAGAGTGATTGCGCGTAGGCCGTGGGTAATGCGACTTCTTCGTTTGGCATGAACGCCGCGCCTGATCGCGTGATGGCGTGGCCGCGTTTGGTGCTGGGCGATTGGTATATTCATGGCAAATTTTTAATTGTGCCGGCCTCACCGGATACGGCGCGGTTGCAGACATTTCAGATTATGCAATTGCCGTTGCGCGGTGGCCTGCCGTCGATGTTATTCGAGCAGTTGCTGAAGCGAATTCGCGATTATAGCCAGACGGACGGGTTTTATGGCAGCGCTATTACGAGGATTCGGGAGTTTTATTTTTTTTGGTCTGGGATAATGCCGCAGGGTGAGCCGCGGGTGTTGGTTGAGCGGTTGGGCCGCGATACGCAGAACGGTGCGTTGGCGGTATTTTACCTGGAGGATGATCCACGGTTCAACCTGGTGCGCCCCCGTCCCGAGCCAGCGCCGCTACCGAGCGGCGATGTTGCCTCCTGGAGCCGCAAGCAACGGATTATGGCGATGTTTGCGGCGGTGCCGGCGGCCGCGGCAGCGGCGTTTGGCCCGGCGATCGGCGAGCAGTTGCGGGCGTTTTTTTCGCTGCGCAATCTGGAGGTTGTGGCGGCGATTTTTGTGGTAGTGGTCGTGGCGCAGGCGGTGCCGGTTGCCGATGGTGCGGTGGATATTGCGCTGTTTTCGCTGGCGCTGGCGCAGTTTGGCTGATCCGGGGTTTTGACGCTGCGCGACCTATTCGCGGCGGTGGTGATGGCGGCGAACGCGAAGAATCAGGCGACGATTGACACGGCGGCGAAGCGGGCGGCGGAGGCGTTGGTGTCGCTGGGGGTTACTGCGCTGTTGGCGGCGGTGATGGAGCGGTTTAGTGAAGGGACGCTGCCCCAGAAGGATGAGGAGCTTCCGGCGAGTAAGTCTACTCAGAGTAACCCTAAACCCCAAGCTGGAGAGGCAGCATCGAAGCCCGCAGTGGCTACGGGTCGAGTATTGCCACCAGGTCAAACATTATGGCGCGTTGATAGTCGATCACCAGCAACGATTCGGAGTGAAGGTTTTCAGCCACGCGGAACGGCGACTGACATACAAAATTATGTCAATACTAACGCACCGAGCGCTTTCGTTAGCACGTCAAAATCATCTCTGATCGCCGAAAATCCCGCTTTTGCTCAACCAGGCTCATATCTTTATGAAATTGACGGTTCAGGACTGCAAGGAATTGACGTGAACGAGGCGTATCCTTCAAATCATTTCGACAACGAACAGGAAATTGCGATCATTGGTGGTATTCCGAACGAGTCCATTGTCGGTGCCACGCCGATATTGCCATCTGGCGGTCTGGGTGATAGCATCCCTAATCCGGGTTATTTAGGTGGAAGATGACTAGTGATCAAATAAATTACGAAAAAAGAGAGGTTCCAACAGACGAAAAACTCATCTCTCTTGCAAAATTAAACCCGAATACATGGGTTTACGATATTGATTGGGATTATAAAGCCGATCAACGCGTGCCTCCAGAGGCAATTCGTGGCGGTTGGGAAGTTGATAGCCAGGGAAATCTGACGGGGCTGTTTGCTCCAATTGATCGTTATCGTCCTATTGAGCACTGCGAACGTTTATTGCCGCAATATATGCACGCTGCCGCAATGCGTTATCCTGGTCGATGGATTGTGGAGATTGATCCACGTGGTGAGGCTTTGTTTCCGGCGATTCCAGACGAATTGATACGCGGATGGTGGTATGTCGATGATGATGGAAAAATAACGGATTTGTTCCGGGGAAACTCGCTGTGGGAGCCTCCAGAGTAAGATTTAGTGATCGGATATTTTTTTGCCTGGTATGGTGGGTCTGCCAATGAGCCAATGGAGTTTTGATATTGCAAACGGTACGTGATGATCCGCGTTGGCGACGGATCATTCGGAATGAGCGCGATTTTGGCGCTGCTGGCACGTAGATATTCGGCGCGAGGAGGCTGGTTGGGGGCCGAGATGATTGAGATTACCCAGGCGATGATCGGGCTGGCTGAGCGGGTGGCCTCGATTGAGGAGGACTATGCGGCGGCGTTTCGAGGATATTACGGTATTACCGTATTACGATCAGTTAGCGTTGGTCGCCAAAACGGCGAGTAGCGCTTTGTCTGGCTGCCCTTTGCTGACGACGGTCACCGGCGCGTGCGATAGGCTCGTATCCAGGTAACTTTGTTTCTATTTAGAAATGCGGACAATAAGGTCGCAATAATAGCACCTATGATTGCGTATGTAATAATTGTTGAATCGGATTTCATACCTACAAGACCGCCTAACACTGCACCTCCGAGAGCGGCGCTGCTGCGATCCGATCGGAGCGCACCACGGTGCAGTTCGGCTTGGCACCCGGTGCAAACGACAGCCCCCGGATTGACTAACGTTTGGCAGTGTGGACAATTTTGGACTTCACTCGTCGTCATTCAATTCCCCTGCTTTGATACGTATTCGTTCAAATCTACCAACCTCTTTATAGTTTATCTGGACTGCTCATCTCCGGCAAGACGACGGCTAAAGGTAGATCGCCTATCCCGGCAACAAGTTTCCAAGGTGTGCCTTGCCACGATTCGAGTACTGCCGATTTGGCGGTACGGCGGCTGAAGATTGCCATCGGCACGTTGAAAAGACGTGCAGCGCGAAAGGGAGCGAATTAACGGAGTTCGCGGCGGAGGATTTTGCCGGTGACGGTTTTGGGGAGGTCAGGGATGATTTCAACGGAGCGAGGGTATTTGTAGGCGGCCATGCGGGATTTGCAGAAGGTAATGATGTCGTCCGGTGTGGTTTCGGTGCCGGGTTTGAGGCTGATGAAGGCTTTGACGGTTTCGCCGCGATAGGGGTCGGGGATGCCGATGACGGCGGCTTCGCGCACGGCGGGGTGGGTGTAGAGCACGTCTTCGACGTCGCGGGGCCAGACTTTGTAGCCGGCGGCGTTGATCATGTCTTTTTTGCGATCCACCAGATAGAACCAGCCCGCTTGGTCCATGAAGCCGACATCGCCGGTGTGCAGGCGGCCGGTGCGGATGGCTTCGGCGGTTTTGTCTGGTTTGTTCCAGTAACCAGGGACGACCATGGGCCCGGCGGTCACGATTTCGCCGATCTCGCCAACCGGAACCGGGTTGCCCGCATCATCACAAATCCATGACACCGTGTTATAAACGGGCACACCGATGGCGAGGGCACCGGACGCGGGATCGACCGGGGCTTCGCGGGTGAGCGGGACAACATGGGTGGGGGAGTTGGTTTCGGTGAGGCCGTAGCCGTTATGGATATAATGGCCGAATTTCTCGCGAAAGGCGGTGACCACGCTGGGTGGGATTGGGGCGCCGCCGGAGTAGATTTTGGTCATCGAGGCGAGTTTGGCGGGGCTGGCGTTCGGGTGGTTCATGAGAGCAATGAAGGCGGTGATGGCACCGATGGTGAAGGCGGCTTGATGTTCAGCGACAGCATCGAGCACAATGCCGGCTTCGAAACGATAGGCGAGGATGAGCGGGGCGGCGGTGATGAAGGCCGCCGCGATGTGGCCGATCAGGCCGGTGATGTGAAACAGCGGGGCGATGCCAAGGATCGGCGCGCCTTCGGCGAGGCCGATCCAATCCCGATAGGTTTGGGCGTTGACGGTGACGTTGCCGTGGGTGTTCATCGCCCCTTTTGGCACGCCGGTGGTGCCGGAGGTGTAGACTAGGAAAGCGACATCATCGGGGCGGAATTGCTGCGCGGGTGGGGCGGGGTGCGCTTCGGCGAGGGCGGCACTGAGCGTTATGACTCCGGCCATCGACCCAGGGATCGGATCAGAAATCGGCTGAGTGAACAGGCGTGGATCGTTGCGGGTTTGAAACTCACGCGCTGAGGTGGTGAGGATGGTGGGCGGGCGCAGATTCTCCTCTAACGCGCCGATGGTGGTGGCGTAGCTGTCATCGTGACAGATAACGGCTTGGGGGGTGCAATCGGCGAACAGGATGGCCAATTCGCGGGTGCGGTTCATGGGATTAACCGCGACGGCGATGCCACCGGCTTTCCAAGCAGCGAGCACGGCGATGACGAATTGCGGAACGTTTTGCAGAAACACCGCTAAGCGGTCGCCCGCGCGAAATTGGCGGGCGATCAGCGCGCCGGCCAGATGATCGCTGAGGCGATCTAACTCCGCGTAGGTGAGGGTGCCATCGAAATAGTGGATCGCGGGGCCTGCTGGGCTGCGCGCGCGTGCGGCGCGGAACATGGCCAGCGCATCGGTGAAATCCGGGGTGATAGTGGCGGGCTGGCCTGGATCATAGAGGGACAGCCAGGGTTTTTGCTCATAGATATTCATCGGTATGGCCTATTTGATCACCACGGGATTGACCGGCGCGCCGGTGCCGCCCGCGACTTTGAGCGGGGCGGCAGTGTAGAGGAAAGTCCATTGGCCATCGGTGGCGCAATCGGCAGCGAGGGCATCAAGGGCGGCGATTTCGGTGAAGGTGACGCCAAGATTGCGCATCAGGGCGTTATGGAGCGGCAGCACGACGCCGGAGACCGGGTCTGCGGTGACTTCGTTAGCAATGGTATCGGTGACCAGGTTTGGGATTTCCATCTCATGGAACCATTTGACGAGGTCGGGGCTGTAGGTGAGGCCGGGTTCGATGAAGTTTTGGTAGAATTCGGCTTTGTCGCGCTCGTAGAATGAACCGATCCAGCCGGTGCGGATGAGCAAGATATCGTGTTTTTCGATGGTGACGCCTTGCGCCGCGGCGGCGGCCAGCAGATCAAGATGCGAGAAGGTTTCGCCGCGATCAAGCACCGTCTTGTTGCGGTGGCGGGCGATGTCGATCAGGATGCCGCGCCCGACGATGCCGCGTTCGGCGATCGGCAGGACGCTGGCTTTTTCCATTTTGCCGGCGGTGCTGCGGGCATCATAGCCGTTATAGAGCTGGTCATCGCACCAGACATGGCCGAGCGCGTCATATTGGGTGGAGCCTTGCAGATACATGATCAGCATATCATCGGCATATTCGGCGTGGCCGGGGAACACCGGGCCTTTGCCGCACAGATAATGGCCTTTATCCATGACATTGACGCGCACCGGCTGGGCGCGACCGGGCCAAACCGGATCACCGCCGGGATGGCCCATCATCACTTGCAGGGTGAAGGTTTTGCCTTGGCGGACCGCTTGCACGCCGCGCAGCACTTCGGCTTGGGTGAGAAAATTGAGTGAGCCGACTTCATCGTCAGCGCCCCAGCGGCCCCAGTTTTTCGGGTCGTTTTTGAGCAGTTCGGTGACCGGAATTTCGGCGCGCAAGGAACTGGCCATAATGTTTCCCCTCGGATGATGTGGTCCGGTCTGATGCCGGTATAGCGTCAGTGTGGCGCGTTTGGACGGGGGCTGGCAAGTTGATTCTGGGTTAGGTGCGAGGATTTGGGTTAGGTGCGAAAGGTGGAGGCGGGGTAGCCTTGGAGGAATAACAGAGCGCGCAGATCGGCGTGGTCGATGCGGAGTTTGGCGCGTTCGAGCAGGATGTTTTTGCCGTGATAGGCGACGCCAGCGCCGGCATCTTCGATCATGGCGAGGTCGTTGGCGCCGTCGCCGACGGCGAGGGTGGCGCGGAGTTGGACGCCGCGCTGGGCGGCGATTTCGTGCAGGGCGGTGCGTTTGGCGTCCCGATCGAGGATCGGTTCCTGCACGAGGCCGGTGAGGCGGGAGCCGTCATCGAGCAGGGTGTTGGCGCGGTGCAGGTCAAAGCCGAGTTCGGCGGCGGCGCGGGCGGTGAAGAAGGTGAAGCCGCCGGAGACGAGCGCGGTGAGGGCGCCGTTGGCGCGCATGGTCGCGACCAGTTCGCGCGCGCCGGAGCAAAATTCGGTGCGCCGCCAGGTGCGGTCGAGGGCGGCGATGTCCAGGCCTTTGAGCAGGGCGACGCGTTCGCGCAGGCCTTGGGCGAAATCGATACTGCCGGCCATGGAGCGGGCGGTGATGGCGGCGACTTGATCGCCAAAGCCGGCTTCGGCGGCGAGATCATCGAGGGTTTCGGTGGTGACGATGGTGCTGTCCATATCCGCGATCAGGACGGCTTTGCGGCGGCCCCGGGCTTTGATGGTGAAAAAATCGACCGGCTGATGATCGAGCGCGGCGAGCACGGCGGCGGCGTTGGGTTCGATCATGCAGGGGATTTCGGCGGCCTCGCCGGGCGAGAGCCAGACCGGGACGCCGCCGGCGATGACATCGCGCACGCGGGCGACCATGGCATCGGTGAGGGAAATCTTGTGTCGTGCGGCAACCAGGACCAATAGGAATTTCATGAGTGAAGCGGCTAGCGCACTGGAACGGGATCAAGCAAGGGCCTTGCCGATCATTGTGGGGCCGACGGCGTCCGGCAAGTCGGCCTTGGCGCTGGCGCTGGCGGCGCGGCTGGGCGGGACGATCATTAATGCCGATGCGATGCAATGCTATGCGGATTGGCGGATTATCACGGCGCGACCGAGTGCGGCGGATGAGGCGCGGGCGGTGCATGTTCTCTATGGGGTGCGGACGCTGGATCAGGCGGTGGATGCGGCGTGGTGGCGCGGCGCGGCGTTGGGCGTGCTGGCGGGGGCAAAAAATCCGATTTTATGTGGTGGGACGGGGATGTATTTGCGCGCGCTGATTGAAGGTTTAGCGCCGGTGCCGGATTTTGCGCCGGAGGCGCGGATGCAGGCGCGGGCGATGCTGGCGGCGCACGGGGCGGTTTGGCTGCACGGGTTTTTGGCGGCGCGCGATCCGGTGACGGCGGCGCGGGTGCGGCCCCACGATCCACAGCGTGTGGCGCGGGCGGTCGAGGTGTGGCTCGGCACCGGGCGGGGCTTGGCCTATTGGCAGGCGCAACCGACCGAGCGGCTGCGCGGATTTGCGCCCGTGGTGATTTGGCTCGATCCGCCGCGTGACGCGTTGCGGGCGGCGATTGAGCGGCGGTTTCACGCGATGCTGGCGGCTGGGGCGGTTGAGGAGGTGCGCGCGGTGGTAGCGCGAGGATTGCCGGATGATTTGCCGGGGTTGCGGGCGCATGGGGTGCCGGAATTGCGTGCTTATTTGGCGGGAAAGATGGATTTAGCGGCGGCGACGGCGGCGGCGATTGCCGCGACGATGCGCTACACCAAGCGCCAAGCGACCTGGTTCCGCCATCAGCGATTGGCCGATGCGCGTTGGACGCAGGTGATCAATGCGCGGATTGATGATTCTACGCAATTTTTGGAAAGAACCCTAGACGAAATCATGTCACTTATTAAGTGCTGCGGTTGACGCCGGGGACACCGCCGGGCTACCGCTGATCGTCTCAAACAGGAAATTTTGGATGAACGCCGTGACCACTACCAAACAGGCTGGAATCTCTGGGGCCGAAATCTTGCTGCAAGCGTTGAAGGCGCAGGGGGTTGAGGTTATTTTTGGCTATCCGGGCGGGGCGGTTTTGCCGATTTATGACGCGTTGTTTCAGCAAAACGCGATCCGGCATATTTTGGTGCGCCATGAACAGGCGGCGGTGCATGCGGCGGAAGGCTATGCGCGCTCGACCGGCAAGGTGGGGGTGGTGTTGGTGACCTCCGGGCCGGGGGCGACCAATGCGGTGACCGGGTTGCTCGATGCGTTGATGGATTCAATCCCGCTGGTGTGTTTGACCGGCCAGGTGCCGACGCATTTGATTGGCAATGACGCGTTTCAGGAAGCGGATACCACCGGGATCACGCGGCAGGCGACCAAGCATAATTATCTGGTCAAGCGCTCGGAGGATTTGGCGCGGGTGGTGCATGAGGCGTTTTATGTGGCGCGCACCGGGCGGCCAGGGCCGGTGCTGATTGATTTGCCCAAGGATGTGTTGATTAATCCAGCACCTTATGCCGAGCCGGCGACCGGGCCGCATCGCAGCTATCGGCCCCGCACCGAGCCGGACCCGGCGCGGATTGCTGAGGCGGTGGCGCTGATCAAGCGGGCGGAGCGGCCGGTGATTTATTCGGGCGGCGGGATTATCAATGCCGGGCCGGAGGCGGCATCGCTGTTGATTGAGTTTGCGACCATGATTGGCGCGCCGGTGACCTCGACGCTGATGGGGTTGGGGGCGTTTCCGGCATCGAACCCGCAATTTATCGGCATGTTGGGCATGCACGGCACCTATGAGGCCAATTTGACCATGCATGGGTGCGATGTGATGGTGAATATCGGTGCGCGGTTTGATGATCGGGTCACCGGGCGGTTGAATGCGTTTGCGCCGGGCTCGAAAAAAATCCAGGTCGATATTGATCCGGCGAATATCAACAAGAACGTGCCGGTGGATGTGCCGATTGTGGCGGATGCGGCGTTGGCGCTGCGCGCCTTGATTGCGGCATGGAAGCGCGATGAGGCGCCGCAAGATCGGGGCGCGCTCGCTTCATGGTGGCGGCGGATTGATGGCTGGCGGGCGAAAGATTCGCTGAAATTCACGCAATCATTCGAGCCGGGTTCAGTGATCAAGCCGCAATATGCGATCCAGCGTTTGTGGGAAATGACCCGTGATCGGTCCAGCTATATCACCACCGAGGTGGGCCAGCATCAGATGTGGGCGGCGCAATATTATCGCTTCGAGCAGCCTAATCGGTGGATGACATCGGGCGGGTTGGGGACCATGGGGTATGGCTTGCCAGCGGCGATGGGGGTGCAGGTGGCGCATCCGGATGCGTTGGTGATCGATATTGCGGGTGAGGCCAGTATTCTGATGAATATTCAGGAAATGGGCACGCTCGCGCAATATCGGCTGCCGGTGAAGGTTTTTATTCTGAATAACGAGTATATGGGCATGGTGCGGCAATGGCAGGAATTGCTGCATGGCGGGCGCTATTCGGAGAGTTATTCGGCGGCGTTGCCCGATTTCGTCAAGCTGGCGGAGAGTTTTCATGCGACCGGGCTGCGGGCGCGCACGATTGATGATTTGGACCGGGTGATTGCCGAGATGATTGCGACCGATCGGGCGGTGATTGCTGATATTTGCGTTGATCCGCGTGAGAATTGCTTTCCGATGATCCCATCCGGGGCGGCGCATAATGAGATGATTTTGGGGCCGGAGCATGAGGATGAGGCGCGCGGCATTACCGATGAGGGTTTGGTGCTGGTATGAACGCGATTGTGCAACAGGCGCTGCGCTCGGCGACGATTTCGGTGCTGGTGGAGAACGAATCTGGGGTTTTGGCCCGGGTGATTGGGCTGTTTTCCGGGCGGGGCTATAATATTGAGAGTTTGACGGTGGCGCCGGTGGATGATGACCGGCGGCGCAGCCGGATTACCATTGTCACGCACGGGACCGAGATGGTGATTGAGCAGATCAAGGCGCAGCTTGATCGGCTGGTGCCGGTTTATCGGGTTGCCGATTTATCGCGCGAGGGGCCGCATTTGGCGCGGGAATTGGCGTTGATCAAGGTGGTTGGCACCGGGGACCACCGATCAGAGGCGCTGCGGTTGGCCGATGCGTTCCGCGCCCGGGTGATTGATGCGACGACCGAGAGTTTTGTGTTTGAGCTGACCGGGGCGACCGATAAGCTCGATGCGTTCTTGGATTTGATGCGACCGTTGGGGTTGGTGGAAGTATCACGCACCGGGGTGGCTGCGATCGCGCGCGGGCCGCGCACGATCTGAGTGATCCCCGCGATCAGGCCCCTCCCAACGTGCGCGGATCAGGTAAATCGGGCGCTGTTTGCTTTCCTCATAGATGCGCCCGAGATATTCGCCGATCACGCCGAGGGCGAGGAGCTGCACGCCGCCGAGGAATAAGATCACCACGATCAGGGACGGGTAGCCGGCGACGGCGTTGCCGAACATGATTTTCCGGAAAATGATGATCGCGGCGTAGATGAAGGCGAAGATCGAGACGGTGACGCCGAGATAAGAGGCAAGGCGCAGCGGCGCGCTGGAAAATGAGGTGATGCCTTCCAGGGCGAAATTCCAAAGCTTCCAGTAATTCCAACTGGTTTGCCCGCCATGGCGCGGGGCGCGCTGATAGGGGACATCGGTGGTGCGAAATCCGACCCAGGCGAACAGGCCCTTCATGAAGCGGCGGCGTTCGCGCAGGCCGTTCAGCGCTTCGAGCGCCGGGCGGGCGATCAGGCGGAAATCGCCGGTATCGGAGGGGATGGGCACGTCGCTGAGGCGGTTGATCACCCGGTAAAAGCCGCGCGCGGTGGTGCGTTTGAGCCAGCCATCGCTGGTGCGACTGGCGCGGACGGCGTTGACGACGTCAAACCCCTCGCGCCATTTGGCGATCAGGGTGGGGATTAGCTCGGGCGGGTCTTGCAAATCGGCATCGAGCGGGATGACGGCCTCGCCGCGCGCGTGATCGAGGCCGGCGGTGAGGGCGGCTTCTTTGCCGAAATTGCGGGCGAGATCGAACACGCGCACGCGCGGGTCTTGCTGGCTGAGCGCGATCAGCCGGGCTAACGTGTCATCACGCGAGCCATCATTGACGCAAACCAGTTCCCAATCCTCGCCGGTCATGACCGCGCAAAGCCGATCATAGAGGAGCGCAATATTAGCGGCTTCATTGTGACAGGGGACGACGATGGAGATCATGGCTCACACCTAGCCGATTTGTGCGGCGACACCAACGGTTTTTACGTTTGGTTGTTACGTTTGGGTGTTCGGTTTGGGTGTTCCGTTGACAGGCTGGCAGCCAGACGGCAGGGAGTGCTTCGCATGGCGGAGCAATTATGAACAGGATATTCCGGCGATTTTCAATGACGCGCCCGAACTGGCTGGTGATAGTGTTTTTGCTGGTCTGTGGGGTCACCGGGCTGCGGCTGGTTTATGCGACGCCGATGGGCCAGGTGGCGGATGAACCGGCGCATATTGCGCGGGCGGCGGCGCTCACGCGCGGAATTGTGATTGGCCGGAAGGTGCAATTCAACGTGGGGAAGGTCGCCGGGGTGATGGTTGATCAGGGGCTGATTGACGCCTCGGGCGCCGAGTTGGTGCCGCCGGGTTTCAATGTTCATATTCCACCGGCCCAACGCAAAGCTGCACGCGCGATCCGATGGGCCAATAGGCTGGGGTTTGACGGGGCGAGCGGCTCGGTTGAGTATTTGCCGGTTTTCTACATCCCCGGCAGTTTGGGCATCGGGATTGGGCATTGGATCGGCCAATCGCCATTGCAGGCTTTATATACCGGGCGGTTATTCATGCTGCTTGGATTTTTGCTGATGGGGGCGCTGGCGCTCCAAAGGGCGCAATTTGGGCGGCCCTTATTATTTGCATTTCTGGCGCTGCCGATGACCTTATCGCTGGGGGCATCCTTCAACCAGGACGGGATGTTGATTGCCGCCTGTGTGCTCTGTGCGGCACTCCTGACCGAGACGGAGGAGCGCGCGCCCACGGCACGCTGGATTGCTGCCGCGATTTTTGCTGCCGTGATCTGCTCCAAGCCGCCTTATGGGTTTTTGTTGTTTTGTGCGCTGATCCCACTGCGCTGGCGCGGGCTGGGCAGGCGATTTATGCTGCTGTCGCTGTTTGCGATCCCCTCGATCATCTGGGTGTTGGTGATGCTGCGCACCTCATTCACACCATCATGGGGGCCGCATTATCACCCTGGACCGCTTTGGCCGGGCAAGGCGAGCGATGTGTTTACCGCCCCCAATGCGGTGGCCAATGTGCGGGTGTTGATGGCGCATCCACGCCAGATTATTTTGATGCCATATCATTATATTACGTTGTATTTTACCGGGCTGACACACCAGTTTTTTGGGATTTTCGGATGGCTGACTATTTTGATGTCCGATCAGGTTTATCATTTTTGGGAGCTGGCGCTGGCGGCGGCGGCACTGGCCAGCCTCGCTGGGTCGAATGCGGCGGCGCGGCCATGGCGTTTGGTTGATGCGCTGTGGATTTTGGGGTTGGCGGTGGTGACGGTGGCTTTGATGGAGCTGTCGCTCTATATTTCCTGGACCCATGTTGGCGCGACGATTATTGCCGGTGTGCAGGGGCGCTATTTTCTAGAGATTGTGCCGTTTTTGGCCTTGGCGCTGCCGCGTTGGGGACGTTGGATTAATCGGGTCAGCCGATGGCGGTATGCGGCGCTCTCGCTGGAGACGGTTTTGACGCTGCCGGTGGTTGCGATAGCGATTTATGATGGGTTTTATCTGCCGCATTTGATTTATGCGCGGTTTTCCTGAGCGGTGCCGATGGTGAGATTGGGTTGCGCGCTCCGATCGGGCCTTGATTACGGCAGGGCGCACGCGCTGACGCTGCTATTCGTGGCGATCACGCTCTATACCGGCCTGCATCTGGCCTATGGCACGCCGATTGGCGATGTGGCGGATGAGCCGGCGCATATTTCGCGCACGGTGGCATTGCTGCATGGGCAGATTTTCGGGGTTCGGCACGCCACGCCACGTGGGCCGGATTCCGGCGTGTTCATCGATAGCGGCTTGGCGCGGGCGGCGCGGGCGGAGCTGTTGCCGCGGCCAACCGGGACGGCGATTTATGTGCCGAAAATTGGCGCGCAACAGGTGGCGGCGGCGCGGGCGATCCGCTGGAGTGGCCAGCGCACATTTGTCCAGGCGAGTGGCGCGGTTGAGTATTTTCCGGCGTTTTATCTGCCCGGAGCGCTGGGGGTTGAGGCTGGCGCGTTGGCGGGGCAGCGCCCGTTGGCTTCCCTCTATACCGGGCGGTTATTCATGTTGCTGGCCTATATTGGAATGGGGGCGCTCGCGATCAGCTTGGCGCGTTTTGGCCGGCCTTTGCTGTTTGCGGTGCTCAGCCTGCCGATGGCGGTTAGTCTGGCGGCGTCATTCAATCAGGATGGTCAATTGCTCGCGGCGTCGGCCTTGTGCGGGGCGCTGCTGACTTGGGCGCCGACGGCGTTTCCGAAAGCGCGGCTGATTGCCGCCGCGATCTTTGCGCTGCTGCTCTGCTCCAAGCCGCCTTACGGGTTGTTATTATTCGCGTGCCTGACGCCGCTCGCGGCATCAGGCTGGCGGCAACGGCTGGTGCGGCTCAGCGCCTTTGGCCTCCCTGCCCTGCTTTGGGTGATCGCAATGTTGCGTCTCAGCTTCACGCCGGTGCGGCGCACGCCCTATCATCCAGGGCCGCTCTGGCCCGGCAATCCGGCGATGACTTTGCATGCGGCTGATCCGGCGGATGGGGTGCGGGTGCTGCTCGCGGACCCAACGCGGATATTCTTGCTCCCCTGGCATGATATTTCGCAAAATTATGTCGGGCTGAGCCGACAGGCCATTGGCGTATTGGGCTGGTTGAATGTTTCGCTGACCCATCATTTATATCGTGATTGGTATGATGCACTGGCTGCGGCGGCACTCGCCACGCTGCTGGGCGCATCCGCGGGGCGGGTGCGCTGGCATTGGGAGGATGCTGTGTTGGTTCTGGCGTTGATCGGGGCCAGCATCATCGCCGTGGAATTATCGCTGTATTTGGATTGGACCAATGTGGGCGGGGCGCAGATTATTGGCGTGCAGGGGCGCTATTATTTGCTGCTGGTGCCGTTTGCGTTGCTGGTGGTGCCGCGCTTTGGCGCTTGGTTCGATCGCGGGACGGGCTGGCGTTATGGCCGAGATGCGGCTAGCGTTTTATTGACGCTGCCGGCGATTTTGGTGGCGCTCAAAACGGCGTTGGTGCTGCCCACTCTGATTGCTCGGTCATTTTATCAATGAAATCTGCCCTGCCTCCGAT
>JBMFWT010000061.1:0-13639 GCA_049964975.1 Acidiphilium sp.
AACTGCCGAACAAATACGGAAATCCATGCCAAGGCAGCACATAGGCCTGGTTGGCATGACCGCGCAGCACCAAAATCACCGCCCCCGCCAGCATGATCGCGGCGATCACCGCGATGGCCGCGAAAAAATACCGGTCGCGGCGAAACAAAATCCGGAGCAAAAAATGCAGCAAATAAAGCTGCACCAGCAGCGACAGGTACCACATCCCCAGGAACAAATGCGGCATGCTATCATTCTGAAAATACGGAATATGCCGAACAACCAAATAAAAATTATAGCCAAACGCAACCGACCATAAAGCCGGACGCCAGGTGCCAATCCCGCTCAGCACGGCAAAACCCGCAACCAGCAGCGTGATCACAATCGTCGGCACCATGATCCGCGCGAGCCGCCGCTTGACAAAATCCGCACTGCCCGCACCCAACCCTCCCTGGCGCACCCGGCTGAGCGACTGGGTGATCAGAAAACCGGAGACAAACAAAAACACATCGACGCCAACATAGCCGCCCGCGAAATACCGGCTTTGGTAGGTGATGTTTTCGTGCAGATGAAAAAATATAACCGCGATAATCGATAGAAACCGCAGATAATCGATATAGACCATCAAATTCGTCCCAGCACCCCGCTCAATAGCCCCGATCCACCGGCGGCGGATATTTGGCCACCTCCTGCGCAATCGCGTGAACCATCACTTGAATGCCCGCCCACGTCGGATGCACATGATCCGACCAGAAATAATTGGGATGATCCGCGCTCAGCAAATCCCACCGCACCAGATGCGCGTTGGGATAACGGCTCGGCAGTTGGAAATATAAATTCTGCACCTCCGGCTCCCAGGAGCGCGGCACCACCGGCACCACGAAAAACACCTGCCGATGCCCGACCATCGACATGAATTGCGCCACCTGCGCCGGGTCGACATAGCCATTGGTGCCCAGCTCCACCACCACATACCCAACGCCATCGGTCTCATGGTCCGCATGCATCATCGCCCAAATATGCAGCGCGCTGGAAAATTGCCGGCCAACTCGGCCATTAATCAGCGCATTGGGAAAGATATGCGCCACATAGCCCGACCAGCCGGTGACAATACTATCACCAATAATGATCACTCCCGTCGGGGTCACCGTCGGAGGCCGATTAACCGCGTCGGCGTCAAGCACATAGCCCGGACGCGGCGATTGGGTGAAATCCTGATGCGCATCAATCAACGCCGCTTGATCAAGCGTTGTCGCCGCGTGCGCCGCCGGGCGGGGCACAGCACAGCTCGTGAGTGACAGGGAAATTAGCAGGGGCAGAATTAACCGAACATCATAACGCGGCACGCGGGGCACTCCATTGACCTAAATCATTGTGCCAGAATCGCCGAGCACCGCAAGAGAATGGGCAGACAGCAGCCGTGCCGCGATTGCACTTGCGCAGCAAGCGACAATGTTTGGCACCATCAGAGAGGAGGGCATGATCATCGAGCAGGGCAAAATCAGCGCGCAGGAATTGCATGAAACAGCGAATAGGTGCAGAGGCATGCGCGTAAGCGGATCACCGTGTGGACGTGGCGAAATCGGTAGACGCAGCAGACTTTGACATTGGAGTGCCCACGGGGAAATCCGTGGTGCAGAACCGCCCAAATTCGGGGAACGCTACCGGCCTACGGGCCCAAGCCAATCCCGAGCCAAGCAAAGCCAGGGTCACCGGCTTTGAAGGTGTAGAGACTAGACGGGTGGCGCCTAAGGCCGAGCGCACAACGCTCAGCGATGGCGAAGGGATAGTCCAGACCACGAACGCCCAGCGGGAACCCCAGCGGGAACCCACCAGGGCGGCGGCGAAAGTCGAAGTGGTATGAAAATCTGTTTCTCGTATGAGAGTGCGGGTTCAAGTCCCGCCGTCCGCACCATTTTTCCGCGCCGCCCCAACGCGCCGCACCTGCCTTTACCCCCCCCTATCGGCTCCCGAACGGCCTCACCCGATCGGCCTCAACCTCTGTTGACAGGACCGCACAGGTCCGGTATTCACATCACCATCAATTGCGAATAGTTCTCATTCGCATTACCAGGAGTCCTCAATGCAGTCCAGCGTCGTCGAAACCACCCGTCGCACCTCTTGGGTTCGCATCCTGGCGGTGTTCGGCCCTGGCCTCGTCGTCATGCTGGCCGATACCGATGTCGGCAGCATCATCACCGCCGCCCAATCGGGCGTCGCCTGGGGCTACCGGCTGCTGGTGCTGCAATTCCTGCTGATGCCAATCCTCTATGTGGTGCAGGAACTCACCGTGCGGCTCGGCATCTTTACCGGCAAAGGCCATGGCGAGCTGATCCGTGACACGTTTGGCGCGGGCTGGGCGTGGCTCTCGGCGGCGGGCCTCACCGTCGCCACCATTGGCGCCCTGCTCACCGAATTTTCCGGCGTCGCCGGCGTCGGCGCGCTCTACGGGGTGCCGCGCCTGGTCTCGGTCACCCTCGCCGCCGGCTTTCTCCTGATCGTCGCCTTCACCGGCTCCTATCGGCGCGTCGAGCGCATCGCCATCGCCCTTGGCCTGTTCGAATTTGTGTTTTTCGCCGTCGCCTATCTCGCCCATCCGGACGGAAAAGCCATGGCCGCCCAAGCGCTGCAACCCGCGCTCGGCAATCCAGCCTATCTCTATCTAGTCGCCGCCAATATCGGCGCGGTGATCATGCCCTGGATGATTTTCTATCAACAATCCGCCGTCGCCGACAAAAAACTAACCCCAGCCGATTTCAAATATGCCCGCTGGGATACCGCCGTCGGTGCCGTGGTCACCCAATTGGTGATGGCCGCCGTCTTGATCGCCGCCGCCGCCACCATCGGGCTGCGCAATCATCAAGCCAATCTCAACAGCGTCGGTGACATCGCCCACGCGCTGACACCCTTCCTCGGCGATACCGTTGGCAAATTAGTGTTCGGCATCGGCGTGCTCGGCGCTGGTTTGATCGCCGCCATCGTCGCCTCCCTCGCCCTCGCCTGGGGCCTCGGTGAAGTCACCGGCTATCGCCGCTCGCTCGAAGACCGGCCCGCCCAAGCCAAATGGTTCTACGGTGTCTATGCGTTCTGCCTGATCGCCGGCGCGCTGTTAGTGGCCTTCGTGCCTAATCTGGTGTTTCTCAACATCGCGGTCGAAGTCATGAACGCCCTGCTGCTGCCGCTGGTCCTGGGCTTTCTGATCGCCCTCGCCGTGCGCGCCCTCCCCGCCAATATCCGCCTCCGCGGCTGGTATCTCTGGCTCACTTTGTTCCTTGCCACACTCACCGCCGGCCTCGGCGTCTATGGCGGCCTGTCCGGCGCCGGCCTGTTTTAAGGTCGGACAGAGCAATTAAGATTCTTCTTTTTTGTGAACAAAAAAGAAGCAAAAAAAACTTTGCTCCTTTGGAGCCGTGCCGGTCCAACCGCCAGCGCATCAACTCACGAAAGTTTTTTGCTTCTTTTTTTCAAAAAAGAAGCCTTCCTTAAGTCCTTATTGTCCCTGACATCCCAAAAAGATCATCCAATTCGCCGACTGATAAATGCCCATGACGGGCTTAATCTCAGGTGAATTCGGAAAGCAGCGAGGCCTGGCGCGAATCATTGCCCTCGCTGTCCGAGAGCGGGATCGGATAATCGCCGGTAAAGCACGCATCGCAAAAAGCCGGCGCATCAGAATCCCGCCGATGCCGCCCCAGCGCCCGATACAGCCCGTCAATCGAGATAAAAGCGAGACTATCCACCCCGATCAATTTCGCCATCGCCGCGACATCATTATGCGCCGCGAGCAATTTGCTCCGCTCGGGCGTATCAATGCCATAAAAGCAGGAATGGGTGGTCGGCGGCGAGGAAATCCGCATATGCACTTCGCGCGCGCCCGCTGCCCGCACCATTTCCACGATTTTCGACGAGGTGGTGCCCCGCACAATCGAATCATCCACCAAAATCACCCGCCGCCCTTCGATGATCGCCCGGTTGGCCGAATGTTTCAGCCGCACGCCCAAATGCCGGATCTGATCGGTCGGCTCGATGAAGGTGCGCCCGACATAGTGATTGCGAATAATCCCGAGTTCGAACGGCAACCCGCTCGCCTCCGCATAGCCCATCGCGGCGGGAACGCCCGAATCGGGCACCGGCACCACAATATCGGCCTCGGTCGGCGATTCCTGAGCCAATTCAGCGCCGATCAATTTGCGCGCCGCATAGACCGAATTACCCTCCATCACCGAATCAGGCCGGGCAAAATAAATATATTCAAACACGCAAAACCGCGATTTTTGCACAGCAAATGGCTTGTAGCTGCGCACACCACTGGCATCGATCGCCACAATCTCGCCCGGCTCGACATCGCGGACAAATTCCGCGCCAACCATATCCAGCGCGCAAGTCTCCGAGGCCAGCACCCAACCCGGATCAACCCCATTCGCCCCGATGGTGCGGCCCAGCACCAGCGGGCGCACGCCCAACGGATCGCGGCAGCCAATCAGCAGATGATCGGACAGCGCGACCAGCGAATACGCCCCCTCAACCTGCTTGAGCGCATCAATCAACCGGTCAATCACCGTCGCATACAGGCTGATCGCGATCAGATGCACAAAGACTTCAGAATCGGTGGTCGATTGAAACAGGCAGCCGCGCCGGGTCAGCGCGCGCTTGAGCGCATAGGCATTGGTCAAATTGCCATTATGCCCAACGGCAAAGCCGCCAAAGGCGAACTCGGCGAACAGCGGCTGCACATTGCGCAGCAAGGTCGCCCCGGTCGTCGCATAGCGATTATGCCCAATCGCCCGCGCGCCATGCAGCCCGGCCATCACCTTCGCATCGCCGTAATTATCCCCGACCAACCCAAGCCCCTTATGGGCATGAAAGCGCAACCCGTCATGGGTCACGATGCCGGTGGCTTCCTGGCCACGATGCTGCAACGCATGCAAACCGAGTGCGGTAATCGCCGCCGCATCCGCGACATTCCAAACACCAAACACGCCGCACTCTTCGTGCAGCTTGTCATCATCCAGCTTGTCATCATCGACATCAGCAGAATTTATCAGGTCCGCAGAATTTATCAGGTCCATTGCGCCGCCTTGGGTTACCGATATCGGTATGGGCAGCATGTAGGGCTTTGCCCGCCCCCTGTCGAGCGCTTTGACATGAAACTGACTTATCCGCCGCGCTGATCAGCGATGCGCCCCCTCGCTATATCGCTCCGGAGGACGCGGCACCGGCGGGAGCCGAGGACGAATGGCCCGCTGGCTGCTCCGGCGCGGTCGATTGACCCGCTTTCGCCTTGCCCGTTTTCGGCTTGCCCGTTTTCGGCTGACCCGCATCGCTCGGCAGCGGATGGCCCAAAACCGGCCGGAACCGGGCGGGCAGCACACTAATCAACAAGCTGGCCCCGATTTCCGTGGCGGGCAAAAATTCCGCATTGATCACCGCCGCCGGCCATTCCGCCGGTTGCAAGAAAATCGAGACGAATATCAACAGCAAACACACAATCAAAGCGCCGCGCACCAGCCCAAACACCAACCCCAGCGTGCGGTCCAAGCCGGACAGCACCGAGTCGCGCACCAGTGAGGCGATAAAACTGACAATAATGGTCAAAATAATCAAAACCACCAGAAACACGGCGGCGATGGTCAGCGGCAAGGCCAGTTTCGGGTTGGAAACATAATGCAGCACGAACGGCTCGAACGCCCCATAGGCCGAGAGCGCTACCAGCCCGGATGTCACCCACGCGAAAACGCCCAAAATCTCGCGCACAAAACCGCGCGCCAGCGCAAGCAAGCCGGACAGCAAGACAATGGCAACCGCAATGCCATCCGCCCAAGTCATGATATTAATACATTCATAACGATTCAGCCCCTGCCCTCGTCAGCACCACTATCACTGCTCATGGCAACCACCAAATCGCTGAGATGGCCAAATTCCGCAAGCGTTATTCCATCGGGAACCCGCGCGCCCCGATCCCCGCGCGCTATCCGCCGGGGTAACCCCGCCCGCGAAAACCCAAGCTTCGCCGCCTCCTTCAAGCGCAATTCCGCCTGCGCCACCGGTCGCAACTCACCCGAAAGCCCAATTTCGCCAAAAAACACCATCGAGGCATCGGTCGGCGCGCCGCCCGCCGCCGAAATCAACGCCGCCGCCACCGCCAAATCCGCCGCCGGCTCATTCACCTTCAACCCCCCGGCAATATTCAAATACACATCCTGCGCCCCCAGCTTCAGCCCGCAGCGCGCATCAAGCACCGCGAGCAGCATCGAAAGCCGCCCCGCATCCCAGCCAATCACCGAGCGCCGCGCCGAGCCCGCACCATTCGCCGACAGCAGCGCCTGCACCTCCATCAATACCGGGCGCGAGCCTTCCAACCCGGCAAACACCGCCGATCCCGCAACATTGCCATGCCGCTCCGCCAAAAACAGCGCGGACGGATTAGCCACCTCCGCCAAGCCACCCCCGGTCATCTCGAACACCCCGATCTCATCGGTCGCGCCAAACCGATTTTTAGCGCCGCGCAGAATCCGAAATTGATGACCGCGATCACCTTCGAAATGCAGCACCACATCGACCATATGTTCGAGCACGCGTGGCCCGGCCAAGCCGCCTTCCTTGGTGACATGGCCCACCAGCATCAACGCAAAACCCCGCTGTTTCGCCGCCCGGATCAGCGCAAACGCGCTCGCACGCACCTGCGTCACCGTGCCCGGTGCAGACTCAATCGATTCATCCCAAATCGTCTGGATCGAATCGATAATCACCAAAGCAATCGCGCGCTCCGCCTCCAAAGCCGCCAAAATTTCCGACAATGCCGTGGCCGTCGCGAGGCTAACCGGCGCATCACTCAACCCCAACCGCTGGGCGCGCAGCCGGATTTGCCCCACCGATTCCTCGCCGGAAATATACAGCACACGCTGCCCCGCCCGGGCGAGCGTCGCCGCCGCTTGCAGCAATAAGGTCGATTTGCCGATCCCCGGATCACCGCCGACCAAAATCGCCGAAGCCTCGACCATGCCGCCGCCCAGCACCCGGTCAAATTCGGCAATCCCCAGCGCCAAGCGTGGCGGCAGCGCCTGTTCGCCCGCCAATCCCACAAAATCAAGCCGATGGGCCGGATTCACCCGCCGTGGCCGCGCATCAGCGCTCGCCGCCTCCGCCACCAGCGAATTCCAAGCGCTACAGGCCTCGCAGCGCCCCACCCATTTCGCGGTCACCGCGCCACATTCCGAGCAAACAAACCGGGGAGCAACGCGCGCCATCGCTCAATTATTTCGCAATATCATCGATGCCAACCGTACTGGCTGGCCAAAAACCGGTTCAGCGCCAGCAGCGCATCCGGCCCGGTCACCAGCGGTGCGACCGCCTGCGCCGCCGCAATCCCCGAAACCAGCGTCAAATCACTCGCCGAGGCCGCATCCTGCATCGCCGGATCATGAATCGCCCGTCCCGCCGCAAAGCGCCACAGCGCAATATCACTCGGCGCGGTCAAATGCGGCAGCAACAACATGAAATCGATCGCGCAAACCGCCGCAACCGCCCGATAAGCCTGATCTAACGGCTTTGACAGCGCCGAGCCGCCCCGCGCCGCAATCAACGCCTCCAAGCTCGGCACAGCGCCAAACGCCGCCTGCGCGCCGGCATCCGGCCCCGGCAACGCCAAGGTACACACCACAATGCCCCCCTGCGCGGTGAGCGGTGCGACATCCTCAATCACCCCCTCACCAAACAACAGCAGCGCATCGGCCTGCCCATCGGCGAACGCCCGGCTCTTCGCGCGCGTGCCATTCAGCCCAAAAACCGGCGCCACCGGCACACCGAGCCGCGCCATCGCGAGCAACCCGGCCAAATCACCACTCTCCGGGGATGCCGCCGCCACCCGCAGCGGCGTCGGCGCGCTCAGCCGTTGCAACCCGCCGCGCACCACAAACACCAGCGGATTCAACCCGCCCAACACCGGCACAAAATCATCCGGCTGAAACTGCACCCGAGGATCATTGGTCAAAAACGCAATCGCCGTGGTGCCCGGCAGCATCGTCGCTGTCCGCCCATTCGGCACCACCAAATTCTGTGCCCGATTCGCCGCCGTCACCCCATCAACACCGCCCACCGTCTCGGTGCTGATCACCCCATGCGGCGCGAGCGAAGCCCGCAGCGCCTGCGCCGCCGCGCGCGACCAGCGATCAATCCGCCCCGCCGGCGGACCGCCAGCCACAATCATAATATCCGTCAACACCGAAGCCGCCCGCGCCGCCCCACCCAGCAACGCCAGCGCCCCCGCCGCCTGCAGCACGTGCCGCCGGCGCATCATAATGCCCACATAAAATCAGGAATCGTAGCGGACCAACGAATCGAATGGCACATCAAGACGCTCCCGCCCTTTGAGGAAGCTCAACTCGATCAACGCAACCGCCGCCGGCACCTCAGCACCAATACCGCGCAGCAACGCAATCCCCGCCGCCATGGTGCCGCCCGTCGCCAGCAAATCATCAACCACCACCACGCGCTGCCCCGGCGTCACCGCATCTTCCTGCACCTCAATCCGGTCGGTGCCATATTCCAACGCATAATCATGCCCCACCGTCGGCCCCGGCAATTTCCCCCGCTTGCGCAGCATAATGAACCCACAGCCCAGCTTCAGCGCCAGCGGCGCCGCGAGCAAAAATCCGCGCGATTCCACCCCGGCCAGCACATCCGGCTGATAAGCGCGCACCAGCTTGGCCAGCCGCCCCATGGCCACCTGCCACGCATCGGCATGACGCAGCAGCGTCGAAATATCGTAAAACAGGATGCCCGGCTTGGGAAAATCCGGAATACCGCGAATATGATCCTTGAGGTCCATCCGCCTCCTATAGCCGAGCCTGACCGGGGCGCAAACCTCGCGCCACCCCCTGCCATGCTGTTTGCCACTTGTCATCAAGCCTTCATTGATGTGTCATAGAGAGGTCATCAAGAAACTGTAACAGATCAAGCTTTCCACAACAGGGAGACGCACAGATGAAACGCCGCACCTTACTCGCCGCCGCGCCCGCTACGGCAACCTTGGCAACCGCCGCCTTGGCCAATGCCAGCCTCGCCGCCACGGCCCGCGCCGCCGCCCCCGCCAGCGCAACCCTCTGGCACGCCATGAGCGGCCAGCTCGGCCAAACGCTGCAAGGGCTGGTGGACAAGTTCAACGCCAGCCAGACCGAAGCGCGGATTGATGCCGTCTATAAAGGCACCTATCCGCAAGTCCTCACCGAAACCATCGCCGCTTGGCGCGCCGGCAAAGCCCCCTCAATCGCCCAGATTTTCGATGTCGGCACCGCCGAAATGCTCGGCGCCGGCCGCGCCGTGGTCGATGTCTGGAAACTCGGCGAAATGACCGGCGTGCCGGTCAATGCCAGCACCTACATCCCCGCCGTGCGCGGCTATTACGGCGTCGCCGGCGGCAAAATGGGCGCCGCCCCGTTCAATTCCTCCACCGCCCTGATGTGGATCAACGAAGACGCCTTCGTCCGCGCCGGGCTCGACCCGAAAGCCCCGCTCGCCACCTGGGATCAAGTGATCGCCGCCGCCCGCGCGATCAAAGCCAAAAAAGCCGCCAAAATCCCGGTCATGACCTCCTGGCCGACCTGGGTGCATTTCGAACAATTCGCCGCCATCCATGACGTCGAATTCGCCACCCTCGATGACGGTTTCGGCGGCCCAAAACCCACCCTCAAGCTCGATACCGCGCCATTTGTGAAAAATCTCGGCACCCTGCTCTCGATGCAAAAAGAGGGCCTGTTCAAATATGAAGGCCGCGATGGCCTGCCCAGCCCCATCTTCTATTCAGGCGATGCCGCCATCACCTTCGATAGTTCCGGCATTTACGGCCAGCTCAAACAAAGTGCGAAATTCAAATTCGCCGATCATTATTTGCCGTTCCACCCCTCGATCATCAAATCACCGATCAACTCAATCATCGGTGGTGCCTCCTTCTGGCCAATGACCGCCCCGCACCGCACCAAAGACGAATATCGCGCCGTCGCCCTGTTCTTTAATTTCATCAGCAAACCGGAAAACGACGCGCATTGGAGCGAAGCCACCGGCTATATCCCAGTCACCCTGGCCGGCAACGCGCTGATGACCAAGCAAGGCTACTACGCCAACAACCCCGGTGCCGATCTCGCGGTGAAGCAACTCACCCGCACCAAAGTCACGCCCTATTCCTCTGGCATCCGCCTGGGCAACATGCCCGAAGTGCGCGTGATCATCGAAGAGGAATGGGAACGCGCGATCCAAAACGGGGCCTCGGCGCAAACCGCCTTGGCCCAGGCCAATAAGCGCAGCCAAGCCGTGGTGGATCAATTCGCCCGCACCGCCCATAGCTGAGCCTGACCATGGAGCGCCGGACCCTGTTTGCCGGATGGCTACTCCCGGCGCTCCTGGTGGCCCCGCAATTAGCGGTCACCATCCTATTTTTTATCCTCCCCGCCTATAAAGCCTTCGCCCAAAGCGTCACCGCGACCGATGGTTTCGGCCTGCATGTCAGCTTCGTCGGCCTCGCCAATTTCGCCGCCCTGCTCGCCTCCCCAAGCTACCAAGCGACCTTGCTGCGCACGCTGATTTTCTGCGCCTGCGTGACGCTCCTCGCCATGGCCGGCGGCCTCACCCTCGCCATCTTCGCAGATCGCGGCATCAAAGGCCAAGCCATTTACCGAACCTTGCTGATCTGGCCCTACGCCATCGCCCCGGCCATCGCCTCGGTGATTTTCGTGTTTCTGCTCCAACCCGAAATCGGCATGCTCACCCGCCCGCTCGCCGCCTTGGGCATCGATTGGAATTACGCGCTGAATGGCGGCCAAGCCTTCGCCCTAGTGATTTTCATCGCCGCCTGGAAGCAAGTCGCCTATAATTTCATTTTCTACTTGGCCGGCCTGCAATCAATCCCAAAATCCCTGATCGAAGCCGCCTCGCTCGATGGCGCGCATGCCTGGCAGCGCTTCCGCAGCATCATCTGGCCCCTGCTCGCCCCCACCACTTTCTTTCTCATCATCGTCAATCTGGTCTATGCCGCGTTCGACACGTTCGCGCTGATTTTCGCCCTCACCGAAGGCGGCCCCGGCACCGCCACCGAAACCTTGGTGGTCAAAGTCTATCGCGATGGCGTCATCAATCTCGATCTCGGCGGCTCCGCCGCCCAATCGGTGATCCTGATGGCCCTGATCGTCGGCCTGACCATGATCCAGTTCCGCTTCGTCGGCCAGCGCGCCGCGACATGAAAACCCGCACCATGAAGGCACGCTCCGGCCCCCGCCCAGACTATCTCGCCCACGCCATCCTGCTGCTCGGCGTGCTGATTTTTGCCCTGCCGCTCTGGGTCACCTTCGCCGGCGCCACCCAATCCGCCGGGGCAATCAATCGCGGCGACATTTCGCTCATTCCGCGCCTCGCAGGCCTTGGCAATTTCATCACCGTGCTCGGCTCCGGCGCCACCGCGCAAGGCGGCGTGCCCGTCGGGCGCATGCTGCTGATCAGCTTCGCCATGGCCATGAGCATCGCCGTCGGCAAAATCATCATCTCCGCCCTCTCCGCCTTCGCCATCGCATTTTTCCGCTTCCCAGGCCGAAAATTGGCGTTCTGGCTGATTTTCATCACCCTGATGCTGCCGGTCGAAGTGCGCATCATCCCCACCTACGCGGTGATGGCGGATTTCCATTTGATCAACAGCTTCACCGGCCTCACCATGCCGCTGATCGCCTCTGCCACCGCAACCTTGCTGTTCCGCCAGGTGTTCCTCGCCGTGCCCGATGAGCTGGTCGAAGCCGCCAAGCTCGATGGCGCCGGGCCGATGCGCTTCTTCATCGATATTTTGCTCCCCGTCTCCGGTGCCAATCTCGCCGCTCTGTTTGTCATTCTCTTCGTCTATGGCTGGAACCAATATCTCTGGCCGCTGCTGGTCGCCACCAACGGCAAGCTCGACACCATCGTGCTCGGCATTGTCCAAATGATCTCCACCGATCAAATGACGCCGTGGAATCTGGTGATGGCCGCCACCATCTGGGCGATCCTGCCGCCGGTCTTGGTGGTGATCCTGATGCAGCGCTGGTTCGTGCGCGGCCTCACCGACGCCGACAAATAATCGCTCAATAACCGCTCAATAACGGACCCATCATGGCACGGTTACAACTCCAAGGCATCAGTAAAAATTTCGGCAAAGGCACCATCCTCGCCGGGCTGGACCTTGATGTTGCCGATGGTGAAATGCTGGTCATTGTCGGTGCGTCGGGCTGCGGCAAATCCACGCTCCTGCGCCTGGTCGCCGGCCTCGAAACCCCCAGCGCCGGCCGCATTCTGCTCGATGGCGAGGACATTACGCACCGCGACCCGGCCCAGCGCGACATCGCGATGGTATTTCAAAATTACGCGCTCTATCCGCATATGACGGTGTTTGAAAACATGGCCTACGGGCTGAAATTGCGCGGCCTGAGCAAAGCAATCATCGCCGAAAAAGTCACCGCCACCGCCGCCACACTGGGCCTAGACTCGCTCCTCGCGCGCAAACCCCGCGAATTATCCGGCGGCCAGCGCCAACGCGTCGCCATGGGCCGCGCCATCGTTCGTGAACCCAAATTATTTCTGTTCGACGAACCACTCTCAAATCTCGATGCCAAATTACGCGTGCAAGTCCGCGCCGATATTCGCAAACTGCAAAAAAAACTCGGCATCACCTCGCTCTATGTCACCCATGACCAAACCGAAGCCATGACCCTGGCCGATCGCCTGATCGTCATGAACCAAGGCCACGCCGCGCAAATCGCCCCGCCGATGGAAATTTTCGCTCACCCCGCGGATCGCTATGTCGCCACCTTCATCGGCGACCCCGCGATGAATCTCTGCCCCGCCACCCTGCTGCCCGGCGGCGAAGCCGCCCAACTTGCCAGCGGCGAAGCCGCCCAACTTGCCAGCGGTCAGACCGCCCAAATGCCCGGCGCCACCATTCCGCTCCCCTTCCCGCCCCTGGCGCAAACCCCCGGCACCGCGATCATCGTGGGCATCCGCCCCCAACATGTCACCATCGCCGATGACCAAGACCCAACCGCCCTAAAACTCCAAATCGACCTCGTCGAACCCCTCGGCTCCGAAACCCTGATCCATGGCCACCTCCCCGATAACACCCCATTCGCCGTGCGGGTGCCCTCCAGCCCATCCCTGCTCACCCTCACCGAATGCCGCGTCCGCCTGCCATCCGAGCATTTGCACCTGTTCGATGCCACAACCGGTAAAATTCTCCAATAACATCAATATGGATAGTCGGGTCTTCGCGCCCGCCGCTGGTTCAGCAACAGACCAGAGCAGTAAAGATTCTTCTTTTTTGTGAGGCGGATTCCATGATTTAGTGCAACGGGGGCGTATAGGAGCTCCCGATGTTGGAAGTTAAGTATAGGCGATTGAATGAGGTTGATCGGGAGGCGATCAGCCGGGGTTTGGCGGCGGGATTATCGAGTGCGGCGATTGGCCGGAGCATTTGCCGGCCTACCAGCACGGTTACCCGCGAGATTGCGCGCAATTATGGCCGGCGGCTGTATCGGGCTGGGCCTGCGGGTCGCAAAGCGCACAAGCTGATGGGGCATCGGCGTGGCGGCAAGCGAAAGTTGTATGCCGACGCTGAGCTACGTTGTTATGTTGAGAGACGACTGGCGCGGGCGTG
>JBMFWT010000062.1:0-13502 GCA_049964975.1 Acidiphilium sp.
CCCCAATTACCTCAAATTGGAGCGCAAACCGCGCCCACCTCGCCCCAAATCAACTCCCAAACCAGCGCGGCGGAGCAAAAAAACACCCGAGCAGTCATTCTACCAATATATGCTCCAAAAATACCCGCCCGCGCCCCAACGCCCCACTTTGCCCGGCCACATCTACGCACCCCCCGCCCGCGCAAAAATCAACTTCGAGCGTTGAGCGCACAATCACGCCCAAATCGTTCCGGAGTAAAAACAAAAAGGAGCAAAAATCAGCGCTTGGCGGTAGCGCGCATCATCCCGCGCCGGAGCAAAATAACGCCGAGCAGGATCAACAGATCAATCGCCACCAGCACCGCCGGGCTGAGCCGTGCCGTGGAAAAATTAGCCGCCAGCACCAAGCGCGGATTAAACCCCGAGTGCAGCGCGTACCATCCCGCCTCCACCAGCGCCGTCAGCACCACACATATCGCCGCCAGCCCGGCCATCACCCACCAGGAGCGCCGCCAATCCGGCTTAAGCAGCCGCCACAAACCGAGCCAGGCGAACAGCCCCGCCGGCACCAGCGCAATGCCGACATCGACTTTCTGGGTCAGAAAAAAATGCCAAAATGAAAGGATCGCAATTGGAAAAATCAACCGGTGCAACAATTTCCAGCGCCGCCCCAACCGCATAATCGCCGCATCGGTGGACGTCACGGCGAGGGCGATGAAGCCCAAAGTCGCAATCGTACCCAAAATCAAATAAAATACCGTGAACATTTGATTAGCAACAAAACCCAACCCCCAACCTTCATCCCCCGCATATAAAATAATATGCACAATCGTATAAAATGCTGCCGCCAACCCTAACATCCGCCGCACCTGCACCACGCGCGGCCAATTAAACAGGCTGCGGGCGGGCGTCACCGCAAGACACAGGAGCAAAAACCGGATCGCCCAAAATCCGGTTTCCAACATCGCATGATGCAAGGGCCGCCCGCCCAGCCGCCCGACTTGCGCCTGCCAAACAACGAACAACGCCGGCAGCACCACGCAAACCAAGGTCGCCGTTTTGAACCATGAAAACCGCCCCGCCGGATCGCGCCAGGGGGCTGCAAAAATCTTGGCCCGGCGCCGGGGCTTGCTCTCACGCACAGCAACCATGCCGCACCTAGCCCGAAGCGCCGAGGAGCTGTGCTAACATCGCGGGCGGCAGCGTAATCTGCGAATAGCCCGGCGGCGGTTCAAACGCCCCCGCCGGCTGCGCCGCATCCTGCACCGACAAAGCGGTAATTCGCACCGCCCCCTGCCGGTCATGCCCCTGCCCGGCGAGCAACACGCCATGCCGAGTCAAACACACACTCCCCGCCGCCCCGCGCTTCAACACCAAATAGCGCGCACATTCATGCCCGGCGATTTGCGCATTGCCGAGCCGGGTGAACTGCGCCCCATCCCCGGTCAAAACCCGATCCAGCACCGCCCCAACCCCCGGCACCGCCACCACCGCATGCATCTGATCGAGCACAATGATCGCATTGCGTGATCGCATATTCAGCAAAATCACCGTCCCCGCCGCCGCGCCATCCAGGCTGCGCGCCCGCGCAACCTCCGCCCCCGCACTATAGCGCACCCGCCAGGTGGTACTCGGCTTGCCCGGCTGGCTCAGCCGATAGGTGCCGGCAATGTCATGGTCCGGCAAAAACATCGGCACCGCCCCCCACGCCGGCCCCGCCGCGATCCAGATCAACGCCCCGATCCATGCGCCCCAGCGATATGTCATATCCGCTCCATCTCCGGCTCCCTCTGCTGCGACAACCGCCGCAAAGTCATAATTTCCGCCTCAAGCGCTGACACCGATGGCGCAGCCAACCAACGCGCGGGCCGCTCCACCGCCACCGCCAGCTGGGCCCGATACGCCGCCCGCGCCAGTTCCAGCGCCCCGAAGCGCGCCAAATGGCTGGTCAGAAATTGCGTATCCAGCAACAAAAATCCTCCCAGCCGCAGCCGCGCCACCAAATGCACCAAAGCCAATTTTGACGCATCACGCTCCAGCGATACCATACTCTCGCCAAAAAACGCCCCGCCAATCGCCAGCCCGTACAATCCCCCCACCAACCGCGTGCCGTCCCACACCTCAATCGAGTGCGCATGCCCCATCGTGGCCAAGGTGCAAAATAACCGCTCAATCTCGCGATTAATCCACGTCTCTGGCCGCTCCGGTCGGGCCTGCGCACAAAGGCCAATCAACTGGGGGAAATCCGCATCCGCCGTCACCCGCAACCCCGTCCGCCGCGCCGTGCGCGCGAGCCGCCGGGTTAAATGAAACCCATCAAGTGGCAAAACCCCGCGCTGTTCGGGATCGAGAAAATGCAGCTTGGTCGAGTCCCGCGTCTCCGCCATCGGAAAAAATCCCAGGCGATAGGCCCGCAGCAACGTCTCAGGATCGATGGTATAGAAACGCGCGGACATGCCCGCACTGTCGCGCTTATTTCACGCGGCTTCAACTAGCGCCGCATGACATTGCGGTAAGCGGGCCGCCGCCCGATCATAGAGCACCCGGTCAAGCGCCGTCCGCCGCTCCAACGCCGCTTGCACAGCCTCCCCACGCAGCCCCCGGCGCATCGGGCGAAAAAAACCACCCGCGGTGCGATGATTATCCGCCGTTACATTGGCCCGCAGCGTTTCGCGTGGCAACGCCAAACCCAACTGCGCAGCAAAATGCGCCACACTCTCCTCCATCCGTTCGGTAATCCCCACCGCATCCAGCCGGTCCAACGCTGCGCGTGCGCCCGCAAGGGCTTCCACCGGGTCCGCCACCAGCGGGTCAACCGCCGCCCCGGTTGCATAAAGCCCGGTCAGCCGCCTCGTATAAACATTATCGATCAAATCGCGCATCAGCGGATCATCGCCATCGAGAAATTCCTCAAGCGACAAACGATGCGCCTGGGCCACCGCAAAACTCAAATCCGGGTCGATCCGTGCGGGGTCCACGCTGCGCCAATAAAAATACAGGGACTCCAACCGATCACACGGATCGCGCAGGAGCGAAATAATCCGCCGCGCCGGATCATCCCGGGTGAGCAACGCCAAATCATAATGACCCCACACCAACGCATAGGGCGCGAGCGTCTCCACCCGCGCGAACAAATGTGGCGCGAGATCGCGATGAGGGTCGGCATTGATCTGGCGAGGATGAAATTGCTGGGTTAACCAGCGCGTCAAGGCAATGCCGCCGCATTTCTCAAAATGCAGGAATCCCAACGGCGGCCCCTCCCAAAGCGTGAATAAATTCCCCCCCAAAGCCGGCGGGTCAGGCGGAAACGCGTCCGGTTCAGTCACCCGGGCGGCGACCAAAAGATGGTCTGACAATTTACCAATCAGCGCCCGCGAACTCGGCACCGCCAACAAACCGCGTAAAATCGGCGGGATCGGGCGCTCACGGGCGGCGAAACCCTCCACAAAGGCTGCGCGCTCGCCCGCCATTGGCCAACGGCCAATGGTCAGGCGCAGCAAAGTGCTTGCGCTCAACCGGCCGAGACCCCGAATTGACAATTCACGAAACCGTGATAAGTATTTGGAAATCATCACAAAAATAGATTTGAGCGCTCGACGCGCGTAAATCAACAAATATTAAGTTACTCGGCGTTACATAATCTCAATAACTGGATAAGCCGAAACGATCCTGTCATGATCCCTTTCATCCCGGGGGCTTGCCGTTGCACACCGAGATTGCGACAAGCTAAGGTTCAATTTGATTGTTTTAGGGAGATCCCGCTTTGCATATCGCAATTATCGGCGGTGGCTATGTTGGCCTCGTGTCCGGGGCGTGCTTTGCCGAATTCGGCGTTGATGTGATCATTGCCGAGACCGACCCGGCCAGGCTTGATTGCCTCTCCCGCGGCGAAATTCCGATTTACGAACCTGGCCTCGACGGCCTGGTGGCGCGCAATGCGGCTGCCGGTCGCTTGCGGTTCACCGGCTCGGTTGCCGAGGCGGTGGCGCGGGCGGAGGCGGTGTTCATTGCCGTGGGCACGCCAACCCGGCGCGGCGATGGCCATGCCGATTTGACCTATGTGTTTGCCGCCGCCGAACAGATTCTCGCATCGCTCGATCATCCGACCGTGCTGGTCACCAAATCGACCGTGCCGGTTGGCACGGGTCGCAAGCTCGCCGCCCTGGCCCGTGCGCGGCGTCCGGACTTGGCGATCGAAATTGCCTCGAACCCCGAATTTTTACGCGAAGGCAGCGCGATTGGCGATTTCATGCGCCCTGACCGGGTGATCGTCGGTGCGGAGACCCCGCGCGCGGAAGCGGTGCTGCGCGCCCTCTATCGGCCCTTGAATTTGATCGAAACGCCGATTTTGGTCACCGGGCTGGAAACGGCGGAACTGACCAAATATGCCGCCAACGCATTTTTGGCGATGAAAGTCACCTTTATCAATGAAATGGCCGATCTCTGCGAGAGTTTGGGCGGCGATGTGCATGATTTGGCCCGCGGTATCGGGCTGGATGGGCGGATTGGCCGGAAATTTCTGCATCCAGGGCCGGGTTTTGGCGGCTCCTGCTTCCCGAAAGACACGCTGGCGCTGGCACGGATTGCCGAGGAGGCCGGTGCGCCCTCACGCCTGACCGAAACCGTTGTTGCGGTGAATGATGCCCGCAAATCCGGGCTGGCGGGCCGGGTGATCGTCGCCGCCGGTGGGTCGGTGCAAGGCTTGCGCATTGCCGTGCTGGGTCTGGCCTTCAAGCCGGAGACCGATGATTTACGTGAAACCCCGGCGATCCCGCTGATCAACGGGCTGTGCGAGGAGGGTGCGCGCGTGATTGCCTATGATCCCGCCGCGATGGACGGCGCGCGGGCATTGCTGCCGGCGGCGGTGATTTTTGCCGAGGACGCACCTAAAGCGCTGGAGGGCGCTGATATTTTGGTGATCGCGACGGAGTGGAATGCGTTTCGCGCGCTGGCCCCTGAACGCATTGCGGCCTCAATGCGCGGGCGGATTATTATCGATTTGCGCAATATTTTCGACCCCGACGCCATCCGCGCCGCTGGATTGATCTATCACGGCATCGGACGGGGCAGGACGCGCCCTTCCGCTCCTAACAAGGCTGAGGCATAAGCAGCGCCATGAACGAAATTGCCCCCAACCCGAGTTCAGCGCTGATCGATCTGGATGACGTGACCGACACCAAACCACCGGCGTCGCGCAGCTCAATTCCAATGATTGGCAATTATCCCGATTACGCCAATCCTGATTTGGTGGAGGCGATTCCGCTGAGCGCGCGCACGATCCTGGATGTCGGCTGTGGCGGCGGGGCGGTGGGGGCTGCCTATCGGCAACGCAATCCGCGCGCGCGAATTTTGGGCATTGAGAGCGATCCCATATCAGGCGCGCGTGCCGCCGAACGGCTCGATGCGGTGCAGATCGGCGATGTCGAAGCCACACCGATGCCCTTTGATCTGCCCAACGGGTTGGATTGTTTGATTTATGGCGATGCGCTCGAACATATGCGCGACCCGTGGAGCTTGTTGCGCAGCCAGGCCGCCTTTTTGAACGATGACGGCGCAATGGTGATGTGCTTTCCCAATGTTGAGCATTTCAGCATCGTGTTTCGGCTGCTGAATGGCAGTTTCGATTATGATCCCGAAGGGCTGCTGGACCGGACCCATTTGCGCTGGTTCACCCCGCGCATGATGGCGCGCGCCGTGAGCGATGCCGGGCTGGCGCTGTGCGATATTCGCCCGCGCCCGACCGATCCGACCGGGGCGACCCGGTTTGTCGAGGCGATGCAGCCCGCATTGGCGGCGCTGGGCATCGATCCTGGTGATTATTTGAACCGCGCCGCCCCGGTGCAGTTCATCCTGCGCGCCAAAAAAGCGCCGCGACCGCGCCTCGTGGTCAATGCCTCGATGCTGCCGCCGATCGGCGGTGTGTCCGATGTACGGGTGGTCGAGCCGATCCGCGCGATTTCTACCGATGCCTCGGTGCTCGCGAGTATTCGCACCGAACCGGATTTCGCGACCTTATTGCCCGAAGCGCCGCATATCGCGGTGCTGCATCGTCCGTTGCTGCTGGGCGATGCCGGGATCGGGCGGGTGCGCGCCTTGATCGAACGGGGTTTCCTGGTGGTCACCGAATTCGATGATCATCCGGTGTTCATGGAGAAAAACGGGGTTCCGTCCGATCAATTATTCACCTTCACCGCAACCCATGCGATCCAAACCTCCACCGAACCGCTGGCCGAGGCGCTGAGTGCGTTTAATCCGGAAATCGCGGTGTTCCCGAATGCGATCAGCGCGCTCAGCGAGCCGGTGAATTTCACCAATCCTGAGCGGATGACGCTGTTTTTCGCCGCGCTGAATCGCGAGGAAGATTGGGCGCCGCTGATGCCGGCCCTGAATGAGGTGCTGCGCGCGGTGGGCGCACGATTGGCGGTGACGGTGTTGCATGACCAAGGGTTTTTCGATGCGCTGGATACGCCGCATAAAAATTTCCTGCCCACCACCGACTACCCGTCCTATCAGGCCGCACTCGCCCGCTCGGAAATTTGCTTCATGCCGCTGGGGGATACGCTGTTCAACCGGGCCAAGTCCGACCTGAAATTCATCGAAGCCAGTGCAGCGCGGGTGGTCTCGCTCGCCAGCCCGGTTGTGTATGAAAACAGCTTGGTTGATGGCCAAACCGGCTTATTATTCCGCTCGCCGGACGCGCTGCGCATGCAATTGCTGCGGCTGCTGGCCTATCCCGATGCGGCACAGCGCATGGCCAATGCCGCGCGCGATTATGTCGCGCGCGAGCGCATGCTGGCCTATCAAACCGAGGCGCGGATTGCGTGGTATCGCTCGCTATGGGATCGGCGCGACGCCTTGACCGAGGCGCTGCGGGCGCGCGTGCCACGCCTGTTCGGTTAGACCGATTTTGAGCGACAGCGCACGCACCGCACCCGAAGCGGGGATCAGCGTTATCTGGGCGGATCAGGCGGCGGCACCGTTCGAGGGTTCCTGCCCGAATTGCGGTGCCATCGGGGCGAAGCGCCGCCTGCTCGATGTTGCTTGGGTTGCGCCGAAATTACCCAAAGGCGACCGCAAGGGCGTGTTTGCCTGCCCCGATTGCGCGGCGCGGTTTTATCCGCCGCTGAAAGTGCCGAATTATCACGATCCGGACGTGATGGATTGGGGGTGGCACCAGTTTCACATCCAGCAAGGGGCTGGATTATTGCCGATCACCGATAAAATTTCCCGCATCGACCGGCCCGCCGGATCAAGCTGCCTGGAAATTGGCTGTGGCTACGGATTTGGCCTGGATTTCGCCATTCATGCCCTAGGCTGGCAGGCGCGTGGCATTGATCCCTCGCCGATGGCGCAGCTTGGCGGGCGCGATCTCGGCATCACCATCATTGATGGGTATTTTCCGGAGGCCGATCCAACGACGCGGCATTGGGACGTGATTGCGGCGACCGAAGTGATCGAGCATGTGCAGCGCCCGATTGATTTGCTGCACGCCTTGCGCGCGCGGCTGGCGCCGGATGGAATTTTGCTGCTCACCACGCCGGACGGCGCGGCGATTGACCCCGCGACCCCGCTTGCCGCCCTGGTGCAATTGCTGGCCCCTGGCATTCATATGGTGTTTCAAACCGAGGCGAGTTTGCGGCGCCTGTTAGCGCAAACCGGCTTTGGCGCGGTGCAGATGAGCAGCGATGGCCAAACCCTCACCGCCTATGCCGCGACCAGCGAGGCGCAGTTGGCTTGCCTGCGCGATGACCCGGCGGCGCGGCGGGTGCGGTTTCGCCACTATTTGGCCACCCGGGCGCGGGCAATTGATCCGGGCAGCGATTTGGGCAGTGATTTTGGGCGTGATTTGGGACTTGGTTTCAATGGCCGGGATTTTTTTGAAGCGACCATCGATCAGGATTTTACTCAGGCCGCCGCCGCGCGTGCGCGATTATGGCCGGCGATTGCCACGCAATTCGGGATTGACCTGGAGCAGCTTACGGCGATTCCAGCCCCTTGGCGTGCGCTCAAGCTGAATGCGTTGAAAGACGCGATGCCGCTTAATCTCGGTATGATCCTCTATGCCGAAGCGACCCGCCTGCGCGCTGACCCGGCGACGCGCCATCATGCGGAGCGAATGTTCCGGCTGGCCCGCGCAGCGGCGCAAACGCTGGCCGATGCGCTCGCCCGGCTTTCGCTGAATGATGGGCTGGCCGAAGATATTGCCTGGCGCGGTGGCGCGGAAGCGGCGATTGAGGCGGCGCGATCCGGTGATCAGGCGGCCCTTGATGATGTTTTGCACCTCGCGCCGCATGCGGATCGGGCAGGCGTGGTGTGGCGGGTGCTGATCGAGCTGGTCAATCACGACGCCATCGCGCCAGCGCGGGTGTTGCAAGCGCGGGAAGGGCTGACTGATCCTGATCGTGACGGGCTGGACGCAGCGACCCGGCATGATGGCTGGATTGTGCTCGGGCAATTGGCCTTGGCGCCGGGAGGCGACCCGGCACAGGCGTTATCAGTGGCCACGCGGCTGGAGGCGGCAGGCTCGGTTGCGGCAACATTGCGGCTCGGCGCTTTTACCAGGCTGGTCAATGCGGCACGGCTGGATGAGGCGGCGGACTTGGTGCCGATGATCGAGGCGTTGCTTGCGCGCGGGCACGACGCGCTGGGCGATAACGCGATGGCCGATGATGCGGCGATCAGCCTTGCGGTGCTCGATTTATGCACCGGCAACCCGGCACAGGCGGCGCGGCGGTTGGAGGGGCGGGCGATTGCGCCGGAGCGGGTTGATCAAATTCGGCTGGATTCGCTGGTGCGGCTGGTCAATGATGCGCGCTACGTCCAAGCAGCTTGGTTGGTTGATCATTATGATTTGGTGGCAAGCGCCTGCGCCCGACGCGATGCGCTGGGGGCTGATGCGCGGCTCGCGTTAGGGCGGCTTTATCTGGCGGATCGCGCAGCGCGGCAGAATGATTTCGCCCAACGCCTCGCTTCCCTGGATTTACCCCCGACGGTGCTGGCCGATTTGTTGCGCGATGGGTTCGTTCGGCTGGTCAATGACGGGGATTATCAAGCGGCCCAGGCGCTGGACCGCGCAACGCCGATTGCAGCGCTCAGCACCGCGCGCGATGATCCGGCGCATGGCGACGCGCGGGCGGCACTTTCCCTCCTGGCGATAGCCACGGGCGATGCGGCGCAGGCGCCGGATTTGATTGCGGGTTTCAGGCTGAGTGTATCGCGCCAGCGCGCCATTTGGCTCGGCGCGTTCACCACGCTGGTCAATCAGCAGCGCTATGCCGCCGCGCGGGCGCTGGCGGTGCAGCATGATGTGGCTTCGCTGGCCGATTTGTCCGATCAAGCGGGGCATGATGCGCGCATTGCGCTGGCGGTTTTGGATTTGGCGGGCGGCGATCCGGCTTTGGTGCCAACACGCTTGGCCGGGCTGACGCTGGACGGCGATCATCGGGCCGGCTTGCTCGGCGGCGCGTTGGTGCGGCTGGTCAATCAAGGGCGGTTCGCCGAGGCGCAGGCGCTGGCGCAGGCCGAGCGTCTCGATCCGGCACCGAGCGATCCGCAGTTCGCCGATGTCAGGCTGGCTCTGGCGCGGATTGCCCGCGAAATTGGCGATCCGGCCCAGGTGGCCCCACTTTTAGCCCCATATTTGGCCGCGCTCGACCCGCCGAGCCTGGATCATGATTTGCTGCTGCTGGGGGCGTTCGTCCGGCTGGTGATGGACGGGCGCTATACTGAGTCTGAGGCGATTGCCGATGTGGAGGCGCGGCTTCAACGCGCGCAGTCGCATGATCCGCGCCTCGCCCATGACGCACAGATTGCGCTCGCGCAGCGCGATTTGGCGGTGGGCGATCCGGCGTTGGTGCCGGGGCGGATCGCCGCTTTGACGCTGGACCCGGCGATGCGGCGCAGCATGCTGCTTGGGGCGTTCACGCGGCTGGTCAATCAGGCGCGCTATGACGCGGCGGCGGCGCTGCGCCCGATGGTGGCACCGCTCGTTGCGGATGCAAGCGGGCGCGCGGATCGGGCGGGCGAGGATCGGGGCGGCGATGATGCGGCGCTCGCCTTGGCGCAGTTGGATTTGGTGCAGGGCGAGCCGGCAGCTTCACTCGCCTGGATTGCCGAGCGCTCCATTGATCCGGCGGCGCGGCGGATGGTGGTGCTGGGTGCGTTCGTCGCGCTGGTCAATCAGGCCGATTATCCGCGTGCCTTGGCGCTGCGCGAAGCCGAGCCGATTGCCGATTGGGCGATGCAGGACGATCCATCGGCGGCGGATGCGGCGTTGGCGCTGATCGCCCTTGATTTGGCGGCGGGCGATCCGGCGCAGGTGCTGCACTGGCTGGCCGCGTGCCCGCATGTGCCGGACGCGGTGCGGCTGACCGCACCGGGCGAAGCATTTGTGCGGTTGAATAATCGCGGCGATTTTGCCGCAGCGCGGCGGGTTGCGGCCAAGGCTGACCTGCGCAGGGTGGCGAAGCTGCACCAAGCGGTGCGCGCACTGCCGGGCGATTTGGCGCGCGACGTGGCCTTGGGCTTGTTGCGGCTTGATCTGGCCGAGGCGGGCGCGCATGGCCGCGCGCTTGAGGATTTGCCGGACCGCTTGGCGGCGTTGACCGCGCTGGGCTGCGCCCCGCCCGATATCCAGCTTTTGGCGCAAGAGGGATTTTGCCGCGCCGTTGCCGCCGGGGCGATGGCGCAGGCCGCGCCGCTGCAGGCTATGCTTGGTTTGCCGGCGGGTGCCTTTGTCAGCGCGGCGGGCGAGGCGATGCAAAGCCTGTATTTCGCGCTCGGCCTGTTCCATTTGGCACAAAACGCACCGATCCGTGCGGAGGCCGCCTTTGCCGCCGTGCGCCGGGGCATGACCGCAACACTCGCACCCGGCGATGTCGCGCCCAGCTTGTTCTGGGAGGCTTTGCGGGGCGAATTGATCGCGCTGAACCGATCCGAGCGCGGCGCGGAAGCGGCAGCCCTTGGCCAGGCGATGGCGCTCCGCTATGCCGGGGCACCTGCTGATATCAACCCGGAGCATAATACCGTCTGATGAGGCCTTTTCTCCGCCTGACCTATCAAACGCTGCTGACACTGCGCAAACAGGCGGTGTTTGCCTATGCCCAAATTGTGGGCCGGGTGCGCAACCCGCATCAGGTGATAAGGCAAATTCCCGAGCGGATTGAACTCGGGCCGCGCGTCGCGCTGTTCATGCATTTTGATGGCGGCGGCGGCGTACGCCCGGCGGTGTTGGCTTATGTGCGCGAACTGATCGCGGCCAAGCGCTCGGTGGTGTTTGTCACCAATTCCGGCTTTCTGACCGATCCGGCGATTGCGGCGCTGCGCCATGAGGGTGCGCAGATCATGATCCGGCGCAATATCGGCTATGATTTCGGCGCTTGGCGCGACGCGATTGAAACGCTTGCGCTCCCGCGCGCGGACACTGAGGAAGTGATTATTTGCAATGACAGCGTGTTTGGCCCGGTGCGGCCCCTCGATGTGACGCTGCTGCGGCTCAATTATGACGAGGCGGATGTTTGGGGCCTGACCGAAAGCTGGCAGCGGCGCTATCATTTGCAATCCTATTTCATCGCGTTTGGCCGCAGCGCCTTGCACCATCCGGGGTTCCGCAAATTCTGGGCGCAGGTGCTGCCCGCACCCGCGAAATCCTTCATCATTCATCGCTATGAGGTCGGGCTGACTCAGGCGATGCTGAAAGCCGGGCTGCGGGTGGCGGCGGTGTGGCCTTATGAAACCCTGACCAAAATGGTGCTGCGCGAACAGCTCCAGCCCTATTTGGACGCGGACGGCACCCAGGGCGCGAAGGTCGACCCGATGGATTTGACCCGCTGGCTGCACGTGCTGCGGCTGCGCAACGCCATCGCCCAGCGCCAGGCGCTGAACCCGACCTCGGATTTATGGCGGCAGCTTTTGTTGGCGGGCTACCCGTTCATCAAGCGCGAATTGCTGCGCGATAACCCAACCCGGGTGGAAGATGTCGGCGATTGGGCGGACGTGCTGCGGCACGACATTGGCGCCGATCCCGAACCGATCCGCGCCGATTTGCGGCAAATGCTGAAAGGCGAGGCCCCGTGATTCTCGCGCCGTGATCACGCTTCGCGGATCACCGCTCAATGGTTGTGGCGCGGCGGATTAAATTCCGGTAAGACGCGCGCATGGATGCGTCAATGCAGCAAGCACGCGGAATATCGCCATCGCGCTGGGCGCCCTATGTGGTGCTGGCTTTGCTGCTGCCCTTATCGCTGCTGCAACTGCGGATCACCGGGCACTGGCTGGCCGATGTGATCGCGCGGCCTGCTGGCATGACACGGACCCAACTGCGCAATGAGGCCAGTCCGGATTTCCGCACCTTTTGGGTCGCCGGAACATGGGTTCGGCTTGGCGAGGCTGCACGGGATTATGCGCCGTTTGCGCCTGCGGTGAACCAGCGCGAAACCGGCGTGCGGACGGAGCGATGGTATTATCCGCCGTCGACATTGCTGCTGATGCCATTGGCCACATTGGGCGGTTTTCGGGGCGGATTCGTGGTTTGGACGCTTGGTTTGCTCGGTGCTGCTGTGCTGGCGCTGCGCTGGGCGGGGATGGCTTGGGTGCCGATTATGCTGGGGTTGGTCTCGCCTGCGGCGCTCTGGTCGCTCAATTTGGGACAGCTCGGTTTTTTCACCGGGGCGCTGTTCCTGGCCAGCTTGCTGACGCTGGATCGCGCGCCCAAGCGCGCCGGGGCGCTGATCGGGGCGCTCATTATCAAGCCGCAAACGGCCTTGATCAGCCCGTTTTTGCTCCTGGCGGGACGGCGCTATGCGGCCTTCGCTGCCGCATCGCTCATGGCCACGGCGCTGATGGTGATCACCACGCTGATTTTTGGCTGGCCGGTCTGGCGGGATTTTTTCGCCGCCGGCGCGGCGGCCCAGCGCGCCGTGCTGTTCGCGTCGTTTCCGGTGGGCGGGCAGATTTGGGGCGCATCGATTTTCTGGATGCTGCGCAGTTTGTCGCTCCCGGTGTCGATCAGCCTCGCCGGGCAGGCTTTGGGCGCGGTGGGCGCGATCCTCTGGGGCGCAAAGCTGTGGCGCGATCAGCAGATCGACCCGCTGAACCGCGCCGCCATCACGATTTGCTTGACGCTGCTCATCACCCCCTACGCCTATACCGATGATCTCTGTGGCTACACGCTCGCCCTCGCCGCCTTGGCTTGGCGCGCGCGGCGGCTGACTATCGCCGATGTTACACTCCTGATTTGGCCCGCTATCTGCCCCTATATTTCGCTTTTGCTCCACGCTGAGATCACGCCGATGATTTTGGTCTGGGCCGCCATCCAGGCGAGGTCGGCAGGAATGGCGCGGGTATGAGCGAGATTGCCGCCCCGCGCCACCGGATCTTGCCCTATATTCTGCTGGGCGTGCTGGGACCGATTTCGTTCATTGTTGTTCTATGGCCGTTCATCTGGTGGCTCGCCCAATTCTCGGCCAAAAATCCTATCGTCCCGTGGCGCATCAGCGATTTCGCTATGTTCTGGGCGTCTGGGC
>JBMFWT010000063.1:0-13093 GCA_049964975.1 Acidiphilium sp.
AGCGGCCTACTTCCTGGCCACCATTCAACTCGCATCAAGCATGATTTGGATGCGTTGAATGTCGATTCGTCCTAATATTGATCTCATCGCCGCTATTTGCTCCACCCTGCCGGCCTTGCTAATCATGTTGCGTTGCAACGTCGAACGGCAACGCCAGTCAGGACAGGGCAAAGCGCAGCATGGACGAGCTGATCGAAGGCTATCACCGATTTCGTGCGCATCGCTGGCCCGATGAGCGGGGTCTGCGCGAACATCTCGCCCGCGCGGGCCAACAGCCGCACACATTGGCCATCGCCTGCTCGGATTCGCGCACCGCCCCCGAACTGATTTTTGATTGCGCGCCCGGCGAAATCTTCAGCCTGCGCAACATCGCTAATCTGGTCCCCCCCTATGAGCCGGATGGTGCCAGCCACGGCACCTCCGCTGCCATCGAATTTGCCGTCCGGCTGCTCGCGGTGAAATATATCGCGGTGATCGGCCATAGCGATTGCGGCGGCGTTGGTGCTCTGATGGCCGATGCGCCCGCCCAAGCCAAGGATTTTTTACGCCCCTGGCTGAAAACCGCCGAGCCGGCCAAGCGCCGGGCACTGCACGCCCACCCGCATGATCCGCACGCCGCCCAGCATCGCTGCGAGATTGAAAATATCCTGGTGTCGCTCGAAAATCTGCGCAGTTTCCCCTGGGTAGCCGCCGCCTGCGCCGCAGAAAAACTCACCATTCTCGGTTTTTACTTCGATATCAGCACCGGCATTCTCAGCCAGGTCGAAACCGATCACGTCACCCCTATCGATGAGGTCATCGCATGAACACGCGCAAATCGCTCTCCGGCTGGGACCGCGCCAAGCGCGAAGGCCAACGCCGCGTGTTGATCACCGCCTATGACTACCCGTTCGCCCGCCTCGCCCAAGATGCCGGGATCGATGGCGTCTTGATCGGCGATTCACTCGGCATGGCGGTCCAAGGCGGGCATGACACGCTGCGCGTCAGCCTTGAGCACATGATCTATCATACCGAAATGGTCGCGCGCGGCGCCCCGGAGTGCCTGATTATGGCGGATCTGCCCTTCGCCAGCTTCGAGGCCAGCCCCGCCCAAGCCTTCACCGCCGCCGCCGCCTTGATCAAAGCGGGGGCCGACATCATTAAGCTCGAAGGCGGCGCGCCGATGATCGAAACCGTCGGGTTTCTCTCCGCCCGCGCCATTCCGGTCTGCGCGCATATCGGCCTGACCCCGCAGCATGTTCGCCAATTTGGCGGCTTCAAGCGTCAAGGCAAAACCAACGCCCAAGCCACGCAACTCACCGCCGACGCCCAAGCCCTCGCCCAAGCCGGCGCGCGCATGCTGCTGATGGAGGCAATCCCCACGCCGCTCGCCACCAGCATCACCCAAGCGCTCGACATCCCAACCATCGGCATCGGCGCTGGTCCCGGCACGGATGCGCAAATTCTGGTGATGCATGATGTGCTCGGCCTCAACGCCGGCTACCTGCCCGGCTTCGCCAAGCGCTATCTCGATGGCGCGGCCCTGATCACCCAAGCCATCGGCACCTACGCCGAGGATGTGCGCCAACAGCGTTTCCCCGCCACTGAATAAACGCACTGAGTAGCGGGGCCGAATAACCGCACCCCCGATTCTGCCCATAAAAAAGGCTTATGCACCGCATGGCGCATAAGCCTTTTTTGGTTCGATTGATTAGAGTTTAGCGCGAATAATATTCGACCACCAAATTCGGTTCCATCTGCACCGGATAGGGCACATCCGCGAGCTTCGGCGCGCGAATGAACCGGCCCTTCATCGCCCGGTGATCGATCTCGATGTAGTCAGGCACATCGCGCTCGGCGGTTTGCGACGCATCGAGCACCACGGCGAGTTGCTTGGATTTCTCGCGCACCTCGATCACATCATCATCGCGCACCTGGAACGAGGGAATATTCACCCGCTTGCCATTCACCAAAATATGCCCGTGGCTAACCAGTTGGCGCGAGGCGAACGGGGTAATCGCGAACTTCATCCGATACACCACCGCATCCAACCGGCGCTCAAGCAGCTCGATCAGATTCTCCGAGGTATCGCCCTTGCGGCGGCCCGCCTCTTCATAATAGCGATAGAATTGCTTTTCGCTGATATTGCCATAATAGCCGCGCAATTTCTGCTTGGCCATCAGCTGCACACCGTAATCGGACGGCTTCTTACGCCGCTGCCCGTGCTGGCCGGGGCCATATTCGCGCTTATTGACCGGCGATTTCGGCCGGCCCCACAAATTCACGCCGAGACGGCGGTTAATCTTATATTTGCTCGCAGTGCGCTTGGTCACGGCGATCTCCTTCGCATGTTTTTGCCGAACCGAACCCGGCCCGATCCTGTTGTACCGGTAGGCTGATGCACAAAGCGCGCAAAAGCGGGCGCAGGCCCCGAAGGCCCGTCCACGTTCCCAGCAATTTTTCGCTCCTATTCCTCCGCTCCTCGCTTGTCAATTGATCGCTTACCCGCCGCCGATGCAGCCATGATCGGGGCGCAGCCAGCGCGGCACCCGGCCCACCACCTCAATACGCACCCGCCGCCCGGCCCGCGGCAACCGCATCTGCGCCCAGGCGCCGCTCCACACGCCACGATCATCGCGCGCCCGCGAATACCAGCCCGCGCCCAGCTCCGCCGCGACGGGCCGCCCATCCACGCGCACCGCCCCGGCGCAAAACCCCAGCTCCCGCCGATCCTCTGACGCCGGATCGGTCTCCGCCGGGATGGCGGCGCGCATGCGCAGCACCAGCCGATCAATCTTGGTGGGCGGCTCAAAACACACCCAGCCCCGCCGCAGCCGCCCCGCAATGACCGCATCGCCAATCAACGCCCCGCCAACCAAAGCCTCGCCAACCAAAGCCTCGCCAACCAAAGCCTCAATGGCGAGACCATGCGCTATCCGATAGCCCAGCCGCTCGGCGCGCTGATGCAAATCCGCCCGCAGCGCCGCGAGTTTGGTGCCGCCGGTCAGCAACGGCAGGCAGGCGGGCAACACCCCCTGCGCCACGCCCCGCCCGTGCGCAAACCGCGCCCGGTTGCCGGTATCGCGATAGCTCTCGCACGCCAGCCCTTCGGCGAGCAGCACATCATGACCGCTCAACTCGATATGAAAATAGGTCACGGTCAGCGCCTGATCATCGCGGGTGATGGTGGCGCCATTCACCAGCAGGCAAGCAGGCACCAACACGCCATCAATCGCAATCGCATGCAGCGGCGAAACCCGCAGATCGCGGCGCGGCACACAGGGCGCAAACGCGCCGCGCGCAATAAAAATCGGTCGCAGCACCGGCGAGGCGGTGGCCAAATCCAAACTGCGCCAACCGACCCATGCCACCGCCCGCACCCGCCCGCTCGCCGTGACCAACGCATCACCCGGCGCGATGGTCTCCACCGCGCGATAACCATTCGGGGTCAATAGGCTCGTGCCCCGGACAAAGCAGGGCATCGGCGCCGTATCGGTAATCAAGCTGCCACCCGCACCATCGCTGCTGATCATCGCCGGGCCTGACGCCACGCCGAGCGCGAACGCCGCCGCCCCGGCAATGCTCACCGTGCCGCCATTGATCTGCACCGATCCGGGTGCCACGCCGCGCAAATCGATCGCATCGCTGCCCGCCAGCCCGATCACCGCATCATGCTGCAAAGTCGGTGCGCTGAGCGATAACAAACCGGCCATGCCGCCAAACGCAATCGTCCCCTGGCTCGCCGCCCCCGCCAAATCCAGCGTGGCCGCCTCGGCAATGGTGGCACCCCCCAGCAGCGTCGCGCCAATATCCAGCACCCCGCCCACCGCCGTCAGCGCGCCTTGATTATCCAACATCGCCAAGCCAACGCCCGCCGCGCCAATCTCGCCATAACCCGACAGGCTCGCGCCCGAGGCGATGCTGAGGGTGCCGAGCGTGAGCGACCCATCGTTCAAAGCGAGGCTACCGCCCGCCTGCAGGCTTAACCCATCCACCAAGGTGGTGCGCGCACTCGCCTCACTCAGCAGCCCCGCCACCGCGAGGGTTGCCGCCGAGAAAGTCGCCACCGGCCCGATCGACAACAATGCCCCGGCATTCAGGCTGAACGCCCCGGCAACCTGCAAGGTCGCATCCTGCGTAACCCAAACCGCTCCCGCCGCCTCATCAAATACCGAGGCCTGCAACAAGGCCGAACCACCCAGCGCCATCGTCGCGTCGCTCGCGGTCACCGCGCCCAAATCCAGCACCGCTTGGCCGGTCGCCGAACAAATCGCAACCGCTCCACTTGCCACCCCATTCGCCACACCGCCCAAGCTGGCGCTGCTGACACTCAGCGCGCCGCTGATCCCCGCTTGTGCGGGCCCTGCATCGCCCAGCACCAAGCCGCCGGCGGAGACCGAGCCGGTCAATTCCAGCCAGCCTTGATCAATGGCGAGAGTTTGCCCCGGCGCGCTCACCGCACCCGCGAGGCCCAGCGTGCCGCCGCTCACCTGCGCGCTACCGCCCAGCGTGACCACCGCATTCGCATCGAACAACGCAAACCCGCTCGCCGCGACGCTCAGCGCCACACCCGCAATACCGGGCAGCACAAAGCTTCCCGCCAGATCAAAGCCGCCTTGCACCGCCAGCGCGCCCGCCTCGCCCGGCCCGGTGAGCAAAATCGGCGCGCCTTGATGCGAGCCGAGCACCGCCACATCCCCATTCGCCGGCGCCGCACCCGCGAGCCAAGTGCTTGCCGCATCAAACACCGCATCGGTGCCATCGACGAAAAACAAGGTAGCGGCGGGTGCAATCGTCACGCCGATCGCCGCCGTCAGTCCGGCCAACCCCGTGCCGCCGATGAAATTCAGCACATCGCCGCTGCCCGCACCCTCCGGCGTATAAACCAAGGCGGCCAACTGATCATCCAGCGCCAGCGCCGAACGCGCACTCAAGGTCAGGCTGCTGGAGTCTGTCGGTGCCCCCGCCAGCGCCACCGCGCCATGATCCGCCGTGATGGTCAGGATCATCCCGCCGCTCGGATTGACCGGCACTTGCAGCCCCAACCCGATAATGGTTTCACCAAGCCCGATCCCGGCGGTCTCCGCCGCATCGATCAAGGCTGCATTGGCCGGTGTGTCATTCAAGCTGAGCGCCGGGGCGCTGGCTCGCAGGCCGATCACCGATTGCCCGGCCTGATCGGTTTCCACCACCGGCAAGGTGCCGGGCGGCAAGCTGGTATTGATGGTGATAATTTCGCTGGCGCCGGACGGATCGATGCCGGAGACCAAAAATGAGTGGGCGCTCACATTGAACACGGTGAGCGAGGTCAATGTCGGCAGCACGATCCGATCCCCGGCGACGAAGCCGCTGAAGCTCGCCGCGAAATCCAGCGGATCATCGATCACCAAAACCCCGCCCTGCTCACCGCGCGGGCTGGCGAAGCCGCCTTGATTTTGCGCGGGGCTGGCACCCGGCGCAAAGCTGATGGTGGCATCACTGCCCACGGTAATCGGCGTTGGATTGAACACGCCATAGAGCGGTGCCACCGGCGCCAATTCCAGCACCGCCCCCGGCTCGATCAGCAAATTCACCCCGCCGCCAATGGAACCGGCATCCAGCGTGAGCGGTGCCGGGCCGAGCGCCAACACGGTTCCTGGCCCGGCCAAAATGTCTGATTGGCTGAAATTACCCGCGAGCAGCGTGCCCGCCCCCGCGAGTACGGCATTCGCCGCGAGGCTGATCGCGACCAGGGTGGTGGTGGGTGCCGCAGCACCGGCTTGCAGCACCCCGGCAAAATCCACCGTGCCGCCCGCCGCCACCGCCAGCGGGCCGGCCAGCGTGCCGCCGCCGGGCAGCAGCGCCGTTCCCACCCCATCCAACCCATCCAGCGTGAGCGCGCCAAAATCCGCGAGCCAGGCACCCGATTGCACCACCGCACCGCCCGCCGTGAGCGCCGCACCGGCATCGATCATCAGATCACCGCCAACCCCGCCAAGCGCGAGCGATCCGGCCACCGCCACCGAGCCCGTCAAATCGAGCGTGGCTCCTGCTGCGATGGTGAGGGCGGCGGCAACCCCATCCCCGGCAATGGTGGCGGACCCGGCCATGGTGACATCGCTGGCGAGGTTCGGCACCGTGCTGGCCGACCAGAAATTGCTCTCCTGCCAGTCCCCCGCGCCGCCCAGCCAGGTCGCGCTGCTCGGCGTGAGCGTGCCGCTCGCGCTGACAATCAGGCTGCCGGAGGTGATCTGCGCGGGCAGCGCGCCGCCCGATTGCCGCGCACTATACTCAACCGTGCCGTTACCGGCCTCATTCAAGCTGATCCCGGCCAAAACCGCATCGAACGCCGCCATGTCGGCGGCGTTGCCAACCAGCACCAGCGTTTCGCTTCCAGCGCCGCTGATATCCAGTCCGGCGACGGCGGCAGGGAGCAAAAACACGCCGTCAGAGGCCAGCAACGTAACCGCCAGCGTCACTGCCGCGCCGGGGCCGAGTGCGACGGCAGGATCATCAGCCAGGGTCAGCGGCAAAGGCGTGGCGATGCCAGCGCTGAGCGCAAGGCTTGCCGGCGGTGCGATGAAAGCGGGCGGTGTGTCGGCCACCGCCGTGACGCTGAGTGTCTGCAGCAAAGGCGGCCCGGTGAGATTGGTGCCGGCCAGCAATGGCACGCCCGCCACCGCAATGGTCAACGCGGCGCTGCCGGTGAAATTCGCCTCGATCAGCAAACTCGCGAGCGCTTCATTCACTGCCGCCAGCGCACCGCTCAGCGTCAGCGCGCCCGACGCGCTCGATATCGTCGCACCGCTCGCCGCCCCCACCGACAAATCCAGCGTGCTGGTCAAGGTTAATGTGACCGACGATGCTGTAGCCCCCACGGCAATGCCACCCGGCGGCGCCAGATCAAGCGAGAGCAGAACACCATCGACCGCGATGATCGATCCCGGCGCAACCAAGCTTAGCGAACCACCCACCCGACCTCTCCGTTACGGATCTGGACGGTAATTCACAATCTCTGGTCGTTCAACGTGTATTTTTAATTTATGGTTGTATCAGACCGATATTGGTTTAGGTTGATGAGCCAGATTCGACCTAAACCAATCGCCCTCTACCGCAAACCCGCGCAAAATTTCTGAATCCGCGTGCAGGCTTCGCGCAAGGTTTCGGTATCGGTCGCGTAGCTGACGCGGAAATGCCCTGGAAACACGAAGGCCGTGCCATGCACCGCCGCCACCCCTTGTTCTTCGAGCAAAGCTGCGACGAAATCGGCGTCATCCTTGATTAAGGTGCCGCCAGCGCTGGTTTTGCCGATACAACCCGCGACCGAGGGAAACACGTAAAACGCCCCTTCCGGCGTCGCACAGGTCAGGCCGGGGGCGTCATTGAGCATCGCCACCACCAAATCACGCCGCGCTTGATAGGCTTGGCGCATCGTCTCGATCGCGTCTTGCGGGCCGGTGAGCGCTGCGACGGCGGCGGCCTGGCTGATCGAAGAGGTGTTGGAGGTGGATTGGCTCTGCAATTTATCCATCGCCTTGATCAGCCGCGTCGGCGCGCCGCAAAAGCCGATACGCCAGCCGGTCATCGCGTAGGCTTTGGAGCATCCATTCATCGTCACCGTGCGGTCACGCAGGCGCGGCTCAACTTCGACGATGGTGGCAGGCTTGAACCCATCATAGGTCAGCTTTGCATAAATATCATCGGTAAAAATCCAAACATCCGGATGCCGGAGCAAAACATCGCAAATCGGCCGCAAATCGGCCGCTGAATAGGCCGCGCCCGTCGGGTTCGAGGGGGTGTTGAGGATCAGCCATTTGGTGCGCGGTGTGATCGCGGCTTCAAGGTCTTCGGCGCGCAATTTGAACCCGGCATTCGGGCCACACGGCACAAAAACCGGCTTGCCTTCAGCGAGCTGCACAATATCAGGATAGCTCACCCAGCACGGCGTTGGGATGATCGCCTCGTCACCCGCTTCGATGGTTGCGAGCATGGCGTTGAAAATCACCTGCTTGCCGCCGGTGGAGACAATGATTTCATCGGGGCTGTAGGTAATGCCGTGATCGCGCAGGAACGAGGCCGCGACGGCTTGGCGCAGCGCCAATGTGCCCGCGACATCGGTATATTTGGTCTCGCCCCGCTCAATCGCAGCAATCGCCGCCTGTTTGACATGGGCGGGGGTGTCAAAATCGGGCTCACCGGCGGACAGGCTGATAATATCGCGCCCCTCGGCTTTGAGCTGCCGCGCCTTGGTCGAAATCGCAATGGTCTGGCTGGGGCTGATGCGGTTGAGGCGGGCGGCGATCAAATCCATCGTGTTTTCTCCGATTTTCGCCCTCGGTGTAGCGTGGATTATCAGCAGCGACCACTCCATATTTTCACGAAACCAGCGTTGCTACGCACGCGGGTCTTTACCTTCGCCGCCGAAACCCATATCAGACGGGTATCGAGAGGTCATCGATTGGGGTGTAGCCAAGCGGTAAGGCAGCGGATTTTGATTCCGCCATGCGGAGGTTCGAATCCTCCCTCCCCAGCCACTCGAATTCCCCCGCGCTATGATGGCTCTGCGCTCTGTGCCACACTCGCTCATGACCAATTCTGAACGCGATCACGTTGCCCTCGCTTTGCAAGGCGGGGGTTCGCATGGGGCTTATAGCTGGGGCGTGCTGGATGCGTTGCTGGAACGCGGGTTCCGCTTCGATTCGGTGTGCGGCGTATCCTCCGGGGCGATTCTGGCCACCATGGCGGTGCAAGGGCTGGTGCAAGGCGGCGCTGAGGGCGCGCGGGCGCAGATGACGCGCTTTTGGGACCGGGTGATGGCGAGCGATTGGTTCGCGCCGATGATGGGGGCGTTGGATCGCTGGGTGCCGGGCTTCGAGATTGGCCGGGGCATGTCCAATGCTTTTGCCATGCAGGGATTATCGGCGATGAGCAGTTTTTTCGGCCCGCTCTCGGTCAATCCGCTCGGGCAAAATCCGCTTCGGCCGATTCTCAATGATTTGCTCGACCGCACCGCATTGGCCGACCCGGCAGCGCCCGCTTTGTTTGTGGCGGCGACGGCGGTGGAATCGGGCAAGCTGCGCATTTTCGCCAATGACGCCATCACCGTGGATGCGTTGCTGGCCTCGGCTTGTTTGCCGGCGGCGTTTCCGGCGGTGATGATCGAGGGGGTGGCTTATTGGGATGGGGCCTATGCTGGCAATCCACCCCTGGCCCCGTTGCTGGCGCGCAGGCCGGAGCGCCTGGTGCTGATCCGGGCGCAAAGCCGGTTTCGCAAAGGGGTTCCCGAGCAGCCGAGCGATATTTTGAACCGGGTGCAGGAGCTGGCGTTTCAGGCGGCGATTGAGGCGGAACTGGCCTATGTGCCCGCTGAGACCCGCGTGATCGATTACAGCGCCGATACCGCGCTGAATGGGCTGAGCGCCGAATCGCGCGCCAGCACCGATCGCGGGTTTTTGGATAAATTATTCCGCGCGGGCCGTGCGGTGGGCCAGACTGAGCCGCATGGCGATTGATCGGTCCCCTCGCGCGCGGGTGCGCAGCCTGTCCGCACGGCTGCTGCGGCTGACGGTGCTGGTGACCTTGCTGGTCGAGGTGATGATCCTGCTGCCGAGCCTGGGGCTGGAGCGCAACGCCTGGCTGCTCAACCGGGTGACCGATGCGCATTTGGCGGCGATTACCGTGGCCTCCTCGCCCGATGGGGTGGTGGCGCTGTCCACCCGCGATGAGTTGCTGCGCTTGTCCGGCACCTTGGCGATCAGTTTGGTGACCAAGGGCAAGACCTTGATGGTGATGCCGCCCACCCGGCTGCGCCCGCCCGATGCGACGGTGGATTTGACGCATGAGAGCCTCGTGGCCTCGATGGTTCGCGCCTTGCGCGCGGTGGTGGGGCTGGCACCACGCTCGACCATGGTGATTGCGCAAAGCCCGTTGCGGCCCAATGTCACGGTGAAAATCATTGTGCGCAACGCCGCACTGACCCGGCATTTGCGGCGCTATGCCGAACATATCGCCGCCCTCTCGCTGGCGATTGCGCTGAGCACCGGGCTGGTGGTGTATTTGGCGCTCGATCGGTTATTGGTGTTGCCGATCCGCCGACTGACCGCGAGCATTGCCGCGTTTCGCGCCGATCCGGAGCGGGCGGCGCCGATTGATCTCGCGGCGGCGACCGGGTTTCGCGATGATGAGATCGCGATGGCGGCGGGGGAGCTTGCGCAAATGCAAACCGAGTTGCGCGCCGCGTTATGGCGCAATGCGCGGCTGGCGGCGCTGGGCACGGCGGTGGCGAAGATCAGCCATGATTTACGCAATATTCTCGCCTCGGCGCTGCTGGTGGCGGACCGGCTCGCGGGGAGCGAAGACCCGGTGACCCAGCGCGCGGCGGCGACGCTGGTGGGGGCGGTGGATCGGGCGACGGCGCTGGTGACGCAGACGCTGAGCTTCGCGCGCGAAGGACCGCCTTTGGTGCTGCGGGCGGAGACCGCGCTCGGGGCTTTGGTGGATGATGTCGCCGAGCAAATTCGGCTGCTGACGCCGGGGGTGGAGATTAACAGTGCGGTGCCGGGGGATTTGCACACCAGGCTGGACCGCGATCAGTTTCACCGGGTGTTGCTGAACCTGTTGCGCAATGCGGTGCAGGCGGGTGCGACCCGGCTGGAGGTGCGGGCGGCGATTGAGCCGGCGGCGGCGGGGGATGTGGCCGGGGCGTTGATTGTTGAGATTGAGGATAACGGGCCGGGCTTGCCGGAGCGGGCGCGGGCGAATTTATTTCGGCCCTTTGTTGGCTCGGCGCGGCGCGACGGCACCGGGCTGGGGCTCGCGATTGTGCGCGATTTGATCCGGGCGCATGGCGGGGAGATTGAGCTGGTGCGCACCGGGCGCGAGGGGACGCTGTTTCGGATTATGATACAGGATGAATTGCTGATGAGCTGAGTGGGGTGGCGACTGATTCGTCGCCACCCGGTTGCGATGATCAAGCGGCTTGGCTTGTCGCCATGGCGGCTTGGAGATTTTCATCGAGCTTGGCCAGGAATTCCTGGGTGGTGAGCCAGGGTTGGTCGCGCCCGATCAGCGAGGCGAGGTCTTTGGTCATGAAGCCGGATTCGACGGTTTGCACGCAGACGCGCTCCAGCGTTTCGGCGAATTCGGTGACCTCGGGTGTGTCATCGAACTTGCCGCGATAGGCAAGGCCCCGGGTCCAGGCGAAAATGCTGGCGATGGGGTTGGTGCTGGTGGGTTTGCCTTTTTGGTGATCGCGGTAATGGCGGGTGACGGTGCCGTGCGCCGCTTCGCTCTCGACAGTTTTGCCATCGGGGCTGAGCAGCACCGAGGTCATCAGGCCGAGGCTGCCGAAGCCTTGGGCGACGATGTCGCTTTCCACGTCGCCATCGTAGTTTTTGCAGGCCCAGAGATAGCCGCCGTTCCATTTCAGCGCGCTGGCGACCATGTCATCGATCAGGCGATGTTCGTAGGTCAGGCCCTTGGCGGCGAAAGCCTCTTTGAATTCGGCATCGAAAATCTCCTGGAACACGTCCTTGAACATGCCGTCATAGGCTTTCAGGATGGTGTTTTTGGTGGAGAGATAAACCGGGTAATTGCGTAGCAGGCCATAATTGAAGCTGGCCCGGGCGAAGCCGGCGATTGAGGCTTTGGTGTTGTGCATGCCAAGGGCCACGCCGGGGCCTTTGAAATCATGCACATCGAGAATGATCGGCTTGCTGCCATCGGCGGGGATGTAGGAAAGCTGGACTTTGCCGGGGCCGGGGATTTTGGTTTCCACGGCGCGGTAAATATCGCCATAGGCGTGACGGCCAATGACGATTGGCTCGGACCAATGCGGGACGAGGCGCGGGACGTTTTTGCAAATGATCGGCTCGCGGAAAATGGTGCCATCGAGAATGTTGCGGATGGTGCCGTTCGGGCTGCGCCACATTTGCTTGAGGTTGAATTCGCGCACGCGCGCTTCATCGGGCGTGATGGTCGCGCATTTGACCGCGACGCCATATTGCTTGGTGGCCAGGGCTGATTCGACGGTGACTTTGTCATCCGTTGCGTCGCGATGTTCAATGCCGAGATCGTAATATTTCAAATCGACGTCGAGATAAGGCAGGATCAGCTTGTCTTTGATGAAGCCCCAGATGATCCGGGTCATTTCATCGCCGTCCATTTCGACGATGGGATTTTTTACCTTGATTTTGGCCATCGAGTGTTCCTTTACCGGCTGAGGGGCTGACCACACAGGTTACGGTGTTTACGCGAAGGGTGAGGCGCGATACGAGCGCCTGAGATGGAGGTCTGATATGACAAGTAGCATGGGTCACGCAACTGACTGGGACCGGGACGCCGCGCTGACCACGGCGCGCATCCTGCTGGAGATCAAGGCGCTGAATTTCCGCGCCGATGAGCCTTACACATTTACCTCCGGCTGGAAGGCGCCGGTTTATATTGATTGTCGGAAAATTATTTATTTTCCGCGGGCGCGCGCCAAAATTTGTGAGCTGGCGGTGGAAAAACTGACCCGGCATGTTGGGTTTGAAACCATCGAAGCGGTGGCCGGCGGGGAGACGGCGGGGATTCCCTACGCCGCGTGGATTGCCGACCGGATGGGGCTGCCGATGTCGTATGTGCGCAAGAAGCCCAAGGGTTTTGGCCGCAATGCACAGATTGAGGGCGATGTGCCGGAGGGCAAGCAGACCTTGCTGGTGGAGGATTTGACCACCGATGGCGGCTCGAAAATCCAGTTTGCCAACGCGCTGCGCGACGCGGGCGCGATTTGCGACCATGTGTTTGTGGTGTTTTTCTACGGGGTGTTTCCGGGTAGCCTCGCCAAGCTGCAAGAGATGGGGATTTCGCTGCATCATCTCTGCACCTGGTGGGACGTGCTGGAGGCGTGCCGCGAACGCGACTATTTCCCGGACGCGACGCTGGGGGTGGTGCGCAAATTTCTGGAAAACCCGGTTGGCTGGTCCGCCGCGCATGGCGGTGTCGCGAGCGCCGAAGAAGCCGCCGCCCGCAAGGCGGCTGGCTGATTTTTTGCTCCTTTCGCTCCTTTTAATTTTGAAACCGGAACGATTAGGGCGTGATTATGCACCTAGCGCTCGAAGTTGATTTTTGCGCGGGCGGGGGGTGCGTAAATGTG
>JBMFWT010000064.1:0-12929 GCA_049964975.1 Acidiphilium sp.
CCAGATCGTAGAATCTGGAGTTCTATGAATCACAAAGCCTACCCGCGCCGGAAGCCCTGAATGTCGATTGCTCCTAGATCGATATTAGTTTCAGTTTGACCAACAGATTTGGCCCAAACTCATTGTCAGAAAGCAACTCTAAAGGTTGAACGGCGAAACCCCGGCCTGCGCCATCGCCGCCCAGGCGGTGGGTGCCAGGGCGGGGACGCGGTAATAATCGAATTGTTCGGCGCTGCGATCTGGCCCAATCGTCAGGCCGGTTGCAAGCTTGGGCGTGCTGGTCGCCAGCACATAGGCCCCGTCGGATTGATGCGCGGCGATGGTTGCGGCGAAGCGCGCGGCAAGGGCCGGGGCGCCGATCCGCTGCAGGGCGAGGGCGGCAAAGCCGGTGCCTTCCATCCAGATGCCCTGGCTTGCTTCGGAAAAGCCGATACCGGCGGGATTGCTGCGTGGCCAACCCAGCCGCGCCAGCGCCTGTTGTGCGGTGGCGGCACCGGCCAGCCCGGCCAGCACCGGCCATAGATTGGCATCCGCCGCGATCATCGGATTGATCGCGCCGCTGGGCGTGAGGCCGGCATTGAACAGGTGGGTTTTCGCATCCTGCATCCGGCGCACGAAATGGCGCGCATGGGCGGCGGCGGCGGGCTGATCGAGTGCCGCGAACGCCACGGCGAGATCGAGATTTTGCTCGGTGCTTACCCAGCCTAGCTGTTGCGGGTGCGGTGGAAAGCCAAATACCCCGCCGCGAAAGCCAGCCTGGTCGCGCAGCGTGCTGGTGATCCAGTTGGCGGCGCGCTGTGCGGCGTGCCGATAGCGGGCGGCGTTGAAACCGGCTTTGATCAAATGCGTCCAGAGCAAAATCGCCCAGGCGATTGGCCCGGCTTCGGCGCCGACTTGATACGGGTCTTCGACCCATTGGTTGAGGCGCGCATCCCACCAGCCGGGCAGGGCCACCGGCACCGTCATCGCCCCGGCGCGATAGGCGTTGCGCAGCCGCCCATCATGATAATCGGGATCGTGGTTTTGGGCGCGCACCAGCGCATCAGCGATGCGCGTGGCGTGGAAACCATGCCCGCTGCCAAGCAGTGCCAGCCCGGCCAAGGCATTGTCATACACATAAGCGGTGTGGCGATTGGCAGTGGCAAAGCGTGCGGGGCTGCCGGTCAGATCCGGGTAGCTCGCCAGCAAAGCCGGGCCTGCGGGAAGTGCGTTCAGCCGGGCCAGGATCGGCGCGATGAACCGATCCGCCAGGGGCTTGGGTGCAGCGCCGCGCGCGCTGACCGGCAGGAGCGCAGGCCGGGGCAGGAGCGCAAGCCCGGTCAGCAGCGCGCGGCGGCGGATCATTTCAACCGCGTTGCATCAGCCCAATATGTCGGCCAGCGCCTCGGCGGTGCGGCCATTGGCGATGGTGGCGGCGCGCCGATCATAATGCACGCCATTCACCCGGGCGAAGGCGTGCTGCACCGCCGGATAGACATAGCATTCGATCAATTCATTATCCTCGGCGCCATCGAGCACGGCTTCGCGAACCTCTTCATTCGCGAACTCGTCCTCTTCGGCCATGTGCATCAGCAGCGGGGCTTGGATTGCACCGAACTCAGGCACCAATTTATCGAGCATCACCCCGTAATAGGAGATGTTCAAATCGGCATCCGAGCGGGTAGCCATCATCACTGCGAGGCGACCGCCGAGGCAAAATCCAACCGTGGCGACGCGGCCATTGCAGCCGGGCAGGGCGCGGGCGATGGCAAGGGTGGTCTTCAAATCCTCAACACCCTTATCCTGGTCAAAGCCGTTCATCAGGGCAAACGCCTTGGTCCATTCGGCTTCGGTTTTGTCGGTCAAATCAACGCCGGGCTCCTGGCGCCAGAACAAATCGGGCGCCACCGCGATATAGCCCATTTCGGCAATTTCCTGGCAGGTGGCACGCAGCGCGTCATTCACCCCGAAAATTTCCTGAATCACCACCACCGCGCCGGTCGGCTTGGTGGATGGGGTAACGGTGTAGGCTTTGAACGTGCCGGTGCCATCGGCGGCTTTGATTTCAATGCTGCCGGTTACGGTGGTTATCGGGTCTGCCATGGGACTATCCTTTTGGAACGGGTTATTGCGCCGTCGGGAGCGACGGCCACGGACTTACAGATAGTGTTCTTCCGGCGGAGCAAAACCGTTGAACCCCTGACTTGCATAACTTGTCACATAAGCGCCGGTATCGTGGATCAACACATAGTCACCCGCCGCCAGATCGGCGGGCAGCGGACACTCGGTTTCACGATAGAGCACATCGACCCCATCGCATGACGGACCGGCCAGCACGGCGGGCTGCGGCGCGCCGGTCACGCCCGGTGCGGTGATCCGGTAGCGGATCGCCTCGGCCTCGGTCTCGGCGAGGCCGCCGAACCGGCCAATATCCAAATAAACCCAGCGGCGATGTTGATCGGTCGGGCGTGGGCAGGTCAGCACCACTTCGGACACCATCACCCCGGCATCCGCGACCAAAGCGCGGCCTGGCTCAATGATCAGTTCAGGCCAATGATTGCCAAAATTGGCGCGCAGCGCCTCGGTGATCGCCATGCCAAACGCCCCCATCGTCGGGATGTCGTCGCGATAGCGCACCGGAAAGCCGCCGCCGATATTGAGCATCGACAAATCAATGCCCCGGCTGCGTAAATCGGTGAACACCAGAGAAGCCGCACCAATGGCGTTGCAATAGGCGCCGACGCCGGTTTGCTGGCTGCCAACATGGAACGACACGCCATAAGGCACCAACCCGCGCTGCTCGGCTTCGATCAGTAATGCCACCGCCGTTGGCGCATCGGTGCCGAATTTATGCGAGAGCGGCCAATCAGCCCCCTCTTGGCTGACCGCGAGGCGGCAAAATACCCGCGCGCCGGGCGCGGCGGCGGCAATTTTTTCCAGCTCGGCACGCGAATCAAAGGCAAATAAATCAACCCCGGCGGCATGCGCCTCGGCGATGGCGGCGGCTTTTTTCACCGTGTTGCCAAAGCTGATCGCGCTCGGGGCGGCACCGGCGGCGAGGCATTGGCGCACTTCGGCGATGCTGGCCGCATCAAAGCGCGAGCCAAGATGCGTCAGCAGGTCGAGCACCGGTGCGGCGGGGTTTGCCTTCACTGCATAATAAATATGGGCCGAGGGCAGGGAGGCGCGCAACGAGGCGTAATTCTCGCGCATGCGATCCAAATCAAACACCAAAGCCGGCGTCGCGCAGGCGCGCGCGCCAGAAAATTGAGCGTCGACAAAACGGGCGAGTTTGGGGGTCATAACCCACTCCCTTCCAGATCCAGGGTCCAGCGCGTGAGGCGCTAGACGGTTGCGAAACGGTCGAACGAACCAGCGACCAACTTGAGCCGGCACAATGCCGGGAGTTGCCAGAACGCTTGACGTCGTTGCGTAACCACCCTGTCGGGAGGCAGAGGCACGTGCGTTGCTGCGTGGGGGTCACATAATCAAATCAAACCCCCCACGCAAGTGATTGTTTGCGGCACCGGGTCTGCGTTGCGGTAAAATCGTAAGGAAATGCAACCCGGACTGCCACAGCAGGCCAGATCGGGCTATTGTAACAGCCATGGAAACCATGCCGCATATTTTGATCGTCGATGATGATCGCGAAATTCGCGACCTGCTGGGCCGCTTTTTGGAGCGCGAGCGGTTTCGGGTCTCGCTGGCGCGCGATGGCCGCGAGGCGCGGCGCGCTTTCATCAACGGCCATTTTCAACTGGTGGTGCTCGATCTGATGCTACCCGGCGAATCCGGCCTTGAGCTGGCGCGCTGGCTGCGCTCAGATACCAAGGTGCCGATCATCATGCTGACCGCGATGAGCGAGGAGCCGGATCGCATTATCGGCCTCGAATTGGGTGCCGATGACTACGTTACCAAGCCGTTTAACCCGCGTGAGCTTGCGGCGCGTATCCGCGCGGTGCTGCGCCGGGTGAACGATCCCGAGCGGGGCCGCGAGCCACCGGCGATGATTTACCGCTTCGGCGGCTGGGTGTTGGAAACCGCGCGCCGCCGCCTGATCAATCCCGATGAGGTGGATGTGGCCTTGACCGGCGGCGAATATGAATTGCTGCTGGCCATGCTCGAACGCCCGAACCGCGTGTTGACCCGTGACATGCTGCTCGATTTGCTGCGCGGGCGTCAGGCCGGCCCGTTTGACCGCGCCATCGATGTCGCCGTGTCGCGGCTGCGGCGCAAATTGGAGGATAATGGTCGCAACGCCCAATTGATCAAAACCGTGCGCGGGGGTGGCTATGTGCTGTCGGTGCAGGTGGAGCGCGGATGACGCAAGCAGGGCCGGGGCGCCCCGTCTGGCGCTGGCGGCCTTGGCCGGCCAGCCTCGCCGGACGCACGGCGTTGACCTTGCTGATCGGCTTTGCGCTGGTCCAGGCGATCGGGCTGGGGGTGCACACCTATAACCAGCGTATTCTCAATAATATCGAAGCGCAGCGCGAAGTCGCGACCCGCAGCGCCTTGATTTACCGGCGAATCGCCCAGGCCGCACCGGAGGATCAGCGCGCCGTGATGCGTGCCGAGCAAAAAACCGCCTGGCCACGGCGGTTACTGCTCACCCCCGAGCCGCCATTTCGGAACAGTTTCGCACTGCCCTTGCCGGCGCGCCAGATTTTGCGCGCCAGCATCATCGCCTTTCCGATGACCAAGGATATTCGGCCCCATGGCATGACCCTGCGCGGCGCGATCAACCCACCGCGCGTGATGATCAGTTTTCATCTGCCCGATGGGTTATGGCTGACCGTCATATCCCCCTTCCGCCCAACGCCGCCCTGGCGCACGCCGGGCTTCGCCACGGCGTTCATTATTATGTTTGTGCTCGGTGCCGCGATGATCATTTGGGCGGTGCTGCGCCTCACCGCACCGGTGCGCACGCTGGCGGCGGCAGCGGAGCAATTGGGCCGCGATATTGGCAATGCGCCTTCATTGCCCGAAAGCGGCCCCTCGGAAATCGCGACGGCAGCCATTGCGTTCAACACCATGGCGGCGCGGATTCGCCGCTTCGTTGAGGACCGAACCTTCCTGCTCACCGCCATCGGCCATGATTTGCGCACCCCGATCACCCGGCTGAAATTGCGGGTGGAATTCCTGGAAGACGAGGCCGTGCGTGATAAATTCATGGCCGATCTCGATGAGCTGGAAGCCATGGTGGCGTCCACGCTGGCCTTTGGCCGCGATATTGCCGCGAGCGAGGCGATGGTGCCGGTTGATATCGCGACGTTGCTGCGCACCGCGCTCGATGAGGCTGCCGATGTTGCGACGGATGGCGCAGAGTGCGTGTCGTTCAGCGGGCCGGATCATTTGACGTTGCGCGTGCGCCCGTTATCGCTGAAGCGGGCGCTGGCCAATTTGATCGCTAATGCGATTAATTATGGGGGTGCTGCGCGCGTGAGTTTACGCCAGGCGCAGCGCGATATGGTGCGCATCGACATCGAAGATGACGGGCCGGGGATTCCCGCCGCCGAATTGGAGCGGGTGTTCGAGCCGTTTCGGCGGATTGAAACCAGCCGCAACCGGCGCACCGGCGGCACCGGGCTTGGCCTTGCGATTGCGCGCAACGCGGTGCGCGCCCATGGCGGGGACATCACCCTCGCCAATCGCCCCGGCGGTGCCGGGTTGATTGCGAGTGTGTTTTTGCCCGTTTGAGGCCGGTTTGAGGGTAGGTCAGGGCTAGCTGGCCTTGGCGCCGGTGTCCTGATTGTTGAAAAATTCTTTGATCACTTGCGGCTTGGCGGCTTCCTCCGCGACCAGCTCTTTTTTTGATAACTTGCCGACCAGGGTTTTGGGCAGGCTATCGCGGATTTCAATCGCTTTGGGAATTTCGATTTTATTGAGGTGTGATTTCAGAAATTCCAAAATCTCCGCTTCAGTCGCCTGAGCGCCAGGGCGCAGCGTGACGAATAATTTGGGCGCCTGGCCGCGATACGAATCGGCAATCCCAATCGCGATGGCATCTTGCACCGCCGGGTGCTGATAGGCCGCTTCTTCGATCACCCGTGGATAGACATTATAGCCGCTGCACAGGATCAGATCCTTGATCCGATCCACAATGAATAAATACCCATCCGCATCCAAATACCCGATATCGCCGGTGCGCAGCGCCCCATCGATCATCGATTTTGCGGTTTCATCGGGCCGGTCGAGATAGCCCTTCATGATTTGTGGCCCGCGCACACAAATTTCGCCCTTTTCGCCCTGCGGCAAAATGCGCTCCGGCTGCTCAGGGTCGCGGATTTCGATAATGGTGCCGGGCAGTGCTGTGCCGACCGAATTACGCTTGATCCGTTCAGGCGGCGTTGCGGTGACCACCGGCGAGGCTTCGGACAGGCCATAGCCTTCCAGGATCGAACATTGCGAGAGGCGCTCGAACCGGTCGGCGGCTTCTGCCGAAATCGCCGCCCCGCCGGAGATGCAGAATTTGATGAAGGACAAATCCATGCCCGAGCCGGCCGCATTACTGATCGCGGTGAATAAAGTTGGCACGCCGGGCACGATGGTTGGGCGTTTGCGCTCAATCGCCGCCATCAGCATTTTGATATCCAGCCGCGGCATCAGCACCAGCTCAGCGCCGATGGCGACGCCGAGATTCATCACCGCGGTCATCGCAAAAACATGGAAAAACGGCAAAACCCCCATGATCCGCTCACCCCCTTCGGCCAAGGGCGGCGAGCCGGCCAGCACTTGCTGCACATTGGTGGTGATATTTCCATGGGTCAGCATCGCCGCCTTCGGCACCCCGGTGGTGCCGCCGGTGAATTGCAGGGCCGCGACATCCTCCAGCGGATTGATGGCCACTGGCGTGGGTTTGCTTTGCCCGGCGATCAAATTTGCGAACCGTACATAGGTTTTGGTGGCGGGGATCGCCGCGCGCTCGCTCGATTTCAGCAGCCGGAAAGCCCATGATTTCAACATGGGCAACGCCTGCGCCATTGAGCAAACAACCACCTGATCGAGCAGCCCCTGCGCCACCAGCGCGCTGATCTTATCCTGGATCATCGGCACATCGAGCGAGACCATGATCCGCGTGCCCGCACTTTGCGCCTGCGTCGCCAACTCGCGCTCGGTGTAGAGCGGATTGAAATTCACCACCGTGCCGCCCGCCTTCAAAATGGCGTAGTACATAACGATGAAATAATGAGTGTTCGGCAAGCACAGCCCCACCCGGGTGCCTTTGACCACACCGCGCTGCTGCAACCCGGCGGCGGCACGATCAGCCAAAGTCGCAATGTCGCTCCAGCTCCAGCCGCGCCCGAGAAAATCCACCGCTGGCCGCGCGCCAAAGCGTTGCGCCGCCTCATCGAGCATGCTGCCCGCCGCGCGTGGGTTCGCCACAAAATCAGCCGACTTCGGGGCGGTCATTGTTACGGTTGAACCCATTATTTCCTCCTTGAAACCGGGCACGGACCCGGCCACGCGACCATTATTGGGGTATAGCCATTCGGGATATTAACGTTTCATAGAGAAGACTAACGTATGGGTGATATACCAAAATGCCGATCGCGCTGCAAGCGAGCGGCCTGAAACAATACCGCCTTGGGTTGAGCGCAACAAAAACGGAGCCGCAAGGCTCCGTTAACGCGGAAAATCAGATTAGTTCACTGCATCGCGGGCGGCTATTGACCGAAAACGTGCCCTCGCCCCATCGCCGCGATGCATCGACGGGGTCGTTTCGTAACCGTTTTATAATCGGTTCACATTGGTTTGAGGTTCACCGCAGCGGCTTTGCCGCGCTCCATCGCGATTTCATACGACAATTTCTGCCCCTCATTGAGGCTGCGCATGCCAGCGGCTTGCACCGCCGTGATATGCACAAAGACATCCTTGCCGCCATCCTGCGGGACAATGAAGCCAAACCCTTTGGTGGTGTTAAACCACTTAACCGTTCCAATCGCCATGGTCGCGTCGTCGCTCCTTAGACATCCCCGCCGCACGCCCGCCGCGCGGCTTGATGGGGACAACCGTAATTTGGGCATCCTGCCGGTGGACGGATCTCGCCATGCGCAACAAGGCAAGCCAAAGTCGGTTGCAATATTAATGGCGCAGAAATGTGTTCCGATGTCAACGCGTTTTGATCGCCACCGCCCTCAATCAGCGAGGGTGGGTCTAAATGCATGCCGATCCGGTTGCCTCTTCCGGTCGCGGCAAATTCGCGCCATAACAGGGGCGAGAGCAGGCGCTGCGCATCAATGACGCCGACAAAATACGGAGGATTGCACCATGACCGACACATTATTTCCAGTGAAACCCGAAATCGCCGCTCACGCCCTGGTTAACCGGGCGCGCTATGATGCCATGGCGCAACAAGCTTCCACCGACCCTGCAGGGTTTTGGGCCGGCGAGAAAAACCGGATCGATTGGATCCGCGAACCCAAAATCATCAAAAACACCAAATTTACCGGCGATGTATCGATCAAATGGTTCGAAGACGGCATCTTGAACGCCGCCGCTAATTGCCTGGACCGGCATTTGGCCACGCGGGGTGATCAGGTGGCGATCATCTGGGAAGGCGATGATCCCAACGAGAGCAAACACGTCACCTATCGCCAGCTCCATGCGGACGTCTGCCGGATGGCCAATGTGCTGAAGTCGCTCGGCGCCCAGAAGGGCGACCGGATCACCATCTATCTGCCCATGGTGGTCGAGGCCGCCGTTGCGATTCTCGCTTGCGCGCGCATCGGTGCGATCCATTCGGTGGTGTTTGGCGGGTTTTCGCCGGATAGCCTTGCCAATCGCATCCAGGATTGCGATTCCAAATTGCTGATCACCGCCGATGAAGGCCGCCGAGGCGGACGCCGGGTGCCGCTCAAAGCCAATGTCGATGCGGCGTTGAAAACCTGCCCGATGTTGCAATCGGTTGTGGTGGTCAAGGTCACTGGCGGCGATGTCGCGATGCAAGCCGGACGCGATCATTGGTATCACGAGGCCAGTGCCAAGGTATCGGCTGACTGCCCCGCCGAGCCGATGAATGCGGAAGACCCGCTCTTCATTCTCTACACATCCGGCTCCACCGGCAAACCCAAAGGCGTGCTGCACACCACCGGCGGGTATATGGTGTGGGCCAGCTTCACCCACCAATATGTGTTCGATTATCATCCGGGTGAGATTTACTGGTGTACCGCCGATGTCGGCTGGGTCACCGGCCATAGCTATATTGTGTATGGTCCGCTCGCCAACGGCGCCACCACCTTGATGTTCGAGGGGATCCCCAATTACCCGGATAGTTCGCGCTTCTGGCAGGTGATCGACAAGCACAAGGTCAATATTTTCTACACCGCCCCCACCGCCATCCGCGCTTTGATGCGCGATGGCGAAGCGCCGGTGCGCAAAACCTCGCGCGCCTCCTTGCGCATCCTCGGCAGCGTCGGCGAGCCGATTAATCCTGAGGCCTGGCTATGGTATTACCGGGTGGTGGGCGATAGCAATTGCCCGATTGTCGATACGTGGTGGCAAACCGAAACCGGCGGCATTCTGATCAGCCCGCTGCCCGGCGCGATCGACCAGAAACCCGGCTCCGCCACGCTGCCGCTGCCCGGCGTCAAGCCGGTGATCGTCGATGCCGAGGGTCATCCGCTGGAAGGGGCCACCGAGGGCAATTTATGCATCGCCGATAGCTGGCCGGGGCAGATGCGCACCGTGTTTGGCGATCATGAGCGCTTCATCCAGACCTATTTCTCGACCTTCAAAGGCTATTACTTCACCGGCGATGGCGCGCGGCGCGACGAGGATGGCTATTACTGGATCACCGGCCGCGTCGATGACGTGATCAATGTCTCGGGCCATCGGATGGGCACGGCGGAGGTGGAATCGGCCCTGGTCGCCAATCTGCAAGTCGCCGAGGCTGCCGTGGTGGGCTTCCCGCATGACATCAAAGGGCAGGGGATCTATGCCTATGTCACCCTCAAAGCGGGTATCGAGCCAACCGATGCGCTGAAAAAAGAGCTGATTGCCTGGGTGCGCAAGGAGATTGGCCCGATTGCGGCACCGGATGTGATCCAATGGGCGCCGGGATTGCCGAAAACGCGCTCCGGCAAAATCATGCGAAGGATTCTCCGCAAAATCGCCGCCAATGAAACCGATAGCCTGGGCGACATTTCCACCCTGGCCGATCCAACCGTGGTGACCGACTTGGTTGATAGCCGCCATCGCTGAGGAGCCTGATCATGTCGACAAAATCCACCATCGAACATCAGGCCGGCAAGGTGCATCGTGTGCTCGGTTCGGGCGGTGTCGGCTTGCATGTGCGCGAATGGGGACCGGCGGACGCACCGCCGATCCTGTTCATTCACGGCTGGTCGGCGAGCTATCTGTCATGGCACAACCAGTTTGACTCAGCCCTGCGCGAACGCCACCGGATCGTGGCGCTCGATTTGCGCGGCCATGGATTTTCCGACAAGCCGCTCGATCCTGAGCTTTATCAAAATGGCGCGCATTGGGCGGATGATATTGCCGCCGTGATGATCGAACTGAAACTCAAGCGCCCGGTCCTGGTCGGTTGGTCCTATGGCGGCTTTGTGATCTCCGATTATCTGGCCCGACATGGTAGCAAAAATATCGGTGCGGTGAATTTTGTCGGTGCTGCGGTCATTTCCTCCAACCCGCCCAGCCATATCGGCGAAGCCTTTATCGATGGCGCGCTGATGGCCGCGAGCGATGATCCGGCGGTGATGATCGAAGGGGTGCGCCATGTGGTGCATTGCACCACCCATAAGCCGCTCGCCACCGCCGATACTGAACGCGCCTTGGTCTCGCTCGCGCTGACGCCGCCCGCCGTGCGGGCCTTTTTGCTGATGCGCACGCTTGATTTCACCGCCACTTTGCAAAGTCTCGATCGGCCTTGTCTGGTGACCCAAGGTGAGAATGACGCCGTGGTGCTGCCCTCAATGGCCGCCCATATCGCCGCCTCGGTGCCCCATGCCCGCCTCTCCGCTTACGCCGAGTGCGGCCACGCGCCGCAACAGGAGCATCCGGGCCGCTTTAATGACGAATTGGCGCAGCTCGTCGCGTCGCTTTAACCACGTTTGTTCACTGCAGGAGCGCAACAATGATCGCCGTCACCGTGCTATACCCCACCACCGAGGGGGCGCGTCTTGATTTGGATTATTACCGTGACCGGCACATGCTGATGGTCGCTGAGCTTTGGCGGCCCATGGGCTTGCGCAATGTGCGCGTGCTCGCCGGCAAGCCCGGCCCGGATGGCGCGCCGCCTGCCTATGCGCTGATGACGACGCTGGAGTTTGACGATCTCGCCGCCTTCGGCGCCGCCGTCAAAGCCCATGGCGCGACCTTGTTCGGCGATGTGCCGAATTTCACCTCGATCAAGCCAATCACGCAAATCAGCGAGATCATGATTTAGGCGCACGACCTTTGCGAATTTAGATAAATTTGCTTTACTTCTAAAAACTTCCGTGACTATGTGCGGTGCAGTTGGGTCAAGCGGAGCGGTGATGAATATGTCAATCCAGTGCAAGCGCGTGGTCGCCGGGGTGGTCGCGGCGATGATGATCGCAGGCAACGCCTCAGCCTGTCTGAATTCGACCAATACCAAAGCGCTCGATGTGGTGGGGCTGAAATCGGCCCTGATGGTCAGCGCCTTGGCGTGCGATCAACGCGCCGACTATAACCAATTCATGACCCGGTTTCAGCCGGCGGTGCTGCATGCCCAGCATTTGGTCGATGCGTTTTTCCGCGCGCAACATGGCCGGTTTTTTCATCGCTATGAGGATCGCTACGTCACCAACGTCGCGAATGTTCAATCTTCCGCCGGCATCAGCCAGGGTGTCGATTTCTGTAATCACAGCATTACCCTGTTCGGGCGGGTGCTCAGTTTGAAAACGACGGAGGCGATGGAAAAATTCGCCCAGCAGCAACCGGCCAGCCAGCCGAGCGTGGTGGTCACTTGCGGCATCGCCGAATCGTCCTCGTTCCGGCGGTTGGCCGCGCAGGCGAAGCTGCCCTGACCCTCGCGCTCTCGCTGGCGGGCGCGCCGAATTTTCGCGCCGTTCCGGCCTACCGCACCCAGGATGGTCGGCACCTCCGCCCGGCCTCGCTGTTTCGTTCCGGCGAATGTTCTGCTCTCACCGCAGCCGATTTTGAACAGCTCGATGCGCTGGATATCCGGCTGATTTGCGATTTGCGGAGTGAAGATGAGCGGCGGCGCTTTCCCACCCGCTGGCACGCGCCCGTGCGCATCATCACGCTCCCCGCCGCGAGCGATCATGGTGCGGGCATGGCCTCCTTGCTCGAACGGTTGCTGGCCCAGCCCGGACCGGCGGGGGCGCGTCAGACCATGATCGATTTATATGCCGCTTTGCCGCTTCTCCTGATGCCGATCCTGCGGCAGCAGATCGGCTTGATGCTGAGCGGGTCGGGGTTGCCGAGCTTGTTGCATTGCCATGTGGGCAAAGATCGCACCGGGGTCGCGGTCGCAATGTTGCTGCAAGCGGTGGGCGTGCCGCTCGATCAGATTTTCGATGATTACCAGGAGACCAATCGGCGCTTGGATATTGACCAGATTTATGCGGCTCTGGGCCGGGCGGTCGCGCGAAAATTAGGCGCCCCGGTTGACCGGGTGACGCTTGAAACATTGGGCCGGGCGGACCCGGATTATTTGCAAGCGGCGCTCCGGGCGATTGAGCAAGGATATGGCGGCTTTGGCCGGTATTGGCAGGCCTTGGGATTTACGCCCGAGCAGCGCGCCGCTTTGGCGGATTTAATGTTGGAATAAAAAACCCGGCACAAAGCCGGGTTTTTCTTTGGTAACGGCCGAGCGGGGCGCATCCTTGATGCGCCCCATCGGTTTTCGCGTTTGGCACTTAGTGGAGGATAATTTCCACGCGACGATTTTGCGGCTCACGCACGCCAGGGCCAGTCGGCACCAGCAGATGCGTTTCACCAAAGCC
>JBMFWT010000065.1:0-12675 GCA_049964975.1 Acidiphilium sp.
GTAGCCAGCCCTTTTGCCCCGGAATTTCGCGCCTTTTGGCCGTGCGGGGCTGTGACGCTGGCTCCGGCGCGGTTTGAGCTTTCGCGCCAGGTTTCCCCTCGCGGATGGGGCGTGGGTTCAGCGAGAGAGAACGGAAACGGCGGGAGAGGCGCGAAATACGGTGCCAGATGGCCCATTTGAGGGTGAGGTCGAAGCGGGCGTAGTCGGGGGCGCCGAGGGTTTTGCGGAGCATGCGGGCGATCGCGGTGAAGCGGTCGGCGAGACTTTGTGCGAGTTGGTTAGTGACCTGCTCCATTTCGCTAACATGGCATAGGAGGGGGTGGGTGCGAAAGGGGAAAATGATTGATGGCGCTAGGCGGGATAGATTGATTGATTTTTCAGGAGGGGGCGCGGTGGTTGCGACGTGATGGGGTGCTCAAGCGCACCCCACCTTACGCGGGCGCTATGATTTAGGCGCGCGGGGCGCGTTTTTGGCGTTTGCGGAGAACGAGGCCGAGGCCGAGGAGGCCGGTGCCGAGGAGGGCGAGTGAGCCGGGTTCGGGGACTTTGGTGACGGTGAGAATGGCCGGGATTTTCCGGAAATTGCCCGACGGATCGACATTGCTGATTAATTCGACATAGGGGATTTTGCGTTCGGCAAAGGTGCCGCCCAGATTGATCGAAAGGCCGTCACTGACAAAAGAAAGGCCGTTGGCGTCGAAATATTGCGCGGCACCGGTTGGGGCGCCGAGCGGCGAGAATAGATTATCGGCGCCGCCATAGGTGGAGAGGCCGGTGACGGCGTATCCATCCCAGGTGCCGGAAATTGAGCTGATGTTGAAGAATGAGGGCGACACGGCGTTGCCCAGGGTGATAAACAAGGTGGCTGAATGGCCTTTGGACGGAACCTTGTAGGACACTTGGTATTCGGGGCCCGCCATGGCGGTTCCGGCGCTGACGGTGAACAGACCCAGCGCGAGGGCGGTGGCGACGAGGATGCGTTTCATGGGAGTCCTTTAGGTTAAACGTTGTTATTTTTGTTATGCAAAAATCGGGCCATTATTTTTGTTGTTTGTTATCAAGCGTGCGAGGAGATCGCGGCGGGGAAGTGTAAAATTTTCCGACACACGGTTTTGTGATTTGGGTGGTGGTGGTGGTGGTGGTTATGTGCGTGCGGACCGAGCGTGCTGATTCGTCCTGTTAGCCTAGCCACAACAAGCTTCGATCATATTGAGCTTTAATCTTGCAACAGCCCGATTATCCTTAAAAATTCTTGAAATTCTGATAGATTTTTGGCTGCGCGCCGTGCGCCATCCAGGCTGAGCGTTTGGCCGATTTGTCGGACTGGCATATTTTTTTGATAGGCTGGCCAGCATTTTTTTAATTGGGTCATTGCGTGGGCACTTGTCGCGGGAAGCTGGTTTTTGCGGGGCGTAAAATGGCGGAGCAAAAATGCTTCGTGGCAGGGGCGTTGCCAGACAATGATTAATTTGCCGTTTTCTGTAGCCTTGTCTTTGCAGGCTTGTTCTTCATGCTGATTTTCTATTTTGTCAGCGTCTAATATTAGGAATTTATGTTTATATTGTTCGCGGTTTTGTTCTTCATGTCTGATTTTTCTTGCTGCCATTTCGATGCGGTTTAGGGAATTTCCCCCGCGACCAAGATCGTGAATATCAAGCGTAACAGGGATTTTTTTGTCGCGGCACAAATCTCTGAGCCATTTGACATAATTACATTCGGAGGCCCCTTCGCCGCCGACGAAAATCCGTTTCCGTTGTGGTATTCGGCGATGGATTGGTGTCATCCGATTTGCGGGACCGCGCCATAGATGCCTGACAGATATTTGCGGCGCAAATTGTCAGAGCGGCGGGCGATGTCGCGTGCTCGGAACAGGGAGGTTCGGCCTTGACGATCTTTCTCGCAGAATATGATTTCTTCCATCGATAAATCGTCCATTAATGTTGCCGCGTGGCCGCTGAACCATAATTGCGCGTTCTTTGGATTCCGTTCGACGTCCCGAAACCACCCTAAAACCTCGTTGACCATTATCGGGTGCAGAGCGGCATCTAACTCGTCGATAACAGCAACACCCCCGGTTTCGATGGCACTGACGATCGCCGGGTAGAGGCGGATGAATGCGCGTGTGCCGTGGCTCTCGCGGTGCCATGGCAATTCACGCTCCATAGTATCATGCTTGAACTTAGCAACAACGCCACTCCCGATCATTTCGACGCGCATATGCTCGATGCCAACATCAATTTTTTGAATATCAGCGTTCAATTGATTTAATAAATGAAAGTTTTGATAAAATGATTGCATTAGGACGCCGTCAAATAAGATAGGATGGTTTTCAATCATAAAATTAATTGATGTTGCGATCCCTTGCCAATATTTTGCTCCCGGATGGTTAAATTGGGAATAATTGGATATAATTGACGCGCGCGGATCGAGTGTATTCAAAAGATGTTCGAACCCTTTGATTGGAAATGATAGCGAGCCTTTTACGTTTTTGTTGCCATCACGCTCGAAAATGCGCTGCCATTTGCCGCGATCATTTGAACGCTGATGCAAGCTTTCACGAGACACCGAATTGATCGCGCCATTAGCCATAGTTAATTCAAGCTCATAACGACATGTGCCAAAGAGAACGTGCTCGCCACGAGAAGCGCGCTCACCAAGTTCTGCCGTTGCGTCCATTATAGCCCCGAATTCCACGGCGAATTTTACCGGACGGGCTTGCGCATCGAGATGATTAAACTGATCGATATAGACATCTTTTTTCGCTAAAAGTTCCTGAGAAAATCCGTGGTGCCGAATAAAATGCACGACAAAGGCTAAGGCTGCCAAAACATTGGTCTTTCCCGAAGCGTTTGCGCCAAACAAGGTCACGATTTTCGGGGCGCGGGTTGCCGATTGCGGGAAAATGGGCGCAAATCGATCGAAATCGTCAGGAACCTTGCCGGAAACGCGTAGGTCGATGACCTGGCGATCCTTGATCGAAAAAAAATTTTCAATCTCTATTTGATAGATCATTTTACGGCTCCGAAAGTCGATTATCGACAAAAATTTGTCGATAATCTGGATATAGGCGCGATTTTTGTCGGCTTCAACCTCTTGCGGGCTAAGCACGGCGGGTGATGTGAGGCGTTGCGTTTGGGTGGCGCGACATGGTGGGATGCTCAAGCGCATCCCACCCTACGGAGTGGCAGCGGGTTCGGGGGATTGGAGGCGGAGCGAAAAGCGGGTGCAGCCGGGGAAGTGGATGGTGCCGGTGAAGATGGCGCCGCCATCGTTGGAGAAGCCGGTCATGGGGACCATGGCGTAGAAAGGCGGGCGTTTGAGCCAGTTGCTGGGGGTTAGGCGCAGGATGCCGAGCACGGGGTTGATGGTGCCGTGCATGAAGTAGACGCCTTGGGGGTGGGCGACGGAGCCGTGATGGGGCGGCCAGAAGATGAAGGCGGCTTGTTGGTGGTTGGGGTGGTTGGGTTGTGTGAGGATTTTGAGATCAAGCTCGGTCAGGCCTTGGGCGCAGACATAGCTGCCGACATAATTGCGGACGGGGTACGGCGTGGGGGATTGGGCTTGAGCGGCGGGGATGATGGCGGCGGGGACGAGGGTGAGCAGCAGGGCAGCGAGGCGGAAGGGGCGCATGGGTGGGTCCGGGTTGGGTTGGGGGGGAGCAAAATTAAAACCAGAGGTCGCGGACGCAGCGGCCATCTTTGGGGAGGTCTTGGAAGGTGTGGAGGCCGTCGAATGTGTCGATGGGGAGGTGGGCGACGGTTTCGGGTGGGGCGAGGCGGATGTTGACGGCGATGCGGCGGCGGTTGGCGGTGTCGGCGTGCAGGCCGCGCCAGGCGAGGACATTGGCGCACGTGGAGCAGAAGAGGATTTCGAGGCTGGGATTGGGGGTATCGCGGCGGATATAGCTGTGGGTGGCGCCGATGATGTGGATGCGTTCGTTTTCGTAATCGTAGGCCCAGAGCACGCCGTAGCGGCGGCAGAGGGTGCAGTTGCAGGCGGTGATGGAGCCGGGATCGCCTTCGAGGGTCCAGTGGCATTGGCCGCAATGGCAGGTGCCGATGAGGATTTGGGGTTTTGTCATGACGGGGTTTGGGGGGTTGGCGGCGGCGCGAAAGAATCGGGCATGCGGACGGCGACGACTTCGCCTTGGACGGTTTCGATGCCGTTGACGAGGATGCTGGAGTGGATGGTGATTTTGCGGGGGGATTGGCTGATGATGCGGCCCCGGATCAAAAGTTCGGGGCCGAGGGGGGTTGGTTTGAGGTAGGTGAGTTTGAGGCTGCCGGTGACGAAGCGCAGGGCGGGCAGGCTGTCCATAGCGCGGGATTCGGCGCGGTAGGCGGCGGCGGCGGCGGTGCCGGTGCTGTGGCAATCGATCAAGGAGGCGAGTAGGCCGCCATAGACGAAGCCGGGGACGGCGATATGGTCGGGCAGCGGGGTGAAGCGGGTGATGGTTTCATCGCCATCCCAATAGGTTTTGATTTGGTGGCCTTTGGCGTTGGCACGACCGCAGCCATAGCAATGGGCGGTTTCGTCTGGGTAGTAATCCTGGAAGGCGCGGGGCGGCGTGGTGAGCATGGGTTGATCCGTGGGTGAGGCCGAGGCGGGAGACTCAAGGCTCGGTGAGGAGGGCATCGAGCGGCGCGAAGATATGGGCGGGGCCGTAATGGTTGGTGATGTAGGCGAGGGCGCGCAAATCGCTGGGCGGGGTGGCGAGGTTGGCGAGGATGGCGCGGATGAAATCTTGCGGGGTGGTGGCGGGGATGAAGGGGCTGGCCGGGTCGGCGGCGAGGCCTTCGAGGGCGGCGGGGCTGGCGATGGTGGTCAGGCCGTGGCGGGCATAGTCGAGCAGTTTGATTTTCAGGCCGGAGCCGGCGCGTAACGGTGCGATGGCGAGGCTGGCGCGGTGCAGGATGGGGGCCAGATCCGGCACGCGGCCATGGCGGTGGACGCCGCGTGGCAGCGGGCTGAGGGAGAGGGCGCAATCGCCCACCAGATCGAGCCGGAGGTCAGGCCGGCGGGCGTGTAGGCGGGGCCAGATGGCCTCCAGGAACCAGCGCAGACCATCGAGATTGGGCAGGGAGGCGCTGCCGAGGAAGACCAGGGAGGATAGATCGCGCAGGGTGCCGGGGACGCGCGGGATGGCGGTGGCGGGCATGGGCACGGTGATGACTTGGCGATCCGGGCACATGGCGGCGATTAGGGCGGCTTCGTCCGGCTGGATGGCGACGATGCTGGAGGCTTTGTTCAGGAGCAGGGTTTCATCCGCGCGGGTGAGGGTTTCGGGGCGGAGCGACAGGCCGGCGAGGCTGAGGGCGGCGTGGCGGCGATGGAACAGATCATGGGCGATCAGGATGGATTTTTTGCCTTGCAGGGCCGGGTGATCGAGCAGCGGGGCGCGGAAGATGGTGTCGATAATGATCGCGTCTGGGTTGAGGGCGGGGAGGCGTGTGGCGATCCAGTGCGCTTGGCGGATGGTGATGGGCGCGCCGAGGGTGGCGCGGTTGGGGGTCGTGCCGGGGCGGCGCGGCAGGGTGCGGCGGATGAGATTGGCGATGGTGCGCGGTTCGGCGGCGATCAGGTGCCTGCCGATTGAGAAGAGGCGCGGGCCGAGCACCGGGATGTTCGGGCGGGGCATGATGAGGCGGTTGAGGCGCGGGCGGGTGAGGAACAGGGTGATGTGATGGCCTTGGGCGCGCCAATGGCTGATCAAAGCGTGGTTGTAGGCGAGATGGCCGGCGCGACCGGGGGTGGGCAGTTCATCGGTGATGAAGGCGAGGTTGAGGGTGCGCGCCCGCGCAGGGATGCGGGCGCGCGAGGACGATTGGATGAGGCGATCAGGCGGCAGGAGAGGTCGCCACGCCGGCTTGTGCAAGGAGGGTTTGCAGCTCGCCGGATTGGAACATTTCGGTCACGATGTCACAGCCGCCGACGAATTCGCCTTTGACGTAGAGCTGCGGCACGGTGGGCCAATTCGAGAATTGTTTGATGCCTTCACGCAGGCCGTCATCCTCAAGCACGTTCGCGGTTTTGAACGGCACGCCCATATGGGTGAGGATTTGCACCACGCGGGCGGAGAAGCCGCATTGGGGGAACATGGCGGTGCCCTTCATATAGAGCATGACATCGTTGCTGGTGATGTCGGACTTGATGCGATCTTCGGTGGTGGACATTTTTGCTCCTTGGGTATCGGGTCGGTTAGTCGGGGGCGGAGGTTTGCAAGGCGAGGGCGTGCAAGGCGCCGCCCATGCGGCCTTGCAGGGCACTATAGACGAGCTGGTGTTGACGCACCCGCGACAGGCCCCGGAAGGCGGCGCTGACCACGGTTGCGGCGTAGTGATCGCCATCGCCGGCGAGGTCTTCGACCGTGATGGTGGCGTCCGGGAGGGCGGCTTTGATCAGGGCTTCGATGTCAGCGGCCGCCATGGCCATGATGGGGGTGTCCTTGGATCAGGGTTGGCTGCGAGATCAGGCGAACCATTCGGTGAAAAAACGCTGATTCGCTTCTCGCAAGGTTGTTATAGATATGGCTTTGCCATCGGGCAGTGTCAAATGGCCCGAAGAGAGGTGATGGGGCGGTTCGACATGGCCGATTTGTGTTGCGGGAATGGAGGCGGCGGCGGCGGCGGCGAGCAAGGGCGCGGGGTGGGGGGTGGCGATGATGTAGCGCGCTTGGTCTTCGCCGAACCAGAAAGCGTGGGGCGGCACGGTGAGTGGTTGGTGGGTGAGGGTGAGGCCGATATTGGCCGCGAGCGCCATTTCCGCGAGGGCGATCAGCAGGCCGCCATCGGACAGATCGTGGCAGGCGCTGACATGGCCGTGGGTGATTTGGGTGCGGACGAAATCGCCATGGGTGCGTTCGGCGTGGTAATTGAGGCTTGGGGGTGCGCCTTGCTCCTGGTGCAGGATTTCGCGCAGCCAGAGTGATTGGCCGAGCGCGCCGGTGGTGGCACCGATCAGGATCAGGGTGTCGCCGTGGCGGGGGGCAATGCCGACGGCTTTGGCGGCATGGTCGATCACGCCGAGGCCGCCGATGGCGGGGGTGGGCAGGATCGGCTGGCCTTCGGTTTCGTTATAGAGCGAGACATTGCCGGAGACGATGGGGAAATCGAGCGCGCGGCAGGCTGCGCCCATGCCGCGAATGGCGGCGACGATTTGGCCCATGACGTGAGGTTTTTCCGGGTTGCCGAAATTGAGATTGTCGGTGACTGCGAGGGGGGTGGCGCCGGTGGCGGTGATGTTGCGCCAGGCTTCGATCACGGCTTGCGCGCCGCCTTGTTCGGGGTCGGCGGCGCAGTAGCGGGGCGTGCAATCGGTGGTGAGGGCGAGGGCGCGGTGGGTGCCGGGGATGCGCACGATGGCGGCATCGGCCTGGCCGGGGCGTTTGATGGTTTGACCGCCGACGGTGGCGTCATACTGGTCCCAGATCCAGTTTTTCGCCGCGAGATCTGGGCAGGCGAGCAGGCGCAGCAGGGCGGCTTCGAGGCCGACCGGGTCGTGCGGGACGGCGAGCGGTTCGGGGCGGGTGGGGAGCGTATAAGGGCGTTCGTAGAGCGGGGCTTCGTCGGCGAGGGGTTGGAGCGGAATATCGGCTTCGATGCGGCCTTGGTGGCGAACCACGATGCGCCCGGTATCGGTGATGTGGCCGATGACGGCGAAATCCAGCTCCCATTTTTCGAAAATGGCGCGGGCCATGGCTTCGCGGGCGGGGTTGAGCACGATGAGCATGCGCTCTTGGGATTCCGAGAGCATCATTTCATAGGCACTCATGCCGGTTTCGCGCTGGGGCACGGCGTCGAGATCGAGCTCGATGCCGACGCCGCCTTTGCCGGCCATTTCGACCGAGGAGGAGGTGAGGCCGGCGGCGCCCATGTCTTGGATGGCGACGATGGCGTCGGTGGCCATTAGTTCGAGGCAGGCTTCGATCAGGAGTTTTTCGATGAACGGGTCACCGACTTGCACGGTGGGGCGCTTTTCCTCGCTGTCGGCGGCGAATTCGGCGGAGGCCATGGTGGCACCATGGATGCCATCGCGCCCGGTTTTCGAGCCGACATAGACCACCGGGTTGCCGATGCCGGCGGCGGCGGAGAGAAAAATTTTGTCTTGGGCGGCGATGCCGACCGTCATCGCGTTGACCAGCGGGTTGCCGTTATAGGCGGGGTGAAAATTGGTCTCGCCGCCGACGGTGGGCACGCCGACGCAATTGCCGTAGCCGCCGATGCCGCGCACCACGCCATCGACCACGCGTTTGGTGACGGGCAAAGCCGGATCGCCGAAGCGCAGCGCGTTGAGATTGGCGATTGGGCGCGCCCCCATGGTGAAGACATCGCGCAGGATGCCGCCGACGCCGGTGGCAGCGCCTTGGAACGGCTCGATGAAGCTGGGGTGGTTATGGCTTTCCATTTTGAAAATGGCGGCGAGCCCTTCGCCGATATCGACCACGCCGGCATTTTCGCCGGGGCCGTGGATCACCCAGGGGGCGGTGGTGGGCAGGGTTTTCAGCCAGATGCGCGAGGATTTGTAGGAGCAATGCTCGGACCACATGACCGAGAAAATGCCGAGTTCGGTGAGGCTGGGGGTGCGGCCCATGATGGTGAGCACGCGCTGATATTCGGCGTCTGACAGGCCGAAAGAGCGGGCGAGGTCGGGCGTGATGGGCTGGGTCATGCGGTGATCCCGATGCTGGCGAGGCTGTCGAACAAAGGTTTGCCGTCGGTGCCGCCGGTGAGCGGGTCGATCAAATTCTCAGGGTGTGGCATCAGGCCGAGGATGCGTAGATTGGGCGAGAGGATGCCGGCGATATTGCGTGCGGAGCCGTTCAGATTGGCTCCGGGCGTGGCGGCCCCGTCGGGCGTGACATAGCGGAGTGCGATCAGGTTTTCGGCTTCGAGCTGGTCGAGTGTCGCGGCGTCGGCGATGTAATTGCCATCGCCATGGGCCATCGGGGCGCGGAACACGGCGCCGCGCTGATAATGGCCGGTGAAGACCGTATCGCTCCGCTCGACGCGCAAATGGCAATCCATCGAGAGAAAGCGCAGCGATTGGTTGCGCAGCAAGGCGCCGGGGAGCAATTGGGCTTCGGTGAGGATTTGAAAGCCGTTGCAGACGCCCAGAATATAGCCGCCGCGCGCGGCGTGATCGGCCACGGCGCGCATGATCGGCGATTGGGCGGCCATGGCGCCGCAGCGCAGATAATCGCCATAGGAGAAGCCGCCGGGGATCACCACCAGATCGATCCCGGTGAGGGTGGTTTCGCGATGCCAGATCAGCTTGGGTTGATGGCCGAGGCTGGATTCCAGCGCGATGGCGATGTCACGCTCGCGATTAATGCCGGGGAACAGGATGATGGCTGCTTGCATAAGGACGCTCCGATTCCTGCGCGTCTTGCCCGGCAATGCGGGCGGACGCAACTCTTGGCTGGGTTACCGGAAATGAATTTCGCCGAGCGTGGTCAGGGTGGTGCGGTTGCTGAGGAACGGCGCGTGGAGAAAATCCCAGATTGTGTATTGCTCGGCGTAGCGATGGGCGGCGGAGAGGCCATCGGCGGGGAGGATGACACGGTAGCCGCGATAGGCGGCTTCGCTGCCGGTGGCGAGCACAGCGCCTTCGGCGGCGGTGCCGGTGACGATGACGGTGCGGATGTGATCGGCGCGCAGCAGGGCCGCGAGGTTGGTGTGCAGGAATTTATCCGGTCCGGATTGGACCATTTTCGCTCCGGGGCGCGGCGCGAGGGCGGGGTTGATGTCCGCCGGGTGGCCGCTCAGCACATAGGAATAGATGATGGTCGCGTGCGCGGCGCGGGCGCGGGCGAGCAAGGCGGCGGTGGGTTTGAGGGTGGCGAGGCAGCGCGGGCGGTGGGTGGCGTTGCAGGTTTGCGCCACGAAATCGAGCAGGAGCAAGGCGGTGGTTTTGGGGTTGAGGGTGACGGCGACCGGTTTGGGCGCGGCGGGGGGTTTGATGCGCGACCAGGTGTTGAGGACGCTTTGCGCCTCGGCAGTTGAGGCGGGGGCGGTGAGCAGCAGGAGGGCGAGGGCGGTGCGGGTGGGGCGGGACATTTTTGCTCCTGAGGTGGTGGCGGCTGGTGTGGGGGCGGCGGGCGGCGCGACAATCACGTTGGCGCGAGGATCGGTTGAATTCGCGGTTTGGTTTACCCAAACGAGGGCGACTATTCCAGTGAGGAGCGATGCTGATGATCCGAGCCATGACCCGGTTTGCTGCGCGGCGCTATACTGAGAGCAAGGTGCCGGAGATCAGCTTGGCGTTTTGGGTGGCGAAAATTCTCTCGACCGCGATGGGCGAGGCGACATCGGATTTTCTGGTGTTTCATACCAACCCCTATGCGGCGGTGGCGGTGGGAGCGCTGGGGTTTTTGGCGGCGCTGGGGCTGCAAATGGCGCTGCGGCGCTATCGACCCCTCACTTACTGGTTGCTGGTGGTGATGATCAGTGTGTTCGGCACGATGGTTGCCGATGTGATCCATGTGGTGCTGGGCGTGCCTTATATGGCTTCGAGTGCCGGGTTTTTGCTGGCGTTGGGGATGATTTTGCTGGCCTGGTATCGGAGCGAAGGCACATTATCGATCCATTCGATCCGCTCGGCCCGACGCGAAGGGTTTTATTGGGCGACGGTGATGGCGACGTTTGCGCTGGGCACGGCGGCGGGGGATTTGACCGCCTCGACGTTTGGGCTGGGCTATTGGCCCTCGGCGCTGGTTTTCACAATGCTGTTTGCGGTGCCGGGACTGCTTTATGCGGCGGGGCGGTTGAATGCGATTGCCGGGTTTTGGACGGCCTATATTCTGACGCGACCGATGGGGGCCTCGTTTGCCGATTGGGTGGATAAGCCGGTGGCGATGTCTGGGCTGGGCTATGGCACGCCGTTGACCAGCGCGGTGCTGAGTGCGGCGGTGGCGCTGGCGGTGGGGTATATTATGCTGCGCTATCGGCGCGGGAACCTGCAGGCGTTAGCGTGAGCGGTAGGCTGGTTGCTGGCGCTGAATAAAGTGATTGGCAGGATGCGGAGGATCGATTAGGCTTATCGCGAAAATTAATAAAAGGGGGTTTCGGATGAGCATCGTTCCGTCGCAGCATCGGCTGCAATCTGGTGCGCTGGGGTTGCCGCAGATTGTGGCCTCCACGCTTGCGAATATCGCACCGGCGATGAGTTTTTTCTTTGGTTTTGGGCTGATTGTCAGCGGGGCGGGGGTTGGCGCGCCGCTGACGATTTTGGTGGCGATGGTGGTGATTTTATTTTTGACCAACACGCTGGCTGAATTTTCCCGTTATCGGCCTTCCACCGGCAGTTTTGTGACGTTTATTGGCATGGCGTTCGGGCCGGTGGCGGGGGCTGCGGCTTCGGTGTTTGTGGTGTTTGGGTATTTGGTGGCGGCGGCTTCGGTGGTTGCGATTTCGGGTGGGTGGGCGCATGACACGCTGAAATTGTTTCTTGGAATTAACATTCCCTGGCAAGTGCTGAGCGTGGTGGCGACCGGCATTGTCGGGCTGTTGGTGGCGCGGGGGATTGCGCTTTCGACCTTGTGGGCGGCGGTGTTTTTCTATTTTGAGTTGGCGCTGTTGCTGGTGGGCGCCGTGGTGATGCTGGTGGTGAACCGGGCGCATTTGACGCTGGCGCCGTTTGAATGGAGCCATCTTTCCGGCGGGTTGAAGGGCATTGGGCTTGGGTTTCCGATTGCGATTTATCTGTTCATTGGCTGGGAAAATTCGGCGACATTGGCGGAGGAGACTCGCGATGCGCGGCGCAATATTCCCCGCGCGCTGATTATTGGCACGCTCTCGATCGGGATTTTGTATATGATGTTGGCGTATGCCACCGAGATTGCGTTTCATAATAATGCGGTGGCGATTGGTAAATCTGATATTCCGTTTGTGGATGCTTTTAAAAGCTCGGCGGCGGCGTTTTTGATTGTCGCGTATTTGGCGGGGTTGACCAGTATTTTTTCATCGTTACTGGGACTGACCAATAGTCAAGCGCGGATTTTGTTCAACTCCGGGCGAGAGGGATTGCTGCCGGTATTTTTTGGCAAGATCCATCCGCGCCATCGCACGCCCTCGGCGGCGATGTGGAGTTTTGTGTTATTTGCGCTGGCGATTGTGTTGGTGTTTGGGATTGGCGTGAAGCCGGTTGATTTGTTCGGCGAGACCGGATCGCTCGGCACAATTCCGGTGATTATCACCTATTTGGTGACGAATTTGGCGTTGCCGGTTTATATGCTGCGCTATCATCGGGAGGCGTTCAACCCGATCAAACATTTAATTATTCCGCTGGTGGGGACGGGGTTGATGCTGTTTCCGCTGTGGGGTTTGGTGCAGCCGGGGCAGCCGAAGCCGTATAATTTGTTTCCGTATATTGCGCTCGCGATGTTGGTGGCCTCGATTTTGTATGGGCTGGTGCTGAGCCGGCGTGATCCGGCTTTGGTGCAGAAAATCGGCTCTTATGTGGCCGATGAGGAGGTTTGAGCGGGGCTGGCGGCGGGGGGTGGATCAGGGTTTCATGGGACAGGTTGTGCATGCGGTTTTGATCTTGGCAGGGCTATAGGCAGGCAATTGGCACCAATCTTGATCGGCGCGTCTTCGTGGTAGAAGAAGATATTATCTTTTGACAATGTCGGATCACCAACAAATTGTGCGCTGACCCAGGGCACATTGCAGTTGCGGG
>JBMFWT010000066.1:0-11842 GCA_049964975.1 Acidiphilium sp.
GTCACGACTCATCTCCGTCCTTGCGGAGATATTGGTTCAGATTTTTGCCGACGAATCAACGACGGGGAGCACTAGGTAACGATCATCATCCCTCGCCCGCCCCATCCGCCACCACCGCCTGCGAAATCGCCATAGTCAACATGAAACCGCGCCGCGCCTCGGCCAGCACGGCTTGCGTCTGCGCTGGCGTCAACGCCGCCTGATCAAAGCCCCGCCGATACTCTTCCCGAAACGTCTCGATCGTGCCAATCGCCTCAAACCGATAAAACCCCAGCGCCGCCGCACCCAACCCCAAGCTGCCCGCCAGGCGCCGCGCCAGCACCTGCCCGCCATTCAAATCGCCCAGATAGCGCACATAAGCATGGGCGAGCAGCAACATTGGATCATCCCGGCGCAACGCCTCAAGGCGCGCTTCATAAGCGCGCCCCGCTGGCAGCACCGCAACCCGGCTGGCCCAATCCTCGCCGGCGAGCGCGACCAGATCGGCCTCGAGCGCGGCGGCGCGAAATAATTCGGGCCGCACCACCGCGCGCAGCGCCGGATGCTCGCGCCATTGCAGCAACCCCGCCTCAAGCGCCTGATAGGCAGGGCGCAAATTCGCCAACAGCCGCGCATAAGCCTGCAATGTCAGCGTCCCGCGCAGCAGCAAAGCCACCGCCCCGCCCCGCTCAGCCTGCCGATGCACATCCCCCGTCGCGTCTTTGAGCTGATCCGCCAACCGCATGGCCGCCTTGTCCAACGCTGCGCCCTGCGCCATCGCTCACCCCCCAGAATGTACTTGGAAAAATTCCAATAAGCTGCTAATATATTTCAAATTACTGATTGATCCAACCATGACCGGCGTAAATCTCGTCCAGCCTGACGTCACAATTAGGCTCGATCGTGACGGCATCATCCAAGACACCATCGTATCCGAACGGATTGCGAGCGAGACTTTGCGCCCGTGGCACGGTCGGCGCTGGGCCGAAACCGTCGCGCAATCCGCCCTCGATAAGCTCCGCAGCATGGTGCAAGACGCGCTGACCACCGGCGTCTCCGCCTTCACCCCGATCAGCCAGCGTTTTCCGAGCGGCCTGGAAATGCCGTTGGAATATACCGCCGTCAGCCTCGGGGCCGATAGCGGCTTAATCGCCATTGGCCGACAATATCACGTCGTCTCCGAGCTCGAATCCCGCCTGCTCGCCACCCAGAAGGCGATGGAGCAAAATCACTGGAAGCTGCGCGACGTTGAAACCCGCTACAACGTCATTTTCAATGCCGCCATCGATCCGGTGCTGCTGATCGAGGTCGATACGCTGCGCATCATCGATGCTAATCCCGCGGCCAATCGCACGCTCGGCATCGGCCCGAATTGGAATTTTCTCACCGAAATCGCGGAAGCCGATCGCGCCCCGTTCCTCGCCATGATGGATCGCGCGCGCGACTATGGCCAAGCCCCCGGCGTAATCGTGCATCTCGGCGCGGAGCGTCGCTCCTGGATTGTGCGCACCGCCACCGTCGAATCGGTCGATACGCCGAGCTACCTGCTCTATCTCACCCAAGTCGGCTCGGTTGATCGTCTCGCTGAGGTGTCAGCGCGCCCGGCCTGCGCGCCGCTGATCAGCAAACTGCCCGATGGGTTCGTGATTATCGATCGCGATGGCAGTATTCGTGAAGCCAATGCCGCCTTTCTCGATCTGATCGAAGCCGCCAGCGCCGAAATAGTGCTCGGCGCCCGGCTTGATCGCTGGTTGCTGAGCGAGGGAACCGGCCTCGCCACCTTGCTCGATCTGATCCGCAGTCATGGCAGCCTGAAATTGCTGCCCGCCACGCTGCATGGCGAACATGGCGCCGCCACCGCCGTCGAAATCTCGGCGGGAACCGAGGGCAATTTGATCGGTATGGTTATGCGCGATGTCAGCCGTCGGCTGAACAGCCCCAGCCCGGCCACCGTTGAGGAATCGATCCGGAGCGCGCTGCAATCGCGCCGATGGGCCACCAACCAGACCAGCCTGCCCCACGCCCTCGACACCGCCACCGCCATTATCGAGCGCCATTACATTCTCGATGCGCTCGATCATGCCGCTGGCAACCGCAAAGCCGCCGCCGCCGCCATCGGCCTTAGTCGGCAGAGCTTGTATATGAAAATGCTGCGATACGGGCTTAAATAAAATCAGCCAGCACCCATAACAAGCGCTGCAATTTGTGGTTCCGACGATTCCTGGGGAGGTTTCGGTGATGACATCAAAATTTCCATCCGCCCCGGCTTTCGGCACCGCCGACCTGTCCAATTGCGAGCGTGAGCAAATCCACTATGCCGGCGCGATCCAGCCGCATGGCGCGCTGTTCTTGCTCAGCGAACCAGACCTGACCATCGTGCAAACCAGCGCCAATGCTGGCGCGTTCCTCGGACTACCCGCCCCACCCCTCGGCCAACCGATCAGCGCCCTCGGCGGCAGCCTGGCGGCAGATCTGACGGCACGCCTCGCTGAATCGCTTGAAAGCCAACCCCATGCGTTTCGCACCCAGTGCGCGCAGCACCCGGATGGCTTGCAAGCACTGATCCATCGTCCCACCGGCGGCGGCCTGATCATTGAGCTGGAACCGCTGGGCGATGACCCGCCGGTCGCCGCCGCACTCGAAACCGCCTTGCAAAGCATCCTGGTCAGCGCCGCCTTGCCCAATCTGGCCGATGAGGCCGCGCGCTTTATCAAAAACCTGACCGGTTATGACCGGGTGATGGTCTATCAGTTCGATCAGGAAGGCCACGGTCAGGTATTCGCCGAGCATTGCGAACGCGGGCTGGAGCCTTATCTCGGCAACCGCTATCCTGCGACCGACATCCCCCAAATCGCCCGCCGCCTCTATGAGCGCCATCGCGTGCGCATGATCGTCGATGTCAATTTCCAGCCGATCACGCTAATCCCGCCGCTGTCACCGATCAGCGATGGCCCGCTCGATATGTCGCTCTGCACGCTGCGCGCCTCCTCGCCGATCCATAATCAATATCTGCAAAATATGGGCGTGCGGGCCACGCTGGTCATGTCCTTGATGGTCGAAGGGCGGCTCTGGGGCTTGATCGCCTGCCACCATTACGCGCCATATTTCGTGCCGTTCAAAATCCGTGCGGCCTGTGAATTGCTCGCCGAAGCCATCGCCACGCGCATCGCCGCCCTGCAGAGCTTCGCCGCCGCCCAGGCCGAGCTTTCAGCCCGCCGCGTTGAGCAGCGGATGGTCGAATCGCTGGCCCGCGAGGGAAGCTGGAAAAACGCCCTGTTCGATAATCCCAACGCCTTGCTGCACCCGACCCGCGCCACCGGCATTGCCCTCCTGCTCGACGGTGAAGTGACCGCCGCCGGCGATGTCCCGGCCACGCAGGACATCCGCGCCATCGCCGCCTGGCTGGATGCCGAATCCGGGGCAACCCCGCCCGAATCCGTGCCGATTGTCACGGACCGGCTCGGCGCCGTGCGCAGCGCGCTCGCCCCCATCGCGGCCATCGCCAGCGGCGTGCTCGCCATGCCGATTACCGCCTCACCCGGCGCCTATCTGATTTGGGTGCGCCCCGAGGAAGTCCGCACCGTCACCTGGGGCGGTGACCCGACCAAGCCGGTTACCATCGGCGATCATCCGGCGGATCTGTCACCCCGCCGCTCCTTTGCGCAATGGCACCAAGTCATGCGCGGCCAGTCCGAGCCATGGACCGAAGCGGATATCGCGGCGGCCAAGCTGATTGGTAGCATGGTCAGCGATGTGGTGCTGCAATCACGCTCGGTGCGCCTGCTGATCGCCCAAGACCAGCTTGATCGGCTGCGCCAGGATGTCGCTGCCTCGGCGCAACCGGTGATCATCACCGATATTGCCGGCGATATTTTGCTGATCAACCAAGCCTGCGCGAGCCTGATCGGCGAGACCAATCAAGCTTTGCATAGCCTTGCCGACTTGTCCGGCCTGTTCGCCGAGCCAAAACTTCTGGCTGAACGGCTGAACGCCCTGCAAAAGCTGCATCTGAGCTGGCGCAGCGAAAATGCCCTGCGCCGCGCCAATGGCGGTTCCACCCCGGTGCAGATCCGCGCGGACCCGATTTTTGCCGCCGCCGACCGCATTTTGGGCTATGTGCTGATGCTGACCGATTTGACCGATCAAAAAGCCGCCAACGCCGCGCGCCGCCATTTCCAGGACGGCGTGATCGAACAAAACCGCGAAGCGGGCGACCTGATCACCACCACCAGCGGTCTCACCTACCAAAATCTGCTCCGCGCCGTGGTCGAAAACGCCCAGCTCGCCGGCCTTGAAATCACCGACCGGATCGACCCGACGCGGATGCCGGAAAAATTGCAGGCGGTGCGCGAATCGGTCCGCCGCGCCGCCATTCTGCTCAAAAATCTGCTTGGATGAGGCCCTGCATCGTCCCGCCCGGGCCGCTCAGTTGCACGACATCCCGATTATCGTCTAGAGAATGCTAGCGAATTGTTTGTAACGTCGACAGGAGCGCACCATCGCCAGAGTACCACAACCACCTGCCCCACCCAGCCGTGAGGGGCCCCGCGTCAATGAAGATATCCGCGTCCCGCAAGTGCGCCTGATTGGCGCCGAGGGTGAAATGATCGGCGTGTTAAGTGCGCGAGACGCCATGCGCCGCGCCTTCGAAGCCGGGTTGGACCTCGTTGAGATCAGCCCGAATGCCGAGCCGCCGGTTTGTAAATTGCTTGATTATGGCAAATTCAAATACGAGCAGCAGAAAAAGAAAAACGAAGCCCGCAAGAAGCAAAAGATCGTCGAGATCAAAGAAATCAAAGTTCGTCCGAATATTGACGAGAATGATTATCAAGTGAAATTGCGCGCGATGAAAAACTTCATCGGCGAAGGGGACAAGGTGAAAGTGACGTTGCGCTTCCGGGGCCGCGAAATGGCCCATCAGGAGCTCGGCGTGAAGGTGCTAGAGCGGGTGCGCGTCGATATGGAAACCGATACCAAAGTCGAACAAATGCCGCGCATGGAAAACCGCCAAATGGTCATGGTTCTCGCACCGCGTTAACGCTTTCCCGATCCGATCATCATGTGGGGTGCCATTACCGGTCTCACCGCCGAGGCGGCGTTGCTCACCGCAACACCGTTACGCTTAGCGATCGGTAATGGCACAACAGCGGGCGCGCTCCGCGCCGCGCAATCCCTCCTTGATCAAGGCGTCACCGCGCTGATCAGCTTCGGCCTCGCCGGCGGGCTTAACCCCACCTACAAGCCGGGCACGTTGCTGATCCCGCGTGCGATCATCGCGGGCGCTGACCATTATCAATGCGATCCCGATTTATGCCGCGCCCTCGGCGGCACCACGGGTGATGTGTTGTTGGGTCATGATGCCATCGCCGCCACCCGTGCCGAAAAATCAGCCTTGTTCGCCGCCACCGGCGCCGCGGCGATCGATCTGGAGTCCGGTGCGGTCGCAACGCTCGCCGCCGCCCACGGTGTCAAATTCGCGGCTATTCGCGCCATCGCCGATCCGGCCTGGCGCGATCTGCCGCCGCTGGCGCTCAATGCGCTGGATGATGCTGGAAAAATCCGTTGGGGCTTTGTGCTCGGCGAATTATGGCGGCATCCCGGTCACCTGCCGGGCTTGATGCAAATCGGCGCCGATGCCAATCGCGCTCGGCAAAGCCTCAAAGCCAGCCTTATCCAATGCCACTGGCCGGCGCGGTAATTTTCTCCGCCCGATCCGGCTCCGATGCCGCAAGGGCGCGGAGAAAATTACCACCCCAGATTTTCTCGATGGCCTCCTCACCATAGCCACGCCGCACCAATTCCGCCGTGATCGCCGGCGCTTCAGCCGCATTGCCGCAGCCCCGAAGCATGCCACCACCATCAAAATCGGTGCCGATGCCAACATGATCAATGCCGATCAAATTGATAATGTAATCGATATGATCGACCAAAACCTCAACCCCAATATCCGCCGTGCGCGCGCCCGCGCGCAAAAACGTGGAAACCATCGTGACTTGCACCACACCACCATGGTCGCGCAGGGCGAATAATTGCTCATCATCAAGGTTGCGCGGATGATTGCATAACGCCCGCGCACAGGAATGGGTCGCCACGATCGGTCGTATCGATAGCGCAACGGCCTGCATCATGCTGGACTTGGAGGCATGGCTGACATCAACCAGAATGCCAAGCTGGTTCATGCGCTGGATCACGCTGCGCCCAAGGGCTGAAAGGCCGCCATGCTCGCTACTGGCATCGCCCAAATCCCGGCGCGGAATCGCTGAATCGGCCAAATCATTATGGCCATTATGGGTCAGCGTCATATAGCGAACGCCCAGCGCCGCATAGCGATCGAGCAACGCCGGATCACCACCTAAGCCCGTGCCATTTTCAACCGCCGGGATCACCGCAATCGCACCGCGTTGCACAGCCGCACGAATATCATCGGTGGACCGAGCCAAGGCCGTGCCGGCCACAGCGCCCATCGCGCGAATTTCATCAAGCATCGCAAGACTACGCGCAGCCGCCCGTTGATGGCCCTCGGCATCTCGGCGCTCTTGCGGCACGTAAGCGGCAAAACAGACGGCATTGACGCCGCCGCGCTGCAATTTCGGCAAATCGACACATCGCGCCGATTCGCTCAGAAAATCGCCCCGGCTGGGCCATGGAATATCCACATGCGAATCCAGCCGTAAAGCGCCGCCGAAGCTCGCCCGATCAAGGGGCATTGGCGGCGGGTTTTGCAGGTGCTGCCGCGACCGCGGGCGCGGGTTTCGGCGCAGCCGCAGGCTTGGGCGCCGGTTTTGCCATCGGCTTGGGCATCAACCCCACGGCCTGATACAGCCGAAGGCTCGGTGGCCAGGCGGTGCTGATGGCATTGCGGAACACCACGCCCGCCAGCAAAAGCACTGCCAGCACCAGAATCGAAGCCAACCAAGCAATGCGCCCCCGCGATGGCGGATCTTGGCGCAGCAGGGCCGCCTGATCGAATTTGATCGGTTGCTCACTGGGTTGCTCCATCGACGGCGCGGCGGCTGGCGCGGCGACCGATGGCACCGCCATCGGCGCAACCGGCGTAATGAAAGGCGGCGGCAGCGGCGGCTCGGGCGGTGGTGGCGGCGGCGGAGGCGGAGGCGGTGGTGTCGGCGGCATCGGTGGCGGCGCCGGAGGAGGCGGTGGCGGCGGAGGAGGGGGCGCCGGAGGAGGGGGAGGCGGTGGTGGCGGCGCCGGCGGTGTGGGCGGCGGGAGCTGGGCCTGGGGTTGCGGCGGCGGCGGCACAAGCTGCGCCGGATCTGGTTGAGCCAACCATGATTCGTTGCAGCGCACACAGGCCAAAGTGGCTGGGAGCCGGGCTGCGACCGCTTCGGTCAGACGATAGGTGGTACCGCAATGCGGACATGTTACGCGCATGCGCAATCGATGACATTATTGAGCGTTTCGTGCAACCATGTTCGTGCAATGAGATTAGCATCGTATTTGATCGGACGGCGGCTTGTGATCCCTGCATCGGCACGGCACACAGGGTCGAGATGATTCGATTCTTCAACGCTGGCTTGGACTATCAGCGCCTCGCGGGTGAACGGCGTTCCCCCGGTGATGCCGATCATACCGGCCTGATCGATTTGTCGTTCACTATCGAATCGGGTGGATTTCGGTGGCTCACCGGGGCATCTGGCGCTGGAAAAACCACGTTGCTCAAGCTGATGTACCTGGCTCTCCCGCCGACCAGTGGGCGAATCGAGCTGCTCGATTCGGACCCGGCCCGGCTGGACCGGGCGGGGCGGGCTTTGCTGCGCCGACGTATCGGGGTGGTGTATCAGGATTTCAGGCTGCTCAATCATCTCAGCGCTTTCGATAATGTCGCGTTGCCGCTGCGCCTCGCGCGGCGCAAGGAAACCCAGATCCATGCGGATGTGACGGAATTGCTGCGCTGGGTTGGGTTGGCGGATCGGCTCGCCCATCGCCCCGAAGAGCTTTCTGGCGGCGAACAGCAACGCGTGGCGATTTGCCGGGCGGTGGTGGGCCGACCCTCGCTGCTGCTGGCGGACGAGCCCACCGGCAATCTTGACGATGAGCAGGCGGTGCGGTTGCTGCATTTATTCATGTCGCTCAATCAACTCGGCACCACCGTGATTATTGCCAGCCATAATCTCAGCCTGATCGAGCGCTATCGCGCGCCGGTGCTGGAATTGCAGCATGGCAGGTTGGTGTATCATGGCTGATCGGCACCGCAGCCGGGTGAGGCCCGATCCGATCGGGTTGCGGGCGGCGACGCATGATCGGTTGCTGATTGCGGTCGTCGCGGCGATGAGTTTTCTCGCCTCCCTCGCGATGGCGGGCAATTTGGCGACCAGCACGCTTGCCGCCCATTGGTTGGGCGGGGCGCGGAATGTGCTGACCATCGAAGTGCCCGATCCGAGCGCTGCGGTGCAGGCGGCGAGCCGCATTACCCGGCTTGATGCGGTGCTCACCGCCCTGCGCCAGCAGCCGGCGCTGAGCGGGGTGCGCGCTTTGTCACCGGCTGAACTGGGCCATTTGCTCAAGCCTTGGCTGGGCGATACCAGCGCCTCCGGCGATGCGGGGATTGCGCTGCCCGGCGTGATCATGGCGCAAGGCAACGCGCACCAGGCGGCGGTCAGCGCGCTGAGCCAGGACTTGAACCAGATTGCGCCGGGCACGCTGGTTGAAACCGGCGGCGGGCTGGCCGCAAGGCTGACCACGCTGACGGAATCGCTGCAAGCCTCGGCGGCGGCGATTTTGTTGATCGTTGCGGCGGTGGCGGCATCGGTGGTCGGGGTGTCGGTGCGGGCGGGATTGGCGCAGCGGCGCGAGGCGATTGATATCATTCATGGGCTGGGCGCGCGCGATAGTGATATTGCCCGCCCGTTCGCCCGCGAAATTGCCCGGCAGGCAGGGCTGGGCGGATTGCTCGGCGGCTTGGCGGCGCTGCCGGTGCTGCTCTGGCTGGGGCGATTGGCCGCCGGGTTTGCGCTGGTGCCGCACAGCGCCACACGCGGGGTGGGGGCGATGCTGGCCGATATGCCGACCGTGCTGTGGGCCGGGCCGGTGGTGTTGATGCTGGTGGCGGCGCTGATCGGCTGGGTGGTGGCACAGACCACAGTGTTGGGCTGGCTGCGGCATCTGGCATGAGCGGCCCCTTGTCCCGCAACCGACGCCCACGATTTGGCCGCCGTGCGCGCAGCCGGCGTTGGGTAGGGCGGCTGTTCGCCTGGCTGCTCGCGATCACCGGGTTTGGTGTGCTGGTTTGGGCGATGGGGTTTGTTTGGTTCTATGCGCAAATCGAGCATGAGCGCCGGGTGCTGCCGATGCCGCATGCCGGTGGGATTGTGGTGCTGACCGGCGGGCCGGACCGGGTGAAGCGGGGGTTGGAATTGCTGATGGGGGGTGCCGCACCACGCTTGCTGATTTCGGGCGCGGGACCGGGGACGCATTTAGGCGATTTTACCCCGCGCGATGGCATTGATGCGGTGAGTAAAGCGGCTTCGATCAGCCTTGGTCATCGGGCGACCACCACTAGGGGCAATGCGCGGGAGACGGCGCGCTGGGTGATGCGCCATCAAATTCATTCGGTGATTGTGGTGACCGCCGATTATCATATGGTGCGGGCTTTGGCCGAGTTGCACCGGCATTTGCCGGGTGTGCGCTTGATTGCCGATCCGGTGCGGCGCTTGCCGCGCAGTGGCGCGCTGGATGCGCGGCAATGGAAGCTGGTGGCGGCGGAATATACCAAATATCTGCTGGTGCGATGCGGGTTGGGCGGGTTTGCCGCGCATCATATCGAAGGGCATTTGTGATGTTTTTGATCGGCTCGATCCTGTTCAACCTGACCTTGTTTGGCAGTGCGGCCTTGGGCGGGTTGTATGGGCATTGGCTCAAGCGCACGGCCCCTGATCGGCTGCTGGGCTATGGGCAGGCTTGGGCGCGGTTGATGCTGCGCGCGTTGCGGGCGTTTTGCGGTGTGGGGTTTGCGCTGCACGGGCGCGAAAATTTGCCCCCGGGCGGGGTGATTTTGGCGGCCCAGCATCAATCCGCGTTCGATACGCTGGTGTGGCTGACGTTGCTGGAGCAGCCCTGTTACATACTCAAGCAGGAATTGACGCGCTTGCCGATTTTTGGATCGCTGCTAGAGTCGGCTGGGCAGATTGCGCTCGACCGGGCGGGGGGAGCGGCTGCGCTGCGGCATTTGATCACCGAGGTGAATGAGGCGCTCGCGGCGGGCAAGCAGATTATTATTTTTCCCGAAGGCACGCGGGTGGCGCCGGGGGTGCGCGGCGCGTTGCAGCCGGGCATTGTGGCGCTGGCGCGGGCGGGCGGGGTGCCGGTGGTGCCGGTCTCGACCGATTCCGGGCGTTATTGGGGGCGGAATGCCTTTCGCAAACGCCCAGGGATGATTGATATTTTTATCCATCCGGCACTGCCGACGGGGCTTGGCCGCGAGGCCATGCTCGCGGCTTTGGCGCAGATTTATTACGATAAAAATACTAAATAGAGCGTGCCGATCAGCAAGGTGCTGAGGGTGAGCGGGATGCCGAGGCGCAAATAATCGGTGAAGCGGAGCGTGATGCCGCGCGCGCGGGCGGCTTCGGCGACGATGAGATTGGCGACCGAGCCCAGGAGCGTTAGATTACCCGCAAAGGTCGCGGCCATGGCGACCAGTAGCCAGGCTTGTTTAGGATTGGCCAAGGCGGCGACAAAGGGTTTCAGCACCAGCACAGTTGGCACGTTATTGACCAAATTGGACAGGATGGCGGTGAGTGGCACCAGGATCGCGGGGCGACCGGGCTGGAGGGCGGCAATGGTTTTGATGATCTCGGGCGTGATGACGGCTGCTTGCAGGCCGGCGATGACGATGAACAGGCCAATGAACATCACTAACAGGGACCAATCGACGCCGGCGAGTAGGATTTCGCTGCGCAAACCTGGGGTGAGCAGCAGCAGGGCGGCGGCGATCAAGGCGGCTTCGCTGGGGGGCATGCCAGCAAGGCTCGCGATGACGAAGAGGCCGAGGAGCAACAATGATTTCAGCAGCAAGCCGCGATGCAAAGCGCTTGGGCGCGCGGCGACTGGTTGTGACGGCAATGGCGCGCGCAGATCGGCGCGAAACAGCAAAGTGAGGAGCGCAAACGTGATGAACAGGCCGATCAAGGCCACCGGGGCGAGCGATAGGGCAAAGCGCGAATAGCTGATGCCGGAAATACTGCCGATGATCATATCTTGCGGGTTGCCGGTGATGGTCGCGACCGACCCGATATTCGCACTCGCCGAGAGCGCCATCAAATAGGGCAGCGGATTACGCTTCAGGGCCAGCACGATATCGAGCACCAACGGCGTGATCACCACGCAAATCGTGTCATTGACCAGCAGGGCGGAGAGAAAACCGGCAATCGCGATGATGGCGGCGAGCAAGGCCAGCGGGTGGCTGGCGCGGCGGAGCGCAACATTGGTGATGAGTGCAAAAAACCCAGCGCGGCGCAGACCCGCAGCGAGCACCATCATGCCGAATAGCAGCGCAATCGTGTTGCCGCTGATCGCCTGGTAGGCGCCGGCGAGCGGCAAAGCACCCACGCCGATCATCAGGGCCGCGCCACAAAAAGCAATGGCCGCCCGATCCAGCCGCAATCCAGGCAGGCGGCCAAGGGCGACCCCTAAATAGGTCACAACGAAAATGACGATGGCAGCGATTTGCACGGGAAGCGAAAGTGTCGTCATGAATGACTATTGCCCGATTTCGCGCCCAACGCCAATTTTTTGCTCCTTTCGCTCCTTTGTGTTTTGAGATCGTAACTTTCTGGGCGCAATTATGCGCTCAACGCTCGAAGTTGATTTTTGCGCGGGCGGGGGGTGCGTAAATATGGCCGGGGAG
>JBMFWT010000067.1:0-11605 GCA_049964975.1 Acidiphilium sp.
CCAGTGATGCCCCGATTTGGATTGGGTTGGCTTGGGGTGGCGGAAATGACCGATAACCCATTGAAAAGATTGGTGCCGACACCCGGGATTGAACCGGGGACCTACTGATTACGAATCAGTTGCTCTACCGCTGAGCTATGTCGGCGCGCTGCATCGCTATAGCGATGGTGCTCTCGTCTCGCAAGGCGGGTGGCTACGCGGCAACGATGCCTTGCTCGCCAGAGAGAATATGACGAAGTGCCGCGATCAAATCATCCATCATCGCCTCGGTATGCTTGGGGCCGGGTGTAAAGCGCAGCCGTTCGGTGCCGGCGGGCACGGTGGGGTAATTGATCGGGGTGGCATACATGCCAAATTCGCGGATCAGGCGCATCGATACGGCGGTGGCGCGCGCGGCATTGCCAATCATCAGCGGCACGATATGGCTTTCGCTGCGCAGGCGCGGCAGGCCGGCCTCGTCAAACTTGGCCTTGAGCAAAGCGGCGCGGTCAAACAGGCAGGCACGGCGCGCATCATCAATTTTCAACCGGCGGATCGAGGCGAGTGCTGCGGCAACCGTGGGCGGGGGCAGGGCGGTGGTGAAAATGAAGCCGGCAGCCGTCGAGCGGATATAATCAATCACGCTGGCATCGCCCGCGACATAGCCGCCATGGCAGCCATAGGCTTTGGCGAGCGTGCCCTCGATAATGGTCAGGCGATGCGCCACCCCGTCGCGCTCAGAAACACCGCCGCCATGCGGGCCATACATGCCAACGGCGTGAACCTCATCGAGATAGGTGATCGCGTTATATTTATCGGCCAAATCACAAATGGCCGCGATCGGCGCGATATCGCCATCCATCGAATAGACGCTCTCGAACGCAATCATTTTCGGCGCGTCAGCAGGGGCTGCGGCCAGTTTTTGTTCGAGATCGGCGAGATCATTATGGGCAAACACATGCACCTTGGCCGCCCGGCCCCCTTTGATGCCCACAATCATCGAATTATGGTTCTGCGCATCGGAAAACACATGCCAGTCCGGCAACGCGTTCAGAATGGCGCTCAATGTCGCCTGGTTCGAAACATAGCCCGAGGTGAACAGCAAAGCGGCATCCTTGCCGTGCAACGCCGCCAACTCGGCTTCGAGCGCAACATGGATCGGCGAGGAGCCAGCGATATTGCGCGTCCCGCCCGCCCCAGCCCCCATGGTGCGCGCCGCCTCAATCGAGGCTTCGATCACCTCGGGATCGGTGCCCATGGCCAGATAATCATTGGAGGACCAAACCAGAATATCCTCAACCTTACCATCCATGGTCACCCGGTAATACGGGAACCGATCCGCCAGTTTTTCCAATGCGACGAACCGGCGATAGCGACCGGCGGCTTTGATTTCCGACAAAGCTTCATCGCATTGGGCGATAAATTTATGGGTCCGGTTGTTGGTCTGCATCGGGTTGGTTCCTGGTTTCCACGCAATATGCCCACCGTTCTGCGGGGCTTACAACCCTAAAACGGGAAGCGGAGCCATTCAGATGTAGGGCCACATGAATATATTCCAACTTCACGTTTATGTGCCAGCGATATTTTCACGCGGGCGGAACTCGGCCCAAAACCGCCATGAATTCGGTCCATTCCCGTTTGGAAAGGCCGGATTCCGCCTGGGTCACCGTCTCGCCCGCGAGCATCAGGCGCAGCAGAACCAGCATGCGAGCGGAAAAACTCACCGCGCCAAGGCGATAATCCTCAAACGCGGCGGCGCTGAGCGGCACCCAAGCGCGCACCATCTCCAGCATCGCCTCGGCATAGACGCGAATTTCATGCTGCGCATGGGGGTCGGCGCGCAGCGAGAGAAAATGGAACAAATTATGGAGGTTAATTTTCCAATACCATTGCGTGTAGTAATTCAGCGTCAAATTCATCCGCGCCAATTCCCGCGCCAACCCCTGACGGCCAGGGTCAGGCTCGACGCTAGTTTCGGCCTCATTTAACATATAGGTGTAATGGGCATAATTGCGTTCGGCATCGTCGCGGAGGAGCGACAGCACGGTTTGGGCTTCCTCGCCCTCAAGCACGGTGCCGCGCCCTTGCCGATTGCTGAGCGATTGCGCGGCGAGCTGGTCTGGGGCTGGGATATAAAATTCACGATCCATCACCGAGTAGCGCGCCGAATATTCATTCACGCTCGCCGTGCGATGGCGGATCCATTGCCTTGCCACGAAAATCGGCAATTTCACATGGAATTTAATTTCACACATCTCGAACGGCGTCGAGTGCCGATGGCGCATTAAATAGCGGATCAGCCCGGCATCTTCGGAGATTTTGCGGGTGCCCCGGCCATAGGAAACGCGCGCCGCCTGCACCACGGCGGCATCATCGCCCATATAATCGATCACCCGCACAAACCCATGATCGAGCACGGGCACGGGTTGGTAGAGTATCGTTTCCAGCGCCGGTACCGTCGCACGGCGGGTCGGTTCGGACTGGGCGCGGGCGGCTTCCAGCGCCGCACGGTCGGTTTCGGTCAATATCATCTCATGTCCCTTTCGCAGGCGCTCGCGATAGACTATATACGATGCTGTCGGGCAACCGACTATGGCGATAAACGGTGCGTGGAATAAGCGTAGTGGACCCGGGGGCAGTACCCGGCGCCTCCACCATTTCTCTCCGCGAAATTTTTTCAAGCGCGGGACAATGGGGGCGAAACAGGCTCGACACGCGCGGTAAAGACCCATCTTTCGCTCGGCATTGTACCGCCGTTATCGGGCTATATCACAAGTGCCAACGATAACTTCGAGGCATTCGCTATCGCTGCGTAAGCGATAAGCGCGGTTGGGGGGGCACCGGGCAACAGAAGCCCCCCGCTTCGCGCCGAACCCAAACCCCGTCACCAAACTAGCCGGTGGAGCCCGTTATTGGTATGATACGGAATGCTTGATCGTATTTCCCTGGATGAGACCGACCTTGACGCCGTCATCGCCGCCGCATCCGCGCGGTTGCGCGCCGAACAGCGCGATGATGGGCATTATGTCTATGAGTTGGAGGCGGATGCGACGATTCCCGCCGAATATATCCTGCTTGAGCATTTTCTTGATCGGATCGATCCGGCGCTGCAAGCCAAATTGGGCGTGTATTTGCGGGCGATTCAGGGCGATTCGCCGCAAAATCCCGGCGGCTGGCCGCTATTTCACGATGGCGCGATGGATTTATCCGCGAGCGTGAAGGCTTATTTCGCCCTCAAAGCGGTTGGTGATGACCCAGCGGCGCCGCATATGCAGCGCGCCCGAGCCGCGATTCTAGCGCGCGGCGGGGCAGCGCGCACCAATGTGTTCACCCGCATTCAGCTCGCCTTATTCGGTGCGGTGCCGTGGCACGCCTGCCCGATCATGCCGGTGGAAATCATGTTGCTGCCCGGCTGGTTTCCGGTCTCGATGGACAAGATCAGCTACTGGTCGCGCACGGTGATCGCCCCGCTTTTGGTGCTGATGACCAAACGGCCTTTGGCGGTCAATCCGCACCAAATTCGCATCGATGAGTTATTCGTCACCCCGCCCGATCAGGTGCGCGATTATATTCGCGGCCCCTATAAATCGGCCTGGGGTTCGATGTTCAAAGCGATCGATGTCGCCCTCCGCCCGGCGGAGCGCCGATTCCCCGCCCGCACCCGCGCGCGAGCGATCCAGGCGGCGATTGATTTCATCACGCCGCGCTTGAATGGCGAGGATGGGCTGGGTGGCATTTATCCGGCGATGGCCAACACCGTGATGATGTATCACACGCTCGGCTACGCGCCCGACCATCCGGATTATCAAATTGCCTGGCAGTCCGTGCGCAAGCTGATCACCGATGCATCGGCCCGGATCGCGGGGGGAACCTATGTGCAGCCCTGCCTGTCACCGGTTTGGGACACGGGTTTGGCCGCCCATGCGCTCGCCGAGGCCGAGGGTGAGCAAAGCCCAGCCGTGGCCGCAGCGTGCCACTGGTTGATCCCGCGGCAAATTCTCGACGTGAAGGGCGATTGGGCCATCCGCAAACCCCACGCGCCGCCGGGCGGCTGGGCATTTCAATATAACAACGCCTATTATCCAGACGTTGATGATACCGCCGTGGTGGGGATGATTTTGCACCGCGCCGGCGACCCCGCTTATGAGCAGGCGATTGAACGGGCGCGGCTGTGGATTTTAGGCATGCAGAGCCGCTCGGGCGGATGGGGTGCATTCGATTCAGATAATGAGTTTTATTATTTGAACCATATTCCCTTCGCCGATCATGGCGCGTTGCTTGACCCGCCGACCGAGGATGTCACGGCCCGCTGCATCGCATTCTTGGCGCAGCTTGGCCATCAGCAGGACCGTCCGGCGATTGAACGGGGCGTGGCATTCCTGCGGGCAACCCAAAAGCCGGACGGGTCTTGGTTCGGGCGCTGGGGCACGAATTATATTTACGGCACCTGGTCGTGCCTGTGTGCGCTGCATGCCGCAGGCCTTGATCATGGCGACAGCATGATCGTCCGTGCCGTGCATTGGCTGCTGGACCGGCAACGTGATGATGGCGGCTGGGGCGAGGATTGCGAGAGCTATGCCCATGCCGAGCCGGGGCGCTACCATGAGAGTTTGCCCTCGCAAACGGCGTGGGCGCTGCTTGGGCTCATGGCGGCGGGTGAAATGGATCATCCAGCCGTGGCACGCGGCATCGCCTATTTGCAGGCCAGCCAGGGCGAGGATGGTTCCTGGCGCGAGCAAGCGTACAATGCGGTTGGATTTCCGCGCGTCTTTTATCTGCGCTATCATGGCTATCCACGTTTTTTCCCACTCTTGGCGCTGGCGCGGTTTCGCAACCTGACCCGCAGCAATGATCGGAACGTGGCGTATGGATTCTAGCGCGGCCCAGCGCGGAGACCTGAAATGGCGACTGGTTGAATTTTTCCGGCATGGCAGCAATGCGGCGCTGAGCTTTGGCGTTTTGTTGTGGCTGCTGGTCGCTGCATTCGGCGCCATCACCATCAACCCGCTGCTGGTGGTGGCCGGCGCCATGATGTTTTTTTTCAGTGAATATGGATTTCACCGCTTCGCGCTGCATGCGCCACCGATGCGACGCTGGCCGTTCATCCTGAAATTACAGCATCGTTTGCATTACGATCATCATCAAGCACCCGAGCGGCTGGATTTGTTGTTTCTGCCTTTGTGGTTCTTGGTGCCGAATTTGGCAATCACCGCTGGCCTGATCGCCCTGATCTGGCCGCAAGCTTCGGTGATCAGCGCGTTGATGGCCGGGGTGGCGCTGGCGATCCTCTATTATGAGTGGGTGCATTTTCTGGCGCATATCCCGTATCGGCCGATCACCGGTTGGGGCCGTTGGATCAAAAAATATCATCTGCGCCATCATTTCAAAAATGAACAAGTATGGTTTGGTGTCACCAATCCGGGCTTTGATTGGCTGCTCGGCACCTGCCCGAACCCTGATGCGGTGCCGCGCAGCGCGCAGGTGCGGCATTTGCATCGTGAAGATTAGGGCTGGTTGCAAAATCCATCGTTTGCGCCATGTTTATCGCTAAGTAACGGAGGGCACCATGAGCTATGAAATGATCGTCACTGAAACCCATGGCCGGGTCGGGCTGGTCCGGCTGAATCGCCCCAAAGCACTCAACGCATTATGCGACCAGCTGATGACCGAATTGGGCATGGCGCTGCGTGGTTTTGACGCAGATCATGCGATTGGGGCCATCATCATCACCGGCAGTGAGAAGGCCTTTGCCGCCGGGGCGGACATTAAGGAAATGCAAAACCGCACCCATCCCGAGACCGCCCTTGATGATTTCATCGGCAAAACATGGGAGACGGTCACGCATATCACCAAGCCGGTGATTGCGGCGGTGGCGGGCTTTGCGCTGGGTGGCGGCTGCGAACTCGCGATGATGTGCGACATGATCCTTGCCGCCGATACCGCCAAATTTGGTCAACCCGAGATCAAGCTGGGGGTGATCCCCGGTGCCGGTGGCACCCAGCGTTTGACCCGGGCGATTGGCAAATCCAAAGCCATGGAGATGATCCTTACCGGGCGGATGATGGATGCGGTGGAGGCGGAGCGCGCCAATTTGGTCGCCCGCGTGGTGCCGGCAGAGGCGTTGATTGCCGAGGCGATCAAATTAGGTGAGGCCATCGCATCGCTATCGCCGGTGGCGAATGCGCTGGCCAAGCGGGCGGTCAATCGGGCTTTTGAGTCCTCGCTGGCCGAGGGCGTGCTGTATGAGCGCGCGACGTTTCTCTCCTTGTTCGGCACGGCGGGTCAACGCGAAGGGATGACGGCGTTTGTTGAAAAACGGACGCCAAAATTTTGAGATAAATCGGGTGATGAGTCTTGCGACTCTGCCCCGACTTCAATATGTTGCGTGAATTCCTTCACTGACCACAAGATATAGAGGCGTTTCCCCATGAATGCGTCCGTCACCGCGATTGAGACCAGCCCGGATCAGCATCCGGTACGCTTTGATCTGCTCACCGAAAACCCGGTCTATAAGCCGTTCCGCTATCCGTGGGCCTACGAAGCCTGGTTGACCCAGCAGCGCGTGCATTGGCTGCCCGAGGAAGTGCCGTTGGCGGATGATGTGAAGGATTGGCACAAAAACTTGACCGTGGGTGAGCGCAATTTGCTAACCCAGATTTTCCGCTTTTTCACCCAGGCGGATGTCGAGGTGAATAATTGCTATATGAAGCATTATAGCCAAGTGTTTAAACCAACCGAAGTGTTGATGATGCTCTCGGCGTTTTCAAATATCGAGACAGTGCATATTGCCGCTTATTCCCATCTTTTGGATACTGTGGGCATGCCGGAACTCGAATATTCCGCCTTCATGAAGTATAAGGAAATGAAGGACAAATATGACTATATGCACGGCTTCCGTGTTGACAGTAAGCATGAGATTGCGAAAACCCTGGCGGCCTTTGGCGGATTCACTGAGGGGCTACAGCTTTTTGCGTCCTTCGCGATTTTGTTGAATTTTCCTCGGTTTAACAAAATGAAGGGCATGGGGCAGATTATCTCGTGGTCAGTGCGCGATGAAAGTCTCCATTGTATTTCGATTATCCGGCTATTCCGCACGTTCATTTCGGAAAATCCGGAAATCTGGACCGATGAACTTAAGCACGAGCTATATGTTTCGTGCGCCACCATCGTCGATCACGAGGATGCGTTCATCGATCTGGCGTTTGAGTTTGGCGCGGTTGAAGGACTAACGGCCGCCGAAGTCAAAGCCTATATCCGCTTCATCGCCGATCGGCGGTTGATGCAGCTTGGCTTGAACCCGCTATTCCATGTCGAGAAAAATCCGCTGCCCTGGCTTGACGAGATGCTGAACGCTGTTGAGCACGCGAATTTCTTTGAAGCGCGCTCCACTGAATATAGTAAATCATCGACCATCGGCGAGTGGGATGATGCTTGGACGTCGCTTGAGGATCAGAGCCATGGCGTGACCGCGCCGGCCTGAAATCGGTCAATAACGGGTCGTCATTTCAAGGACGACCCGTTATCACGGGCGATGCTGCGCATCCATGTTATTCGATCGGCATGATTGACCGGCGCATCAGCACCGCATCGTCACCATTGCGATAATAGCCACGGCGTTTGCCCAATTCAGAAAACCCCTCGGTACGATAAAGCAATTTTGCGGGTTCGTTCCGTGCGGCAACCTCCAAAAACAACGTGGAAGCACCGCGCTCCCGGCATTCGGCGATTAACGCGAGCAAAATGGCCCGTGCATATCCGTGACGCCGCGCGGAGGGGATCACGCCGAGGCTGATGATTTCAGCTTCATCAACAATCACCCGCGCGAGGGCAAAGCCAATCGGTGCCTCATGATCCGCCAGCAATCCAAATCCGGTTGGGATTGCCAACAACGGCGCGAAAGCTGACTCTGGCCAGGGCTCATCAGGAAAGCTGGCATTTTGCAATGCGGCGAGTAGCGGGACATGGGCTATCGTTGCTGGAACGATCTGCACCATCGCGCCGTCAAACCGGTGCGGGGCGCAACCCGGCGGCGGGCAGCTTGGCTTCGGGCGGATCGACGTAAAGTGGCAAAGGCGCGATGATCGGCCCGCCGACGGCAAGCCGGTGGCGCAGGGCTTTGGCGATGGCACAGAGGCTGGGGATGCGTGCGGGGGTGAGCAGCACGTTAGCGTCACGCGCCGCGAGGTAAGAAGCCACCGTAATAGCGCGCTCGCCGGCAAGAGCGATGGGAAATGAGGGCTGTGGCACAGCATCATCGGCGAAGCTTGCCGCAATCCCGTCACGCTCCAAAAAGACATGGCCGCGCCGGGCGGTTGCGGCCACCCAAAGCGGGCGGGTGAGGGCGGGCAAATCCTGATGGAACGCTTCGCTCAGCCGCACACCATGCACCGGGATCCGTGCCGTCTGACCGAAACCATGCGCGAGCGCGAGGGTAGCGCGGATACCGGTGAAACTGCCAGGCCCGATCATGACCGCGATCGCCTCGATGGAGTGCGGATCAAGGGTCGCATCGTTCAGCGTGTCCGCGAGCATGGATGCCAGGCGATCGGCAAGGCCCGAGCCTGCTTGGGATTGCCGATGAGCGAGCAGTTTTCCGTCCTCGACAATCCCGACCGATGCCTGCGCGCCCGACGCATCCAGAGCGAGAATTCGCGCAGGCGGGCGAGGGGTCATGATCAGACGAGCGAGCAGGCTTCCTCGAACGTAAGGCGCGGGCTGCGCGGGAATAAATCCTCCGCGACGCCATAGCCCAGATTGATCAGGAAGTTCGATTTCCAACCATGATCGGCGAGAAACGCACGATCGACCTTGTCTTTGTCAAAGCCCGACATCGGGCCAACATCGAGCCCGAGGGCGCGGGCTGCCATGATCAAATAGCCGCCCTGCAAGGTGCCATTCCGCATGGCGGTTTCCTCGGCGAGATCAGGGTTGCCCGAGAACCAGGCGCGCGCGTCCGCATGCGGGAACAGCTTGGGCAAATTCTCGTAAAAGAGCGGATCATGCGCCACGATCACCGTGATTGGTGCCGACATGGTTTTATCGATATTGCCAGGGTTCAGCGCGGGCTTCAGCTTTTCGTGCGCTTCTGGCGTGCGAATGAACACAAAGCGCGCCGGCGAGCAATTGGCCGATGTCGGCCCGAACTTCAGGATGTCATAGAGGGCGCGCAGCGTCTCATCGCTCACCGGGCGATCGGTCCAGGCATTTTTGGTGCGCGCGGTGCGAAACAATGTATCGAGCGCGATATTATCGAGCGTCATTCATCTCTCCAAGCAAAAAAATCAGATTCAAGCAGTCACTTGCTGTACCGCTTTGACCTCAGGGACATAATGGCGAAGCAGATTTTCGATACCCATTTTCAGAGTCGCCGTCGAGGATGGGCAGCCGGAACAGGCGCCCTGCATGTGCAGCGATACGACGCCGTCGCGAAAACCGCGAAACACGATATCGCCGCCATCGCCCGCAACGGCGGGACGCACGCGGGTATCAAGCAATTCCTTGATTTGGGCAACGATTTCGTGATCGGCTGGATCGACATCTTCTACCGTCAGTGCCGCGTCACTGGCCATGACCGGGTGACCCGCGAGAAAATGCTCCATGATCGCGCCGAGAATCTGCGGTCGCAGCGCGGACCATTCGACGGCGTCGGTCTTGGTGACCGAGATAAAATCGCCACCAAAAAACACCCGGCTGGTGCCAGGGAGGGCAAACAGGGCGCTGGCGAGCGGGCTGACCGCTGCGGCCTCGGCGTCAGCCAGATCGACCGTGCCAGAGTCCAGCACGGTGCGGCCCGGCAGGAATTTCAGCGTTGCGGGATTGGGCGTGGGTTCGGTTTCGATGAACATGATTGCTCCTAATCAGGACCGGTGAGGTCCTTTCTATACAGGATGGGGAGCCAGGGTTCAAACGGCAAGACACGCAGCAATGCGTCTGACACGGTTGACCGTCGCGCTTGATGGACCCAATTAAGCGAAATTGTTGGATATCAAATGATCGCGCCGCTGGATGGAGCAAAAAATGGCTGAGCAGGATGAGATTTTTGCCCTCTATGACGCGCCTGCCGGCGGATGGTCGTGTTTATGAACGAGGCGGATATGCAGGCGCGTGGCATTTCGGCCGGTGCGAAAGTGCGGCTGCGCACGGTATCGGATGACGGGATTGATCGGGTGGTCGAAAATCTGACAGCGATTGCCTATAGCATCCCGCCCGGATCGATTGGTGCTTATTATCCCGAGACCAATCCATTGTTAGCTTTGGGGCACCATGATCAACTCGCGGAAACACCGGCGGCAAAATCGATTCCGGTGACCGTGGAGATGATGGCCTAACTCGACTGGGTTTTGCAAATGTCGATCAGCGTAACGACCCCTGTTGGTGAGGGGGCCGTTAACGCTGATCGGCATTCGGCGCCAACAAATCCAATAAAAATTGTTGATAGGATATTATCGGCACCCAATTCAGGTGTTGGCGCGCGGCGCTGGCATCGCCCACCGCCCGTGGAATATCCGACGGACGCATCCGGGCCGGATCGGCCTCGATCGTGACGGCCAATCCCGATTGCGCGATTAAATCATTCAACATGGTGCCAATCCGTCGTGACTGGCCGGAGGCCAGGTTGAGCACCAGATTATCCGGCAGCGCGCCTTCACGGATCCGGGCCAGAGCGCGCACCACGGCGGCAGCGACATCATTGACATGGATCATATCACGTTCGGCATCGAGATTACCGACTTTGAGAATAGGCGGTGCTAGGCCGGCACCAATCCGCTTTAATTGGGCAGCAAAACTGCCCATCGCGTAGCTTTCCGGCATGGCCGCGCCGATTTGGTTGAACGGGCGTAAACGCAGCAGCCGTAAACCGCGTTCGGCCGCGAGCGCGCCGAGGGTGAGATCGGCGGCGGCTTTTGAGGCGGCATAGCTGTTGAGCGGCGCTAATGCCGTCATTTCCGAGACCGGTTGGCCCGATTTGAATGATGCGCCGTAACAATCACCGCTGCCAAAATAGATCAACCATGCGTTCGGTGTGTGGGTGAGCATGGCTTCGGCCAGATGCAGCGTGCCGGTCAGGTTGACATCAAAACACCGGGCCAGGTCTCGCTGCGCTTGCGGCACGGCGGCGATCGCGGCCAGATGAATGATGATATCAGCGCGTGCCTGCGTGACAGCGTCAACCACCACGCTGCGCTGCGCAATATCACCGATGAAGGGGCGCACGATGGCATCAGGAAAGGCAGCGTTGATCGCGGGGTGAAGGGCACGGCCAACAAACCCTGAAGCTCCGGTAATCAGAATCCGCGCAGCCACTACATCCCCTTCTTGATACGAACCAAATCGGCCTCAACCATTTCGGCGGCGAGCTGCTCAAGCGTTACTTCAGCCTTCCAGCCGAGGGTCCCGGCGGCTTTGCTGGGGTCACCGAGCAGCAATTCGACTTCGGCGGGACGCATCAATTTTTCATCGGTGCGAATATAATCGGCGGCATTCAGACCAACGACGCCGAACGCCATATCGGCAAAAGCGGCAACGCTCGCGGTGCGACCCGTGGCGATCACGTAATCGTCAGCGTGATCTTGCTGCAGCATCAGCCACATGGCGCGAACATAATCGCGCGCGTGGCCCCAATCGC
>JBMFWT010000068.1:0-11076 GCA_049964975.1 Acidiphilium sp.
GATCCCGGTGAAGCGGTCGGCGAGCAAAAGCGCGAGGGGGTTAGTGGCCTGCTCCATTTCGCTAACATGGCATAGGAGGGGGTGGGTGCGAAAGGGGAAAATGGGAGGGTGGCGTTGGCGCGCGGTGGCTGCGCGATGGTGGGGTGCTCAAGCGCACCCCATCCTACGAGCTAATAAAATGCGCCTGTGAGGCTGTAACCAATCTGCATTTGAGCACGAATAGGACAAGCTGAGTTGTATCATTTTGGTGGATATCGAGGATTTTTTCGGCGCGCTGTCGTGTGCGTTGTTTGAAAATCAGAATGGTGCGGCAGGGCTTTGGGAGCGCAACGGACGCATCATGATGAGCGTAACAGCATCTGTAGGGTTTCTGGCCGCTGATGCGCGCCGAGGCGAACTGGGCCTGGGCGGTGGTCACCTCGGGATCGATACCGGCGTGATCGTGGATTTGCTCGTTCGCCCGCGTCGAAAAATGGGGCGTTATCGCCGTAAACAGGAAGGAAACTGCACATGAAAAATCAACGAATCGCAAAATACGCAGGCTTGATGACCGTTGCTGCGATGCTGGGCTTCGTATCATTTGGCGTGGCGGCGGCAGACCCCCTGCCGTTTGACTTGCCCGCACCGCCCCCTACCGTCAATGTTGGTCTTTTTTACAATATTTACAGCTCCTCGACTTCTTTTTACACCAGCAACGGGACTAAAATTGGCAATACCAGGATTGCGACTGATGTGCCGATTATGAGGGTGGTCAAAGGTTTTTCAGTCGATGGAATGACGGCGGCGGTGCAGGCGATTGAGCCTTATGTTGATTTCAGCGGCACGCAAGAGCTTGATGGGCAGCCATTGAGTCACAATTCCGGATTTGCGGAGCCGCAGATCGGCGGTTATATTTATCCGGTTAATGACATTTCATCGGACCAGTATTTGGTGTTGTCGTATCTGACCAGCCCGCCGACGGGCGCATTCAATCAGAGCCAAACGCTGAATGCGAGCACCAATAGTTGGGTGAACCAAATAACGGTTGGGTATGGGCATGTTTTGTTTGGTCAGGCACATACTGGCAGGCGGCTGGATTTTGAAATCTGGGGCGTTAGTAATTTTTATGGCAATAATAATAGTTTTGGAACGCTGGTGACGCCGTTCGGATCGGCGCGCGAGCAGCTTCAGACGCAGCCTTCCGAGAAATTATTGGTTTATCTGCCTTATATTTTCAATCCTCACACCGACGCGTATGTTGGGCTGAGTTTTGCGCAGACGTTTGGCGGCAAGCAATCCGTTACGTTTAGTCGGTTTCTCAATCAAAGCGTAGACACAGGCAATCGGACCGACACCACGACCGTCGGGATATTTGGCGGCACCTTTGTCAGCCCCACGGCGTTTGTTTATACCGGCTTGACAACGGATGTTCGCACCCGTGGTGGGGCGCGAAATGACGTTGCCTTTACCTTCGTGTTCGGCAAGGTGTTTTGATCGCGGCATAGGGCGGCGGCGGCGAGAGGGTGGGGTGCTCAAGCGCACCCCATCCTACGAGCTAACAGGAGATGTTGGTCATGTTCGGAATGCAATAAATAATGGCGCAGGAGGCATCAATTTTCTCGATGGGCGAACAGGTGGCAGCGGCTTGGGAAATTTTGCCAATTTCCGGAATTTTCAATTTTTGCAAACAAGCCCCTGATACGAGGAGCCAAAGTAGCTATGTTCGATAAAAAATCCGCTCTGGATCGTGCTGCAAAAGTCTTAGCGGAGAAGGTGCCGCGCGATCAATCTTGGGCCATAATTGAGGATCATACTAAAGAAAGTGCGTCTGCCTGGATATTTTTCTATAATTCAAAACGCTATCTCGAGACGGGCAATATGATTCATAGGTTGGCTGGGAATGGCCCAATTTTTGTGAATAAGACAACAGGAGAGGTTAAATTTTATGGTAGTATGCCACCCTTGGAAGTAATTATAGAAAATTATGAAAAATCCTAGCTTTGGAAACCCCTCTTTAAAGGTAAGCTCGGGGTCTATTAAAATTATTGCATCGGCGGATGGCTGTGATTCGGCAAATGGCGACATTTGCCTGCCATGGGCGATTTGTTTTGATTGACGCGGAACCAGATGCGGTGGCGAAGTTGGGCGCTTGGGGTGGTGGCGTTAGTGGGGCGATAAATCGTCACTCTTTAAAAATTTGATCATGTGGATTTCGTCGTTGTAACCATCAGCGGTTTTCAAGGCGCGTGGCTCGACGCCATAGATTTGAAATCCAAATTTTCGATATAGAGTGGCGGCGGGATCGTTGCCTTTGACGATTGATAAGGTGAGTTGCTCGACGAGGGTTTGGGCGACCAGGATCAATTCGTGCAGCAGCGCGCTGCCGATACTGGCGCCGCGACAAGCTGGTTGGACGTACATGCCCCAGACATAGGCTTTGTGGCTATCTTTTTGCCCGACTTGCCGCCTCAGCCCGGCCATGCCGACGATGGTGCCCTCAACATAGGCGCCAAACACGATGTTATCGATCAAGCGCTGTTCGAATTCGGCGATGGGGCGCGCTTGCTCGGTTTCATAAATGGAACCGAAGGCTTCTGGGTTGTGCTTCAGTGCATCGAGCCGGATGGTGCGGTAATCGGGCGCATCAATTGGGTTTAGGCGACGGATGGCGGGGGCTATCATGATGCTACTGGCTGGCCTTCACGTTTAGGACTTCGTTGGAGAAGCAACCGCCGATTTCCCTCCGCGCCGCGATGCATGCGATGTGGACATGCGTTTATCGCTTCAGATGAGCGCGTAGAGGAGCCACCCGCCGCCGATCAGGGCTGCCCAGAGCAGGATTGAGGCGGCGAGGCCGGTGATCATACCGCGCGAGGCGCGCAGATCGTCGCGGATGCCGGTCTCGATGTCGTTCTCGATGTCGTTTTCGATGTCGTTTTCGAGATCGTCCCTGCGCTCCGCGTTTGCGCCCGACGGCGTGGCGGCGTGATCCGGCAGTGTATGGATATTGGGCAGGAGCGAATGACCGTCTGGCGCATACACCGACTGGCCGCGCATCAGGGCGATGAGGGCGGGGCTGGGATTGCGCAGACGGCCAGGGCGGCGGCGATCATGCAGCAGATCACCCTTTGTGCCGAAATCAGCGCGGTGACCGGTTTCCACCCGCCGTGGCGGGGGCGCACCGGTGTTTATGTCTGACGGGTCGTCGCGATGGTCGTCAGCCATGAGGCACTCTCCTGATCCGATCCTGTCACGCGGTCCATACGTGACTTGGTTGGTGAATGACAATGTCAGTCCATGACGCGGTGGCTTTCATGGTCGACCCGGTGCCTCCGCCCGATTGCGCGGGGGGGAGGCTCGTCATCGGTCACGAATGGTCCGAAAACGGTGCAGCGATGATTGGCCCGTTTCAACTTTATCCAGTGTATGTGAGCCTATTATCGGTCGAACACAAGCCAATTCATTCACGGCAAACAAGATGCCGCTGGGCGGGCGGTTAGGTGCGGAGCAGGTGGGTGAGCGGGGCGGCGTCGGTGCTGTTGGGGAAAATGCGATTGAGGGCGGCGGGAGCGAGAGAAAATTGGGCGAGGATGGCGCCTTTGGCGAGGCTGCGAATGTCGGCGGTGGGGGCGAGGTCGCGGTTTTGGAATAATTGGCGATCTTTGAGGCCGGGCCAAATGGTGCGGACTTTGCCGCCGGCGACGGTGCCGCCGGCGAGGAAGGCGATGGTGGCGGTGCCGTGATCGGTGCCGTGCGTGCCGTTGATGCGGGCGGTGCGGCCAAATTCGGTGACGATCAGGATGGTGGTTTGGCGCCAGGCGGGGCCGAGGGCGGATTTGAGGGTGGCGATGCCGGCATCCAGCCCGGCGAGGGGTGGGGTGAGCAGGTTGATTTGGTTGACATGGGTGTCCCAGCCTTCGAGCTGGAAGGCGGCGATGCGCGGGCCGCCTGCGGCGGCGAGCAGGGTGCCTGCGGCTTGGGCGAGACCCCCAAAGCCGTAATTTTTGGCGTGGGGGGATTGGGGGTGATCGAGGAGCGCATGGTCGAATTTTTGGGTTTGCAGGCCGGTGCGGATGGCGGGGCCGAAGACCGGGTCGGTCGCGTTGAGGGCGGCGATGCGGTGATAGAGGTCGGGGCTGGGTTTAGCAAAGCCGATGGGGGCGTAGGAGCCGATGCGGGCCGGGCCGCGTAAGAGCAGGGGCATGCCCATGCCGACGGCGAGACCTGTGTTGGCGGTGTTTAGCGTGTTGTTTTGGGCGTGCAGTTCGACGATTAGGCGATTGAGCCAGCCGGAATTGATGCTGGTTTCGGCGACGCCGGTTTGCAGCAAATCTTGGGCTTCGAAATGGCTGCGGGTGCGATAGGGCCCGGCGATGGCGTGGACGGGGAGCACCTCGCCCGCTTGGTAGAGTTGGTGCAGGTTTTTGAGGGCGGGGTGGAAGGCGAAAAAGCCGCCGAGATCGAGCATTTTGTCGCGCGCGGGGATTAACGGGGCGCGCAGGCGGGCGAGATCGGGGTCGCCATAGGGGATGACGGCGTTGAGGCCATCGAGCGCGCCCCGGAGCAAAATGACGATGAAGCGGCGATCGGTGGGGGCGGCGGCGAGGGCGAGGCGGGTGCGGCCGGCGATGGCGGCGGTGCCGAGGCCGAGCAGGGTGGCGCGGCGGCTGAGGGGGAGCGCCATGGGATTATCTCCGTTGGAATTCGGGGGCGGCGAAGAGGAGCGAAAGCGCTTCGCGTTTCGAGCCGGCGTGGCGGATGGCTTGGATGGTGGCGGGGCGCAGCAATGGGCCGAGGGCGCTGTGGGCGAGGTCGAGCGGGTCTGCCTCGTGCAGGCGGGCGGCGAGGGTGTAGCCGAAATCGATGCGCCCGAGCACGGCGTCTGAGCCGGACCAATCGGCGCCGAGATCCGACCAGCCATTGGGCAGGGGCGCGCGCCAGAGCGGCTGGCCGAGGCGGTTGAGGGTGCCGAGATAGAGCATGGGCGGCAGGCCAGAGAGGCCGCCGGCGCGCAGGCTGGAGATCAGATAGTCGAACGGCGTTTTGATTTTGGTGAGAGGTGCTGCAGCTTCGGGCAGGTCGATCAGCGCGAGGGAGGCGGCGCGCAGATCACCGCCGGTATCGGCGAGGATGCTGGCGATGCGGTTGATGGCGGGTTGGGGCGGTTGATCGGCGATGAAATGGCGGACCAGTTTGGTGGCGAGGGCGACCCAGGTGGTGGGGTAGGTGGAGAGAAAGCGCAGCGCCTCGATGCCGCCTTGTTCGCCAGGGGGGAAGGTTCGGCCCATCAGGGTTTTTGGGCCGGGTTCGTGCAGGAAGGGGCGGAACATGAAGCCGGTGGGTTGGTTTTGCGGGTTGATGGACCAGCCGGTGAGGAGTTTGGCCATGGTGGTGACGTCCGACTGGTGGTAGCCGGCGCGCAGGCTGACCGTGTGCAGCTCCATGCATTCGCGGCCAAGATTTTCGTTCAGGCCGCGATGGGTGCGCTCGCCGACGCGGCTGTTGGGGCCGGTGGAGAAGGCGTTGCCGAGATAGAGCAGCATGGCGGGGTGGCGTTCGACGGCCAGCACCATGTCGGTGAATTTGCCGGTGACGTGGGGGCGGATCGCTTCGCGCAGATAGGCGCCGACGAGGGGTTGAACGCCGCCTTGGCGGGTGGAGACGGTGAAATGGTTGGCCCAGAACCAGACCAGGCGTTCGCGGAACGGCGCGTTGGTGGTGAGGGCGAAATCGATTTGGGTTTTCGCATCATCCCGCAGGATGGCGAGGGTTTGGGGTTGGAAATTGCCCTTGAGCGGCAGGCCTTCGGCGAGGATTTTTTTGCGTTCGCGCAGATCGGTGCGGCGCGCGATCAGGCCATCGGCGGCGGTGGGGAGGGTGGCGAAGGCGGGGCTGGTGAGGCCGGGATCCGGGCCATCGAGCTGGGCGCGCAGCCAGGCGCGCGGGTCAGCGGGCGGGGTTTCGCCGTGGCGGGCGCCGAGGCCGAAACGGTTCAGGGCTTGGATCGGGGCGATGGACATAACCCTGGTTTAGCAGAGGGCGATGTTGCGAAGCGTTGCTAAGTGCAACTAAGGGGGTGGGTTTGATAAAGATGGCTTACCCGGCCATCACGTTTTGGTGAGGGATGTTAGGTGAGGTCGCCGAGGGCGCCGCGCTTTTCCATGATGCTGCCATAGAGGAAGGTCCAGCCGATTAGGAGGGCGATGGTGCCGTAGCCGACGATCGGGCCGATGATCAGGAAGCGGCCGACCGGGAGCATGAAGACCAGGGTGGCGCGGGCGGCGGTTTCGGCGACGAAGCCGATGCCCCAGACGATGGTCATGACGGTCATCATGCGGCGGAACAGGGGGTTATCGGCGAGGCCGGCGAGGGCGGCACTGTCTTCGGCGGATTGGCGTTTCATGCTGGCATGGGCGAGCACGAACATCAGCGGTTTGCCGATCAGGGCGGAGCCGATGAAGGCGAGGCCGATTAGGCCGGTGATCAGGGATTCGCGCATCAAGAGGAGTTTGGGCGAGCCGCCGAGGGCGAAGCCGGCGAGGGACAGGGCGATGCCGCCGAGGACCATCACCGAGATCGCGTCGATTTTGCGGCTTCGGGCGAATTGCACCAGGCTCCAGAGCATGGGCGGGATGGCGGAGGCCATGATCGCGTGGATTTCGCCGATATGCGGCTTGGCCAGCCGGTAGCTGAGCCAAGGGAAGATGAAATTAAAGCCGATTTCGAGGGCGACGAAGACGCGCTTGCGGGTGATCAGGCCGGTCATGATGGGCGGGCGGCTGATTTTTTGCGGGAGGGGAGCGACAGGTCGGTTTGCGGGGCGCGCTGATAGAGATTGAGGAACCGGCCCATCCAGACGCCGAAATAGCCGATCATCAGCCCGGAGACGGCGAAGGACAGCAAGGCGAGGGTGGTGAGCGGGAGCAAATGCAGCTGGGTGGCCATGGAGACCAGGTAATTGATCACGAAGACCAGCAAATAGCGCAGGATTGGCACCCAACTGCCGGGGAGGAAGGCGAGTTTGCGTTGATGATCGATCGCGAAGCCGGTGCTGTTGATGGAGAACCAGCCGAGCGGGGCGCCGATGAATAAGGCGGCGAGGAAGCCGAGGATGGGGATTGGGGCGGTGAGCGGGACATGGAGCAATTGGGCGGCGAGCACGATATGCAGCACGCCCCAGATGATGAAAATGACCGGGAGCAGCAGGTAGGTGCGGATGGGGCGGACGCGGGCACGGGTGAAGCGGTAGCCGCGCCAGACGATCAGCGCGACCATCAGGATCATCGCGGGGGGGGTGTGCTGGGCGATGGCGGTGAAAAAATTCATGATATGTGTATGCCGAGGGTGGTTTGGCGAGGCAAGGGTTTGCGCACTTGGTCACGCGCTTGGTCACGATATTGGTAACGGGCGGCGATATCGATTAAGGAGCAAAATCATGCTCTGGAGCGATTTGACCACCATGTTGGCGTCGGCGGCGGGAAACCCGCTGTTGGAGGCCACCACCATTATTATCGGCACCTTCATTTTGGAGGATGCGGCGACGTTGCTTGCGGCGATGCAGGTGGCGGCGGGGGCGGTGTCGTTGCCGGTGGCGCTGGGGGCGCTGTATGCCGGGATTGTGTTGGGGGATTTGGGTTTATACGGGCTGGGGCGGCTTTCGGCTCGGCACCCGTGGGCGCAGCGGCTGGTGCCGCGCCATCGGCGGGATATTGGGCAGGATTGGGTGACGCAGCGTTTGATTTGGGTGGTTTTGGTCAGCCGGTTTACGCCGGGGTTGAGGCTGCCTACTTATACCAGTTGTGGGTTTTTGCGGGTGCCGTTTTGGCGGTTCGCGCTGGCCGCGATGGTGGCGACGCTGGCTTGGACGACGTTGTTATTTTTTGTAAGCTTGAAGCTGGGCGCCTTGATGCTGCATTATCTAGGGCCGTATCGCTGGGTGGGTATGGCTGTTTTGTTGGTTGTGCTGATCGTGGCGGGACGGGCAGCGGCGCGCTGGCAGTCCCAGCGGATGAGAAAGGATGGAGAATGAGTGCTGATTCGCTCGCGGCCCGGCTGCAGGCTGCGCTTACGCGCCGACGCACGCCACGCCCTGTGTCGTTTTTCGAGTTTTGGCCGGGATTTGTGTTTTATGCGCCGGTGGTGGTGTTTTGGATTGCGCAATCGATCCGCCATCGGAGTGTGACGTTGCCGACGCTGACCAATCCGCTGATTGAGGCGGGTGGGGTTTGTGGCGAGTCGAAGACCGATATTTTGAACCAGATGGGGCCGGTGGGCCGGGAATTTCTGGCACCTTATGTGGGGATTACCACGCTGGGGGTGGTGGGCGCGGATAATGTGCGCATGGCCGAGGCGGCGATGCGGGCGCAGAATTTGGCGTATCCGGTGGTGGCCAAGCCCGATATGAGCTGCAATGGTGCGGGCGTGCGGGTGATTGCGGACCGGGCGGATTTGGCGCGGTATTTGGCGGAATTTCCGCCGGCGACGCGGATGCAGTTGCAGGCGCTGGTGACCGATGAGGGTGAGGCGGGGATTTTTTATGTGCGCATGCCAGGGGCGGCGCAGGGGCAGATTACCTCGATTACCATCAAGCATGCGCCGGTGGTGGTGGGGGATGGGGTGCGGACGATCCGCGCTTTGATTGACGCGGATGCGCGGCTGGCGGCGGTGGCCGGGATTTTGCTGCCCAAGCTGGGGGCGGAGGCGGCGCGGATTCCGGCCAAGGATGAACGGGTGCGGCTGGTGTTTGTGGGCAATCATTGCCGGGGTTCGACGTTTAAGGATGGGCGGCATTTGATTACGCCGGCGCTGAGTGCGCGGATTGAGGCGATTGCGCGGGATTTGCCGGAATTTCATTTCGGGCGGTTTGATGTGCGGTTCAGCACGGTTGCGAAATTGCGCCAGGGCGAGGGCTTCAAGATTATTGAGGTGAATGGCGCTGGCTCAGAGGCGACGCATATTTGGGACCCGGAGACCACGATTATTGAGGCGTATCGGGCGCAGTTTTTTCATTATGGGGCGGCGTTCCGGATTGGGGCCATGCTGCGCGCGCAGGGGCGCAAGCCTTATGGGTTGTGGCGGTTGTTGCGGGCGTGGCAGCATCAGAAGGCGTTGATGGCGCGCTATCCGACCAATGACTGAATTTCATCGATAAAAACACGTAGAACGGGGAATTTTCACGATGGTTGATATGACGCCTTGCCCGTGCGGATCGGGGTTGCGGCGGTTGCGCTGTTGCGCGCTGGATTTGGCGACCTTGAGCCCGGCGGATTCGAGTGCGGCGTTGAAGCCGATGTTGGAGGAGGCCGAGCTTTCGCTCCAGGCGCGGGATGGTGCAGCGGCGGCGGCGAAGCTGATGGCGGTGCTGGAATTGGCACCGGGGCGCGAGGATGCGCTGTTTGCGCTGTATCGGCTGCGGCGCGAGGAGGGCAAGCTGGGGGCGGCGGAGACGCTGCTGCGCCGGCTGGTGACGATTAATCCGAATAATTTCATGCCGACCAATGAGTTGACGCTGATGCTGCTGGGGCGGGGCGCGCTGGCGGAGGCGGAGGTGCATGCGCGCAATGCCATTCGGATCGCGCCGCGCAGTGCGCAGGCGCATAATTTGATGGGGTTGGTGATGACCGAGGCGAACCGGTCATTGATTGGGGAGTATCATTACCGGGAAGTGTTGCGGCTGTTGGAGCGCGACGATGCGGTGACGATGGCGAATTTGGCGTGGAATTTGAAAACCCAGGGGCGGATTGAGGAGGCGCGGGCGCTCTATCAACAATCGGTCGCGCTTAATCCGAATGTGTTGCAGACCTTGATTGGCTGGGCGCGGACGGAGGAGGCGGACCGGAAATTTGACCGGGCGCTGGAGCTGATTGACCAGGCGCAGGCGCTGGTGGAGCGGCTGCATCGGGAGGCGCATGAGCAGGCGCAGGCGCAGGCTTTGGTGCCGAGCGAAGCGCCGCCGACGCCGGTGAACCCGGCGCTGGGGCTGACGCGGGCGACGATTTTGGCGCGGCAGGGCGAGACCGAGGCGGCGATTGAGCGGCTGCGGGTGCTGGGCGAGAGCGGCACGCTGGGGCCGGCGGAATTATCCGAGCATGGGCGGCTGCTGGACCGGGTGGGGCGCTATGACGAGGCGTTTGCCAAATATGATGCTGGCAAGAAGCGGGCGCTGGAATTGGGCGCGCGCAAATATATGGACGAGGTGGCGCAGGATATGGCGAACCGGCTGCGCGGGTTTTTCACCGAGCGGCGGCTTTCCACCCTGCCCCGTGCGACGCTGCGCGCGGATATGCCGCAGCCGATTTTCATTGTTGGGTTTCCGCGCTCAGGCACCACGCTGATTGAGCAGACGCTGAGTGTGCATCAGCGGATCGCGGCGGGGGATGAGCTGCCTTATATTAATGATTCGACGTTTTTGATCCCGCGTTTGCTGGGAAGCCCCCTCGCCTACCCTGATGCGCTGGCGGAATTATGGATGGGCGATCAGCGCGAGGGGTTGGATTTGCTGCGCGATCATTATTTGACGCGGGCGCGGCAATCGGGGGTGTTTCGCGAGGGGGCGACCTGGTTTACCGACAAGATGCCGTTGAATGAGACGCATTTGGGGCTGATTCATTTAATGTTCCCGCAGGCGCCGATTATTCATTTGCACCGGCACCCGCTGGATGTGGTGTTATCGGTGTATTCCAATCATTTGACCCATGGGTTTTTCTGTGCGGCGGAATTGGAGACGATTGCCAAGCATTATGCGCTGACCATGGGGCTGGTTGCGCATTACCGGGAGAATATTCCGGCGTTGCGCTATAAGGCGGTGCGGTATGAGGATGTGGTGGACCAGCAGGAGCACGAAATTCGCGGTTTGCTTGAGTTTATCGGCGAAGATTTTGATCCGGCCTGTTTGCAGTTCGAAAAGAACCAGCGTTATGCGCGCACGGCGAGCTATGCGCAGGTGACGGAGAAGCTCTATGATCGGTCACGTTATCGCCACCGGCATTATCGGGCGCATTTGGAGCCGGTGCTGCCGATTTTGGCGCCGATTATTGAGCGGTTGGGTTATGGGGTGGGGTAGAGTGGGAAGGCAATCCTGTTAAAGGCCGCTTGGAA
>JBMFWT010000069.1:0-10530 GCA_049964975.1 Acidiphilium sp.
CTGGGTTGATGCGCTGGTCGAGCCGACAATCGGTGCAAAATGATTTTTATCAAATTCCTATTATCATTAAGGGGTTCAGGCTTTTCCCGCTCGTTGATCATTCATCCGGTCTTGGTTGAAAGTCAGTCCGTATCGGGCTTTGGGGACGTGAAAGATCTTTTTGGTTGGGCAAAATGCGATGGTCGGTGGCGAGGCAAGGCAATGGCTGAGTGGAAGAGGCGTCGTTGAGTAAACATACCAGCTTAACATCGAAAATTTCCTCAAACCCCAGGAGAGAAACGGTTTATGCAGCTTCATCGCAATAATCGGATTTTGAACCGCAACACCGCACTCTCCCTGGTGCTCCTGTCCGCCATCAGTGTCGGGCTAACCAATTGCGCACCACCAGCGCCGCCAAAATTCGCCGCCGTCGCAGCGCCTAATCCCACCTACCGGATCGGCCCAGGCGATGTGCTCGGCGTTTTCGTCTATGGCTCGCCCGATCTCTCCGAAGCCGCCGTGCCGGTCCGCCCCGATGGCCGTTTTTCGATCCCGCTGGTGCAAAACATCAATGCAGCGGGCAAAACCCCCCAACAATTGCAAAATGAAATCGCCCAACGCCTCAAGCAATATGTGAAAAATCCGAATGTCACGGTCATCGTCAAAAGCTTTCATGGCGCGCTGGGCAGCGATATTCGCGTGATCGGCGCCGGCAAGCCCCGCGCCATTCCCTATGTCAATGGCATGACGGTGCTTGATCTGATGACCGAAATCGGTGGCGTGCCGCAATTTGGCGCGGCCAATAGCGCCTTCATCATCCGCCGCACCGATGGGCATGATACCAAAATTCCCCTCGCCCTTGGTGCGTTGTTGAATGATGGCGATTTGCAGCAAAATATCCGGCTGCAACCCGGCGATATCGTCGTCATTCCGCGCAGCCTGTTCTGACCGCTCCATGGAACCGCTGATCAACACCGCCCAACGTTTGCTCGCGGCGGCGTGGCGCAAACGTCTCTATGTACTCGCCACCAGCTGGGCCGTTTGCCTGCTCGGCTGGACGGTGGTGATGCTGTTGCCGCCCAATTACGAGGCGAGCGCGCAGCTCTATGTCGCGGCGGACCCGGTGCTCACCCCGTTGCTGCGCGGCATCGCGATCAACGGCAATTCCGAGCAGGAATTCAACCTGTTGCGCGAAACCCTGCTCAGCACGCCCAATCTGCAACAATTGATCGAGCGTGAAGGTCTGCGCGCCGAAGGCCCCGGCGCGCGTGAGGCGCTTATTCGCTCCCTGAAGTCGCGGGTGACGGTGGTGCCGCAAAGCCGCAATCTGTTCACGATCCGCTTCGTCGGGCACGATCCGCACCGCGCCTACAACATTATCGAAGGGTTGGTGAGTATCTATGTCGAGCGCGCTACCGTCCATAACCAAGGCGATATCGATAACGCGGGCAAGTTTCTGCAATCGCAAATCACCTATTTTCACGACCAACTGAAAACGCTCGAAGCGCGCCGCGCCGCGTTCCAAGCCAAATATCTCGACCTGCTGCCCGGCATTAATGGCGTCTCCGCTGTGCAATCCGCCAGCCAAAATGTGCATAAACTCGAAACCACCCTGCAAGATGCCAAGGCCGAACAAGGTTTGTTGACCGAGGAATTGGCCAAAACCAAGCCGCTCCTGTCCTCCGGGCAAACCGCCGCCGGCAATCCGGCCCTCGCCGCCGCCCTCGCGAACCTCGCCCGGCTACGCCAGAAATACACCAACGATTATCCCGGCGTGCAAGCCGCCGAGCGCGAAGTCCAAACGCTGGAACACGCACCGAGCAGCGGCGGCACCTCATCCTACAGCCTGCCGGTCGCCAATCCGGTCTATGAGGCGTTGCATCTGAAGCTGTTGCAAACTCAAACCGCCATCCTCACCCTCACCCGCGAGCTCGCCCGCGCCCGCGTCGAGCGCACCAAGCTCAACGCGCTCGCCCGCTCGCAGCCTGGTATCGAGGCGCAATTCATCAACCTCAACCGCAATTACGGCGTGCTGCAAAAGGAATATCAAGACCTGATCAGCCGGCGTGAAGCCATGCGCATCGGCGCCGCCGCGAATATCGATGCCAATCAGGTGCAATTGCAGGTCATCAACCCGCCGGTGCAGCCGCGCCTGCCCATCGGCCCGAACCGGCGCTTGCTGTTAATCGCGGTGCTGATCCTCGGCATCGGTGCGGGTCTTGGCATCGGCGTCGTGCTCGGCGAACTTGAAGGCCGGGTCCAGTCGGAAGCCGATTTGCGAAGCTTCGGTCTGCCGATCATCGGCCATATCTCGGATCTCGCGCCCGCCCCCAGCGCCACCGCCCCGGTCATGCAACTTGGCATCGCCGGCGGATTGCTGCTGAGCGTCTTTGGCGCGCTGTTCATCGCGACCTTCATGATTGGAAATTTGGGATGAGCCGCAATGACCGTCCCGCCAGCATCCCCCCCGGCCTGGTCGAGCGCCTCGCCGCCGGCCTCGACGCACAGGGCCTGCCGACCCTCGATGCGGCGAACCAACGCTCGCCCGCAGCGCCAACGCTGACGCCAACGCCAACGCCAACGCCAACGCCAACGCCAGCGCCAGGGTCAGGGTCAGGGCCAGGGTCAGGGTCAGGGCCAACGCCGATACCAACACCAACACCAACACCCCTATCGGCACCAGCCTTCGGCCCGGTCCATCCGTCAGCCGCACCACGCACCAGCTTAGCCCCGCATCGCCTGTCTCACGAATTGCTGGAGGAAAATGGCATGGTCTCCCTGCGCCGCCGCAGCCGGGTTGGCGAAGAATTCCGCATTGTTCGCCACCATGTGCTCGAACATCTCAAACAACCCCCCGCCGATAACGACCCCGCCCGCCACCATAATGTCGTGCTGGTCACCAGTGCGCGCGATGGCGAGGGCAAGAGCTTCGCCGCCCTCAATCTCGCAGGGTTGCTGGCCGAAGGCGGCACGCAGGATGTCGTGCTGGTCGATGCCGATATCGGCCACGCCTCGCTCACCGCCCATTTCAACCTCGCGGATGTGCCGGGCCTGCTTGAATTTGGTCAATCACCGCGCCAACTCGCGCGCACCGTGCCGGTCGGCACCGCGCTCGACCGGCTGATTTTCATCCCCGTCGGCGGCACCGCCGATGCGCAGACGCGCGGCAAACTCGCCGCCGAACAGCCCATCCGCCATTTGATCGCCCAAGTCGCCAACAGCTACGATAACGCCATCATCGTGATCGATGCCCCGGCCTGCCTCACCAAGAGCGATCCCACAGAAATCTCCGCCATCGCCGGGCAAGTGATCCTGGTGGTCGAATCCGGCCAAACCCGCCGCGCCGATATCGAGCAATCGCTTGATTTGCTCGATTCCTGCCCGCAGCTGAGCCTGTTACTGAACCGCGCGCCCGTGCGTCGGCGCGGCTTGTTCGCGGCCAGGGCCTAACCCGATGATCCGGGCCGCCTTGTTCAACCGCCGAACCCTGCGCATCGCCCTGCTGCTCGCCCCAGCCCTCGCCGCTGCTGAAGGGCGCGCCTTGGCCCAATCGGCCACTGACTCTTCGTCTTCATCCGCGTCCACGTCAGCATCCTCCGCGTCGGCGTCAGCATCCGCCACGTCAGCGTCAGCAGACTCACTATTGCCGGATTCGGCACTCACCGGTGCCGCCCCGTTCGGCTCCGCCGTTCGCCTCGGCGCTCTGCCTAGCCCGTTTGCCAGCGCGGGCGGCTTGAACAGCCCGCTCGCCACGCCAACCGGCCTGCAATTCACCCCTTCAATCGGGGTTTCCGAGGAAGCAATCATCGGTGGATTTCCAAAATATCTCGGCTTGAACAATGAATTCATCACCAGCCTCACGCCCGGCCTGCGCGTCGCAGGGTCAGCGCCGATCGGGCGGATCGAGCTCGATTACCAGCCGAGCTTTGAATTTTACGCACATGAAAATCAGGATTCGGGCATCAGCCAGGATTTGAATGGCAGCTTCAGCACCACCCTGATCCCCAACCGCCTGACCCTCAATGCCAGCGCCTATCTCACCCAGCAGGCCACTGCCGGCGGCTACGCGCCCGGCGGCTATCAGGCCATCGGCCCGCATCAGCGCACCACCACCCAAAGCTATCTGATCAGCCCGCGCTACCGGCAAAAATTCATCGGCCTCGGTTCGCTGGATGTGATTTATAGCGCCCAATATACCAGCCAAAATGGCAACCGCGCCGCTTTGTCCGGCGGTCAGCAGCCTTATTTCACGCCCAATGATGTGTTCTCGCAAACCGGCCGGGCGCGCTTCACCACGGTGCCGCTGTACGCCAATATCGATGACCGCGTGTCACTCACCGCGACCCAATATATCGGCTCCGGCATTTTGAATAATTCCAGTGTTTTGCGCGGGCAAGACGAAATCCGCTACGCAATCCGCCCGCATGATCTGATTTTCGTCTCCGGCGGCTATGAAGATTTGCGCTATCAGGGCCTGCCACCCACCCATATCGCCGATGCCACCTGGAGCGTGGGCGTGCAATTACATCCGCGCCCGCATGTCGATCTGGTGGTCTCGTATCGCCATCGCGATGGGTTCAACGCGCCTTATCTGCGCGCCACGCTGCAACTCACGCCGCGCACCACCCTATCCGCCAATTACGCCGAAACACTCGCCACCCAGGCCCAAAGCGTCGCCGCCAATCTCGCAGGCGCCACCGTCAATTTTTCTGGCCAAGCCGTCGGCGGCGTTGGCCAAACCCCGCTCCTGCTCACCAATAACAGCCTCAGCGTCCAATCGGGCCTGTTTCGCAATCATCAATTCTCCATCGCCACCACCACACGCTGGTCGCGTGACACGCTCTCGCTCAATCTGACGCGCAGCAATGAAACGCTGGTGGCCAATGCCCCCGGCACGCTGGGCTTTTCCCAGCATAGCCTGTCCGCGTCCGCGAATTTTTCCCACCAATTGACCCCGAACGCCTCAATCTCCACCTATTTTGATTATAGTTCCATCAACAACCCGGTTCTCGGCTCCCCCTCAAACACCGGCAATGTCCCGGTCTATGCCGGCGCCATCACCGGGCGCTATCGCACCGCGCACCAGCTTCAATTTTCACTCCAACTCGCCGTTACCAATACGTCATTTAATGGATTGACCGGTTCACAGGCTAGTACCGGTAATGGTGTGCAAACCAGTATCACTTTCGGTGTGCAAAAGGTGTTTTGAACCGTGGATCTGCTTCTCGATTACTTTAATTTGCGTGAAATGCCGTTCCGGCTCACCCCGGATGAGCGCTATTTCTTCGGCAGCGCCGAGCATAACCGCGCGGTCGCCCATCTGATGTTCGGCCTCGCGCAGGGCGATGGTTTCGTGGTGATCACCGGCGAAGTCGGTGCCGGCAAAACCACGCTGATGGAGCGCACCCTCGCGCGGATCAATCCCGGCACCTACCGTCCCGCCGTCATCACCACCACGGCGGTCGATGGCCGAACCTTGCTGCATCTGATCGGCGCGGAATTTGGCATTGGCCGCAGCACCGATCACGCCGATTTTCTGATGCGCATCCGCGAGCGCTGGCGCAGCGACCTCGCCGGTGGCCGCCGCCCCATCATCGTGATCGACGAAGCCCAAGCCTTATCGGTCCAAGCCCTCGAAAATCTGCGCCTGCTGTCCAACCTCGCGGATGGCTCAAAGCCGCTGGTGCAGGTGGTGCTGCTCGGTCAACCCGAATTCCGCCGCACATTGGCCGGCCCCGATCTCGACCAGCTTCGCCAACGCGTCCTCGCCTCCTATCATCTCAACCCGCTCGCACCCGAGGAAGTCGGCCCTTACATCCTGCATCGGCTAGCCACCGGCGGCTGCACCCGCACCGACCTGTTCCAGCCGGACACGTTCGCGGTAATCCATCGCGCCACCAACGGCGTGCCGCGCCGGATCAACCGGCTCTGTGGCCGATTATTATTCAATGCCGCCATCGAGGGCGAAATGAACATCAGCGCCGCCACGGCGCGACGCATCGCCGAAGAGCTGGAGCGCGATCTCACCTCCGGCCTGCCGGATAGCAGCGCTGCCTCCTCCGCCGAGCGCGTCAACAGCCTGCTCAACATCCCGGACCGATATTAATGTCGATCCCCGGCGCCATGACCATCGACGTCGAGGATTATTTCCAGGTTCAGGCCTTCGCGGACGTGATCGACCGCGATCATTGGGAATCTTGGCCCCGCCGCGTCGAAGCCAATACCGCCTGGCTGCTCGATGCGCTGGCCGCGCGCAACCAACGCGCCACGTTTTTCACCCTCGGCTGGGTCGCTGATCGGCATAAATCGCTGATCCGGCGCATCGTCGAGGCCGGGCATGAGCTTGCCAGCCATGGCTATGGCCATCAGCTCGTCGATCAAATCGGACCGGACGCGTTTCGGGCCGATCTGCGGCGCGCCCGCGCGTCCTTGGAAGATGCCGGCGGCGTCGCGGTCATCGGCTACCGCGCCCCCACGTTTTCCATCGGCCCGCATGTGCCCTGGGCCTGGGAAATCTTGGAAGAAACCGGCCATCGCTACAGTTCCAGCCTGTTTCCGGTCCGCCATGATCTCTATGGCACGCCGGATGCCGCGCGCACGCCCTTCCAGCCCGCCGGATTATCGCTGTGGGAAATTCCGCTGACCACAATCAAGGGTCTTGGCCGCAACTGGCCCTGCGCCGGGGGCGGCTATTTTCGCCTGCTCCCTTACGCCGCCTACCGCCAAGCCGTGCGGCATTTGCATCAAACCGAGCATAACCCAGCGATTTTCTACACCCACCCCTGGGAGCTGGACCCCGCGCAACCGCAAATTCCCCGCGCCCGCCTGACCGCGCGCTTTCGCCACCGGGTCAATCTGGCGCGCATGAAAACCCGCTTTTCCGCCCTCCTGACCGATTTCGCCTGGGACCGCATGGACCATATTTTCGCCGACCTGCTCAATTCCCCCGGCGCGCACTAACATGACCCTCATTTATCGCCGGGCCGAACCGGCCGATCAAGTCGCTTGGGACGAATTCGTCAACGCCCATCCCGAGGCGACATTTTTCCACCGCTTCGCCTGGGGCGAGGTTCTGGCCACCGGCTTTGGTCATCGCCCGCATTTCCTGCTCGCCGAACGCGACCGGCAAATTTGCGGCGTTCTGCCCTTGATGCAGGTGAAAACCCTGCTCTTCGGCCATTCACTGATCTCCTTGCCCTTCACCGTCTATGGCGGGCCACTCGCCGCCGACACCGAAACTCTGCACGGTCTGGCCGACGCCGCTATGGCCCTCCAGCGCACACTCGGCGCGCCGGTTTGCGAATTGCGCGCCCGCACCCCGCTCGATCTCGATCCGGCGCAATTCGCCGCCCCTGATCCACTTTATTTCACCTTCCGCAAAACTTTGCCCAGCACCGAAGAGGCCGCCCTCAAAGCGATTCCGCGCAAGCAGCGCGCCGTCGTGCGCAAAGCCATCGAGCACGGCCTGACCAGTGCAATCGAACGCTCAATCGAGCCATTTTTTGCCCTCTATGCCGAGAGCGTTCACCATCTCGGCACGCCGGTCTTTTCGCGCCGCTATGTCCGCGCTTTGTTCCAGGGGTTTGGACAAGATGTTGAAGTCCTCACGGTGCGGCAGGTGGAAAAACCCCTTTGTGCTGTGCTGTCCTTCAAGTTTCGCGATGAAATCCTGCCCTATTACGCCGGCGGTGGCTTGGCCGCACGCGGGGTCGGCGGTCATGATTTCATGTATTGGGCGCTGATGCGCCACGCCCTCAGCGAAGGGCGCACGGCGTTCGATTTTGGCCGCAGCAAGGCGGGCACCGGCGCGTTTTCCTTCAAAAAAAACTGGGGTTTCGCGCCCGAACCGCTCGCCTATCGCTTCGCACTCGCCCCCGGCGCCCGCATCCCGGAAAACAACCCGCTCAACCCGAAATATCGCGCCTTGATCGCCCTCTGGAAACGCCTGCCACGGCCCATCGTCAATCAAATCGGCCCGGCGATCATTCGCGGCCTGGGCTGAGCCGCATGCATTTGCTGTTTCTCGCCCATCGCCTGCCTTATCCGCCTAATAAAGGCGACAAAATCCGCTCCTTTCGCTGGCTCGATCATCTGCGTCAGCGCTTTGATGTGCATCTCGGCTGCTTTGTCGATCGGCCTGAGGATATGGCCCATGTCGAAACACTCCGCCCCGGCCTCGCCTCACTCGCCGCGATCCCGCTGAACCCCAGCACGGCCCGCCTGCGCGCCCTCACCCGGCTGCGCCCCGGTCATCCGCTCAGCGTCGCCTATTTCACCGATCAACGCTTACAAGCCTGGGTCGATCACACACTCAAAACCCATCCGGTCGCGCGCGCGCTGATTTTTTCCTCGGCCATGGCGCCCTATCTCGCCGCCCACGCGCCAATCCCGACCGTTTTTGACATGGTCGATCTCGATTCCGAAAAATTCGCCGCCTACGGCCAAAATGCGGCCCTGCCGACATCATTGATCTGGCGCCGCGAAGCAAAAACCCTGCTGGCCCTCGAACGCGCCGCCACCGCGCGCTTTACCCGCACCTTCCTGGTCTCCGAGGCCGAGCGCGCCCGCTTCACCGCCTTGGCACCCGAAACCGAGGCACGAACCGAGGCGGTCGCCAACGGCGTCGATATTGATTTTTTCAACCCCGATGTTCCGTGCCCCACGCCCTATCCCCCTGACCATCCCGCCATCGTGTTCACCGGAGCGATGGATTATCGCCCCAATATCGAAGCCTGCCTGTGGTTCGCGAACGCTGTGCTGCCCACCCTCGCTGCCGATACCCCAAGCCCGCTATTTCACATTGTCGGTGCTGATCCCGCTGCCCCCATCCGCGCCCTCGCCAACCAGCCCAACATCAAAATTCACCCCAACGTCCCGGATATCCGCCCGTATCTTCACCACGCCGCCCTCGCCGTCGCGCCGTTGCGCATCGCCCGGGGCATTCAAAACAAGGTGCTCGAAGCGATGGCCATGGCCCGTCCCGTCCTCACCACCACCGCCGCCCTCACCGGCATCGCCGCCCGCGCTGGGCGCGATGCGCTGATCGCGGATGACGCCACTGCGATGATCGCAGGCACCCGCGCCATCCTGCGCGGTGAGTGGCCCGGCCTCGGCCCCGCCGGTCGCGCGGCAGTCATCGCGCATCATAGCTGGGCCACGCCGCTCGCGGCGTTGGACCGGGTGCTGGCATGACCCGGCCCTGGCGCCAAACCTCCGTCCTTCTCGCCCTTGGCGTGCTGCTGTTCGGCATCGCCTTCAGTCACGAAGCCACCGCCGCCATCCATGTCTGGCTGGTTTCCACCGCCTATAATCATTGCTGGCTGATCCTGCCGATTGCGGCCTATCTGGCCTGGGAGCGCCGCGCCGGCCTCGCCCACCTTACCCCAACCGCCGAGCCGCGCGCGGCCTTGCTCGCCATTCCCTTCGCACTGGGCTGGCTGCTGGCCAATCGGCTCGGCATCATGGAAGGGCGGCAACTCGCCGCCATGGCGCTGCTGCAATGCCTGATCCTCGGCGTCATCGGGCGCCGAGCCTATTGGTATTTTCGCGCACCGCTCTGGTATCTGTTCTTCCTGGTGCCGTTCGGCGGCTTCCTGGTGGCCCCGCTCCAGCACTTCACCGCCGTCTTCGCCGCGGATGGGCTGAGCCTGCTCGGCATCGCCCATTATCTGCACGGCACCACCATTGAAATCAGCGCCGGCGCGTTCCGCATCGCGCAGGCCTGCGCCGGATTGCGCTTTTTAATCGCCGCCATCGCCTTCGCGGTCCTCTACGCGCTGGTGATTTTCCGCTCGACCGGGCGGCGGCTGATTTTCATCGCCGTGTGCCTCGTGGTGCCGGTCATCGCCAACGGCTTTCGGGCGCTGGGCATCATCTGGCTCGGCTATGCCGAGGGCAGCGCCAAAGCCGCCGCCACCGACCATGTTTTATATGGCTATATTTTCTTCTCCATCGTGCTGCTGATCATTATTCTCCTCGGCCTGCCTTTCCGCGAAGATCAAGCGCCCCCGCAACTTCCGTCTGACACCGAATCAATGGTGGCGTCGCACCCGACATCGACCCCAACTCAACCCCCATCTCAACCGAAAGCGCGGATCACCACCGCCCTGGCCGTGCTGGCCATCAGCCTCGCCGCGCCGATCACCGCCATCGCCCTTGATCGCATCGCGCGCGCCACCAAGGTCAATCCGCCCACCCAGCTCGCCGATTGCCGCCTGAGCGCCAGCCCCACCACCCGCCTGCCATCCGGCGCGGTCCGGCGTGATTTCACCTGCGCCAACGCCATGCGGGTCACCATCGTCGCGTTTCCGCCCGCCACCACGCCAGAACCAATTTTCGATCTCCGCCGCACCCTCGGCTTGATCAATCTGCGCGAAGCCCATCTCGGCCTGATCAGCCCCGCCGGCCGCACGACCCCGCATTGGCAACTCGCCGTCAGCAAACACGGCCATCACCGCGCCGCGAGCGACCTGCTGATCAATGGTCATCTCACGCTCGGCTCCTTGCTCACCCGCCTGCACATGGTCGCCAACCGGCCCAGCCCGCCCGCCG
>JBMFWT010000070.1:0-9894 GCA_049964975.1 Acidiphilium sp.
CCAGGGCAATGCCACGCCCTCCCCAACCCTAAAACGCTAAACGGTTCTAAGGGCTCAGCCCTTAGCGGGTCCAGGGCAGAGCCCTGGCCTTCCCTTCACCCTTTCCCCCAGCCCCGCGCCAAGGCGACCAGCACGGCCAGCACGGCGAGCAACTGGGCGCCGTTGAGCCAGACGGACAGGCGGTGGCCACGGGCGAAGGCGGTTTGGTTGCCGCTATCGCGCAGGCTGTTGAGGTGGGGCAGCCAATCTTGCCAGAGCCAGAGGGTGAGCACCAGGACGAGGGCGAGGACCAGGGCGAATGGCAGGTTGCCGCGGAGCACGAGGCCGAGCGCGGCGATGGCGGCGGCGACGCTGACATACAGATAGTAGCGCGGGAAGGTGGCGCGAATGAATAGGCTGGCGGTTTCGGGGGGTAATTTGGTGAACACCAGCGGCGTCATGATGGTGCCGAAAAACACCATGCCGCCGAACAGGCAGCCGAGGCCGAGGAGGGCGATGATGGAGCCGCTGGTGTGCATCATGGATTAGATCAATATTGGTTTAGGTTGAATCAACAGATTTAACCTAAACCAATAAAATTGATCGGTAAACAAGGATTAGAGCGTGGTTGATGATAACCAACCACGCTCTAATAACGATATTCGTCGTGTTTGTAGGGGCCTGAGGCGGTCACGCCGATATATTCGGCTTGTTTGGGGGTTAGCGCGGTGAGTTTGGCGCCGACCTTGGCGAGATGCAGGGCCGCGACTTTTTCATCGAGATGTTTGGGCAGCACGTAGAGCTGATTTTTATATTTGCCTTGCGGTGCAGTCCAGAGTTCGATTTGGGCGAGCACTTGATTGGTGAAGCTGGCGGACATCACGAAGCTGGGGTGGCCGGTGGCGTTGCCGAGATTGACCAGGCGCCCTTCGGACAGCACGATCAGGCGCTTGCCATCGGGGAATTCGACCTCATCGACTTGGGGTTTGACGTTATCCCAGCGATAATTGCGCAAGGCCTCGATTTGGATTTCGCTATCGAAATGGCCGATATTGCAGACGATGGCGCGATGTTTCATCGCGCGCATATGATCGGCGGTGATCACATCGATATTGCCGGTGGCGGTGACGAAAATATCGCCGCGCGGGGCAGCGTCATCCATGGTGACAACCTCGTAGCCCTCCATGGCGGCTTGCAGGGCGCAGATCGGGTCGATTTCGGTGACCAGCACGCGGCAGCCGGCGTTGCGCAGGCTGGCGGCGGAGCCTTTGCCGACATCGCCAAAGCCGGCGACCACGGCGATTTTGCCGGCCATCATCACATCGGTGCCGCGACGAATGCCATCCACCAGGGATTCGCGGCAGCCATAGAGATTATCGAATTTGGATTTGGTGACGCTGTCATTAACATTGATCGCCGGGCAGAGCAGCGAGCCGTCTTTGACCATGTCGCGCAAGCGATGGACGCCGGTGGTGGTTTCTTCGGAGATGCCGCGAATATCCTTCATCATGTCGGGATATTTATCGTGCATCAGCTTGGTCAGATCGCCGCCATCATCGAGGATCATGTTCGGCGTCCAGCCATCCGGCCCGCGCACGGTTTGTTCGATGCACCACATGAATTCGTCTTCGGTGAGGCCTTTCCAGGCAAACACCGGCACGCCTGCGGCCGCAACACCGGCGGCGGCGTGATCCTGAGTTGAGAAAATATTGCATGACGACCAACGCACGGTGGCGCCGAGGGCGGTGAGGGTTTCGATCAGCACGGCAGTTTGGATGGTCATGTGCAAGCAGCCGGCGATGCGCGCCCCTTTCAGCGGCTGGCTTTTGCCGAACTCTTCGCGCAGGGCCATCAGGCCGGGCATTTCGGTCTCAGCCATGCTGATTTCTTTGCGACCCCATTCCGCCAGGGTGATGTCGCGCACTTTATAATCGGTCGGGCTATGGCTGTCGGGCATGGTCGTCCTTACGGGGTTGGGAGCTTAGAGATAGGGAGGTTTTGCGAAAAATCAGGTGTTCATCGCGTCGAAAAAGTCATTATTGGTTTTGCTGTATTTGAGCTTGTCGAGCAGGAATTCCATCGCCTCGGTCGGGCCCATCGGGTTGAGGATGCGGCGCAGCACCCACATTTTCGAGAGCGTGGCTTTTTCGACCAGCAATTCTTCTTTGCGGGTGCCCGATTTGGTGATGTCGATCGAGGGGAAGGTGCGTTTGTCGGAGAGTTTGCGGTCCAGGATCACTTCGGAATTGCCAGTGCCTTTGAACTCTTCGAAAATCACTTCATCCATGCGCGAGCCGGTATCGATCAGGGCGGTGGCGATGATGGTGAGGCTGCCGCCTTCTTCGATATTGCGGGCGGCACCAAAGAAGCGCTTGGGCTTTTGCAGGGCGTTGGCATCGACACCGCCGGTCAGCACCTTGCCCGATGAAGGGACGACGGTGTTGTACGCGCGGGCAAGGCGGGTGATGCTGTCAAGCAAAATAACCACGTCGCGCTTATGCTCAACCAGGCGTTTGGCTTTTTCCAGCACCATTTCCGTCACCTGCACGTGGCGCGTAGCCGGCTCATCGAAGGTCGAGGCAACGACTTCGCCTTTGACGGTGCGGGCCATGTCGGTCACTTCCTCAGGCCGCTCATCGATCAGCAGCACGATCAGGAAGGCCTCGGGATGGTTGGTGGAAATGGAGGTGGCGATGCTTTGCAGCATCACGGTTTTGCCGGTGCGCGGCGGTGCGACGATCAAAGCGCGCTGGCCTTTGCCGATCGGCGCGATCAGATCGATCACCCGCGCGGTATTGTCCTTCTGCACGCCCTTGGCTGGCAGGGCTGCGGATTCGATTTCCATTTGCAGCCGCTCGGTCGGGTAGAGCGGGGTGAGATTGTCGAAATTGATCCGGTGGCGCACCGCGTCCGGCTCTTCGAAATTGATGGTTTCGAGCTTGAGCAGCGAGAAATAGCGTTCGCCTTCCTTGGGGGCGCGGATTTCGCCGGCCACGGTATCGCCGGTGCGCAGGCCATAGCGGCGGACTTGGGCGGGCGAGACGTAAATATCATCGGGGCCGGGCAGGTAATTGCTCTGCGGGCTGCGCAAAAAGCCGAATCCATCGGGCAGGATTTCGAGCGTGCCATCGCCATGGATCGCTTGGTCATTATCGGCGTAGGCTTTGAGGATCGCGAACATCATGTCCTGCTTGCGCAGCGATGAGGCGTTTTCGACTTGCAATTCCTCGGCCAGCGAGAGCAGGTCAGTGGGGGATTTTATTTTCAATTCAGCGAGATTCATCGGGTTTCCAGACAGGAAAAAGGTCGCAATGCGGGCGTGATTGGCGATCGTTGGTGCAACAGGGTCGATGACGATCGATCACAGGATCGGGGTGAGAACGGAGGGAAAGCCTTGGAGCCAGGACGGTCCAGACGCGATGACGCAGCGAATACGCTACACAGCCCGATTTAGATGCATCGCGCACGGCGTGAGGTCAAGAGGGGCGGTTAGGCGCCACAGGCCGGACCCGCGCGAAAGATTGACGCGCGGTTGGGGTGGGATGGGTTTACAAATCGATAATCGGGTGCAAATCGGGGTGAGCAAAAATAGTCCGAAATTGAGGTGGTTCATGGCGTCGCAAGCCGTTGCGCAGTCTCGTCGCGAGGTGGAAAGAGCGGAAATCGCAGCCTCGCCTGCCAATCGTAAATTGGTCGCGACCTGGCTGTTCGTCAGTTTTGCGCTGATTGTCGAGATGTTCGGCATTGGCGCTTATGTGCAGAATGACAATGCTGGCCTGTCGATCATGGCGTGGCAGCCCGTGTCGGGGGTGATTCCGCCGCTCAGCCATGCGGCGTGGGAGCGGATGTTTGCGCTGTATAAGACCATCCCGCAATATAAGCTGCTCAATCACCATATGGATTTGGCCGGCTTCAAGGCGATTTTCTGGCCCGAATGGATCCATCGTCTCTGGGGACGGTTATTGGGGCTGGATTTTGGGGTGCCGCTGGCTTGGTTTTGGTGGACCGGGCGGCTGGAGCGGCGGCTGCGCCCTTGGCTGGTCACCTTGTTTTTGTTGGGCGGGGTGCAGGGCTTTATCGGCTGGTGGATGGTGCGCTCTGGCTTTCAGCCGGGGCTGACCGAGGTTTCGGTGTTTCGCCTCGCGATCCATTATTGCTTTGCCACGGCGCTGGCGATTGCGGTGTTCACGACGGGTCTGGTGGTGCTGAAACCAGACGCAGCGCGTCTTCCGCCGGACTTGGCGGCACGCTATCGCACCGCCCGCTGGTTCGCGATTGCCTCGATCGTGGTGATTTGTGTGGCTATCGTCGCCGGCACATTTCTCTCCGGCACCCATGCCTACACGGTGGATAACACCTTCCCGTTGATGCAGGGCCACTGGATTCCGCCCAATTACGGCCATTTGCATCCGTTTTGGAGCAATTTTTTCGTGAGCAAAGTGACCACCCAATGGGATCATCGGGTGATCGGCACCATCGCGGCGCTGGTGGTGTTGGTGGCGGTGGTGGGCGCGATCCGGGCTGATCTGCCTGCGCGGGCGCGCGATGCATTTTTGGTAATGGGCGCGTTGTTGATCGTGCAATATATTCTGGGCGTGACGACGCTGGTTTCGAAAATTCTGGATATTGGCATTGTGCATCAGCTCAATGCGGTGCTGCTGCTCGCCGCTGCGGTCTGGGCCTATTTCGAACTGCGCGGCCGCCGCGCGGCATGAGCACGCGCCGCCAGCAATCTCTGGTCGGAACTTGGTTGCTGATCATTGCCGCGATGATTTTCGGCATGGTGATGGGCGGCGGCGATGTGCGCACCATTGGGGCCGGGTTCATTCTCCAGCAATGGCAGCCGCTCTTTGGCATTCTGCCCCCGCAAAGCCACGCGGCTTGGGTGCATTTATTCGGGCTTTATCAACGCACCGCGCAATTTCAAACGCTGCACCCGCGCATGAGTTTGGCGCAGTTCCAAGCCTTGGCGTGGCCCGATATTTTGGACCGTGACTGGGGACGGCTGATGGCGCTGGTGTTTGCGGTGCCGCTGGCGGTGTTTTGGCGGCGCGGGTGGATCAGCGCGAAACTTGGGGGGTGGTTGATCGCCCTGTTCGCCGCCGGTGCAATCGAGGCGACGATGGGTTGGATGATGACCTATCAAGGGATGTTCGGGCTGTTGCACCCCTCCCCGCTCTATTTGGGGCCGCATTTGGTGCTGGCGATGCTGATTTTCGCGGCGATGCTGTGGACTGGTTTTTCCTTGCGTCATCCAGAGCCAGTGCCGATTGCGGGCTATACCGGGCTGCGGACGCTGCTGAGTTGGTCGGTGGGGTTATTGATTGTCACGATTGGTCTGGGTGCGTTGGTGGCGGGGTCCGGCGGGCTGCATGTTGATCATAGTTTTCCGCTGATGAACGGACATTTTTTTCCACGGCGCGGCTGGGCGCTGCATCCGGTATGGCTCAATTTATTTGCCAATCCGCGCACGGTGCAGTTCGAGCATCGGGTTGTCGCGACGATCACGGCGGGTGTGGTGATCGTCGCGGCGGCGATTGGGCTGCGCGCACCGCTCGGCCCGCGGGTGCGAGATTTGTTTTTGCTGCTCGCCGGGCTGATTACGCTGCAATATATTCTGGGGATGAGCACAGTCGTTTCGGGTATGGGCGATTTGGGCTATATCCATGAATTGACGGCGGTGCTGCTGCTTGCGGCATGCATCGCCTGCCGCCATGCGCTGCGCGGTGCGGCACCACGACCGGTTTCAACACAATTGACGATGAAGGCTGCTGAATAATGTCTGACCAACGGACGATTGCTGATCGCTTGTTTCACGGCACCACCGGCCTTGATCCGCATGAGGCGGCGCGCTTGATCGCGCCGGTGCTGGAACTGGCTGATGATGGGGAATTGTTCCTGGAATATAGCGAATCCGAGGTGGTCAGTTTTGATGATGGCCGCATCCGCATGGCGAGTTTCGATAGTCGCTCGGGGTTTGGGCTGCGGGCGGTGACCGGCGAGAGCGCGATTTACGCCCATGCCGGGGAGATTTCGGTGCCGGCCCTGAGCCGGGCGGTGGGGACGTTGCGCGATGCGCGAGCGGGCGAGACCGGCAGCATTGCGGTGGGGCCGGGTGGGAATGGGCCGGCGTTATATACCGCGCAGAACCCGTTTGCGGCGATGGATTTTGCCGCAAGGGCCGATGTGTTGGCCGAGATTGATGCTTATGCGCGGGCGCAGGATCGGCGGGTGGTGCAGGTGACGGCGAGTTTGTCTGGCGAGTGGCAGGTGGTCGAGATTTTGCGGGCTGATGGTTCGCGGGTTGCCGATGTCAGGCCGCTGGTGGTGTTGAGCGTTTCGGTGGTGATGGAGCAAGGCGGGCGGCGCGAGAGCGGCGGCCATGGCGCGGGCGGACGCGAGACCTATGCGAGTGTGACGGCGCCGGGCTTTTGGCGTGCGGCGGTGGATGAGGCGGTTCGCAAGGCCTCGCTGAACCTGGAGAGCGTTCCAGCGCCGGCGGGGGAGATGCCGGTGGTGCTTGGCGCCGGTTGGCCGGGGATTTTGCTGCATGAGGCGATTGGTCATGGGTTGGAGGGGGATTTCAACCGCAAGAAAACCTCCGCCTTTGCCGGATTGATGGGGGCGCGGGTCGGCAGCAAGGGCGTGACGGTGATTGATGACGGCACGATTGCGCATCGGCGTGGCTCGTTGAGTGTGGATGATGAGGGCACGCCGACGCAGCGGACGGTGCTGATCGAGGATGGGATTCTCACCGGCTATATTCAGGACCGGCAGAATGCGCGGCTGATGAATATGCGCGCGACGGGGAATGGCCGCCGGCAATCTTATGCGCATATGCCGATGCCACGGATGACCAATACGATCATGCTCGCGGGCGAGGCCAGCCGGGAGGATATGATCGGCTCGATCAAGCGGGGGATTTATGCGGCGAATTTCGGCGGGGGTCAGGTGGATATTACCTCGGGCAAGTTCGTGTTTTCGGCGTCTGAGGCGTACCTGATTGAGGATGGCAAGGTGGGGGCGCCGCTGAAGGGGGCGACGCTGATTGGCAATGGGCCGGATGCGCTGACTAAGGTTGAGATGATTGGTGCTGATTTGGAACTTGATCCGGGCATTGGCACTTGCGGCAAGAATGGTCAGGGGGTGCCGGTGGGGGTTGGGCAGCCGACCCTGAAAATATCCGGGCTGACGGTTGGGGGGACGGCGGTATGAGTGCCGCACCGCAGGCGAAGCGCGCGCCGGTTACGCTCACGCAGTTGGGCCGGGTGCGGGTTGATGAGTATGCGTGGATGAAAGACCCGGATTGGCAGAAGGTGTTGCGCGACCCTTCGGTGCTGCGGGCTGATATTCGTGATTATCTCGACGCGGAGAACGCCTATACTGAGACGGTGCTGGGCGGGACGGCTGCGTTGCAGGCGACGCTGCGTGCGGAGATGGAAGCGCGGATTGATCCGGATGATCGATCGCCGCCGATGGATGATGGGGCGTGGTCGTACTATTATCGGTATGCGCCTGGAGCGGAACATCCGATTTATGCTCGGACGCCCCGCGCGGGGGGAGCGGAGCAGATTTTGCTCGATGCCAATGTGCGGGCGGTGGGGCAGGATTATTTTAAGATTATCGCGACGGCGCACAGCCCGGATCATCAATTGTTTGCGTTTGCCGAGGATGTGCAAGGCTCGGAGGTGTACCGGGTTTGGGTGATGGAGATTGCCACCGGGGCGATGGTGGGGTCAGCGATTGAGGATTGCACCGGGGATTTTTGTTGGTCTGCGTGTTCGCAGCGGATTTTTTGGATTTATCGGGATGATCATGGCCGACCGACGCGGGTGATGCGGCGGGTGGTGGGGCGTGATTTTGATCAGTTGGTTTATCAGGAGCGTGATCCGGGATTTTTTCTGGGGGTGAATGCGGCCAGTTCCGGGCGGGCGATTTTTATTCAATGCGGCAATCAGGAAACCAGCGAGGCTTGGTTTATTCCGGGGGATGCGCCGGATGCGGCGCCGGTGTTGATTGAGGCGCGGCGGGAGGGGGTGCGGTATGAGGCTGCGGATTGGGGGGGCAGGCTGATTATTCGCACCAATGATCAGGCGGATGATTTTCGGCTGGTTGAGGCTTCCTATGAAACGCCGGGCCGGGCGCATTGGCGCGATGTGCTCGCGCATGAGGCGGGGCGGTTTATTGTTGATGTGGTGGCGTTTGCGGGTTTCCTCGCGGTGTTGGTGCGGGTGAATGCCAATACGGAGATTTTGTTGGTGTCGCGCGTGGGGGATGTTCGGCGGATTGGGTTTGATGAGCCGGCTTATGTGGTGCGGATTGAGGAGGGGTTTGAGTTTGACACCACGGTTCTGCGGTTTCGCTATTCTTCGCTGACCACGCCGACGCAATGGTTTGATTATGACATGGCGCGGGGTGAGCGGGTGTTGGTGAAGGCACAGAAAATTCCTTCGGGGCATGAGCCTTCGGATTATGTGACCACGCGGATCGAAAGTGTGGCGCGGGATGGGGCGCTGGTGCCGGTGACTTTGTTGCATCGGCGGGATGTGCGCCCGGATGGGGCGGCGCCGATTTTATTGTATGGGTATGGGGCTTATGGGATTCCGACTGATCCGGCATTTCGGGCGAATGTGCTGAGTTTGGTGGATCGGGGGTTTGTGTATGTGATTGGGCATATTCGCGGGGGCACTGAGCGGGGGTGGAACTGGTTTTTGGCGGCGCGGGGGACGCGCAAGGCGGTTAGTTTTACCGATTTTATTGATGTGGCTGAGGATTTGATTAAGCGCGGGATGGCGCGAGCGGGCCGGATTGTGGGGTTGGGCGGTTCGGCGGGTGGGTTGTTGATGGGGGCGGTGTTGACGATGCGCCCGGATTTATGGGCGGGGATTATTGCGGCGGTGCCGTTTGTTGATGTGCTCAACACGATGTCTGACGACACGCTGCCATTGACGCCGCCGGAATGGCCGGAATGGGGCAATCCGCTGGTGGATGAGGCGGCGTATGAGGCGATTGCGGCTTATTCGCCATATGACAATATCAGGCCCCTGCCCTATCCGGCGGTTTTGGCGACCGGGGGGCTTTCTGATCCCCGGGTGACGTATTGGGAGCCTGCGAAGTTCGTTGCGAAATTGCGGGCGGCGAGCACGGGGACGCAGCCGATTTTGCTGCATATGGAGATGAAGGCCGGGCATGGCGGGTCTGCCGGGCGGTTTGATGCGTTGAAGCAGGTGGCGCTGACTTATGCGTTTGCGCTGTGGGCGGTGGGGCTGGCCTGAGACGCTATTTGTTTTGATACCGGAATGATTTGGGCGCGATGGCGCGAAAGGCTGTTTAGGCGCGATATTTGTTGGGGTTGAGGGGTTTGTAGAGGTGGCCTGGGAGCATGGGGCGCACCGGGGGCGGGTATTTGGCCAGGAAATATTCGTAAAGCGTTGGTTCGGGGGGTGCGGGTTTTTTGATCCGGGGCCGGCGTGGGCGCGGCGGAGAAAAAGATTTGGGGCGGGGGATTTTTGGCCGGCGCAAATTATCGGGGAGAGAAATGCCGAGCATGTGGCAGAGGGGGCGGAGGATGCGCCCGAGCTGGGGGGTTTGGGCGATGAGCGCGGTCATATCGGGTTCGGTGAGAAAAGTTTGGAGCTGCCCCCGGGCGCAGGGGACGAGGTGACCGGGGAACAGGCGCGGCAGCCAGGCGTGGCGCGTGGGGAGTTTGAGTGCGCTGGGATCGGCTTGGGGTTTGGGCGCGCTTGGGCTGCGGTTTGGGCGCTGGGGGCGGGGTTTGGGGGGATTGGTCGCGATTTGGCGGAAACGGCGGATGAAATAGCCGACGCGTTTCCAGATGAGGAGATTGAGGGCGGGATTGATGCGCAGCTGTGGGCCTTGATCGGCGATGATTTTGCGCAGCATGGTGAGGATCAC
>JBMFWT010000071.1:0-9840 GCA_049964975.1 Acidiphilium sp.
TTTATCCGATCAGATGATTCCATCTGATCGAATGTTGCTCTAGCCGTCCTCGCCAATCAGCGCCAAATCATCTTGCCGCGCGCTCGCCAGCCGTGCGGCGCGCAGGATCGCCCGCAAATCGCCCAGCGCCTGCTCAAGATCATCATTGCGCACGATATAATCAAATTCGCTCTGATGCGCCCATTCGGATTGCGCCGCCGCCATCCGCCGCGCCACATCCTCGGCAGCGTCGCCGCGCCCCTGCAAACGCTCCCGCAACGCAGCCAAGCTCGGCGGGCGGACAAAAACACCAACCACATCGCCCGGCAGCGCCGCCCGAATTTGGCGGAACCCCTGCCAATCAATATCGAACAATACATCCAGACCAGCCTGAAGCCGGGCCGCCACCGGCGCGCGCGGCGTGCCATAAGAGCGGCCAAACACCGTTGCGTGCTCTAAAAACGCCCCCGCCGCCACCATCGCGGCGAATTGCGCATCGGTCTTGAAAAAATAATGCTCACCCTCGCGCTCACCGGCGCGCGGTGCGCGCGTCGTCGCGCTGATCGAGAGCGCAATCGCTGGGTCCGCCGCCAGCAAACGGCGCGACAAGGTGGTCTTGCCCGCGCCAGAAGGGGCTGCCAGCACCAGGCATAATCCGCGCCGACTCACGCCTCACTCCACATTCGCCACCTGCTCGCGCAATTGCTCAATCGCCGCTTTCAGCTCCAGCCCCAGCGTAGTCAATGGCAGCGAGGCCGATTTACTGCACAGCGTATTCGCCTCGCGATTAAATTCCTGCACCAGAAAATCCAGCCGCCGGCCAACCCCCCGCGCCTCAGCGAGCAAAGCACGCGCCGCCGCGCAATGCGCATCCAGCCGATCCAGCTCCTCAGTCACGTCGGATTTTCCCGCCAGAAGCGCAATTTCCTGCGCCAAACGCTCGGGCGCCACCGGCTCGGCACCGCCCAGCAACGATGCCAGCGCCTGCTGCAGCCGTGCCTGATGCAGCGCCGGTTGCGCCGCCGCCACGCGGCGCGCCTGCAGGGTGAGGTCCTCGACGCGATCGAGTGTCGCCGCCAGAATCGACGCAAGCCGCGCCCCTTCGGCCCGGCGCGAAAGGATCAGTGCGGCCACCGCCCGCTCAAACAACCCAACGATACTCTGCTCCAACGCCTGATCCGCCGCCGGATCCGCCTGATCAACCGCGTCCGCCCGGCTCAGCACGCCGGGCAACGCCAGCACCGCCTCGGCACGCGGCGGCGGTGTGTTGGGCAGGCGCGCGCGGATCTCCTCAATCGCCGTCAGCATCGCGCCCAACGCCGCCTGATCGACCACCAACCCTGTCCGCTCCTCGCGCTTGCGGCTGATCGTCGCGGTTACATTGCCGCGCCCCAAAGCCCGCTCGGCGAGCGGGCGCAAAGTCGCCTCCAGCCGATCCAACCCCGGCGGCAGGCGCAATTTCAGGTCCAGCCCACGGCCATTGACGCTGCGAATCTCGACCACCAGCGCATCGCCCGGCTCCGCCACCCGAGCGAACCCGGTCATCGACGCGAGGTCGGGCGGTGGATCAGCGCTCACAGGCGCATCGTCGCGCGCAGCGTATCAATCGCGACCAACCGGCCATCGCGCTCGATATGCCAGAAACTCCAGCCATTGCAGCTCGCAGCATTCTGCACCGCCGCCCCCACCTGATGGATCGAGCCGCGCACCGCCCCTGCAATGATCGTCCCATCCGCCGCCACCACCGCACGCACCCGGCGTAGCCGGTCATGCAACACCGTGCCCGCCGGAACCATGCCCTGCTCCACCAAGGTGCCAAACGGAATCCGCGGCACATCCCGCCGCGACAGGGTGGATGTCAAATAAGGCGGCGCGGCGCGCATCGCCTTCAACCGCGCCCAACCCGCCTCGACATAGGCAGGATGCCGCTCAATCCCGATAAAATGCCGATTGAGCCGCTTGGCCACCGCCGCCGTGGTGGCGGTGCCGGCGAACGGATCGAGCACCACGTCGTCAGGATTGGTCGCCGCCAGGATAACCCGATGCAACAAGGCTTCGGGCTTTTGCGTGGGGTGCAGCTTCAAGCCGTGATCATTGCGCAGCCGTTCCGCGCCGGTGCACAGCGGCAAGGTCCAATCCGAGCGCATTTGTAAATCTTCGTTCAACGCCTTCATCGCCTGATAATTGAACTTATAGCGCGAGGTCGGCTCGCGCGCGGCCCAAATCAAGGTTTCATGCGCGTTGGTAAAGCGCCGCCCGCGAAAATTCGGCATCGGGTTGGATTTACGCCAAATCACATCATTCAGAATCCAGAACCCCAAATCCTGCAAAATCGCGCCAATCCGGAAAATATTATGATATGAGCCGATCACCCAAATCGTCGCATCCTTATGCATCAGCCGCCTGCACTCGCTGAGCCACGCCCGGGTGAACGCGTCATAAGCGGCAAAATCGGCAAATTTATCCCAATCATCATCCACCGCATCGACCAGACTATCATCAGGCCGCCGCAACTCACCGCGCAGCTGCAAATTATAGGGCGGATCAGCGAAAATACAGTCGATCGACGCATCGGGCAGCATACGCATCATCTCGACGGCATCGCCGAGAAGCAACTGATCGAGCGGCAATTCGCGAATAGCGTGCACGGGCAATGGGAACCTCAGATATCGTCAGCCCCTTATACCTGACGAATCGCCCGTGACCGCGTCAATGGGCTTTTGCCGCGACTAAATAATATCCTCCGCCGCCTCGAGCGAGGGCGCCTTGGCCCGGCCCATCATCAACACCGCGCGCGGCTTGAGCGATTCATGCTGGTTGCGCCGGTGCAGAATCGTCGTGCCAAACGCGATGTGCCGACATAAATATTGCGTCGGCTCTTCGTTGCGGCCCTCTTCGCGGAACATTTCGGTGAATTGCACCCGCCCCAAAACCCCCGAGCCGCGCAGACTGCGCGCATGCCGGCGCATGCCATCAACCGCCGAGGCACGCACCCGGCGCTGAAACCCGGCCAGCACTTCCAATTCCTGATTGTAAAAACTGCGCCGCGCATCCGCCCAGCCGTACGGATCGGCCATCCACTCGAAATGCGCCCCCACCGCCAACCCGATGGGCAAAATCCCCGCCTCCAGCAGCCGGGCAAACTCCAATTGCGACACGGTCGCCACCAAAGGCGGGCCGCTATGGGCGTAGCCCTTGATCGTCACTGCGGTTCCGGTCACCGCATAATCCATCGAGGATCGCGCCTCGGCATCGTTCAGCCGGCGCGTCTTCAGCCGCACCTCCACCACCGCATGCGCCCCCATCAATTCGGCTTCATGCTGCATGCGGGCAATCGCCGCATTCCAGCCATCACGATGGCCCTCGGTCCAGGAAAAGCCGAAATGAAACCAGCAATTGCCGGACACCATGCCCAGCGTTTCAATCCCGTGAGTGTGCAACGTGAGCAAATCGGCGGGCGATGCGGTGGAAACCCAGGGCAATTTGCCCGCCGCCGTATGGCGCAGCCGCTCGGCCACGAAACCCGGCACGCTATTGCGCCGGAGTGCGGCCGACCATTCCTGCATCCGCGCATCTTGCCGCGCCATCTCGGCGGGATCTTGCGCTAGCGGCACCTGCGCCGCGACCGCCCCCACCACGCCCTTCAGTAAATCCTTGAACGACATGGCGCCCTCCTCAGGACATCAGAAAATCATGCAAAACCCGGTGCGCACCTTCGGCATCGCTCGATAATTTGGCCAAAGCCGCGCTCAACTCATCCAACCATTGCGGCACGGTGAGGGAATCGCGCTTCAACACCACCCCATGGGTGCCGCGCGCCCGGCTCGCCTGCAGCAATCCCGCCTCATTCTCCAACCCGTAGCGCGCCTCACCGGTATCCACCGTAATCGCGCGCACATGGGCGGTTTTCGAAAATAGCCCGTCCTTTTTGCGCACCACCTGCACCCGGCCCGGCAAAGCCTGTTCCAGCCGGATCGCCAAGGCTTCGAGAAAGGCAGGCTGGTCCGCCGCCGCCCGGCGCATAAACGCCGCGTGCAGATCCAACCCACCCGTGCTGTCACTCATGGGTGCCGTCACGCATCGCTAGTCTCACTCACGGTTTATCCGCCTCGGGCTTGGGGGCTGACCCCTCCATCTCGGCGCGCAATTTGGCCAATTGGTCATCGATTCCCGCCTGATCGCGCAATTTCGCGATTTCGTGATCATTGCCGGTGCTGTGGTCAGACGGATCATGGATCACGCCCTCATCCATCAACCGTTCCATCGCCTCGGCCTTGGCTGACATCGCATGGGTCTTGTCGCGCGCATGCTGGATCAAATCACCAGCGCCGCCCAACCCTTTGCCAATCCCGGCCAATTGTTGATCCACCTTCAGCTCCGCCTCGGCGGCATGATGCTCGGCCTTTAGCGATTCTTTTTCGGTGCGGAATTGTTCGATTTTATCTTCGAGCTTTTGCTCATAGAGCTTTAATTTATCGGCCTGCTGCTTGACATGCTCAAGCGAGGCCTGGATCGGTTCCAGCCGATGCTCCTCAGCCGCCTTATCCGCCAACGCCGCCCGCGCCAAATCCTCGCGCCCGGCTTTCAGGGCGATGCGCGCATCATTATCATGCCGGTCGATCGCGGCTTTATGATCGGCAATCTGATGCTCAAGCGTGATTTGCTCGGCAACCACATCGGCCAAATGGCCTTTGGTCTCCTGCAAGCTGGTCAGCATTTTCTCATAGGATAAATCTAGCTCGGCATCGGTATCCTCTGCCGCATCGAGAAACTTATTGGCCTTCGCCGCCACCAGATTGCTAAAGCGCGATAACAAACTCATTTCCACACCCCCCTTTTGAGGTTAATCATTCACCGGCAACACAATTTGCGGGATCAATTTCTCCGGCAGCACCGATTTATCCTCAACCGGCGTCACCGCCGTCCCTACGGCAAAAAATTCGATCACATGGGGCTGCCAATTATGCGACCCTTCTTTGAGCTGCACCCCAACCACGCCCTCGGCCTTGGCCTCACCGGCCTCGCGCTGCATCCGCTCCATCGCCAACTCGCGCGCATCATACAGCGCTTGGGTAAACACCTCGATTTCGGTGTTGCGCCCGACATTCCCGAGCGAGCGCATCACGCCCTGATGCGCCATGTGATACACACACGAGCCCATCACCATTTCCAGCGGCCGATAGCCCGATTGCAGCAACAGCCACAAATCCTGACCCGACAAATCCGAGGTGAATGGCTTGCCGCCCACGCCCTTGAACATCGGATGACCGGCGGAATGCGCAATCGCGGTGCCAATCGCCATGAATTCCAGAATATCCTGGTCCCATTCCATGCGTTTGACTTCAAGCCGCACGCCAACAATCCCATCGGCATGCAGCGCCGAGGCTTCCTGCTCCATGCGTGACATCGCCAATTCGCGCGCATGATACATGGCTTGCGACAGCACGGTCATTTCCTGGTTCTTGCTCCAGGAACTATACTGCACGCCCACATGATAAATGCAGGAGCCGACCACCAGGCCAAGCGGCTCGAACCCGGCCTCGCGCACCATCAAAAATTCATTGACCGAGAAATCCGAGGTAAAAATCCCCTCATGGCTGCCTTCGCTGCGCAAACCGCGCAACCGCTCCAGCGCTTGATGCGATAATTGGCCGGAATTTGGCGCCGTATCCATGGTTCGCTCCTCCGAATGATAGTCAGATCGTGCTGGTTTAAGGGCTACTTTGTTGCGTTATTAAAATCGATAATCGCGTCAGCCTCACCCTATCGGGTTTCACCGCGCGGTCAAGCCACGCAACCCGCCATCATCGCCCTGGCGCAGCACATCGATCATGGCTCGCGCAAGCGTGATCCGAACCGGTGTGCTTATGTCCAGCCGCTTAGGGCCAACCATGATTGCGGTTGGCCAATTGCGCACGGCTCAGCCGGTCCGGCCCCTCAGCGACCGGCGGTGCATGATCCGGCAAATTTTCCGGGTCAGACCAGCATGTCACCTGCCCCAATGTGCGAGTGCAATAGGGGGTGGGCGACGGCAACGGCGCCGGATTGCGGCAATAGCTTTTGCCCGCATCCAGCCGGGCCAACGAACAATCACGATGCAAAGCGAGCGAGACGATCGCATCGGGAATCGTGCGATGAATCGTGGTCAGCGCCACCAGATTCGCCCCAGCGCCAATGCCCGCATCCGCCCCCGCGCTCAAGCCACAGCCACTCAGCCCCAGCAAGCCCGTGACCAGCCCGCCCAGCAGCATGATCCTTTTGATCCATCGTCGATGCGTCATGCTCGCTTTATCGCGCCAAAAGGTGAAAATTCAGTTACGTTGCTCAAAGCAGTCAGCACGGCTATGTAGAGCGCGTTCAGGCGGTCGCGGCCTCGCGTCGCATCGCTGACCCCACCGCATGTCGCCAGCGACCCAGACCGCCAGCGACACAGACAGAGAGCGAGACCAGGCGTGCCCGATATTTTTGACGAAGTTGCCGATGATCTGCGCGCCGATCGCACGCGCCAATTTTTGCTCCGCTATGCGGGCGCCTTTGTCGGCGCAGCACTGCTGGTTCTGGCCGGCGTGGGCGGCTACAAATTCTGGCAATGGCACCGCCATCAACAAGCCCAGCACGCCGCCTCGCTCTATCTCGGCTTGACCGACCGGATTGCCGCCGCCGGCCCCGCTTTGACCAATCAAGAGCGGCTGACCGATGCGGCAGATTTGCTCAATTTCGCCAAAACCGCCCCGGCTGGCTATAAGCTGCTCGCGCAATTGCGCGCAGCGGGCCTGTATCGCGACGCCGGGCAATTGCCCAAAGCCCAAGCGCTCTGGTTGCAGATCGGCGCATCAGCCGAGGGTCATCCGGCCCTGCGCGATCTTGGTAATCTGCTCTGGGCGCAAAGCGCCCTCGGCACCGCCCCCGCCGCGCAAGTCAGCGCCAAACTCAAACCGCTGATGGACCCGAACAACGCCTGGCATGACATCGCCCAGTTCGACCAAGCGGTGCTCGATTTGCATCAGCATAACGATGCCGCCGCCAAATCCCTGCTCCAACGCGTGACCGATGATCCCGCGACGCCGGCGGGCCTGCGCAATCTGGCGCAAGGCTTGCTCTCAACCGTGCAATCCTAGGTCCGCCCGATGCAGCGTCCCATCAAAATCGCCCGCCGCACCGCGCTCATGCTGCCGGTGGGCCTCCTCGCCAGTTGCGGCCTGTTCGACAGCAAAAAGAAAAGCATCGTCCCCGGCGTGAAAATCCCGGTGATTGCCACGCGCAACCCGCTCAAAATCGATCCGCAAGCCCCGCCCATCAGCCTGCCCGCCGCTGCGACCAACCAAGCCTGGTCGCAATCGGCGCGCAATGCGCTGCATGCCACCGGCAATATCGCGCTGCCCGAGCAGCTCGGCGAGGCCTGGCACAGTTCCATCGGCGCCGGTGCCACCTATCGGCGGGTGCTGCACGCCGCCCCGATTGCCGCGAACGGCCAAGTTTTCACTATGGACGCCAATGGCTTTGTCGATGCGTTCGATGCCAGCAATGGCCGGCGCCTCTGGCGTAAATCCATGCGCCCCAAACACGTCACCAGCTTCGCGCTCGGCGGCGGGCTGGGCTTTGCCGATGGCACCCTATTTGTCGCCACCGCCTTTTCCGAACTCCACGCGCTCGATCCGGCCAGCGGTGCGCTGCGCTGGCAAAAATCGCTCGGCCAGCCGGCCCGCTCCGCGCCCACCATCGGCGGCGGCTCGGTCTATCTGGTCCAGCTCGACAACACGCTGGTCGCTTATGACGCCAAAACCGGCGCTTTTGGCTGGCGTTTCCCCGCCGGCGAATCGGTCAATTCCGTACTCGGCGCCGGCGCGCCCGCCTATCAGCACGGCATCGTGGTCGCCGGGTTCGGCACCGGCCTGATCGCGGGCATCCACGCCGAAACCGGCACCGCCATCTGGGAACAAAGCCTCGCCGCCGGCTATGATGCCAGCAACCCGCTCAACATCGCGACCATCCTGGCGGACCCGGTGATCAGCGGCAATCTGGTGATCGTCAATTCCGTCTCCGGCTCCACTGTCGCGTTCGATCTGCGCTCCGGTCGCCGCATCTGGAGCCATAGCGCCGGTGCGTCATCCACCCCCGCCGCCGCCGGCAATTGGCTATTTCTCCTGACCGATGATCAAACACTCGCCGCGATCGATGCCATCGAAGGCCGCGTCGCCTGGGTGACGCAACTGCCCGCCTTCCGCAACGAGAAATCCGACTCCGGCCCGATCACCTGGCACGGCCCGCTGCTTGCGGGCACCCGCCTGATCCTCGCCGGCGATGATTCCCGGCTGCTGATGGTCGATGCGATGACCGGCGCGCTGCTCGATCAACCCGCCCATGCCCTGCATTTGCGCGGCAAGGCCGATCACGCCCCCATCGCCGTCAACGGCCAATTACTGACCCTGACGCGCAATGCCGTCCTGACCAGTTACCGATAAGCATCCTCGCACCGTGGAACCCAAAATCGCCATTTGTGGGCGGCCCAATGTGGGTAAATCCACCCTGTTCAACCGCCTCGTCGGTCGGCGCATGGCGCTGGTCGATGACACACCCGGCGTCACCCGCGACCATAAAGAAGGGTGGGCCGAATTATTTGGCCGCCGCGTGGTGCTGATCGATACCGCCGGTCTCGAAGAAGCCCCGCCCGAAACCCTCGCCGGGCGGATGCGCGCCTCCACCAGCACCGCAATCGATACGGCTGACCTCGTGCTGTTCATGTTTGATTGCCGCGCCGGCTTGCTGCCCGATGATCGCCATGTCGCGGCCTGGCTGCGCCGCTCCGGTCGCCCGGTGCTGGTCGTCGCCAACAAAGCCGAAGGCCGCGCCGGCGCCAATGCCGCCCTCGAAGCCTTCGAGCTGGGCTTTGGCGAACCCATCGCCATTTCCGCCGAGCATAATGAGGGCGTGTCCTCCCTGATCGCCGCCATGCTTGAGATGCTCCCCGAGACCGGCCCGCAACAGCCCGAAGCGGACCGCCCGCTGCATCTCGCCATCCTGGGCCGTCCCAATGCCGGCAAATCCACCCTGCTCAACCGCCTGCTCGGCACCGAACGCTCAATCACCGGCCCCGAACCCGGCCTCACCCGCGATGCCATCGCCGCAGATTTCACCGACCGCGACGGCCATCGCTACCGGCTGATCGACACGGCAGGCTTGCGCAAACGCGCCCGCGTCGATGAGGGGCTGGAAAAAATGTCCACTTCCGCCACCATCGAGGCGATGAAACGCGCCGATTCCGTGATCCTCGCGGTCGATGCCGCGCGCGGCATGGATGATCAGGATTTCCAAATCGCCCGGCTGATCGAGCGCGAAGGCCGCAGCCTGATCATCGCCCTGACCAAATGGGATCTGGTCGAAGACCGCGACGCCACCCGCCGCGCTATTCGCGAGCGATTAAACGATTCGCTCTCGCAGCTCAAAGACATTCCCGCCATCCCGATTTCCGCCGAAACCGGCGAGGGCATCGGCAAAATGCTCGCCGCCGTGCAAGACGCCGCCACCATCTGGAACACCCGCATCCCCACCGGCGCGCTCAATCGCTGGTTCGAAGGCGCGCTTGAGCGGTTCCCGCCACCGCTGGTCGAAGGACGACGGCTGAAACTGCGCTATATCACCCAAGTCAAAGCCCGCCCGCCCAGCTTCATCCTGTTCGGCACCCGCGTCGAATCCACCCCGGATTCCTATCAGCGCTATCTGGTCAACAGCCTGCGCGAGCACTTCAAACTGCCCGGCACGCCGATCCGCATTTCGCTCCGTGGCAGCAAAAACCCCTACGATCCGAGCTAGGACGAATCGACATTCAACGCATCCAAATCATGCTTGATGCGAGTTGAATGG
>JBMFWT010000072.1:0-9207 GCA_049964975.1 Acidiphilium sp.
GCCGAGGTTGAGCAGGGTGATCTGGCGGACCTGCCTACCGGTGCGCTCGGAGGCGACGAGGCGGTAGGTGAAGTATGTTTTGTTATCAGACTTATTCCGAGTTTTTGTTTTGCGGATAAACATTGCCGAGACATGAGGCTGGCGCCGCGGGGCGTCAAGGGGCCACCGATAATATTATGGCACTACAAATAAAATCCAAAAAGGAAATAAATGATATCAACACCTTATGTGACTTCATTGCATATTATGACCGTTTTAGTGCTAAAGATGGGTTAAGTTACAGGGGGAAGGCGCAAAAAATTAGCCCGCACAGCAGGAGAGCTTGTGAATATCGCGCGAAAACCCAAGCGCCGCGAGCTTCAACCCCTCAACTGTCGTTAGATATGGAAACACGGTCTCGGCCAAATCCGTCACCGTCATTTGCTGCTTGATCGCCAGCGCCGCCGTCTGGATCGTATCGGCCCCCTCCGGCGCCAAAATCTGCGCCCCCAGCAGGCGCAACGTGCCCGCCTCGGCAACCAATTTGATAAACCCGTCCGTATCGCGCGCCGCGAGCGCACGGGGCAGCGCAGTCAAATCCAGCCGCACGCTGCGCACCTGATACCCCGCGTCGCGCGCTGCCGCCTCGCTCAACCCCACATGCGCAATTTGCGGCTGGGTGAACACAATCTCGGGCATCGCCGTCGCGTCATAACGGCGCGGCGTCTGCCCCAGCGCATTTTCCGCCGCGAGCTTGGCGCCATACGCCGCCATATACACATATTGATCCCGCCCGGTGACATCGCCCGCCGCATAGGTGCCGGGGCGGCTAGTCGCCAAAAACGCATCGGTCTGCACCGCCCCGCGCGCATCAAGCGCAATGCCTGCCTCGGCCAAACCCATATCGGCGGTGTTCGCCACCCGCCCGGTCGCAACCAAGAGCCGCTCCGCCTCAATCACCCCCGCTTGCCCCGCGCTGGTATAATCCAGCGCCATGCCCGAGGCGGTATTGCGCACCCAATCATAGCTAATCCCATCCAAAATCCGCACCCCTTCGGCCCGCAGCACGCTGGCCAAAGCCGCGCCAATCTCCGGATCAAAGCCGGGCAGCAAATGCGAGCGGCACGCAATCGTCACCGCCACGCCAAACCGGGCAAACATCTGCCCCAACTCACACCCAATCACCCCGCCGCCAATCACCAGCAGCGAGCGCGGCAACGCGGGCAAATCGAGCGCGGCGGTGCTATCCAGAAACGCCACATCGGCCAAACCCGGTATCGGCGGGATCTGCGCGCAAGCCCCGGTCGCAATGATCGCGCGCGCCGCCGGAAAGCGTAAATCCCCCACCTCGATGTGCTGATCCCGCCATACCGCCCGGCCCGGCAGATACCGCACCGTGGGATATTCCGGCAGAACAGCCTCATATTTCGCGCCGCGCAAATCGCGCACCAACTGATCTTTCTGCGCCATCAGCGCGGCCCAATCCTCAAGCCGCGCCGTCGCCCTGATCCCGGCAAAACGCTCCGCATGCCGCGCCTGGTGCAGGCTTTCCGCCGCCCGGATCAACGCCTTGGACGGCACACACCCCACATTCACGCAGGTGCCACCAATCTGCCCGGCGCCAACCAGCACTACCCGCGCCCCCAACTCACTCGCGCGGATCGCCGCCGAAAACCCCGCCGAGCCCGCCCCCACCACCACCAAATCAGGAAGCTGCCCCTCAATCGCCGCAGGCATGCAGCACTCCGTCCGACCCAACCCATCCATCCTGAAATTCCTTGTTCCCAGCCCGCCTTGCGTCCAGCGTTCAGCGGCGATAAACCGGGTTATGGAACCTGTAGTAACTCCAGAATCAAGCGGTAAATCCGCCCCGTCTGCTAAAAAATCATCCATCTCCCGAACCGCCAACGCGCGCCCCAACACTCACCCCAGCCCTCACCCCAGATCTGGCCCGCTCATGCCCATCGGCGTGCTCGCCGCCCGCTCAGCCTGCCCGATCGACACCATCCGCTTTTATGAGAAAATCGGCATCCTGCCGCACCCCGCCCGCACCGAAGGCGGCCACCGCCTGTACAGCCAAGCCGCCGCACAACGGCTGATCTTCGTGCGCCGCACCCGCGCCCTCGGCTTCACGCTCGATGAAGTCCGCGCCTTGCTCCGCCTCGCCGATCAAGACCAAAGCGCCTGCGCCGAAGCCAAATCGATGGCGCAAACCCATCTGCTCGAGATTCGCGCCAAAATCGCCGATCTTGCCGCCATGGACGCAACATTAACCGCCATGATCGTCCGTTGTGACGATCATGGCGGCACCGAATGCCCCTTGATCCAAGTATTATCAGGCGATCCGGCCTGATCGGGCGCGGTTACTGGTTATTATTCGGCGGCACCGCGTTATAGGGCATGGTTTGGGTGTTGGTCGTCCGCGTCGTCACCGTGCTCGGGATCATCATCGGCGGCGCGGTCGTGGTTTGCTCACTGCTGGAGGTGGTCGTGGTGGTTTGCGGCGGATCGCTGCAACCGGCCAGCAATGTCAGAGTCGCGATGATCGCACCGGCGCGCAAAGCGGAGAGTGAAATTTTGGACATGATAGCCTCCTGGTTCAATTCGCGTTGTTGGTGGTGGTCGTGGTGGTTGACCGTTTGGCCGTGATCACGGCAACCGGCGGCTTGATGATGGTGGTTTCAGTTTTGGAACTGGCCGCGCCATTCTGATTGCCATAGGTGGTCTTGGTTGAGTTTTTGGTATCACCGAAACGATCGACGGATCGGCTGGTAACGGTCGTGCTCAACACCCCGTTTTGCGGCGGGACCACCGGCGCTGGCACCGGCGCTGGCACTGGCACCGGCACTGGCACCTGTGCCAAATCAGGCCCGACCAGGGCAGGCGTTGCCGTCGTCGTGGTGGTGGTGCTCTGCGAATTGGTGGTCTGCGCAAGGGCCGCACCGTTGAGGCCGAGCCAAAGGCACGCAGCCGCAGCAAAATAGCGTTTCATGGAACCTATCCTTTGGGTTAATTGACCGACGCTCGGTCACTCCCATCAGGTGGTGCGCCGACGAAACTAATCTTAGACTCGGAAACTACGCATACCGGCCCGCCAGCGTCCGATCAGCCGCCGCCTTGCTCCAGCATCGCGATATAATTCATCGCGAGCGACGCACTCACCTTGAAGCGCCGCAACCCGCCATCCGGCACCATCCCCGCCATCGCCCCCAGCCGCAGCCCGGCATCCCGGCCCCAGCCCGCCAACTCCGAAGGCGTGATGAATTTGCGCCAATCATGCGTGCCCACCGGCACCACCCGCAGCACATATTCCGCCCCTAATTTCGCGCCGAGAAAAGACCGCCTGGTGCGGTTGATGGTCGAGATAAACAACAACCCGCCCGGCTCCAGCAGCCCGGCCAGCGTCGTGATAAACGCTGCCGGCTGATCCACATGCTCGATAATTTCCAGCGCCGTCACCACCGGAAAACGCTGCCCCGCCGCGCGCAACGCCGCCGCCGTGCCCACCTGATATGCAATATCGAGGCCCGATTGGCGCGCATGCGCCCGCGCCGCCGCAATCGTCTCGCCCGCCGCATCAATCCCGGTCACCGCACAGCCCGCCTTCGCCAGGCTCTCCGCCAGCAACCCCGCCCCGCACCCCACATCGAGCACCCGCACGCCCGCGCCAAAACGCGGGCGCACGCGCTGCATAATCCAATCCGTGCGCAGCGGATTCATCGCCATCAACGCGCGCATCGGCCCATCGCGGTCCCACCAGCGCCCGGCAATGGCATTAAATTTTGCCAATTCCGCCGCCGCCGAACCGCTCAAGTCCGCTTCATCCCGTGCCTGTGCCGCCATCATGGTTCCGCTCCGTTCCTGCGCGAGAGCCTGATTGGCTTCTCGAGCATTGCTCTCTATCGCACCGGCCTTTATGTGAGCGTTCCGTGCGCGCTCGGCAAGCGGGCGATTTGCGGAGCCTAACGGCTTGGTTGAACTCGGAAACAGGACTCTATGGCGCGTCTGGTGATGAAATTCGGCGGCACCTCGGTCGCCGACCTTGAACGGATCCGCAACGTCGCGGCGCGCGTGGCCCAAGCCGTGGCGGCGGGCGATGAAGTGGCCGTCGTGGTCTCGGCCATGGCCGGCACCACCAATCAATTGGTCGGCTGGTGCCAGGAGCTCTCGCCGCTCTATGATGCGCGCGAATATGACACGGTGGTCGCCACCGGCGAACAAGTCACCGCCGGGCTGCTCGCCATCGCCCTGCAAACCATCGGCGTCGAAGCCCGCTCCTGGGTCGGCTGGCAAATCCCCCTCGCGACCGATGGCCAGCACGGCAAAGCCCGGATCGATCATATCGAGGGCGCTGAACTCATCCGCCGGATGCAAGCAGGCCAAGTGCCGATTGTCGCGGGCTTTCAAGGCGTCGGCCCGGATCACCGGATCACCACGCTCGGGCGCGGCGGCTCGGATACCTCAGCCGTCGCCCTGGCCGCCGCCCTCAAAGCGGATCGCTGCGATATCTATACCGATGTCGATGGTATCTACACCACCGATCCGCGCATCGTTGCCAAAGCCCGCAAACTCTCGCACATTACCTATGAAGAAATGCTGGAACTGGCCTCGGTGGGGGCGAAAGTGCTGCAAACCCGCTCGGTCGAACTCGCGATGAAAGAGCGCGTGCGCGTGCAAGTGCTCTCCAGCTTCTCCGATGCGCCCGGCACACTCGTTGTCGATGAGGATGAAATCATGGAACAGGAAATGGTCGCGGGCATCGCCTATTCACGCGACGAAGCCAAACTCACCGTCCGCCGCGTGCCCGACCGCCCCGGCGTCGCCGCCGCCGTGTTCTTCCCCCTGGCGGAAGCAGGCATCAATGTCGATATGATCGTGCAGAACGTCTCCGAGGATGGCACGACCGACATGACGTTCACGCTGAACAAAACCGAATTGCCGCGCGCCCGCGCCGTGCTGGAATCGCTGCATGACAGTATCGGCTATGCCGAACTCGCCGCCGATTCTGACGTCGCAAAAATCTCGGTGGTCGGTGTCGGCATGCGCAGCCATGCCGGCGTCGCCGGCACCATGTTCAAAGCCCTCGCCGGTCGCGGCATCAATATCCAAGTCATCTCCACCAGCGAAATCAAGGTGAGCGTGCTGATCGCCGCCGAATATACCGAACTCGCGGTGCGCGCCTTGCACACCGCCTATGGATTGGACGTCGCATGAGCCTGCTTGATCCCCTCTGGGCGCGGGGCCGCGCCTTTCTCGGCACCGACACCGCAATCATGGCCGGCGCCATGAGCTGGGTGAGCGAACGGCATCTGGTCTCCGCCATCTCCAATGAAGGCGGCTTCGGCGTGATCGCCTGCGGCGGCATGACCCCCGCTTTGCTCGAAGCCGAAATCATCGCCACCAAAGCCCTGACCCGCAAGCCCTTCGGCGTCAATCTGATCACCATGCACCCGCAGCTTGATGATCTGATCCGCGTCTGCGCCGCCCATCAGGTCAGCCATATCGTGCTCGCCGGCGGCGTGCCTTCCACCAATGCGGTGCGCGCGGTCAAAGCGAGCGGTGCGAAACTGATCGGCTTCGCCCCCGCCTTAGTCATGGCCAAACGGCTGATCAAAATCGGCGCCGATGCGCTGATCATCGAAGGCTCGGAGGCGGGCGGGCATATCGGCCCGGTCTCGCTCGGCGTGCTGGCCCAGGAAATCCTGCCCGCGATCCACGAGGTGCCGGTGTTTGTCGCCGGCGGCATCGGACGCGGCGAAGCCATCCTCGCTTTCCTCGAAATGGGGGCTTCCGGCGCGCAGCTCGGCACCCGCTTCGCCGCCGCCCGCGAAAGCATCGCCCACGACAATTTCAAAAACGCCTTCATCCGCGCCAATGCGCGTGACGCGCTGCCCTCCATCCAGCTCGATCCGCAATTCCCCGTGATCCCGGTGCGCGGCCTCGCCAATGATGGCACCCGCCGCTTCCTCGCCCACCAGGCCGAAACCATCCAGCGCTTCCAGTCGGGCGAGCTGGATCGCGAAGCCGCACAACTTTCCATCGAGCATTTCTGGGCCGGCGCGCTGCGCCGCGCGGTGATCGAGGGCGATGTCGAAACCGGCTCAGTCATGGCCGGCCAATCGGTCGGCATGGTCACCGCCATCCAGCCGGTTCGCGAGATCATCGCCGAACTAATCGCCCAGGCCGAAGCCGCCTTGCGCGCCCGCACCCAAGCCATCAGCCGCCCCGATGAAGCGGCCAACCAAGCCGCGTAACGCCGCGCCAGCGGTCGCCTCGGCCCCCCCGCTTGCGGCGGCGAAAAAGCCGCGTGAGCGCACCCATCGGATCGCGGCCTCGCGGCGGCTGTTCGCCACGCTGCGCGAACGCCTCGCGGCGGGCGATTGGAGCCTGCCCGAACTCACCCGCCTGATCGCCAGCGAAATGGCGGCCAATGTCTGCTCCATCTACATTACCCGCCCCGGCGAAATGCTCGAATTGGTGGCCAGTTTCGGCCTGAAACCGCAATCGGTCGGGCAAACCCGCCTGCGCATCGGCGAGGGCATCGTCGGCATCGCCGCCGCCTCCGCCACCGCGCTCAATCTGGCCGATGCGCGCAGCCACCCCGATTTCGCCGCCCGGCCCGATACCGGCGAAGGTGATTTCGCCGCCATGCTCGCAGTGCCGATCCGCCGCGCCGGGCGCTGCCTCGGCGTGATCACCCTGCAAGACCGCATCGCCCGCCGCTTCGCGCCGATGGAAGCGGACGTGGTCTCCACCATCGCCATGCTGCTCGGCGAGACCATCGCCAATCTCGGCGTGGTGCAAAACAGCCCGGCCAGCCTCGGTGATGCGCTGTCACGCCGCTATCTCGGTTTTGCGCTCGCCCCCGGCATCATCGCGGGCACCGCTTTGCCGCTGGGCCGCGCCAGCGCCCCGAAAGCGATTTTCGCGCCTGACCCTGCCGCCGAACATATTCGCCTCAACCGCGCCATCGCCGACTCCGAAGCCAGCCTCAACGCGCTGATCGCCGAAACCCTGCCCGATGGCGATACCAGCCGCGACGTGCTGGACGCTTATCGCATGCTCGCCCAAAGCGGCGGCTGGCTGGAGCGGGTGCGCAGCGCGATCAATGAAGGGCTGAGCGCCGAAGCGGCGGTCGATCAAGCCGGTGCCGCCCTGCATGCCCGCATGCGCCGCATCGCCGATCCCTATCTGCGCGAACGCCTCGCCGACATCGAAGACATGATCGAGCGCATGCTCACCGCCCTCGGCGCCGTGCCCCCGCGCCCCGAGCGCGCCGATGGCATGATCCTGATCGCCCGCCGCCTCGGCCCCGCCGAATTGCTCGATTGGCATCGGCGCGGCATCGCGGGCTTCGCCATCGAAGAAGCCAGTGCCAATGGCCACGCCGCCATCCTCGCCCGCGCGCTCGATCTGCCCGCCATCGCCATCGAAGCGGGCGCGGTCAACACCATCAGCGCGGGCGAACCTGTCCTGCTCGATGCTGAAACCGGCGTGCTGATCCTGCGCCCGGACCCCGATGTCGCCGCCGCCTATGACCGCGCCCTCGCCGCCCGCTCCAGCCGCAACGCCGAACTCGCCGAGTTTCGCACCCGCCCGGCGATCACCGCCGATGGCACCCGCCTAACCCTGATGCTCAATGTCGGCCTCGCTTTCGAGCTTGATCAGCTTGAGCGCACGGGCGCTGAGGGGATTGGCCTGTATCGCACCGAAATCGCCGCCCTCGCCGCCGGGCGCGTCCCCAGCGTGGCCGATCAAGCCGCCGAATACCGCAAAGTCATCGCCCGCGCCGGCGGCGCACCCGTTGTGTTTCGCACGCTCGATCTCGGTGCCGATAAAATCCTGCCCAATGAAACCGAAGAGCCGGTGGAAAACCCTGCGATGGGCTGGCGCAGCCTGCGCGTCGGGCTGGATCGCCCCGCCGTGCTGCGCCGCCAACTCCGCGCCTTGCTGATCGGTGCCGCCGGAGCCGATCTCGCGGTCATGTTCCCCATGGTCGCCACCGTCGCCGAATTCCGCGCCGCACGCGATTTACTGGAAAACGAAGCAAGCAAAGTCAGCACGCCGCCGCGCAGCCTCGCGGTCGGCACCATGCTCGAAGTGCCCTCGCTGCTGTTCCAACTGCCCGGCCTGCTGGCCGAGGCAGATTTTCTCTCGGTCGGCACCAATGATCTGATGCAATTCCTGTTCGCCGCAGATCGCGGCACCCCGCGCCTCGCCGGCCGCTATGATGTGCTCTCCGCGCCAGTCCTCGAATTGCTCGAAGGCCTCGCCACCGCCTGCCGCGAGGAGGAGGTCGGTTTCTCGATCTGTGGCGAAGCCGCAGGCCGCCCTCTGGACGCGCTGGCATTCGCCGCCATCGGCGTGCGCACCTTATCGATGTCCGGCGCGTCGATTTTGCGGGTCAAAGCCCTGCTCGCCAGTGCCGATCTCAACGCCTTGCAACCGGTCCTGCGCGAATTGCGCCGCGCCGGGGCGGCGGGCACCAGCCTGCGCGAGCCGCTGACCGCCTGGGCGCGCGAGCATAATTTGCCCATCTAGCGCCAACGCGCTACATCGCCGCGAAGCGTTCCCCCGACGGTGCAGCACCCCGGCAAATCCCAACCATGGCATTCTGATTTTGGCAGACCGACCCGACAGAAAATCCAGCGATCCCGAGAGCGAAACCGCGCGCGCGCCCGGCCCCGCACAAATCGGCGCCGAATTGCGCGCCGTGCGCGAACAGCTCGGCTGGTCGATCACCGAGCTCTCGGTCCGGCTGAAAATCCGCACCGCCCAGCTCGAAGCCATCGAAGCGGGCAACCTCGCCGCCCTGCCCGCCCCCGCCTACGCCACCGGCTTCATCCGCGCCTATGCCGACATGATCGGGCTAGACCCCGATGAAATCCTCCGCCGCTTCCGCGCCGCCGGCATGGCCCCACCCAAACAACCCAAACTCGCCTTCCCCCGCCCAGTGCCAGACCGCGCCGTGCCGCCCGGTGCCATCGTGCTGCTCGCCCTGCTGGTGGCCCTCGCCGCCTACCTGCTCTGGTATCGCCATACCGAGCACCAACGCCACCTCGCCCAAGCCATCCCCCCGGTCCCCGCCAAACTCGCCCCCCTCGCCATCCCCAAATCCCAGATTTCTGCGCCGGCCCCCGCGCCAACCCCCGCACCCGCGCTTGCACCCATCACGAGCCCGACAACACCAACCCCGACGAGCGCCGCCCCTGCACCGGCAACAACCCC
>JBMFWT010000073.1:0-9181 GCA_049964975.1 Acidiphilium sp.
CTTTGGCGCCGATCAATTCGACGCCGTGCTTGGCCAAAATGCCCGATTTGGCCAGGGTCATGGCGGTGTTGAGCGCGGTTTGTCCGCCCATGGTGGGCAGGAGGGCGTCTGGGCGTTCTTTGATGATGATTTTTTCCACCATTTCGGGCGTGATCGGCTCGATATAGGTGGCGTCTGCCAATTCCGGGTCGGTCATGATGGTGGCGGGGTTGGAATTGACCAGAATGACGCGGTAGCCTTCCTCGCGCAGGGCTTTGCAGGCCTGGGCGCCGGAATAATCGAACTCGCAAGCCTGGCCGATGACGATGGGGCCGGCGCCGATGATCAGGATCGAGTGCAGGTCGGTGCGCTTGGGCATCAGGTGGCTCCGTGGGGGCAGGCGGACGGGATTGAGAACTTGGCCGGTCGTGGTGCGATCAGGCGGGGCGCATCATGGCGGTGAAGCGGCTGAATAGGTGATTGGCGTCGGATGGGCCGGGGCTGGCTTCGGGGTGATATTGCACCGAGAAGCAATTTTGCGCCGGGCAGGCGATGCCCTCATTCGAGCCATCGAACAGGCTGCGATGGGTGATGGTGACGCCGTGCGGCAGCGAGGCTTCATCGACCGCGAAACCGTGATTTTGGCTGGTGATTTCAACCCGCCCGGTCGCCAGCTCTTGCACCGGCTGGTTGGCGCCGCGATGGCCGCGCGCGAGTTTGTAGGTTTTGCCGCCGAGAGCGGTGGCGAGGAGCTGGTGGCCGAGGCAGATGCCGAACAATGGAATTTTCGCCTCAAGCACCCGGCGAATGGCCGGCACGGCGTAGCGGGCGGTGGCGGCGGGGTCACCGGGGCCGTTGGAGAGAAACACGCCATCGGGCTGGTGGCGCAGAATATCCTCGGCGGTGCTGGTGGCGGGCACCACGATCACCCGGCAGCCGACGCTGGCGAGATTGCGGAAAATATTGCGTTTGGCCCCGTAATCGACCGCAACCACGGTGTATAAGGGCGCGGTTTGCTGGCCGAAACCGCCGACGCGGTGCCAGAGTGTTTCGGTCCATTCATAGGGCTGGGTGCAGGATACGACGCTCGCGAGGTCCATGCCGGTGAGGCCGGGCCAATCGCGCGCTTGGGCGACCAGGGCTTGGATGTCGAATTTTTGGTCCGACGGAAAAGCGAGCAGCGCATTGGGGGCGCCGTCATCGCGGATTGAGAGGGTGAGGGCGCGGGTATCGACGCTATGGATGCCCGATAGGCCGATGCGGGCACACCATTCATCAAGCGATGCGGTGGAGCGCCAGTTTGAGGGTTTGCTGATGGGCCGGTTGAGCACGAGGCCGCGGGCGAAACTCTGACTGGCCTCGATATCTTCGGCATTGCTGCCTACATTGCCGATATGGGGGAAGGTGAAGGTGATGATTTGGCCGGCGAAGGAGGGGTCGGTCAGGGTTTCCTGATAGCCGGCCATGCCGGTGGAGAAGCACAATTCGGCGGGCTGCTGATCGGGGCGGCTCGGCGCACCAAAGCCGATGCCCCAGAATACCCGCCCATCGCCGAGCACCAGGGCGGCGGTGGCGCGATCGGGCTTGCGGGTCGATGCTTCGTGATTGACCCCGCCCGGCAGATCATCGAGGCTCAGGCCAGTGGCGGCGAGCACGGTGGGCCAGTGGCGCGAGGGGATTGCGCCGGTGCTGCGCCATTTCCGCACCGCTTCGGTCGAGACGGCGGTGAGTTTGGCGGCGGCGTCCGGGCCGCCGAGACGATCAATCAGGGATTCTATGGACAGGGGCATGATTGCAAGGCATATCGGAAATTAAATCCGGGTTCAATATCGCGGGCGGCAAGCTGGAAATTTTTTCCGGTCCAAAAGGACCAGGCCCAAAAGGGCAATGCCGATGAGTATTGCCGATGGTCAGAGTAAAGGAGCAAAAAATGAGTTCAGCGTTGCGGGCGCAGATGACGGAGAGTGTGAAGGCGGCGATGCGCGCGGGTGATGCGCTGCGGGTTTCGACGCTGCGCATGATGAGTGCGCGGTTGAAGGATTTTGACATTGCCGCACGGCCCAAAGGGGTGATGGAAATTCCCGATGCCGAGATTATTGCGATGCTGCGCGGCATGGTGAAATCGCGCCGGGAATCCGAGGCGCAATATCGGGCGGTCAATCGTCCCGCGCTCGCGGATAAGGAAGCGGCGGAAATTGCGATTATCGAGGAATTTCTGCCGCGCACGCTGGAGGGGGCGGCGCTCGCGGCGGCGGTGGAGCAGGCGATTGCCAGCACCGAGGCGGCGGGGCCGAAGGATATGGGCAAGGTGATCGCGGCGCTGAAACAGGCGCATGGGACCGATTTGGATATGGGGGTGACCTCAGCGCTGGTGAAAGAAAAACTAGCCGCCCGATGAATTGGCCGGCGCCTTTTCTGGATGAATTGCGCACCCGCACGCCGATTGCAGCGCTGATCGGCAAGCGGGTGCGCTTGACCCGTTCGGGGCGCGAGCAAAAGGGCTGTTGCCCGTTTCATAACGAAAAAACGCCGTCTTTTTACGTGTATGACGATCATTTCCATTGTTTTGGCTGCGGCGCGCATGGTGATGCGATCAGCTTCGTGATGCAGAGCGAGGGGGCGAGTTTTACCGAGGCGGTGGAACGGCTGGCGGGCGAGGCGGGGATGGAATTGCCCAAATCCGACCCGCAAGCGGCCGAGCAAGCCTCTCGCGAGGCGGGGGTGGTGGCGGTGCTGGCGATGGCCGGCGCAGAGTATCAGCGACGGCTGATGCTGCCGGAAGGGGCGGCGGCGCGGGCCTATTTGGCCAAGCGCGGGCTGGATCACGCGGCGATTGAGCGGTTTGGGCTGGGTTGGTCTGGCGAGGGGCGCGGCGCGTTGCTCGCTTCGTTGGGGCGCGAGGGGGTGAGCGCGGAGCGGCTGGTCGAGGCTGGTTTGATGAAGCAGGGCGAGCGCGGGCCGGTTGATTATTTTTATAGCCGGTTGATGTTTCCGATCCGTGACCGGCGCGGGCGGATTGTCAGTTTTGGGGGCCGGCTGCTGGGGGCGGGCGAGCCGAAATATCTGAACGGGCCGGAAACGTCTGTGTTTTCCAAGAGCCGCACGCTCTATGGGCTGGACCTGGCGCGCGCCGCGCTGCGCCAGGGGGCGCGGCTGCTGGTGGTGGAAGGCTATATGGATGTGATTGCGCTGCATGAGGCCGGGTTTGGCGGGGCGGTGGCGCCGCTCGGCACGGCGCTGACCGAGGCGCATTTGGCGGAATTGTGGCGGGTTTCACCGATGCCGGTACTGTGTTTGGATGGTGACAAGGCGGGCCGGCGGGCGATGTTGCGGGCGATTGAGCGGGCTTTGCCGTCGCTGGCCGCTGATCGGTCGTTGATGGTGGCGCGGCTGCCGGATGATGAAGACCCCGATAGCCTGGTGCGTAAAGCCGGGGCGGCGGCGTTTGCGTCGGTGCTGGCCGGGGCGCGGCCGTTGGATGAGGCGTTGTTTGGATTGCTGGCGGAAGGGGCGGATCAAGCGGGACCGGAGGGCCGTGCGGCGCTGCGGCGGCGCTTGGAAGCGGCGGCGGGGCAGATTACCGACCGGGCTTTGGCGAGCGAGATGCGGCGCAGTCTGCTGGATCGGTTTTTCGCGGCCCGCCCGGCGCGGTCGGCGCGCCCAGAGCGCGCGGGTTTTGGTGATCGGCTTCGCGGCGCAGCACCGGTGCGCCGACCGCTCGGCTTGGTGCGCCCGGTGATTGCGCCGGAACGCACCCAAGAGCGGCGGGCGCGCCTGTTGCTCGGAATTTTGTTGAAACATCCGGCGCTGATCCCCAATTTTGATGAGGCGTTGGTCGCCCTTGATCTGCCTGCATCGCTGATCGCGTTGCGGGCGGCGCTGATCGAATGGGCGAATTGCGCCACGGCTCTTGACAGCGCGGCCTTGGTTGACCATCTCCGCACATCAGGTTTCGGGGATTTAATGTCGAGCATCGAGGCTGAAACGCTGCCATCCATCGTGTCGCGCCCTGACGCGCTCCGGCCCGACATCGAAGCCTGCTGGTATGGGATTTTCGGCCTGATGAATCTCGATTGGTTGCGCGACCAATGCGCTGAGCAACATCGGCGCTGGCGTGAGACCAACGATGCTGGGCATTGGGACCGGCTGGTATCGCTCACCCAGGCGCTCAAACGGGCCGAGCGCGGCGAGAGCGACGAGGATGCGCCCGATTGAGCGGATGATGATTGAGCGGATGTCGCGTGATGAGGATGCAACCGGGGCGCGCTGACCCGGAGATAGATTGGTTCGCCGCCTATGATACGGGTTGCGATGCTGTTTGCGATACTGTGTGTGCGATACTGTGTGATCGAGTTGGAGACTATGTTTATGGCCATCAAACCAGCCACTGCCCCGCAATCCGAGCCCGCCGCCGCTGAGGCCGAGCCGGAGACTGTGACCCTTGATATCCAATCAGCCTCGGTGAAGCGGCTGATCGCGCGGGGCAAGGAGCGCGGCTATATTACGTTCGATGAGCTGAATGCGGTGCTGCCGGCGGAACAGAATAGTTCCGAGCAGATCGAGGATGTGATGTCCCAGCTCAGCGAGATGGGCATTCAGGTCGTCGAGAGCGAAGAGAGTGACGATGTCGAGCCGGTGACCGAGAAGGCCGAAGAGGCTGTTGATGCCGAGGATGAGCCGGTTGCGGGCAATATCAGCGAGGCCAGCGCCGGGCGCACCGATGATCCGGTGCGGATGTATTTGCGTGAAATGGGCACGGTGGAATTGCTCTCGCGCGAGGGCGAAATTGCCATTGCCAAGCGCATTGAAGCCGGGCGCGATATGATGATTGGCGGGCTGTGCGAAAGCCCGCTGACCTTCCGGGCGATTATTGCCTGGCATGAGGCGCTGAAATCGAGCCGGATGTTATTGCGCGACGTGATTGATCTGGAAGCGACGCAAGGCGGCGGCGAGCCGACCAGCGAGGCCGGGTTTGATGCGGTGGTTGAGGAGCCGGAGGAAGAGGAAGAAGGCGAGGGGAGCGGCATGTCGCTCTCGGCGGTGGAAGAAAAACTCAAGCCGGAAGTGTTTGAGACTTTTACCGTGATTGAGGATTTGTACGAAAAATTCATGAAGCTCCAGCATAAAAGGCTGGATGCGCTGAATGCCGGCACCGAGGCCAATAAACGCTCAGAAAAAACCTATGAGAAATTGCGCGATGAGCTGGTCGCCAAAGTTGAGCAGGTGCGGCTGCATACCAACCGGATTGAAGAATTGGTGGTGCAGCTCAAGGAATTGAGCCAGCGGCTGAATGGGCTGGAGGGTCAGCTTTTGCGGCTGGCGGAGAGCTGCAAAATTTCGCGCGAGGATTTTCTGGCGGCCTATCGCGGCAATGAGATGGACCCGGCTTGGCTGGATCATGTTGCCGATCGTCCTGGCAAGGGCTGGAAATTATTTGTCACCAAGCATGCGGCGCAAATTACCGAATTGCGGGCGCAAATTGGCCGGATCGCTGCCGAGGCGCAATTGCCGATTGAGGAATTCCGCCGAGTTTATGCCACGGTTTCGCGCGGGGAGCGTGATTCGACGCGGGCGAAGAAGGAAATGATCGAGGCGAATTTACGCTTGGTGATTTCGATTGCGAAAAAATACACCAATCGGGGTTTGCAGTTCCTGGATTTGATCCAAGAGGGTAATATTGGCTTGATGAAGGCGGTCGATAAGTTTGAATATCGGCGCGGCTATAAATTCAGCACCTATGCGACGTGGTGGATCCGTCAGGCGATTACCCGCTCGATCGCCGATCAGGCGCGCACCATTCGCATTCCTGTGCATATGATTGAGACGATCAACAAATTGGTGCGCACCTCGCGCCAGATGTTGCATGAAATTGGCCGCGAGCCGACGCCTGAGGAATTGGCCGAGAAATTGGGCATGCCGCTTGAGAAAGTGCGCAAGGTGCTGAAAATCGCCAAGGAGCCGATCAGCCTGGAGACGCCGATAGGCGATGAGGAAGACAGCCATTTGGGCGATTTCATCGAGGATAAGAACGCGATCATTCCGCTCGATGCGGCGGTGCATGCGAATTTGCGCGAGGCGGCGACGCGGGTGTTATCATCGCTGACGCCGCGCGAGGAGCGTGTGCTGCGGATGCGTTTTGGTATCGGGATGAATACCGACCACACGCTTGAAGAAGTGGGCCAGCAATTCAACGTGACGCGTGAGCGCATCCGGCAAATTGAAGCCAAGGCGCTGCGCAAATTGAAGCACCCGACGCGCAGCCGCAAATTGCGGAGCTTTCTGGAAGACTGAGCGGCAATGTCCAGCTATTGGCAGGCGTTGCCGGGTGAGGCCGTTGATCGGGTGATCGTGACGGTGAGTTTCATGCGCCTCGATGCGAAGCCGGAGCGGCGCTGGTCGGCCTTGCCGGCGGGGACGCGGTTGGAACTGGCGCCGCGTTTGAGTGTGGCAGCGTATCGCGATTTATATGATCGGGTGGGCGGTCCGTGGTTATGGTGGCTGCGCCGGATGATGACCGAGCCGATGCTCGCGCGCTTGCTCGCCGATCCGGCGGTCGCGGTGTATCGGCTGTGGCAGGGGGAGGCGGTTGCCGGTTTTTTTGAGCTGGATGCGACGAGCTGGCCCGATGTTAATTTGAGCTATTTTGGCCTGCTGCCTGAGGCGATTGGCCAGGGTTTGGGGTTTTCGCTGCTGGGGGCGGCGATTGATCAGGTGTTTTCCGGGCCGGTGCGCGGGATGACGGTGAATACCTGCACGGCGGATCATCCTCGGGCCTTGCCGAATTATCAGCGGGCGGGGTTTCGGATTATCCGGCAGGTGCGCGAAGTGTGGGATATTCCACAGCGATTGGGTTTTGTGATCCCGCCGCATTTGCGCCCGATTGGTCACGCGGCAGATCGGGCGGGTGATGCCAGCGGTGCGGCGTGATCACCTCGCTTGCGCTGGTCGCGCTGGCGCTGGCATTCGCGTGGAGCATGGGCGCGCATTATACCGGGGCCTGCATGGGCATGCCCTATGCCATGGGCGCGTTATCGCGCCGGGCGGCGCTGGGGCTGATGGCGGTGCTGGTGTTTTTGGGGGCGAGCCTGTTCAGCCATGCGACGCTAGAGCGGATTGGCACCGGGATTATCGGCGCTGAATTGCACAAGCTGGATGCGGCGCTGGTGTTGGCGGTCGCGTTTGGGTTGACTACCTTATTCACCGGGCTGCGGATTCCCACCTCGACGATCCAGATTTTTGTGGCCGCTTTGGTGGGGGCCGGGTTGGCGCTGGGTCTCGCGGTGGCGTGGGGGCATGTGCTGGGCTTGATTATGCTGTGGGTGGCGGCGCCGGGGATTGGGTTTGCGCTCGGTTGGGGTGGCACACATGTGTTGGACCGGGTTTGGCGCGTGGCGCCGCGCTTTGGTGATCCGGCGCGGTTGGGGCGGGGCTTGCTGGCTTTGGGCGGCATGGCCGCTTCGTTGGCGATGGGGGCGAATGATGTTGCGAATGCGACGTCGGTGTTTCGCACCTCGGGGTTCGGGTCGGTGTGGTTGGCGGCGATGTTGGGTGGGGCGGGTTTGGCGCTGGGTGCGGTGACCTGGGGGCGGCCTTTGCTGGAGCGGGTGGCGTTCAAGGTCGTGACGATGGATTTGCCGATGGCGATTGCGGCGAAATTTGCCCAGGCGCTGATTGTGCTGGTGGCAGTGAGTTTTGGCGCGTTTACCTCGATGAACCAGGCGTTGATCGGCGCGATGGCGGGGGCGGGGACGGCGCGCGGCGGGGCGATTGATCGGGCGGCGCTGGTGGGAATTTTGCGCGGCTGGGTGATTGGGCCGGTGGCGGGGTTGGCGCTGGGATTCGCGCTGGTGCGGCTGCGGCAAATGCTGGGCATTGGCTGATGGCGTTGGTGCCAGAAATTTTATTTCAGTCGAACCATGTGCTGATTATCAACAAGCCGGCGGGGTTGGCGTGTCATCCGGGCCCTTCGGGGGCCAAGCGGGGTGGGCCGAGTGTGGAGGATTTTTTTCCGCTGTGGCGGCGTGGGCATGATGGGCCGTGGCTTGCGCATCGGCTCGATACGGACACGGCGGGGTGTTTGATGGTGGCGCGGCGCAAGACGGCGTTGCGCGCGATCCAGGATGGGTTTCGCACCGGGGCGGTGCGCAAGATGTATGCAGCGATTGTGCGCGGGGTGCCGGGTGCAGCGTCCGGGGTGATCGAGGCCCCGTTGACCAAATTCAATGATGTGACCGGCTGGCGCATGGTGGTTGATCCGGCGGGGCAGGCGGCGCGCACGGTCTGGCGGGTGTGGGCGGTGGCGGCGGGGCGGGCGTTGCTGGAATTGCGGCCCGAGACCGGGCGGACTCATCAATTGCGGGTGCATTGTGCCAGCATTGGCCATCCGATCATTGGTGATGCGGTTTATGGCACGGGGGCTTCTGGCGAGGCGGCTTCTGGCGAGGGGGCTTCAAGCGAGGCGGTGGGCGGGCTGAGCTTGCTCGCCCGGCAGTTGGATTTGGTGTTGCAGGGTGTGGCGATCCACGCGGAGGCGCCGTGGTCGCCGGCGATGCGCGCGGCGTGGCGCGAGACGCTGCCTGACCGATAATTCATCGAGAGGATTTTTGTTCGCATCGGCTTGCGGACAATGCTCTAGGTGATTGTTTTAGAGAGAAATTTTATCCGATCCGATGATTTGATCGGATCGGATGATGCGGGGATCGGCTCGATCCGCTCTTGCATGGCGGCTTGGGGGGCACCAAGCTAGAATGATGAAACGCGAACCCGGCCCGATTATCGATATGCAGCCTGACGGCAGTTTTGCGCCGGCCCCGAAACCGGGGCTGGGCACGGTTTTGCTGCGGATTGCGATCGTTGGGGTGATTTTGGTGGTCGGGATTTCGCTGCTCTGGGCGGCGCTGGTCAGTGCGGCGGTGATGGTGCTGGGCGGCTTGGCGCTGTATGGGTTTTGGCGGTTTCGGCAATCGCCGTTGATGCAGTGGTTTCGCGGCAAATCATCCAAACAATCATTGACCCGTTAATTTAGAGCGTGCTGGGTTGTCATCAATCACGGTCTAACCCTTGTTTGCCGATCAATTTCATTGGTTTTGGTTGACGATGTCTGGTCAACCGAAACCAATATTGATCTAGCAGCCTGTCGGAGTGAGATTGGCAGCAGTTTTTTGTGTCCGGGCTGAATTTGTTTGTCTGGTGTTTTGTTGTG
>JBMFWT010000074.1:0-8632 GCA_049964975.1 Acidiphilium sp.
ATGCCGCCCAAAATCGTCACCGCGTTGGGATGCAGCTCTTTGGCAATTTGCAAGGCCCGCTCGGCCTTGTAGATCGATGGGGTAATTGCGGTCGCGCCGATAATATCGGGCCGCTCAGCAGCGAGCAGATCGCGCAATTGTTCGTCCGATAATTGATTTGTCATCGCATCGATGAAGCGAATATCGGTATAGCCCGCACCCTTCAACGATCCCGCCAGATAAGCGGCCCAGGCAGGGGGCCAATTTCCCGCAATCTCTGCACCGCCAGAGTGATAATTAGGATGGATCAACACAATACGCATCAGTTCGCCTCCCCGGATCGCTCACACCGCTTGGGCGTGGCGCGGCTTGTCATTATGGTCGGTATGGTGATGGTTGAGATAAGCGTCGAATACAGCAGCAACGTTGCGAACAAACGGTCGTCCGGTCTCCGTGACGCGCACCACCGCCCCATCCCAACGCACTAGCCCATCGCGCGCGAACCCATCGAGCCTTTGGGCAGCACTCAAGAGCAAGGCAGGGTCGGCTTGGTGCGCGCGCGCAATGTCGGGCAGATCAGCCTGCAAATCGCACATCACCTGCTCGATCACCGCCCGCCGCAGCCGGTCTTCCGGCGAGAGTGCCACACCGCGTACAATCGCCGCATGCCCGGCGCGGATCGCTTGGCGATAGTCTGGAACACGGGTCGCGTTTTGCACATAGCCTTGCGGCAGGCAGCCAATGGCACTCGCACCAATGCCAATCAGCGCCGGTGCGGCATCGGTCGTGTAGCCCTGAAAACTGCGATGCAGCGCGCCGCTTGTCGCGGCTTGCGCGAGCGCATCATCGGGCCGGGCATAATGATCCAGCCCAACCGGCAAATAGCCGCCTTCCTGCTCAAGCACCCGGCCAATGGCCGCACGCTGATCAAACCGCGCCTGCGCGCCGGGCAAGCTCGCTTCAGGGATCAGCGCTTGATGTTTTTTCATCCACGGCACATGGGCATAGCCAAACACCGCAACGCGCCCCGCCTCTAACTGCAGCGCCCGCCGCGCGGTCTCCGCCACACTCTGTTCGGTTTGCAGCGGCAAGCCATAAATTAAATCCAGATTGATCGCGGACACCCCAATGGCGCGCACCGCCTGTGCGCAGGCTTCGGTTTCTTCATAGGATTGCAGCCGCCCAATGGCCTTCTGCACCGCGGGGTTAAGGTCTTGCACCCCAAGGCTCACCCGGGTCACCCCCATCGCCGCCAGTGCGGCCAGCCGATCCGCGTGCAGCGCAGTCGGGTCTAACTCAATGGCAATTTCCGCATCGCCCGTTAGGTCAAACAGGCTGCGGATCACGGCCATCAGCCCGGTCAAACAATCCGCCGGCAGCGTCGTGGGGGTGCCACCGCCCCAATGCACATGGCTAACCCGCCGACGCCCGACCTGCTCAGCCACCCACCGCAATTCGCGCTCAAGCAACGAAGCATAGTCGCGCCGGGGCGCTTCATGGCGAACCACGCCGGTATTGCACCCACAATATAAGCAAAGCCGATCGCAAAACGGCACATGCAGATAGAGCGAAATCGGCACCTCCGGGGCGAGGTCGCGCAGCCAATCCGCGTAGCGCTCTGGCCCCACCATTGCCGAGAAATGCGGTGCTGTCGGATAGCTGGTATAGCGCGGTACCCGACCATCATAACGCGCGATGAGATCTGCACTTGTCATGTAAAGAAACTATGACACGCCCCCACGCGCTTCATTGATCTAAATCAACAGCCGCCCCCACACCCGCGTGGCCTGCACCGTCCCCGCCACATCATGCACGCGCAAAATCGCCGCCCCTTCGCCAAGCGCAAACAGCCCGGCGGCGAGCGATGCCGGATCGCGCGCGGCAGGCTGATGCGGCTGCCCGATTGCTTCGCCCAGAAATCGCTTGCGCGAAACCCCGACCAGCAAGGGGAACCCAAGATCAGCGCAGCGCCGCAAGCCGCGCAGCAATTCAAAATTCTGCGCGCCAACCTTGGCAAATCCAAATCCGGGATCAAGCGCAATCGCCGAAGCTGCGATCCCTGCTGCCATCGCAGCACGGCTACGCTCGGCCAATTCATCCGTCACGTCGCGCACCAAATCGGCATAATGCGCGTGGCCATTCATCGTCTCCGGTGTGCCACGACTATGCATCAGCACCACCGGGCACCCGCGCGCCGCCACCAGCGAAGCCGCCGCCGGATCATGCCGCAACGCTGAGACATCATTGATAATGCGCGCCCCGGCATCAAGCGCTGCCGCCATCGTCGCCGCGTTGCGGGTATCAACCGAGATCACCGCACCCTGCGCGGCCAACGCGGCGATCACCGGCAGCACCCGGCGCATTTCCGCCTCCGGTGACACCGGGGCCGCGCCGGGGCGCGTGCTTTCCCCACCAATATCAATGATATCCGCCCCCGCTGCGCGCATCTTTTGCCCGGCCATAATCGCGGCATCGGGATCATCATGCGCGCCACCATCGGAAAAACTATCCGGCGTGACATTCAAAATGCCCATGACCAAAGGCCGGTCCAGCGCAAACCCGGCCCAATGCCTTGCTTGCCGAACTCCGTCAGGCGGTGCGCGAAATTCCTGCATAAGCTGCCGATAGCGTGCCGCCGCCCGGCTGCCAAGGCAGAGTCGATGTGCTACCCCCAACACTCTGCGGGCCATGGTGCGAGCCGTGATGATGATGAGAGGTCGCTGCCATGTTATCAGGCGCGCCCGAACTCGCGGCACTGGCGAGCGCCTGCAAGCCTGATGCGGTGGCCTGCACCTGCCCCAAGGTTGCACTCAGCTGCGCGCCAAATCCCGGCGCGGATTTCGAGCTAATCCCACCGCTATAGGCGAGCGGCGCTGTCATTGTCGGACTGATCGGTTGGACCATGCAAACCTCCTGCATTTCATGTCACCGCCCGCTCCATGCATCCGCCGTGCCAACGCTAACGTCATGATTTTCCGAATTTTCTGGCCCCAGTCCGCACGCCAGGGCCGATTTTGCCCGGCAAACTTTGCCGCCCGGCACCTATTGCCTGGGCGCGCATCACGTCCATATGGATTGAAAATGCAAAAACTGCCCTCCAGCTTTGATCTTTTGAATGCGCTCACCAGGCGCGGTTCCGTGCGCGAGCGGCGTGACATCGCCTATGGCGCTCACCCACGACAAAAATTCGATCTGTTTCTCCCCGCCCACGCCAATAATAAGCTGGCCAGCCGCCTGCCCGTGGTGATTTTCTTTTACGGTGGCTCCTGGCAAATGGGCGACCGCGCCGAATATCGCTTCATTGGCCGCCTGCTCGCCCGCCAGGGCTATATCGCCGCCATCCCGGATTACCGGCTCTATCCTGAGGTGCGCTACCCCGATTTCATCGAGGATGCAGCACTGGCCACCGCCAAAATCGCCGAAACCATTCCCGCCGAAGGCGGTGATCCGTCGGCCATTTTCACCGCCGGTCATTCTGCCGGCGCCTATCTCGCTTTGATGCTCGCGCTCGCCCCGCATTATCTCGCCGCTGTCGGCTATGACCGGAGCAAGCTCGCCGGCGCCATCGGCCTTGCCGGGCCGTATGATTTTCTGCCGATCACCGGCCCCATTTATAAGCTGATTTTTGCCACAGCGCCGGACCTGGTGCGCACCCAGCCCATCGCCCATGTTGATGCCCGTGGTGATGCCGATGTCGATCCCGGCGCTCCGCCCTGCCTGCTGCTGCAAGGGGCGCGCGATAGGCTGGTGGCGCCGAAAAACACCGCCTCGCTGTCCAGCCTGCTGCGCGCGGCGGGCACCATGGTGCAATCGCGCATCTATCCCAATATCGGCCATATCACGATTCTGCTCGCGCTGCTGCCATGGCTGGCCTGGCGCGCGCCGGTCATGGCCGACATCAACGCCTTTATCGAGGAGGTGCGCACCGCCGATCCGTCACTGCGCGCCGATCCGGCGCATGATCTGGCGGGCCGCGCCGGATCAGGCTAAACTCGCTTTATGGCTCTGGATACGGCACAAAATCGTTTGGTTCTCGGCACGCGGCGTTATTCCTCCTGGTCGCTGCGCGGCTGGCTCGCCGTGCGTCTGGCCGGGCTTGAGGTCGAGGAGCAGATCATCCCGCTTGCCGGCGGCAGCACCCCAGCGGTCAAAGCCATCTCGCCCTCCGGCATGGTGCCATTCTTGCAGCATGATGGTGCTTTGGTCTGGGACAGTCTCGCGATTTTGGAATATTGCGCGGAGCATCACCCGCAACTCTGGCCCGCCGAGCGCAGCGCCCGGGCGCATGCGCGTGCCATTGCCGCCGAAATGCATTCCGGCTTTCGCGACTTGCGCCTCGCCATGCCCATGAGCTGCGCGCGCGTTTTCCCACCGCAAAATTTTTCACCGTCGGTGCATGCCGATATCGCACGGATCGAAACCCTCTGGGCGCAAACCCGCGCGCGCTATGGCGGCGCCGGGCCGTTTCTGTTCGGCGCGCAAATGACCGGCGCGGATGTTATGTACGCCCCGGTCGTTTCCCGGTTCATCACCCACCAGCCAGCCCTCAGCGCCGAATCCGCCGCCTATGTCGCGGCGGTGCGCGCGCATCCGCTGGTGCAATCCTGGTATCAAGCGGCTTCGTCCGAGCCGCCCGAATGGCGCATTGATCGATTTGAGGATATGAAACCATGAATTATCGCTGGATCGTCCTGCTCGCCGCCCTCGCGCTCAGCCCGCTCGCGCGCGCGCAATCAATCCCAGCGCCGTTGCCGGGTGTCGCCGTCGATCATGGCTGGATCAGGGCGTCCAACAAAATCGGGATCACCGCCAACGGCTATTTCACCCTTACCAACACCGCGAACCAACCCGATCAACTCATCGCGGCGCAATGCCCCGTCGCCCGCAAAACCGAAATGGTCAGTGCCGATGGCACCACACTGACCAAACTAACAATCCCCGCGCATGGCACCTTGGTGCTCGACCTGAAATCCGCGCATTTACGCCTGATCGGCACGCGCTTTCGCCTATATCACACAGCGACCATCCCGTGCGGCCTCACCTTCAGCGCAACCGGCTCGGTCATGCTCTATCTCCATGTCGAGCGGCCCGGCGCGACCCGATTTCTCGCCATGCGCAAACCCTAACCAGGAGCCATTCATGATCGCGCGCCTCACCGCCGAAGAACATCAAGATTTGGCTGACCTATTGCCCGAATGGGATCTCGTCAAAGGCCAAGACGCCATCGAGCGGACATTCAAATTTCACGATTTCAGCGCGGCGTTCGCCTTCATAACCCGTGTGGCGATGCTCGCTGAAAAAATGGATCATCACCCGGAATGGTCGAACGTCTATAACCGGGTCACCATCAAACTCACCACCCATGATGCGGGCGGCCTTTCGATCCGTGACGTCAAACTGGCCGAAGCGATCGACGCGATTATTTAGCCGCCCAGCTTTTCACCCAACAGCCTAACCAAATCACCAATATTGGCTAATTTATCGATCTCGCGGCTGCGAAATTTCACGCCAAACTTTTCCTCCAGCGCGATCAAAATATTCACCTGCTTGTAGGAATCCCAACCCGGCACATCCTTGGCCGATAGGCTCATAGTGGGCACAAAATGATCATCGCTGAAAGCATCCCGAAAAATCGGCGTGATCGCAGCGAGCAATTCGGCTTCGGTCATGGTTCATCCTCAATCATCATGGGCAAGGGGGGAGGCGTGTAGCGCGCCAAATCAAGCAAGGCAAAACCATCCGGCTCGGGCACAAAACCCAGTTTTTCGTAATGATCGCGCACCATCTCATTGCGCCCGCTCGCAATAAAGCACCCGCGCAGCCGCAACGCTCCCCGCGCGCGCGCAACCGCGGCGGTCACCGCGAGCATCGCTTGCTCAACCCGGCGGCCCAACACCCGGCAGGACATCAGCCAGCTATCAATCTCAAGCGTCGCCCCGTCCCCGCGCAGCAGCACAATGCCAATCATGCCGTTATCACCGAAACTATCCACCAGCCGGAACTGCAACCCCAGCCAATCCGGCGCCTCAATCATCGCCGCAATCTCGGCCTCGCTATAGCGCCTGGTGGTCAAATTGAACTGATTGGTCTTGTTAACAAGCTGGGCAATCCGCGTCAGCCCCACCCGGTCAAAACGCCGCCAGATCAGCCGCATATCAAGGCTCGATAAATAGGTCTCAATATCGGTCACACTCTGCTGCAACGCGGCCCGCGCCGCGTTGGCGGCATACTGCGCCGCCCGGTTGCGGTCATCCTCGGTCAATGCCACCGACTCAAACCATCCCGATTGCGCGATGCAATCGGCAACCAAGGCCGGCTCCTCCGGCATCTCGAACACCCGCACCATCGGCAATTCCCGGCGCACCAAAGCCCGCTCGGCGGGATTATCATCCAAAAACGCCATCGCCTCCAGGCCCAGATTGAGGGATTGGGCAATCGCGCGAATATTGGTCGCCTTATCGCGCCAATTCGCGACAAAACAGGCAATATCGCTCAGCTTGAGCACCATCTCCGGGTGCTGTTCAAACGGCGCCCGCGCATTCGCCTCATCATTTTTCGAGCACACCGCGAGTGCGATACCGCGCTGCGACAACGCTTTGGCATAGGCTTGGATTGCCACGAAAGCCTCGCCCTCCGCACTGCCTTGGCCCAAAACAATGCCATCTAACCCGTCATCGCCAATCACCCCGCCCCAGAGCGTGTTATCCAGGTCCAACACCAGGCATTTGGCCGATTTCCCGCGTGCCGCCGCGATCAGCCGGACCACCAAATCACCATAATAAGGCGCCGCCGCCGGGCTGATCTCCTGCTTGGCGCGGTGCCAGATCGTCCGGCTGTGCAACGCATCAAGCCCATGGCGCGCCGCTTCATCATCGATGCTGAGCAGCAAAACATGATGATCGGGCGCATCCGCGCGCAGCGCCCGATTCAGGTGCGTCAGCGCGGATGCCGGCGAATTCAACAAAAATTCATTTTGCCCGAGCTGCGCCGGATGAACCGGCAAGCCGGTTTGCTGGATCACCCGCGCGCCCAGTTGCGCCGCCGCCTGCCAGATTTGATGCAACCGCGCGCGCATGGCCGCGTGATCGAGCGAGGCAAGATGATAACCATCCAGCGCGAGCAGCAAAAAATCGGGCCGAAACGCGGCGAGTGCCGGATCGGGCATCAGCAAATCTTGCGCATATTGCCCATACTCGCCCTGATGGATGCTGATCGCCAGGCCGTGGCGCAGGCCAGCAACCCGGATCGCACCGGCAAGATGCGCAAGGGTGGCACTGCCCAGAATCGCCAACCGGATTGCCGGATACGGCGCGGACGCGTTAAGATCGCTCCGTTCGATCAGCCGATCGAGCCGATCAGTGCGGATGAAATCAAGATTGCAATGGGCCAGCGCAGTGAGATTTTCCAGAGACGGTGCCGCCTCCGCAGCTTTCAGCGCGGCTGGCCAATCAGGATGGGTGGGAAGCCAAGTCAAAGCGGGCATGTCGCTCCTATGCCGCAAACCCCCTGCGCGGGCAACGGGTCGCATGACGCTGGGCGTGAACCCTCATAACAATGGCGAGCGCTCAAACATCCAAATCGGTGCTGTTGCTCCGCACCCATTATGTCGATGAAGCTGTTGAGCGCTTGGCGGATCGCTATCAGCGCGAATCAGGCCTGGATCTGGTGGTGGTGGCCGATGAATCAGCCGGCGCGGTCACGCTCCCCGCGCGATTTCGCAAAATCGGCATCAACCGGGCCATGGTGGCGGCCGCCGGATTGGTCAATTTGGACCGCTGGGGATGGCAATGCGGCGACTATTTTTTGATTCTAGCCCAGCAGATTTTGCCAAACTACGCGCATTTTTGGATGGTCGAGCCAGATGTTCTGATCAATTATGCCGATTTATCGGCGTTTTTCGGCTTGTTCGCGGATGACGAGAGTGATCTCTGGGTCGCCAGCCTGGGCCATTATGGCAGCGATTGGTTCTGGTATCCGGCGATGCAGCGATTCTCGCCGGGGCCAGTCGGCGGCTGTTTTTACCCGGTTTTGCGCAGCTCAGCCCGCTTGATCCACGCGATTGCGACGATGCGCCGCTCAATACGGGCGCAAATGGGCTTGGCTTCAGAGAATGGGGTGGTGCAGATTGACCCAAAGCTGTATCCGAACGATGAAGGGATAACGGCAACGATGGCGCTAGCAGCCCCCTTCGTCGCAAAGGATTTTTCGGCCCAAGCTGTTGCGTGCGGGCCGGAAAGCTACGGTTTGGGCGAACCATTCTCCGCGACAGCCCTCGCGCAACGTCCGCCGGATGGTCGGCTCTACCATCCAGTGCTGAGCGAGGCGCGGTTGGCAGCGAGAATTCAGAACTGAGAGAGGATTTGCGGAGTGGATCATTATGGATATTTAATTTCAATGCATCAATGCTAGTCGATAGATATCGATGCCCTTATTGAGCCAGCGCGATTTTGTCTATTCGATAATCGTTTGAGTAAACAGGTTGAATTCATTGACCACCGCTCTTCCCCGAGCGAACTGTAATGATGTTAGATAATGTACCAAAACGTGGCGTGTTCGGCCTGAGGAGACAGACAATGACTTGTAATGAAACGCATAATTTAAACCAAAAAATTATCATTCATAATGTAAAAGGAAGTAACTTTGGAAATATGAT
>JBMFWT010000075.1:0-8463 GCA_049964975.1 Acidiphilium sp.
CGAAAATTGCTCATGCACCGATTCTATCAGACCACTTCGCGTCGCGTTAAGTCCGACAGGCTGCTAGAGCGTGATTGCTCATCATCAATCTCGCTCTAGCCTCTGTTTGTCGATCAATTTCATTGGTTTAGCTAGAATCTGCCGATTCAACCTAAACCCCTATTGATCTAAGCCGCCCTGGCGCGCCACATGTCGCGCCGCGTGTCGCGCCGCATGTCGCGCCCCAACCCCGAAATTCGCTCCCATACATTGACACCCGAACCAACCCTGCTCTACCGCCGCTGCAACATGGGAGACCCTCACATGGCGGCAACCGCCTTCATCTTTCCTGGCCAAGGCAGCCACAGCGTCGGCATGGGTCGAGACCTCGCCGCAACCTTCAGCGCCGCCCGTGCGGTGTTCGAGGAAGTCGATGACGTGCTCGATCAAAAATTATCGCGCCTGATCTTTGAAGGCCCCGCCGATGAGCTCACCCTCACCGAAAACGCCCAACCGGCCCTGATGGCCGTGTCCATGGCGGCTTTGCGGGCGTTGGAACAAGAAACTGGCCGCCCCCTCACGGACATGGCCGCCCTCGTCGCCGGCCACTCGCTCGGCGAATATACCGCACTCGCCGCCGCCGGCTCGTTCACCATCGGCGAAGCCGCCCGGTTGCTACGCCTGCGCGGCCAAGCCATGCAGCGCGCCGTCCCGCCCGGTGCCGGTGCCATGGCGGCCTTGCTCGGCGCCACGCTCGATCAAGCCCGCGCCATCTGCGCCGAAGCGCAAAGCCAAAGCGGGGCAGGGGAGGTGGTCGAGATCGCCAATGATAATGGCGGCGGCCAAGTGGTCATTTCCGGTAGCCTCGCCAGCGTCGATCGCGCGATCGAGGTCGCCAAAGCCCAAGGCGTCAAGCGCGCCATGAAATTGCCGGTCTCCGCACCGTTCCATTGCGCCCTTATGGCCCCCGCCGCCGAAGCGATGCGTATCGCCTTGGCCCAAACCCCGCCGCGCGCCCCCCGCGTGAAGCTGGTCGCCAATGTCAGCGCCGGCATCCTGACCGATCCCGCCGCCATCGCCGCCAGCCTGGTCACCCAAGTCACCGCCACCGTGCGCTGGAGCGAATCGGTTGCCTTCATGGCCCAGCACGGTATCACCCGCATGGTCGAACTCGGCGCCGGCAAAGTCCTTGCCGGGCTGGTCAAGCGCATCGCCCCCGATATCGAGTCGGTCTCCGCAGGCACTCCCGCCGAACTCGAAACGGTCATCAACCATGTCCAATAACCCAGCCAGCGCCCTATTTTCGCTCACCGGCAAATGCGCCCTGGTCACCGGCGCCTCTGGCGGCATTGGTGCTGCCATCGCCCGCGTGCTGCACAGCCAAGGCGCTGCCGTCGCGCTATCGGGCACCAGGGCCGAGGCCTTGCACAGCCTCGCCGGCGAATTAGGTGCGCGCGCGCATGTCTGCCCCGCTGATCTCGCGGACCCTGCCGCGCCCGACGCGCTGATCGCCGCCGCTGAGGCCGCAATGGGGGGGCTGGATATCCTGGTCAATAATGCCGGCGCCACCAAAGACGGTCTTGCGCTGCGCATGAGCGACGCCGATTTCGAACGCATCATCGATCTTGATCTGGTCGCGCCGTTCCGCCTCGCGCGCAGCGCGCTCAAAGGCATGCTGCGCCGCCGTGCCGGGCGGATCATCAATATTGGCAGCATCGTCGGTGCCACCGGCAATCCCGGCCAGGCCAATTATGTTGCCGCCAAAGCCGGTCTCGCCGGTCTCACCAAGGCGCTCGCCCAAGAAGTCGCCTCGCGCGGCATCACCGTTAATCTGGTCGCCCCCGGCTTCATCGCCACCCCGATGACCGATGCGCTGACCGAGGCCCAGCGCACCGCCCTGCTCAGCAAAATTCCCCTCGGTCGCATGGGCACCCCCGAAGACATCGCCGCCGCCGTCGCGTATCTCGCCGCCGACTCCGGCGCCTGGATCACCGGTGCGGCGCTGCACATCAATGGCGGCATGGCCATGCTGTAACCAAGGCCGCGTTTCGCCGCCCAGCCCGCGCCGCGCGCGCAGTGGTTGGCGCATCGCAGCAAACCATGCTAAGCGCGCCCATCTTTGCCGACTCGTCCCCCTATTCAGTTCAAATCCAACCGAATAGAAGGTGCCGAATAACCCCGTGTCCGCCGTGCCGGACCACTATCGTTGCAGGAGCTAAATCATCATGAGTGAAGTCGCCGATAAAGTGAAGAAAATCGTGGTCGAACATCTCGGCGTCGATGAGGCCAAAGTGACCCCGGAAGCCTCGTTCATCGATGATCTGGGTGCCGACAGCCTCGATACCGTCGAATTGGTGATGGCGTTCGAAGAAGCCTTCAGCGTCGAAATCCCCGAAGACGCCGCCGAGAAAATCGCAACCGTCAAAGACGCGATCGACTATATCGAAAAGAAAAAAGCCGAATAATCGGCACCCGGCGAGGGAGAGCGCTATGCGTCGCGTTGTGGTCACCGGTATGGGCATCGTTTGCCCGCTTGGTCTGGGTGTCGAGCATGTTTGGTCCAAACTGCTCGCCGGCCAATCCGGTATCGGAGCGATTACCAGCTTCGATGCCGGTGATCTTCCCGCCAAAATCGCCGGTGAAGTGCCGCTCGGCCCGATGGCCGAGGGCAAATATACCGCCTCGGATTGGATCGCGGTCAAAGACGTCAAAAAAATGGACCCGTTCATCCATTACGGCATCGCTGCGGCCGCCCAAGCGGTCGCCGATTCCGGCTGGGAACCCCAAACCGAGGAAGAGCGCTGCGCGACAGGCGTGATGATGGGCTCGGGCATCGGCGGCCTGCAAACCATCTATGAAGGCTCGGTGCTGGTGCATGAAGGCAAAGCCCGCCGCATGTCACCCTTCTTCATCCCCTCAGCCCTGATCAATCTGATCTCCGGCCAAATCTCAATCCGCTACGGCTTCAAAGGCCCCAACCACGCCGTCGTCACCGCCTGTGCCACCGGCGTTCACGCGATTGGCGATGCCGCCCGTCTGGTCGCCTTCGGCGATGCCGATGTCATGGTCGCGGGCGGTGCCGAAGCCACGGTCTGCGCCTTGGGTATTGGCGGCTTCTGCGCCTCACGCGCCCTTTCCACCGGCTTTAATGACAATCCCACCGCCGCCTCGCGCCCGTGGGACAAAGACCGCGATGGCTTCGTGATGGGTGAGGGCGCGGGCGTGCTGGTGCTCGAAGAATATGAACACGCCAAACAGCGCGGCGCCAAAATCTACGCCGAAATCGCGGGCTATGGCATGTCGGGCGATGCCTATCACATCACCGCCCCCGCCGAGCATCACGATGGTGCTTTCCGCGCGATGAAAGCCGCCCTAAAATCCGGCGGCCTAACCCCCGAGGATGTCGATTACATCAACGCCCACGGCACTTCCACGCCGCTCGGCGATGATCTTGAGTTGGAAGCGGTCGAAAACCTGTTTGGCGATCATGCCAAAAATCTCGCTATGTCCTCGACCAAATCCGCGACCGGCCATCTGCTCGGTGCCGCCGGCGCAATCGAGGCCGTATTCTCAATTCTCGCACTCCGCGATCAAGTCGCCCCCCCCACCCTCAACCTGCACGAGCCGAGCCGCGCCAGCGTGATCGATCGCGTGGCCCTGCAAGCGCAGCCGCGCAAAATCAACATCGCCCTGTCCAACAGCTTTGGCTTTGGCGGCACCAATGCCTCAATTCTGTTCCGTAAGCCCCAATAAAATAACGATAAAAATCATCAGCAGCGGATTTTGCTGCGCATGACCAAGTGGCGCCGTTTGGTTCTGCCGCTCTGGACCCTGGTGATCGTGCTCGGCATTCTGCGCACCGCGATCCAGGAAAGCTACAACGGACCCGGCTCGCTCGCGGTCAGCAAAAACGTCACCATCCCGCGTGGCGGCCTGCCAACCATCGCCCGCGCGCTCGATCAGGCCGGTGTGATCCGCCATCCGCTCATTTTCGAAATCGCCGCCTATCTCACCCGGCGCCAGGGCAAGCTGCGCGCCGGCGAATTTCGCTTCGTCGCCCATGGCAGCCTGCGTGAGACGCTGAACACGCTGCGCACCGCCCCGGTGGTGGAACACCCAATCACCCTGCCACCCGGCCTCACCGCGACCCAAATCGCCGCCATCATCAATCAAGCCCCCCACGCCACCGGCCATATCGGCACGCCGCCGCAAGGCAGCATTCTGCCGCAAACCTTTGATTATCCGAGCGGTACACCCCGCGCCGCCATCCTCGCCCGCGCGCAAGCCGCCTTGCGCCGCACCCTCGCCGCCCAATGGGCGCAGCGCGCGCCCAACCTGCCAGTCACCACGCCCAACCAAGCCCTGATCCTTGCCTCCATCGTCCAGCTCGAAACCCCGCTCCGCGCCGAACTCCCGAAAATCGCTGCCGTCTATGAAAACCGGCTCAAGCGCGGGATGAAATTGCAAGCCGATCCCACCGTGATTTTCGCCGCCACGGGAGGCCGCGCCACCGCCCTCGATCACCCGATCACGATGGCCGATCTCAACCGCGATAACCCGTATAATACCTATAAATTCAACGGCCTGCCGCCCGGTCCCGTCTGCGCCCCCGGCCTGCACGCCATCCGCGCCGTGCTGCATCCCGCCCCGATCGACGCGCTCTATTTCGTCGCCACCGGCCATGGCGGCCATGTCTTCGCCCGCCATTTCAAAACCCAGCTCGCCAATATCGCCCGCTACCGTGCGGCCAATCCGTAAGCTGAGCCGGACCAAACCGCGTCAAATGCGCCGATAGGTCAACACCAACACATCGCGAAACGCGGGCAAGCCCGGGTCAACCGGCACCACCGGCGTCACCCCATGAAACACAAGCCGATCATCAACCAAAGCGGCATCGCGCGGCTGCACCAGCGTAAACTCGCCCAGGCTGTGCCCGTCCAAATCATGAATGGTCGTTGTCCCCTGCTCGATATTTGAGCGCCGGACCATCAGCACCAGCACATAATCCACACCATCACGATGCATCCCTTCGGGCGTCGGCAAACCCGCCCCCTCCGGCCCGGTTTCAATGCGAAATTGATGCGCCTCGACATGCCAAGCCAAACTCCCGGCCACCCCTTCGAACAAGGAGCGGGTCAGTCCCAGCAAAGCCTGAAAACACGCCCCCTGGCTGACCACATCCGCAATCGGTGCAAACCAACGCTCAACCCCGCCATTCAGCGCATTATAATCCCGCGCCTGATAATGCGGCTGATGCGCCGCCCGCTTGATCGGCTGATCGGGCCGCCCCTCAAACACCGCAAATCGGCGGCGCCGATAGCGCCCGCCATCGGCCATATAATTATCCAGCGGCATGTTTTCCCAGCTCGCCGCAAACGCATCCCAGCTCTCCGGCGCCAACACATGCGCAGGCAATAACGCATCGAAACTGGCCGCTTGCACAAAGGCAAACCCGGTCGTGCGCAGATGCTCCGCCAAATTCAACCGATCAACCATCAATCCCACCTGATCCATGCTCCCGACTATACCCCCGCGCCGCCCGCCGCCCAGAGCCTCACCATCGCATCAGCCATTCGCCGCCGCCTCGCCGCGCGCCGCGCCGTCGCTGCTCGCTGTATTGTCGCTGCGCTTCGGGCCAGCAAAGGCCGCCCGAAACTCCGCCGGGTCAATGGTGATTTTCTGATAATTATACGGCAATTCAATTCCTTCCGCATCAAAGCGCAATTTCACCCGCCGGTGGAACTCGCGCTTCACCGCATATTGCTTGCCCGCCGGCGTCTTCATCCGCCCGGTAATCACCACCGAGGACGCGCCAAATTGATCAAGCCCCCATAATTCCAAATCCCCCAAAATCTGCGCCCGCCAGGTCGGTTCCGCCGTCATGCTCTCGAACACCTCCCTGATCACCGCCTGCACCCGGTCCACATCATCCTTATACCCAACCCCCAAATTGATCGGCGCATAGCCAAAATCGCGCGAACTATTGGTCACTGTGGTTACCGCGCTGAACGGTATGATATTCAACGAACCATCGCCGCCGCGCAGCCGAATGGTGCGGATCGATAATTTCTCCACCGTGCCGGAAATCCCGCCCAGCGTGACCCAATCCCCCACCTGCATCGCATCTTCCAGCAGCAAAAACAGCCCGGTGATAATGTCCTGCACCAATTTCTGCGAGCCAAACCCCACCGCCAATCCAAAGATCGACAAGCCACCCAACAGCAACGTAACATTCACCCCCACCGCCGAGAGCACCACCAGCGCGGTAATCACCACCAACACCACCAGCAACGCCGTGCGCAGCATCGGCAGCAAGGTCCGATAGCGCGCCGCCCGCGCCGCCCGGCCCTGACGGATCAACCGCTCAGAATGCCCATCCATCACCGCATTGATGATTTCCCACACCACCAAAGCCGCCAGCAGCGCCACCCCGACCGTAATCGCCGCCCCGCCAACCCGCTGGCCATTCGGCGCGCTCAGCAACCAGCCCAGCACACCCACCCCCCAAAACTGCAAAACCAGCAAAATCGCGATCACCGAGATCGCAAACCCCGCAATCGCCCGCAGCGCACCCCGGTAAATCTGCGCGCGCGCATGCAGCATCGGATACGCACTCTGCCAGCGCGCCTCCTCGGCAAACGCCGCATCAATCGCATGGCCCGCCAGAAACGCCGCCCCGCGCGCCAACGCGCCGACCACCGCCACCACCGCCACCACCCGCAGCATGATCACAAACGCATTGGGCACCCCCAGCGCCCACACCACCCACAGCACCACAATGTAAAACAGCGCCAGCAAATGCCAAGTATAGGCAATCGTCGCCCGCAAACTGGTCACCACCCCGCCATCGCGCCGCTGGCCCCGGATCAGCGCCGCCACCGGCTTGCGCAGTTGGATCACCATCACCGCCAGCATCCCATGGACCACCAACGAAATCAGCTTGAACAACACCGCCGTCGCCGCTGAATATAGGCCAAACAGCGTGCCGGTCTGCACCGCCCCCACCCCGAAGGCGATCACCGCAATCAACCGGCGTAGCCACATCACCACCCACGCCGCACGCTGATCTGACAGCGGCACCAGCCGCAACGTCGCCGCCGCCGGTGACACCACCAAACGCGTCACCTCCAGCACCAACCGGCAAACAATGTAGGCCTCCAGCACCGCCGTCACCACCAAGCGCGGCACCCGCGCGGCGGTAAAGCCCGATCCCAAAAACACCAACCCCACCAGCGCCACCGCGATAATCGGCAACAACCCCAACCCAAACGCCGCCAAGGCTCGGGGCAACCGCCGCAGCCACGCCCGCAGCGAAAACCGCCGCGCCCGCCGCTCCGTCTCACCCGCCTCCGCCGCCTCCAACCCCGATGCCGATGGCTCCAGCAACGACGCACTCGGCGCGCGCCGCAGCGCCGCCAAAGGCCGGCGCAACACGAGCAGAACCATCAATTCCACGGCCAAAGCCGTCGCCATCACCACCGCCAGCCGCCCCAATGTGCGCAGCAGCGTCATCCGCAGCCATGAATCCCCGGCGACAAATTTCACCCAATGCACCAGCAAACTCACATCGGTCGCCGCCTGCAAAGTCCGCACCACCCGCCCGGCCACGCGCCCAGCATCCATGATCAAATCTTGCGGCACACTCAACGGCGCGGCCTTGGCCACCGCCTTGCCCGCCGGCGCAGCCTTTGCCGCCACCGCCGCCTTGCTCCGCAACGCCTCCAGCGTCGCAATCACCGCCGCCCGCTGCTGCGGATTCTGTAAACTCGCAATCGCCGCATTCAACTGCGCCACACTCAAAGCCGGGGCAGGGGCCACCGCCGTTGGTTTCGCGGGTGCCACATTGGCTGGCGCCGATGTTGCGGGCGTCAGCGCCTTCGCCACCGCCTGCATCGGCGTCACCGCCTGCGCCCATGCCATCGCGGGACACGCCACCACCGGACCGGCCAGCATCATCACCAGCAACACGACATGTCGGAGCATTTTCATCCCCGGCACAAAGGCACCCCACGCCCGAATGTCAACCGCCCCCCTATCCGCACCGCCGCACCCACCCTATATCGATCACATGCGTGACATCCTCCTCGTCCTCCTCGGTGCCGATATGATCGCTGTCGTCGCCGTGCTGCTGTTTGGTGCCGTCGGCATGACCACCGGCGCCGATCCGCGCCGCCAAAACAAACTCATGCGCCTGCGCGTCGCACTCCAAGCCGTCGCCATCGCCCTGGTCGTGATCCTGCTCCTGTTCTTCCACTAATCTCATGCCCCAGCCCCGCGCCATCCTGTTCGACGTGTTCGGCACCCTGGTCGATTGGCGCGGCAGCGTCATCGCCGGCCTCGAACGCTTCGGCGCCCTGCGCGGCATCACCGCCGACTGGGCCGACATCACCGATTCCTGGCGCCGCGCCTACCGCCCCTCCATGGATCGCGTCCGCCGTGGTGCCATCCCCTGGACCATCCTCGATGACCTGCATCGCGACGCCC
>JBMFWT010000076.1:0-7955 GCA_049964975.1 Acidiphilium sp.
GCCACATGCTCGCGATCCCGCTCCCCGCTTACCTCAAATTACCGCGTAAACCCCGCCCGCCTCGTCTCAAACCGGCCCCAAAACCGGCGCGCAGACCAGCGCGGCGGAGCGAAAAACCGGAGCCGTCATTTTACGACTATATGCTGGCAAAATACCCTCCCGCTCCGCCACGCCCCACGCTCCCCGGCCATATTTACGAGCCACCCGCCCGCGCAAAAATCAATTTCGAGCGATAAGAGTGAAATTGCGGCCATATCGTTGCGTAGTAAAAACGAAAATGGAGCGGAGCAAAATTTAGGGGGTAGGCCGCGTTAACACCCGCGCAACTGTGCGCAGGATCGCAATAATGGCGCGGATCGTGCCGCTCATCGAGCCGGCCACTTTGGAGGTGCCACCGGCGCGGCGGCGATAGGGCAAGGGGCGTTCGAGAATCCGCAGGCCCAACGCCGCCGCGCGTAACTGCATTTCGATGTTCCAGCCATAGCCCATTTCGGTAAGATCAAGCCGGTTCAGCGCATCGCGCCGAATGGCGCGAAAGGCGCACATATCAGAATAAACAACCCCGTAGCGCGCACCCATCACCCACCCCGCCATCCGTCCGGCGAGCAATTGGTGCCAAAGCATCGCCCCTGGCTCGCGCTCCCCTTTGGTGCGCGAGGCGAGGACAAAATCATGGGTGCCCGCCATGATCGGCGCGGTCAATTCACCGAGCAAATCACCCCGGTCTGCGCCATCGCCATCCAGAAACACAATAACATCACACGCCGGATCAGCCGCAGCCGCCCCCAACGCGCAGGCCCGGCCATAACCGCGCCCGGCATCCAGCACCAGCGCCCCCGCCGCGCGGGCTTTGGCGCAGGTATCATCAACACTGCCGCCATCCGCCACAATAATCTCGCGAACCATCGCGCGCGGCAATTCGCCAATCACCCCGGTGATGGCAGACGCTTCATTCAACGTTGGAATCACCACCGCGATCCGCGGGTCAGCGTTCATAGGCTCCAGCGTAAGCCGCAATTCCGGCAGGGTGCCGGCGGCGCATCACCAAGCAACGACGCCCGAAATTGCTGATAGGCCGGGCCGTTGAAAATCTCTGCCAAGCTCTGGGTCTTGGCGTCGCCAAGCGTATAATTTTCATAGCCACGCGCCGAAAACGGCGCGATGCAACACGGCAAGGCGCGGCCATGGGCGGTGAAATACATCAACGACCAAGGGCGACGGCAGAGCGACCACGGATTTTCCCCTGCACCACGCTGCAAACTCAAGCCCGGCTCAACCGCCCCCGACGCGTCAAGCCGAACCCCGCGCTGCTCGGCCAGTGCCATCGCCGCCGCAATGGCCGCCTCATCGCTCTCACGCGCCCGATCAAACAACGCCTCATCCGCCCGCGCCAACCCCCGCCCGGTGTCATCAAAAACCAAACGCTGCAAATACACGGTCGGGATTCCAATATCAGCGGCCAACGCCACAAAGCGCGGCAACGCCGCAATCGTCTCTTGCAAACCCGTCAGCCAGAGTGACAGTTTCGGCGTGGCGTGGCCCGTCTCCGCTTGATACGCGACGAAGCTGCGTAAATTACGAACGATCCGATCAAAATAATCCCGTCCGCGCACCTTCTTAAAATCAGCCGCATCGGCCGCATCCAGCGACACTCGCAACTCATCAAGCCCGGTCGCGGTCAATGCCTTGGCATGGCGCTTGGTGAGGATCGTGCCGTTGGTATTAAACAACACATAAACCCCGCGCGCCTTGAGATAGCTGATCATCTCCGGCAACGCGTCAACCAGCATCGGCTCACCAACCCCATGCAGCACCGCCCGTTGCAGGCTCGGCACCTGATCAACAATGCGCCGGAACAGCGCCATATCCATATCCGCCGGCGGCTCCAGCGCCTCAAAGGTTCGCGGGCACGTCTCGCACAGCAGATTGCAGCGATTGGTCACTTCAAGATACAGGCAAACCGGCGGCGCTTCGGCAATCGGCTGGCGCTCCATCGCCACATTCTCGAAATAGCGCTGCGGGCTGGCGGTAAATCCGGTCATCGGGCCTCAATCTGTCGCGTCAAAGGGTTTCGCAAGCGCAGCCAGTATCCCAGAATCAAGGTCGGCAAAAACACCAGCGCCGGCCAGATGAGTTTACTATGCACCGGGTCAAGATAGAGCAAGAAGGCACTCGCCGTCAGGTATAGACCGGCGATTGTCGGGGTAATACATAACGGCACCACCAGCCAGATAAAATACCACGGATAATGCGGCGTCATCACCAGCGTCAGCGCCGTCGCTAAAAAACCAGCATCAACCGCCAAGCGCCGCGCCCGATCCGCTTGATCAACCGGCGGCGGCGAGAGCCACACACGCAACCCCAACCAAAGCAACCCAATCGCCGCAAAGCCGAGATACAGCCTTCCCATAATCGGTGGCAGCGCCATCAGCTTCTTCAGCGGCAGCAACCAGAAAATACCAATACCATCGGCAATCCCCTCCTGATGCACATACCCAGGCAGGAAGCCGAGCACATGCGCGCCAATATCGGCATAGGGCGCGTAGAACAGAACGATCAGCCCGAGCAGTATAACCGGAAACCGCCAAACCTTCGGTCGCCATAAAGACGGCATGATCGCGAGCGGCAAAAACTTCGCGAGCACCGCACCGGTGAGCGCCGCCGCCGCCCAGCCCGATCGCCGATGCGCCGCCGCGAGCAGAGCCATTGCCACGAAAGCCACCACAATGGCATCGACATGGCCGTTACCGGCAATCTCCCAAATCAACAACGGATGCCACGCGTAAATCAGAATCCAGCTCAATGGCCGGCGCGCCATGCGCAGCAAAGCGAGGAGGGCCAGCATCGCCACCAGGTCAAAACCCGTCATCGCCAAACGCATCGCTAAAATCGACGGATTGATCCGCGCCACCAGCGCAAAAATCGCCTCGGCCACCGGCGGATAAATGGTGCGGGCGGTATGTTTGCGATTGATCCCCGGATAAATCGCTGGGGTCCGCAAAAAAGCGAGCTGCGGCGCGTCAGGTTTGTAGCGATACGGGTTGATCCCCGCATCCTGCACCATCCCGTCCCAGACATAACGATGAATATCGGTGGAGAGAAATGACGGTGTCGCCAGCACCACCGCACGCATCGTGAGCGCAAGACCGATAATCACCAACAGGCCGCGCCGCGGCAACACAACGCGGCACACCAGCCACACCGCCATCCCATATAAAATGCCCTCGGCGGCCATCAGCATCACAAAATCGCGCAACAGTGCGTTAGAGCCGATACCAAGCTGGCCGGGAATATGGAGCGATGCGGCAATGATATCGAGGCCGATCAGCATAACGCCAATCAGGGTTAGCATGATCAGTGAAAAACCAGTTGGCGCCCCCCGGGCGGCAAGGTTCATGCCGCCAGCCCAAAGCGCTGCAGAGCCAGGGCGCTGCACGGCGCAACCTCAGCGCCTGTTGCAAGCGCCACGGAAAGTCGCGTCAGCGCGGCTTGATCATCAATATCATACCAGGGCGGCAGCATGGCGCACTCAAGCCCGATCGAGGCCGCACGGGCGCGCGTTTCCGCCGCAACGATTTCAGTGCTCCAATGAATATCCTGAAAAATCGCCGCATGCGCTGCCTTCAAGCCGATCAAATAATAGCCGCCATCCTCGGCAGGCCCCAGCACCAAACGATCACCGGGGCGAGCCAGCAGCGCCGCCGCTTCAGCCAGCACCGCCGCCGGCAGCGAGGGACTGTCCGCGCTAATCAGGCAAACCCCCGGATGGCCCTGGCTGAGCAGGCTGCGCGTTGCGTGCAGCAGGCTGCGGCCAATCCCGGTCACGCCAGGATCGTCGATCAAAGCGCCATCCGCCAACACGAAATCAACGTCATCGCCAACAATCGTGCGCATCAGCGCCTCACTGCCCACCGGCATATAAGCAATGTAAGGCTGAACCGGCACCCGGTTCGCGACCGCCCGCACCACAGCGATGCTGTCCACTAAAAAGCTTTCGCCAAGCTGCATCGCCTGCTCTTGGGTTAATGGCGGAACCAGCCGGGTCTTGACCCGCCCCAACTGCGGTGCCTTGGCCATGACGGCAAAGGCCAGTCGCTGATCCTGGTGCATCGCCCCATCAAGCAAGAAACAAACGCCTCAATTGCGCGGACCGCGATGGGTTCGCATTCAGCGCGTCAGCCCCCAACACGCGGCCCGGCGGGTCGAGCCAAAACAACGCCATGATGATCAGCAAAAAGAAATAGGTCCAAGGCCATTCACCGGGCGTGGAGTATTCACCCAGCCATAAATTCACCCCCATCAAAATGCCGAGCAACGCGCCGAACCGCGAGAAAATCCCCAGCATCAACGAGACCCCAATCGCCACTTCGAAACCATAAACCACCGGACCGAAGAAGCCGATATTGGGCAGCACCAAATCCTTGATCAACAATGATTGCAGCGGCACGGCGGCATGCGCCACCTCCTGCTTCATCCAATAGATCAACCCGCCCTCTTGGGGTGGAATTTTCCACAGCGATTGCTGCCACCACATTGTGCCGGTGAAAAACCGCAGGATCAGAATGCCCAACGCATGACCGGTGCGCTGTGCCGGGTCGCGTCGCCAAACCATCACAGCGATGCCGATCGCTGCGATCAGCAGCAACCAGTAGATCAGCGTAAACACGCTTGGCTTGGTCAGAAAGCTAAAGACATCACTTATAGGATTCGGACGCATGGTAAATCCTCTACATATCGACTGTTACGGGATAAGGCGTTTGAGGGGATTAATCTAGAGCTATTCGTTAGCCATCGCGCACCAACGCTGGCGCGGCGGACAGGGTATGATCCTCGGTGCGGAGCGGGATATCGCGATCACCCGTAATCAGCCGGGTGCCACGCCCCAACGTCAGGTAAGCCCAGAACCACTCGATCATCACACTGAGCCGGTTCCTGGCGCCGGCCAGAAACAGGACATGAATTCCACCCCAAAGCCACCAGGCCAGCGGCCCCGAAAGCTTGATCCAGCCAAAATCCACCACCGCCGCACGGCGCCCGATAGTGGCAAGGCTGCCCGCGTGCCGATACCGGAACGCAGGCGGCGGCGCCTTGCCCTCCAGCCGCGCGCGGATCACCGCCGCTACATAATGCCCGCCCTGCTTTGCCGCCGGCGCCAGACCTGGCACCGGCTTGCCCTCCCATCCATGGGTAAGCGCCGTGTCACCAATCGCAAAAATCTCGGGCCGGTCAGGCACCGATAAATCCGGCCCAACCACCAGCCGGCCCGCCCGGTCCGCCGCAGCGCCGAGCCAAGCCGCCGCTGGCGACGCGGCAACACCAGCCGCCCAGAACGTGGTGCGGCACGCAATGCGCTGATCACCAACCAGAAGCCCATCGCGATCCACCGCGCCGACCATGGCATCCGTCCGCACTTCGACACCGGCGGCTTTGAGCGCTTGCGCCGCAGCCGCCGACAGCGATTCCGGCAGGGTCGGCAAAACGCGATCGCCCGCCTGAAACAAAATCACCCTGGCCTGCGCCGGATCGATCGCGCGGAACTCCTGCGCAAGCCCATGGCGCGCTAACTCAGCGATGGCACCGGCCAGCTCAACCCCCGTTGGCCCACCGCCAATGATTGCAAAGGTGAGCAACGCCTCGCGCTCAAGCGCGTCCTGCGCATTCTCGGCCCGCTCGAAGGCCAGGAGAATGCGACGGCGCACATCGGTGGCATCGTCAATCGTCTTCAGCCCCGGCGCATAAGGTTCCCAAGCATCGTGACCGAAATAGGCGTGCTTCGCGCCGGTGGCGATAACGAGCGTGTCATAGCCAATCGTATCGCCATCCGCCGTGCGCACCCTCTTCGTCAAAGGATCGACGGCCTCAACCCGACCAAATAAAATCCGGGCATTCGCCTGATCGCGAAACAGGCCACGGATCGGCACGGCGATGTCAGAGGGCGAGAGGCCCCCCGTTGCGACCTGGTAGAGCAGCGGTTGGAACAAATGATAATTATGCTGGTCAATCAGGGTCACCGCACAATCGCAAGTGCGGAGTGACTTCGCCGCTGCGATGCCGCCAAACCCGCCCCCGATGATCACCACCCGATGCTGCGCTGTGACGCTGCGCACGGCACCCGACCATCGGCGCTGCAGGTGCGGCAGCAGCCGATCCATGATCACCCCATCCACGGAAAGGCGGCCAGGACCATAAACCGCGATCACCACGACCAACAGGGTTCGGGCCAATTGCACCGCCGAAGGGTCCACCATCATCGTCATCGCGGCAACACCCAGCAGCGGCAAGGCCGCCACGCGGGTAAGCAGACCGAGCGCCAGAACCAACGCCCATGCCATGCTCCCCGCCGTCCCAAACTCGGTCACCACACGTGCAGCGAGGGTCAAACGCACCGCCAGCAGCATGATTGGAGTGCCAATCGATTTCAGCCCACCCAACACCCGGCCGACAAGGGCCGCAAAAGGCAACGCCGTGTCAAAAATCCCGCGCGCCAATGCCCGATCAAGCGATAACGGCCCAGCGCCGACAATCAGATACCATCCGAACAGCAGAGCCAGATCAAGCTGAGCCAAGGGTGGCACACCATGCGCCTGCAAAACCTGGATGATGACCAGAGCCATTGGCAGCGCAACAATCCGGGTGCCAAGCCCCATGGCCAGGAGCGGCGGGCCGAGAATCTCAACAATCGTCACCGTAGGATGCGCGTTCATCCGCAACATCGGAAAGGCACTCATCGACCCACCCATCGACCCACCCATCGACCCACCCATCGACGCGCCCATCGGCGAATCGCGGAACGAGCGCGCCGCCGTCGGCAGCCAAACCAGTTGGGCGAGCCAAAGACGAACCGTCAGGTCAAAAAACGGCGCGATGATCGATTGCGTGAACCGGAGCACAGCACGCCCGCGCTCGAACGCGCGCATCAAGTCAACAGCCCGGTGCTTACCGCCAAAGCTCTGGATCACGCCCCACTCCGATCATGCTCATCGCCTTTGTAAAGACGATGATGACCGGTCAGGATGCCTGCGTCGAGGTATCAAAACGATACCGCAAAGGCATAGTCACATCAGCGGCGCGCCATCACGCCATGACCTAGGCGGATCAACCCGTTAAGGCGCGTGCGGTCACGGTGAGCAGCGCCAGCGCGTCATGCGCGCCGTTGGCCTCGCCTTTTTCGAAATCACCCTCAATCTGGGCCATCTGGTTGGTAACATGGGCGAAACATAACACCGCCTTGCCGCGCGCCTCGGCGAACGCGTAAAGAGCGGCGGCTTCCATCTCAACGGCCAGAATCCCCGCCGCGCGCGCGGCGTTGACCGCCGCCTCGGTTTCGCGGAATGGAGCATCGGTGGTCCAACTCGCCCCTCGATATACCGACAATCCCGCTGCATCCAACGCGGCCATCGCGGGTCCGGTCAGGGCCGGGTTCGCCGCCACAAAGGGCGCTGCCGGCAGATAATGATAGCTCGTGCCCTCATCGCGCAGCGCCTGATCGATCAGCACAAAATAAGGGGCAGGACCGCGTGCGATGATCTGTCCCGCCGAGGTTAGGCTGATTAACAGGCGGCATCCTGAGACAAAGGCTTGTTCAGCCACGAGCACGGCAAAAGCGCTGCCAACCGCGCAGCCGACTATGCCAAAAGTGACACCCTCATGGGTGAAGGTGAACATATCGGTATGATAACAAGCCCAGTACGGGCAGCGCACCAGACGGTTGGCAGCACGCAGCGCGCACACCAAATCACCATCAGGATCAAGCACACAAATCTCAGGGATCGGCCCGGCTTCGAGATTTTTCTGCCGCCTTGCTTCGCGCAGCAGGTTTTCCGGTTGAAATATTGAGGGCGCCGAATAATTCTTGCCATGCAAAAGCGGGATTTTCTCTAATACCGGTCAGCGCGTCCGCTGACCGGTATGCACGCAGGGTTGGTGTGGCGGCTGCGTGCCAAAATGAAAGCTAA
>JBMFWT010000077.1:0-7616 GCA_049964975.1 Acidiphilium sp.
AAAAGGAAATAAATGATATCAACACCTTATGTGACTTCATTGCATATTATGACCGTTTTAGTGCTAAAGATGGGTTAGGTTGCCAATCGCCAAGACCCAATGTCGTGAAATTTTGGACCGAAATATACATCGACAGCACAAGGGTGTGCTTGGTAACGGAAGCGACGAGCGCGGGATCAACGCCACTAAATCGAAACAGGCGGAAAACGCCAAATAAATCATACATAAAACCAAAATACGTTACAGTGATAAACGTGACTTCGAGATAAAGGAAAACAATTTCCAACAGAGCAAATCGTGCCGTGCGATCGTTCTTAGTAATAAAATAAAGAATTAAGTCGAGAATAAAAAATCGAACGACAAAAATATAGACAAGATCAAACCCAAATATAATCGTATCGTGGAGCATTAATAATTCTGGATTGACAAGATATTCAATAAAAAGCGGTAGCCATATCAACGGTAAAAGAACAGGTAGATACTTCACCGTCTTGTGGAGCATCATGCCATAGGGTTCCATTGATCCCTCACTATACCGACCGCTTGCGAAACAACCAGGCCGCCGCAGTCAGGCTAATCGCAGCAAGCAGCGCCATCATCGCATAGTCACCAAGCAGCGAGGCAAAACTGGGCCGTTCCAGAAAGCACCGGCGGATCACCACCAAAGCAAACCGCATCGGATTAATCCATGTCAGATCCTGAATCGCTTTGGGCATATTCGCAATCGGCGTTGCAAAGCCCGAGAGTATAATCGAGGGCACCATGAACAAGAACGCACCAAGCAACGCTTGTTGCTGGGTGGCTGCGATCGAAGAAATCATCAATCCAATTCCGGTAACCGAAATAATGAACAGCACCAGACCCGTATAAAGCTCGATCAAACCGCCATTGAACGGCACCTGGAACCAAAACACCGCTGCCATCAAAATCACGCTTGCCTCAATCATCCCAATAATCAAGCCAGGAATACTTTTGCCAAGCAGAATATCCAATGGGCGCATCGGTGTTACCAATACCTGATCGAACGTGCCCGCCTCGCGCTCGCGCGCAATCGATAACCCCACCACCAGCAGCGTAACCACCTGCGTGAGTAACGCGACGATGCCGGGAATAATGAACCAATGCGAGTCGAGATTTGGATTAAACAATGCGCGCGGATCAAGCTGCGCAGGCAGCGCGGCTCCACCATGATCCGCCGCCCAAGCCGTGCTGGCATTCGCAATGATGCTGTTGGCATAACCCAAGATCAATAGCGCCGTGTTAGAATTGCGTCCATCCACAATAATTTGCACCGGTGCCGGCTGATGCGTCAGCAAATCCCGCGTATAGCGGGGATCAATATCAAGCACCATTTCCACTGTGCGCGAATCAATCAAGGCGCGGATCTGGCGCGGACTATGGAGTGTCGCAACTTGACGAAACGCACGCGAGCCGGCAAAATCCGCAACTAAATTGCGCGCCGCGACCGAATGATCCTGGTCATAAACCGCAAACGGAACATGGTTGAGATCAAAACTAGCCGCATACCCAAACACCAAAAGCTGGATCAGCGGCGGCCCCACCAACACCATCCGGCTTTTGCCATCGCGCAAAATGGCAAGAAACTCCTTGATAATCAGCGCCAGAACCCGTCCCAACATGGTTCAATCCAGCCGTTTGCGCGCAGCCAAGCGAGCCGCACCGAGAAACACCACGGCCATCACCAAGAGCGCAAATAAATTAGGCAGCAGAACCGACCATACCGTGCCAGCAAGAAAAAGCGTTTGTAAAATCGCAACGAAGTACCGAGCCGCCACAATATGCGTAACCCATTGGATCGGAACCGGCATGCTCGCGATGTCAAAAATAAAGCCAGAGAGGATAAAAGCTGGCAAGAAAGTGGTGATGATCGCGATTTGACCAGCAACAAACTGATTTTTGGCCACGGTCGAAATCAGCAACCCCATGCCAAGCGAGGCCAGCATGAACAAAGCAGCCGCCAGCGTGAGCACAAGGAGCGAGCCGTGCAGCGGCACGCCGAACAATAACACCGCAATCAGCACCGCCACCACCATGCCGCCCATGCCGAGAATAAAATACGGCACCACTTTCGAAATCAGAATTTCGTGCATGCTGACCTTGGTAACCATCAGCGCTTCCATGGTGCCGCGCTCCCACTCGCGGGCGATCACCAAAGCGGTCAGCAGCGCGCCGGTCAGCGTCATGATCACAGCAATCAAACCGGGCACTAAATAGTCACGACTACTAACGGCAGGATTGAACCAGATGCGCGGTTGCACCGCAATCGGCGATGGCGCTGGCGTGCCCGATTGGTTGGCTTGCGCCGCGATCCAATCAGACCAGCTCTGCTGCACATAATTTTCAATAATCCGCGCATTATTGGCGTTGATACCATCAACAAAAACCCCAATCGTCGGGTCTTGTCCCGCATTGAGTTGGCGGGCAAAATTACTGCGCAGCCAAACAAAGCCATCAATCCGCTCATTCGCCAACGCCCTTTGTGCTGCCGCCACCGTGGCGAAATCACGCGGTGCAAAATACGGCGATTGACGAAATTGCGCCGTCAGGCTGCTCGCCGCAGCGCTTGGCTGCTCTACCACAATGCCAAGGGCAACATGGCGCGCATCGAGCGACACGCCGTAGCCAAATAACAGCAGCAAAATAGCCGGCAGCACGAAGGCGATCGCGATTGAGGAAGGATCGCGCAGAATCTGCAGCGCTTCCTTGCGGATCAGGCCGCGCAGCCGCATCAGCGCGCCGCTCATGCCGCGTGCGCCACAAGGGTGGATTTTGCTTGATCCGCCTCAATCAACGCGATGAATGCATCCTCCATCGTCGGATCGGGATGGCCAGCATCGCGGCATGCCTGTTTCAATTGCTCCGAGGTGCCCTCAGCGAGAATCTTGCCCTGCGCCATAATCACCAAACGATCGCAATATTCCGCCTCGTCCATGAAATGGGTGGTGACCAGCACCGTGACGCCACCATCGGCGAGGCGGTTGATGCGCTGCCAAAATTCGCGCCGCGCCAGCGGATCAACGCCCGATGTCGGCTCGTCGAGAAACAGAACATCCGGCTGATGCATCAGCGCGCAAGCCAGCGCCATGCGCTGCTTAAAGCCGAGCGGCAAATCGCGGCTGGTAGCATCGCGCAGCGGGGCAAGTTCGAATTCATCCAGCGCCCAAGCGGTACGTGCCGCACGCTGCGCGCCGGTCAACCCGTAGGCGGCGCTGAAAAAATTCAAATTCTGCATCACCGACAAATCGCCATAGAGCGAAAATTTCTGCGCCATATAGCCCAGCCGGCCACGCGCCGTTGCCGCGGCCTTGTGCAGATCAAAGCCATCAACCTGCAAGCGTCCAGAACTGGCCGGCAGCAACCCGCACAGCATGCGAAATGTTGTGGATTTACCAGCACCATTCGCGCCGAGCAGCCCAAAAATCTCGCCCCGCCGTACCGCAAAGCTGATATCATCAACCGCCCGAAACGCGCCAAATCGCTTGATCAGATGCTCAACCTCAATCACCGGCGCTGTGTTCTTGGTGGTTGGCGCCCCTATCGAGGGGACATCCCCACGCGGCGGCGGTGCGGCGCCACCACCCTTGGCGCGCAGCAAATCGATAAAGCGATCCTCGAAGCGAGGCGATACGCGGGTGATGGTCGCGTCCGCCAGCGCCGGCTGATCGGTGAAATCGGGCATTTTCCCTGCATCCATCACCAAGCGCACCGCCTCACCCTGGATCACCGCATCCGTCACGCCGGGCCGCCCCGCCAAAATCGCCTGCAGATGGCGTTTGGGCAGGCTTGGTGCGCGAATTTGAAAACTCCGCCCCGCCATCGCCTCAGTGAAATCCCCCGGCGCACCCGCGCCAATCAGGCTGCCCTCATGCAGCAGCAGCACCGCGTCGCAGCGTTCCGCCTCATCCAAATAAGCGGTCGAAAGCAGAACCGTCATCCGCGCACTGCGCACCAAATGATCGACGATCGACCACAACTCCCGGCGCGAGACCGGATCAACGCCCACGGTCGGCTCGTCAAGCAGCAATAAGCGCGGCGGGCGGATCAGCGTACACGCAAGGCCAAGCTTCTGCTTCATGCCGCCAGAAAGCTTGCCCGCAAGCCGGCCGGTGAAGCGCGCAAGCCCAGTCATCTGCATCAGCTCCGCATAGCGCGCCGCGCGCGCATCGCGGGCAACCCCTTGCAGATCAGCGTAAAGTTCAAGATTTTCAGCAACCGTCAGGTCTTCATACAGCCCGAAACGCTGCGGCATGTACGAAATCATGCCCTGCACCGCGAGCGGGTCGGTGCGAATATCGGTGCCAAACACCGAGATCGATCCCGAATCAGCCCGCAGCAACCCGGCAATCAGGCGCATCAGCGTGGTCTTGCCCGCGCCATCCGGACCAATCAAGCCAGTCACCAAGCCAGGCGCCGTCGTCGCGCTCACGCGATCAAGCGCCACAACATCGCGCTTGCCGATGCGAAAATGCCGCGTAACCTCGCTCATCACCAGAGCAGCGATGGCGTCTCCGGAACCAGCAAGCCCCGCCGTGGCGCGATCAATGCCGGGAATCATGGCCGCACACGCCAGGGCCGCGCTGATCGGCCGGTCCGAGATGCTGCGCCAGATGAATCGTCACCGTCGCTGGCATGCCAAGCCGCAATTCATCGCGCGGCGCGCAGGCATAAACCCGCAACTGATAAACCAACTGCGCCCGCAAATCGGGCGTCTCGACATTCTTCGGTGTAAATTCAGCAGTCGGTGACAAATAGCCGATCCAGCCCTGATAAACCCGGCCCCGATACGAATCGGTGGTAATCGTCGCCGCCATGCCAAGCTTGATCTTGCCGAGATCACTCTCCGGCACATAAGCGCGCACCCAGATCGGGTTGGTCAACGCGATGGTGTAAACCGGCGTCGCCGGCGTCGCCATGTCACCCGGCTCCAAGATCCGATCCTCAATCACCCCATCCGCCGGCGCATAAAGCCGGGTGTCCTTAAATTCGCGCTCAGCCAATGCAGCATTGGCAACCGCCGCACGATAAGCCGCCTCCGCCGCCGCAATATCCTCCTTGCGCGGCCCCTTCACCGCCAGCACATAGGCCTGCTTCGCCGCCTGATAATTTTGCAGCGCCGTCTGATACGCTGATTGCGCATCATCGCGCTGCTGCCGCGTCGCCGCCGCGCTCGGCACCAAAGCCGCATAGCGCCGATAATTCACCGCATCATTCCGATAGACCGACGCCAGCGCATCCATCTGCGCCTTGGCCTGCGCAATCTGCTCGGGCCGCGATCCGGCCAGCAACGCCGCCAAAACCTGACGCTGGTTCGTCGCCTGCGCCCGCGCTGCCGCCAACGAGGCCGCGAAACGCCGATCATCCATCAGCGCGATCAATTCGCCCCGGTGCACAACATCGCCCTCCTGCACCAGCAATTTGCCAATCCGCCCATTATCATTGAACGCGGCATTCACCTCACGAATATCAACGTCGCCATACAGCGTGAGACTGTGCGCGCCAGCCGCCGGGCGGGCGTGCCAATACAGCGCCACACCCCCCGCAATGAGCGCCACCACCAGGGCGGCACCAATCAATTTTTTCCGATCAGCCATGACCGCTCTCAACCAATCCGCTGCAACGCCAGCGCGATGCCCTGGCCACCGCCAATGCAGAGCGTCACAACACCACGGGTGAGATGATCGCGCTGCATCGAATAGAGCAGGCGGGTGGTCAACACGGCCCCTGTCGCGCCGATCGGGTGACCATGGGCAATGGCACCGCCCTCAACATTGACGATCTCTTCAGATAATCCCAACCGGCGCGTCACAGCGAGCACGATGGCCGCAAAAGCCTCATTGATCTCGATGCGCTCAATATCTTGGATCGTCCACCCCGCACGAGCCAGCGCCTGCTGAACCGCCGGTACCGGCCCAAGGCCGAACAGCCCCGGCTCGACGGCGCCAATACCCCACGCGACCAGCCGTGCCATCGGCGTTAATCCATGGGCCTGGGCAAAGGCGCTGGTGGTGACAATCATGGCGGCGCCTGCCGCATTAAGCCCCGGCGCGTTGCCGGCAGTAATCGTGCCATCCTTGCGGAATGCTGGGCGCAGCTTCGCCAAGCTCTCCATGGTTGTGTCAGGGCGATTATGCTCATCCGCATCAAAAACCACCGAACCGCGCTTGCCAGCGATTTCAACCGGGACAATCTCGCCGCCAAAATGCCCTGCGCGCTGCGCGCCAGCGAAACGCTGCTGCGAGCGGAGCGCCCAAGCATCCTGATCAGCGCGGCTAATATGATCCAACGCGACCAAATCCTCGGTGTGCCAGCCGGAATGCTGGTCGGAGAACGCATCATTCAACCCGTCGCGCAGCATCGAATCGAACACCACGCCGTCACCCAGCCGCATGCCCCAGCGACCATTGGCCAGCAAATAAGGGGCACGATCCATATTCTCCATGCCCCCGGCAATCGCACAATCCACCAACCCCATCGCGACATCTTGTGCCGCTGACACAATCGCCTGCGCGCCTGACCCACAAACCCTGTTCACCGTCATGGCCGGGATATTGACTGGCAACCCCGCCTCGATGGCGGCCTGACGGGCCGGGTTCATCTTCACACCGGCCTGGATCACATTCCCCATCACCACCGTGCCGATCCGTTCAGGGGCAAGCCCAGCCCGATCAACCACGGCCTTGATCGCCGTGGCACCGAGGGAAGGGGCGGCAATATCTTTCAGCGACCCATTAAACGTGCCGATCGGGGTGCGCATGGGGGCACAAAGCACGACATCATTGAGTGACATGGCAAGCTCCTGAACAGCAGATTGTCGTCAATCCTTAGAGCCACAATCACGGTGCGGCTTTGATCGAGATCAAACTAATCAACCAACCGGGCGCGCGCCATCAGCGAGTCCGCCCGCCCCAATCAACGCATCGAACACAGGTTCAGCATCCCCGATAATTTTGGTGGCCATGGCAAAGCGCACGATATGCACGGTCTCCAACACCTTCTCGGGCGCAATGCCCTGGAGAGCCACCTTGTCCGACATCGCCTTGACGCAGGCCGGGCTTGACCCCGCCAGAGCGGCGGCGAGGTAAATCAAGGTGCGGGTTTCTTCGGTCAGCGCGCCATTCTTGGGCATGGCATACATGCGTGAGCGCATATGTTCCTGAATCAAACCGTCATCAACAAGCGTTGATTTCTCGATCGCGGCGGGAACCCGGCCCATGCCGGCGCGCATCATGCCGAGTAAGTCTTGTGCTGAGTTCGTGGTGTGAGTGCTCATGATTATCTCCATGTCTAACGTGTCAGGGGGGATTCGGTCTTATCCAATGGATAGTCGGGTTTGGTAGAATGGCTCGACCGGCCCAATCACCACGGCCGCGCCAACCGGGCCCGCCGCCTGCAGGAAACGCGGGTCAAGATGGGAGTTTTCGTGATCCCAAACGCTATCCCACACGCCATGCATCAGGTAGGCGCGTAACGTTCCATCGGGAAAAGCGTTGCGCAAAATCTCGGTGCTGACCGCTTTGCGATAATAACGATTATCACGCGCGCCAGCATACCCCAGATGATTGCTTGCGGTAACAGGCTGATAGGTTTGTTGCGCC
>JBMFWT010000078.1:0-7560 GCA_049964975.1 Acidiphilium sp.
TAATAGCGCGGGGACGGGCGCGAAGATGTGATATTTAGCACATCGAATGCATGATCAGGCGCGGTCCCTGGCGCAGGCGAGGCAGATCGGGATGGTCGGATCGAGGGCGAGGCGTCGTGGTTCGATTGGTTCATCGCATTTGACGCAGATGCCGTAGGTGCCGGCGGCGAGGCGGGTGAGTGCCTGTTCGATTCGGGCCAATTCGATCGCGCGGCGTCGTTCGGCGGCAAGCGCCATCGATTGTGCTTGAATCGCATCGATCCGCGATAGGCGGCCAACGGAGGTTTGGTCGAGTTGGACCGGGGCGCGGCTCTCCGCCGCACTCGCACTGGCGGTGCGCAGGGATGCACGCATATCCTCGATACGGCGGCGGATGAGCGCTGCTTCGGCTTCGTTCATCGAACCATCAGGACGGGAATGCGGCAGCCGCGGAGCATGGCGGTGGTGGTGCTGCCGATGACCAGGTTGCGGATGCGCGAGTGACCATAGGCGCCGATAACCAGCAGGCCGAAACCGTCTTGCTCAGTGATGCGGGCGATTATGGTTTCGGGGTCGCCGGTTTCAATGCGGGTGGTGACGATGGCGCCACAGCGTTCGATTTGGGCTTTGGCGTCATTGAGTTGGGAGCGGCGCGCCTGATCGGGGGTTCCAACGGTCAGGATTTGGACATGCAGGCCGCGTAGTAATGGTGAGTGTGCCAGGAAATCCATGGCTTTGCGGATACTGGCGCCGCCATCATGCGCGATCAGGATGCGTTCGATAGGGCGAAACGCGCGGGCGGCGGCGAGGATGGGGCAGATACTGGCACGGGCGACGCGTTCGAGATTGGCGCCGAGATGGAGTTTGGCGAAATCCGCCGCCTCACCGCGTTTGCCAAGCACGACGATGCTGTCCCTTGTCTCGCGTGCGGTGAGAGTTTCAACCAGCGAGCCGTTGAGCTGGGTGGTTGTGACCGTGGCATTGGCGACACGCAGACGAGCGGCACACTCCCGCAGGATCGCGCGCCCCTTGGCGAGGCCAACACGAGCCTGGGCTTCCTCGACCTCGGTGAGTTGCTCCATCAGCGCCTCGTTCGATTTGAACCCGATCGCGCCGCTAAAATTCGCGACCGAGGCGTGCTCTCGGTGATGATCGAGCACGTGGAGCAATTCGATGTCGGCGCTGAGGCGCTGTGCTAACCAAAGGGCGTGGTCGCAGACGCTTTGAGTGTAGATCGAGCCATCGAGACAACCGATGATGTGGTTCATGGACGTTTCCCCTGTTTCAACCATGTTCGAGCAGTTCCAGCGCATCCGGTTTGTCATGGATAGCCAGACGATCGACGATGGTTGCGCTGGCTTCGTTCAGCCCAACGATTTCAACGTTGGTGCCGTGGCGGCGTAGTTTCAAAACAACCTTGTCGAGGGATTCGACCGCCGAGATGTCCCAGAAATGGGCGTGCGTCAGATCGATCCGTACCCGTTCCACCGCTTCGGTGAGATCAAATGCATTGTTGAAGGTGACGGTGGAGGCGAAGAATACTTGGCCGGTAACCCGGTAGATGCGCAGGGCGCCGTCCTCATGCAGTTCGCTGTCGATCCGGACCAGTTGCGCCACCTTGAACGCAAAGAAGATAGCGCTGAGCAGCACGCCAACGCCAACTCCGGCAGCAAGATTATTGGTAGCAACGACGATGCCCACGGTTGCGAGCATCACCACGCTGGAGCTTTTGGGGTAGGTGCGCAGATTGCGCAGCGACCGCCAGTTGAACGTGCCGATCGAGACCATGATCATCACCGCGACCAGTGCTGCCATTGGAATGGCGCGAAGCCACGGGCCAAGCACCACGATCAGGATCAACAAGAACACGCCGGCGAACAGGGTGGAGAGGCGGCCGCGGCCACCCGATTTGATGTTGATCACCGACTGGCCGATCATGGCACATCCGGCCATGCCGCCAAGAAAGCCGGCGACGATGTTGGCAAGGCCAAGCCCCATATTTTCTCGGTTGCGGTTACTGGGCGTGTCGGTCAGGTCATCGACGATGCTGGTGGTCATCATCGATTCAAGGATGCCAACAAGTGCCATCGAGATTGAAAACGGTAATATGATCATCAACGTGTGGAGGGTAAGGGGCACATGCGGGATTAACAGGTGGGGCAGGCCGTCCGGCAATTGGCCCATATCGCCGACGGTGCGGACTGGAATGTGAAAAAACACTGTTGCAAGCGTGAGTACGGTGATCGCGATCAACGGTGATGGAACGATCTTGGTCAAGCGCGGCAGGCCATAGACGATGAGCAGACCGACTGCGACCATGGCATAGGTTTGCCAGGTGACGTTGGTAAGTTGTGGCATCTGGGCCATGAAGATCAGGATCCCGAGCGCGTTTTCAAACCCGGTGATCACCGAACGAGAAACGAAGCGCATGAGTTTCGCAAGACGCATTGCGCCGAAGCCGATCTGCAGCAATCCGGTCAGGATGGTTGCGGCGAGCAGATATTGCAGCCCGTAATTACGCACCAGCAGCACCATTAGGAGGGCGACTGAGCCGGTGGCAGCCGAGATCATCGCAGGACGGCCACCGGCGAAGGCAATGACGATGGCGATGCAGAACGACGCGTCAAGACCAACCACCGGCGATACGCCAGCGATAATGGAAAACGCGATGGCTTCCGGGATCAGAGCAAGGGCGACGACCATGCCAGCGAGTAGATCACCACGGATATTCCCGAACCATTCGGTGCGGATATTGGAGACAGGCATAAAGCTCCTGAACGCGAGATAATGGACCCGCGATGAAAAGGGGTAGAATTTCAGGTCATGCCGGGTTGGGGCGGGCGCACTGGACGATGCATCCTTGGTATCCTGATCCACAAATCCACAGCATGACGGTACCGGCACCTATGCTGATGCCGAGAACAAAGCAGAGTTGCTGTGGATCGATCTACATTGGACCGGCGATATTCCGAGGGTGGCACATTTGAGATGGACAAACGTGTGTTGCGGCGCAACGGTGAGGGTGTAACGGAAGGCGGATTGCGATGCAATGTGTAATGCAGCAGTCTGTCAAGGCTGGAAAGGCTGAGAGGGCAGAGGACGGGGATGAAGCGTCGTGAGACATCATGAGATTTGCCGATGTTTCAGTCGCAGATTACATCGAAAAGGCGTCATTTTATCCGTTGGCGATCCGCAGATTGCCTGCTGGCCTGTGGGTTATGCAGGCGGGATTGCAATAGTTATTCGATGGGGATGTCAGATTAAGCTTGCTTGCTTGGGTAGTCCGCTGCATTCCGTCCTGTCGGCGGATGATCTGAAGGTAATGGCGCGACGCCCTTGGGACGCGCCGGCGGGATCCTAAAAGAGCCGCCTGCGGCGCGGAGAGCGAGGGGAGGCAGCACGATCCATTGGAGAGTTGGAGCAACGCCGACTCCGAGGATCGGCAAGCGGGGCATCAGCGGCGCATAATGCCATGTGCCGAGCTTTAGATGCACGGCCTCACTGGCGATGGTGTATGCCAGACCGAAGGCGATGGTTGCCCAGGTGACGCGGGGTGAGAGGGCGGGGGCCGCGTGGCTGCGGCCAAACAGGCAGAACGCGCCGACGAGCGAAACAATCGCGATCATCACATCGCCGCCGGTGCCATCGAGGATGATGATGGCAAGGCGGAGGGCGTGGGCGTGATACCAAATATGGTAGAGCGGCAGTTGCAGGATTTCCCAGGCGAGGTTGCCAGCGGCGACAACCAAGATGTAGCGCCGGAGTGTGGTCGCATCGAGGCCGCTCATGACGCGGCGGTGTCCAAGATGGCACTGGCAGGTTGCATGAAGAACGGCCTCCTTGATGGGGCATCCCGATGCCCCCAGCCCCGTAGATCACAACCTGTGGAGGAGTTTTGTCAACGGCGGCGTAAAGCCAGATCCGTGAGGCCGGGTATGGGTCGGGATAATTTCGCACGCCATTCTGCTCCGGGATTGCGGGTCTGCCGAACACAACGTTGTGCACCCCTCTTGGCTACACGGGTATCAAGACTTATTCCTGGTTTCACAATCAGGAGGATCCGACCATGGTAAAGCGCCGCGCTGTCATTCGTCATACTGTTCTGGCAACAACGGCCAGTTTGGGTTTGGCTGCATTCAGTGGCGCGTCAGCCAAAGCGGATTCCAAAATACCCAAGCGTCGAGCCGACTATCAAGATAGCCCAAATCACGGCCATCAATGCGCCGCTTGCTGCATGTTTGCACCAGGCAAGCCCGACCATTGCACGATGATCGAAGGTGTCATAAGCCCACGGGGTTGGTGCAAATATTGGCAGGCCGGGCCAGCCGACACGTGTAGCTGATTGGAGCGATCATGCGTGTTTTGGTCGGATCGATTTGCCTTATTTTGCTTGGTTATACCGCAACCAATGATGCCGCCGCAGCATCCTGGCCTCCTGATGGGCGGGCCATCGCAGAACACGGGATTCCACCAAACGTGCCGGCCTGCATATCCTGCCACCGAAGCTCTTTCGCCGGCGATGCTGCGAAGGGCGCGCCGTCGCTGCTCGGCAAACCGGCTTCCGGTCTCATGGACGATCTTGCCACCGAGGTGGACAGCCATAAGCACGGGGGCAAAATGGCCAATATTGCCAAGCATCTGAATATGGCCGAGCGGGCAGCCGTCACAGCGTATATTGCCAGTCTGTCCCCTGCGGCACCAACGCCATGATAAATTTTCAAGACGATTTTAGCCGTCGGCAGTTTGGCAGGTTGCTTGGTGTTGGCATGACGGTTGCTGTCCTGCCTGTTAACGCACATGCCGAAGCTGCGCGCTTGCCGCGCCATGTGGCCGATGCCGGTGATAGTCCCGGTATTATCGATGTGGACCGGCATTTTCCTGACCTGGCGTTCAAGATGGAGCGCGTCTCTGACGGCAAGATCGTCACCGCGAACGCTTATCGTGGCGATGCTGTGATTGTCTATTTCGGGTTTACCCGATGCACGGACACCTGCCCGCTGACCACCCTCAACGCGGCCCGATTATTTGGTTTATTGGGCAAGGGAAAAGCGCGAACAAGATTTCTGTTCGTCACAGTCAATCTTGATTATGACACGCCAATGCGCCTGAAGGGCTACCTCGCCAAATTTGGGCCACCGCCCTATATCGACGGTCTTTACGGCACACCAGCAGAGCTCGGTGCTTTCGCCAAGCGTTATGGTGTGTATTTCAGGGCGCCAACCGGATCAACCTCACCAGATCCGGTGTCCGCGATCCGGCATAGCGGTGCAGTGTATCTGTTCGGGCCCGATGGCCAGGCGCAAGCAATTATCAATAATCTCGGTGGTGCTCATCCGCATCTCCATGCTCTCGCCGGGAGAATTAAGGAAATACTCTAAGCTGGTCTGCAGCTTTCACGCTATGTTCCAAAGTGGGGCGAGACACCGTCACCTCGAACCCAACAATGGGCCGTCTGAGAACCATGTTTGAAAAGACCCCATGCTCGCCTTGACACTGCAGGCGTTCGTCGTAATTTCTTCTCGTATATTTCTGCAATGCTGCGCCAAGAGAACACAAAATTGTTACTCACGCTCGCGACACGACGTGCATATTTCGGTCGTCCTAGGCCGTAGATCAATCAGCCTAACCGTTTCGCTGCGGCCGCAACGCCGCGCTGAGGCCCTGTGATTGTTTTAACGCACGCGTTCGTCAGGATCACCACGATGTCCCAAGCCGCATTGAATAGCAAAGCCAAACGCCGCCAAAATCCGATGAGCAAGCTCGAACGGCGCGCGAGCCGCAGCTTGGCCTCGATTTATGGGTTGAGAATGCTTGGCTTGTTTCTGATCCTGCCCGTGTTTTCGATTTACGCCAAAACCCTGCCTGACGGGCATAACCGCTTCCTCGTCGGTCTGGCATTGGGGATTTACGGCTTCACCCAAGCCTGTTTGCAAATCCCTCTGGGTATCGCGAGCGATCGGTATGGTCGTAAGCCAGTGATGATTGCGGGGCTAGCAATTTTTGCGCTTGGCTCGTTCGTTGCCGGTTTTTCACATACATTGCCGATGATTATCGTGGGCAGAGCCATTCAGGGGGCGGGAGCAATCTCGGCGGCGATTTCGGCGATGATCGCGGATTCCACCCGTCCTGAGAATCGCACGCGTGCGATGGCCTTCGTTGGCATGATGATTGGCGCGAGTTTCATCATTGCGCTTGTGGCTGGACCGGCGCTTTACCGTTTGATCTCGGTGCCCGGAATGTTCCTGCTCACCGGCGTGTTGGCCATTGGTGCGATCTTTGTGGTGAAATTCGTGGTCCCCGATGTGAAGATGGGCGCATCTGAGCTTGTTCACGCGGACACAGAGAGTGCGCGTGCCGCGCAAAATACGAGCCTGTTCACGCCCGCATTGCTCCGGCTGGATTTTTCGATCTTTGCATTGAATTTTATGCAGGTTGCTTTGTTTTTGGCTCTTCCGCTTGCGCTGGTTAATGACGCTGGCATTCCGATTGAGGAAAACTGGATTGTCTATCTGCCCGTTGCCATCCTCTCGTTCATTGTGGCAATTCCAGGTATTATTTGGGCCGAGACGCGCGGCTATATGAAACATGGCTTTATCGGTGCCGTCGCGTTGATGGGCATTGCCATGATCGGCTTTGCAGCCGGATATCATGACATCATCGCCTTGGTGGCTGCACTCTTCGTGTTTTTCGTTGGCTTCAACCTGCTCGAGGCGCTGTTACCCTCCCTGGTCTCGCGCACGGCGCCGCCATCGCGCAAGGGCCGAGCGCTCGGCGTTTACAATACCGCTCAGTCAATCGGGCTCTTCGCCGGCGGCGCGGTGGGTGGGATCGCGGCCGACCTCGGCGGTAGCGTCGCGGTTTTTCTCACATGCGCCGCACTCGGGATTATCTGGTTGATCGTATCCGCTTTTGTTCAACCGCCAGCCAAGCACTCGATTGGATGACGTGCTACGTTGAATAAGGCTGCGTGAATTGCCGGCGCGCTAACCAATGCAGCTACGGCAAAAATTCAGTTCACGTTGGGGCTGGCCGCAAAAACGTATGAGCAACATTCTTGTCGCGTGCCCGACGCGCAGGATCAAGGCTGGCCAGCTGTTGATTGCCCTGCTCCGGCCCGACGGGCACGCGCCATTCATCGATGATGCATGGTCGCAGCGGGCACGATTGTGCGGAAGATTGCCTGTTGGTTTGAATTCAGCGCTGCATAAGCCTTCAAATGATAGGGGACCATCGCCATTCCAACATTGGTTTGGGCCTTGCCGATGGCATCAATATCAGCAGTGATTTGCTGCAAGCTGGGATTTTGTTGCGCGGCGTCCTTTTCATATTGGGCGTATTTGGCCTGCAAGACGGCGACAGCGGATTTGGTGGCGTCGACCATGCCCATGGCCAATATCTTTTCCTGCTTGATCTGCGCGGGCGTCAGATTAAGCACTTTGGCGCGGCGCAGCACCCAGCCCGGACCGGGATGGTGGGCGCGAAATATCATGGGGAAGCCGAGCGAATGTGACCGGAAATAGAGCTTCCAAGACGCCACCTTCGCGGGAGCAGGGTGAGCTGTTGTCGCGGCAAACGCCGAGG
>JBMFWT010000079.1:0-7497 GCA_049964975.1 Acidiphilium sp.
GGAGCAGCAGCGGACTTATACGCTGCCTATGGGTTCGGGAGTGCAGTCATGCGGAGAGTGGAGCGAAGTACCGCCCTACTTGTACTGGGCTGTGAGGCTCCTCCACCAGAGCCTACCGGGCATGCCTATTCCGGTGAGATCACGGTATCGCCCGTGCAAAGCGCACTCGCGTCCATCCGGTGGCACGATCCCGGTTGCTTCCCCCATGCTTCCCCGGCATCGACCCCATGGGCGGGGAAGCAAAAAACGGCCCCGAAGGACCGCTCTAAACTACTGATTTCATTAAGAAAATTTGGAGCGGGCGATGGGATTCGAACCCACGACCCCAACCTTGGCAAGGTTGTGCTCTACCCCTGAGCTACGCCCGCTCGGTGCGTGAGAGCGGCATACTGCGACCCGCGCGCGATTGCAAGCGGGGGGATCATCGCTTATTTCAGGTGCAACTCTGCCAGCCCACCGCCGGGGGGTCGTGCGCGCGCGCTTGCCCTTGCGTTCTGGGGTTTGCGCATCATCTCCCGGTCAACGAGATTGGATTTTTCTCATGGAACTGCTCGATACCAATAGCGCCCCGGCCAACACTGGCGTCATTATGGATGGCGATCAAACTACCTTCATCAAAGATGTGATCGAGGCCTCGCGCCGTATGCCGGTCCTGGTGGATTTCTGGGCCAGCTGGTGCGGCCCCTGCAAAACCCTCACCCCCACGCTGGAAAAAGTCGTCCGCGCTGCCGGTGGCAAGGTGCGGCTGGTTAAAATCGATGTTGATCGCAATCGCGCTTTGGTCGAGCAGCTCGCCGGGCTGGGCTTGCCGATGCAATCGATTCCCACCGTCGCCGCGTTCTGGCAGGGCCAGATTGCCGATCTATTTCAGGGCGCGCTGCCGGAGAGCGAGGTCCGCCGTTTTGTCGAGGCGTTGATGAAATTGGCCGGCACCGCCGCCCCGGCTGCCGATCTGATCACCGAAGCCAAAACCGCCTTCGAGGCGGGTGATTTCGAGCAAGCGGCTGGCCTGTTCGAGGCGGCCCTTGAAGAAGATTCCGAGAAACCCGAAGCCTGGGCCGGCCTCGCTCGAAGCTTTCTCGGGATGCGCGATCAGGCCGCCGCCGAGCACGCGCTGGGCCGGGTTCCCGCCAAATTGGCCGATCACGCCGAAATCACCGGCGCCCGTTCCGCCTTGGCGCTCGCCCGCGAAGGTCAGGCCGCCATCGGCGCGCGTCAGGCGCTCGAACAGCGCCTCACCGCCGACCCGAACGATCACGAAGCGCGATACGAGCTCGCTAGCGCTCTGAACGCCGCCGGCGAGCGCGAAGCCGCCGCCGAGGCTCTGCTCACCATTCTGCGCAAACAGCGTGGCTGGAATGACGGTGCCGCACGGTTGCAATTGCTCAAGCTTTTCGAAAGCTGGGGCCTGGAAGACCCGGTGACCATCGCGGCCCGGCGCAAACTATCGACATTGCTGTTTAGCTGATCGTATCTGGCATGACCGATGATGAAACCGTCGCGATCGAACTCCCCGAAATTTTCCCGGTTTTCCCGCTGAATGGCGCGTTGCTGCTGCCGCGCGGGCGTTTGCCGCTGAATATTTTCGAGCCGCGCTATCTCGCGATGGTAGATGATGCGCTGGGGGCGGGCCGGATGTTCGGCATGATCCAGTCCGATCCGAAAAAACCCGCCGTCAGCAATGGTCCGGGCCTTTATCGCATTGGCTGTCTTGGCCGCCTCTCCGCCTTTAGTGAAACCGATGATGGCCGCTATCTGATCACCCTTACCGGCATGATCCGCTTCACTGTCATTGATGAATTGCCCCTGAAAAACGGCTACCGGCGCATTCGCGCTGAGTTTGGCGGGTTCGCCGATGATTTGCTCCCGGTGGAAGACCGGCAAGACCTGATTGATCGCGCGCCGATCATCGCGGCCTTGCAGCCCTATTTCGCCGCCGTTGATATCGATGCGAACTGGGAAGCCATCCATGCGATGTCGGACGACGATTTACTGATCACCCTCGCGATGGCCTGCCCCTTCAACCCACCCGAAAAGCAAGCCCTCCTTGAAGCCGAGGACATCAACGCCCGCGCCGAAGTGTTGCTCGCCTTGCTCGAAATCAACGCGCATCAACCACGCATGTAATCGCCTTCAAACGCCGTCAAAGCGAAGCCGCGCCATCGCCAGACTATCGATGAATTGACCATCGCGAAACACATCACCGCGCAACCGGCCCTCAATCTCAAAGCCAAATTTCCGATAAAGTGCAATCGCGCGCGCATTATCGGCATTGACGGTCAGCGCGACCCGCTTCAGCCCAAGCCACCGATCCGCCACATCCAGCAACGCGGTCATCAGCGCAGAGCCAACCCCCGTGCCAACATGATTGTCATGCACGAATATGACCAACGAGGCCGCATGCGCGGTTCGCTCGCGCCCCGGCATCAGGATCGCAAGTCCAATCACCTCACGGTCGCGCTCGGCGAGAATTGTTTTGAAGGTCGGCTCGGTGCCCCAGCATTCGACGAAGGTGCTGCTGATAAATGGGGTTCGCAGCGTGCCGAACTGCACACCGGGTAAGTTCATTAAAGCCGCAATCGCGGCGGCATCGCTTTTTTCACGCGCGCGGAGCACCAAATCAGTCATCAGAGCTTTCCTGACATCCATGAGCTTGTTATCGAATAGATGAAATAGCAAGGAGCAAAAAGATGAGCGAATCCTCAATCGAGGCTGTCCTCGCGACGATCGATGCAAACCTCGATGACGCGCGCGCCCGTTGGTTCGAGCTCCTGCGCATCCCTTCGATCAGTGCTCAGCCCGCGCATAAGCCCGACTGCCTGCGCGCCGCGCAATTTTTATGCGATCAACTCGCGGGACTCGGCTTTGAGGCGCGGCTATCGCCCACCGAAGGCTTGCCCGGCGTGATCGCGACCCATCATCACGCCGGCGCCAACGCGCCGCGCGTATTGTGGTATGGCCATTATGACGTGCAGCCCGCTGACCCGTTCGAGCTTTGGCATGCGGACCCGTTCGATCCGCAACTGGTCGATGGCCCCCATGGCCCACGCGTGGTCGCGCGTGGCGCCGTTGATGATAAGGGCCAGGTGATGATGGTGCTCGAAGCGATCCGCGCCACCTTGAACGCCACTGGCAAGCTGCCGGTTAACCTCACCGTTCTGCTCGAAGGCGAGGAAGAATGTGGTAGCCCCTCACTGGACGCCATGCTGCATGCCGAACGGCATAATCTCGCTGCCGATTTCGTCTTGGTCGCGGATACTAATATGTGGAATATCGATACCCCGGCGATCACCACATCGCTGCGCGGTCTCGCCGCGATTGAATTGACGCTCCATGGCCCCAACCGCGATTTACATTCGGGTTTGTTCGGCGGCCCGGCCCTCAACCCGATTCGGGCGCTGACCCATGTGCTCGGCGAGCTGTTCGATGAGCATGGCCATATTCGCATCCCTGACTTTTACGATAGCATCACCGAAATACCCGCCGATATGCTGGATTCATGGCGTCGCACCGGCTTTGATGAGGCGGCGTGGCTGAACGCGATCGGCCTCACCCAGGCCAGCGGCGAGCGCGGCTTGTCGGTGCTGGAGCAAAATTGGGCGCGCCCGACGGCAGAAATCAACGGGATTTTCGGGGGCTACCAGGGGGCGGGGAGCAAAACCGTGATCCCGGCTCAAGCGGGTGCCAAACTCACCTTCCGGCTGGTGCCCGGTCAAGACCCGGCCCAGGTGATCGAGGGTTTCAAACAATTCGTCAATGCTCGCTTGCTGCCCGATGCCCGCGCAGAATTCACCGTGTTTGGCGCATCAGCCGGGCTGATGGTGCCCATCGATGCTCCTTATGTCCGCGCTGCTCGTCGTGCGCTGGAGGCCGAATTCGGGGTTCCGCCGGTGCTCGCGGGCTGTGGGGCTTCGATCCCGGTGGTTGAGGCCTTTGAACGTCAACTCGGCCTGCGCACCCTGCTCGTTGGGTTTGGCCTTGATGATGATTGTATTCACTCGCCGAACGAAAAATTCGAGATGCGCTGCTTTCATCGCGGCATGCGTGCCGAGGCTCGGATGCTGGCAGCCTTCGCCGGTGACTGAGGGGCTGCACGCAATTAACCTCATGGGCGCGGCGGGTGGGCCGTTCAATTTTTCTCTCCCCCCCGGAACCGCCATGGCGATCACCGGCCCCTCTGGTGCGGGCAAATCGGTTTTGCTCCGCATGGTCGCTGATCTTGACCCGCATCAGGGCACAGTGCGGCTCCATGGCATCGACCGTGCGAGCCAACCGGCACCGGTTTGGCGGCGGCGGGTTGCCTATCTCGCTGCCGAACCGGGCTGGTGGCACGAGCAAGCCAGCGCGCATTTTCCGCACCGCGAACAGGCCGAAATTCTGATGCCCGCTTTGGCGCTCGCTCCCGCGTTACTCGATCAGCCGGTGCATCGGCTCTCCACCGGCGAGCGCATGCGCCTGGCTTTGATCCGCACCCTGCTCAATCAGCCGACTGTTTTGCTGCTTGATGAACCGACCGGCGCGCTCGACCCGCTTAGCACCACGCTCGTTGAATCGGTGCTGGCCGAGCGGCTGCGCCAGGGCCTGATTCTGATCCTGGTGACGCATGATACCAATCAAGCGGGCCGCCTCGGCGCGGAACGCTGGCATCTTGACGCGGGCCGCCTGACCCCGATCACCCCCTGATCGCGCTGGCGCTCTGGAGCTATCATTATGAACCCGATTTTACTCACGCCGCTTGATTTGCTGATCGCGGCTTCGCTGGTGCTGATCGACGCCGTGGTGTCGATCCAGCTTGGCTTGCGGTTGCACCGGCAATTGATTGTCGCGGCGATCCGCTGCACGGTGCAATTACTGTTGGTCGGTTATTTGCTCCGCTTCGTGTTTCGGATCGATACCCCATTGCTGACCCTGGGACTGATCCTGCTGATGGTCGCGATTGCTGGGCGCGAAGTGGCCGCGCGACCGGAAAAAAAACTCGCACGCTATGGTAATCAAATCGCCGGGCTCTCCGCCGTTGCCTTGGCGACTTTTGTGACCGCGACTTTCGCGCTCGCGACGGCGCTGCGCCCGCATCCGTGGTTTTCGGCACGCTACGCCATTCCCCTCGCCGGCATTATGCTTGGTAATGCGCTCAACGCCGCATCCCTCTCGCTCGATGCGCTGCTCTCGGGGGTTCTGCGCGAGCGGGCCGCGATTGAGGCGCAATTGGCGCTTGGCGTGCGGTTTCGCGACGCGACCAAACCGCTGATCCGCACGGCGGTGCGCCGGGGCATTCTGCCGGTGATCAATGTGATGTCAGCCGCCGGGATCGTGACGCTCCCCGGTATCATGACCGGGCAAATTCTGGCGGGGCTTTCGCCGATTGAAGCGGTCAAATACCAAATCCTGCTGATGTTTCTCCTTGCCGGTGCGAATGGCATCGCCGCTGTTGGCAGTGCCTATTTCGCGATGGCCCGCCTGACCGATGCGCGCGAAAGGCTCCGGGTTGATTTTCTGTCGTAGATTTCGGGTGCGGTGCGTGATCGTTGCTCAACTGCCGAAGCGACGGTCGCGGCGTTGGAAGGCGCGGATGGCGCGCAGGTAATCGATGCGGCGGAGCATGGGCCAATTGACGTCGCAGAAATAGAGTTCGCTATGCACGCTTTGCCAGAGCATGAAGCCGGACAGGCGAATTTCGCCGCTGGTTCGGATGATCAAATCGGGGTCGGGCATGTCGGCGCGGTAGAGATGGCGCCCGATGGCCTCTTGGGTGAATTGGGCGGCGGCTTCGGCGGTGGATAATCCGCGATGGGCGCAATCGAGCAGGAAGGCGCGGCCGGCATCGGCGATTTCTTCGCGGCCACCATAGCCGATGGCCAGGGTGACGGCGATTTGATCATTGCCGCGCGTGGCGGCTTCGGCTTTGTCGATCGCATCGAGCAAGGCAGGGGGCAGCAAGTCACGCCGGCCCATGGCGGCGATGTGAACGCCGCGACGATGAATATGCGGATCGGCGGCGAGTGCGCGCATTTTGGACTCGACCGCGCCGAAAATGCCGCCGATCTCCGCGTCTGATCGGCGAAGATTATCGGGAGAAAAAACCCAGAGTGTAACCCGGCGCACGCCGAGATCCACGCTCCAGGCCAGAATGTCATCGAGCTTGGCCGCACCGCGCTGATAGATCAGGTCCGGGTCACGCAGGCCGGTTTCGCGGGCGTGGCGGCGGTTGCCATCGAGGATGATGCCAATATGGCCGGGCATTGGCTGGGCGCGGACTTGGCGCTCAAGCTGGCGCTCATAGAGGCCATAGACCAGTCGCCACGCGAGGTCAGGGAGAAATCGACCGGGGCGGCGCGGTGGCGTGGGTTCGATTGGGGGCGTTGGTGGTGGGGCCGACATTAGGCTGTTCTGCCCCAATCACCGGGGCCGATACAATATCGGCGCAAAAAGGGGGTGGGTTCAGAAAATCTCGACCAGGCCGAACATGGGGCTATGATCGACACCGAGTAGCTTGAGCGACACGGCGGCATCGACCCCGCGGGCGTGGTGGGCTTCGGCGAGGGCGTCGAGTGTTGCGATGGCGGCGCGGGCTTCGGCTTGGGTTGCGATGGCATCGAGGGCGTGCTGATTGGGTGCGCGCTTGGCGCAAGCGGCGTTGGCGGCGGCGCGCAGGCGGGCAGCCTGTTGATCGGCCCGGCGGGCTTGGTGGCAGGCGGCAATGGCGGCGGCGAAGGCGCGTTCGCTCATCGCCTGCAATTGCGCGTGAAAGGCGGGCAGGTCTGATTGGTCGGATTCGGCGATTTTGATCCGGGTTTCGCGTTCGCTGCGGTCGATCAGGTCGAACGGCAACGGTTCGAGGCCGAACTGCTCGGCGAGGCTATCGGCCAGCATGATATCCGGCTCCACATCCACCAGCGCATCAAGGTCCAGCGCGCGGGTTTGCCGGGGAAACGGCACGATATTGTGGTTGGTCTCGGGAATCCGCATGCTCAATGACGCTCCTTGACGCGGTTTAGGCTCCGCAAACCGTCTCATTGTCAACTCTGGCAACCGCTTCATCACAGCTTCGTCTCATAAAACCCGTTCATGTCTAAATTGCGTTACCAGCAAAATCGCGGATTGGATGAGACCTAGATCACATCAAAAATCTGCGACCGGAATTAATCTGACCAGTTTATGTACCGCCAATGCGCGGGGCGCGCAATGATTGATTGCCACGCCCCTGGCTCAATAGATTTGTGCGTTGTCGATTTTTGTTTTTGATCCGGAACGATTTGGACACGACTCTCCGCCTAGCGCTCGAAGTTGATTTTTGCGCGGGAGGGTGGCGCGTAGATATGGCCGGGGAGTGTGGGGCGTGGTGGTGGCGGCGGGTATTTTTGGAGAAAATATTCGTAGAGCGTTGGCTCTGGTTTTTTGCTCCGCCGCGATGGTTTGCGCTTTGGTTTTTGCTCCGGTTTACGGGGCTTGCGCGGTAATTTGAGATAAGTTGGGAGCGGGATCGCGAGCATGTGGCAG
>JBMFWT010000080.1:0-7004 GCA_049964975.1 Acidiphilium sp.
CGCCTCATCCAGCACCAGCAATTTCGGCGCCCGATACAACGCCCAATCGGCCCTTGTCCCCCGCCGAAAATCCGATCCCTACAATTCTCGCCAAACCCTGCTATAAGCCTGCTATGTCTTCACAAAACTCATCCTATGACGTCATCATTATCGGCGGTGGTCATGCCGGTACCGAGGCCGCTGCTGTCGCGGCGCGCATGGGGGCGCGCGTTTTGTTGATGACCCATGACTGCGCCCGCATTGGCGCCATGTCGTGCAATCCGGCGATTGGCGGCATTGGCAAGGGTCATTTGGTCCGCGAGATTGACGCGCTCGATGGCATTATGGGCAAAGCGGCTGATGCGGCCTGCATTCATTTCAAAATGCTCAATCGCAGCAAAGGCCCCGCCGTGCGCGGGCCGCGCGCGCAGGCGGATCGGGCGCTTTATGCGCAAGCGGTGCAGGGTTTTTTGGCCGCGGAGAAAAACCTTACCATCCTTGAGGCCGAGGCCGCTGATATTGCGCTGGACGATCAGGGCCATCTGGCCGCGATCATCACCAGCACCGGCCAGCGCATAGGGTGCGCCGCCGCCGTGCTCACCACCGGCACTTTTCTCGGCGGTATTTTGCATTTTGGTGGTCGTTCCACCCCCGGCGGACGGCTCGGTGATGCGCCCGCTCAAGCGCTTTCGCGCCGCCTGCGCGCCCTGGGCCTGCCGCTGGGCCGGCTGAAAACCGGCACGCCCGCGCGGTTGGCCCGCTCCTCGATCGATTGGGACGAGCTTCCGGCCGATCATGGTGACGCTGAGCCAACGCCGTTCAGCCTGCTCACCGAGCGGATCACCAACCCGCAAATTGCCTGCCGGATCAGCGAAACCACCGGCGCGACGCACGATATTATCCGCGATAATCTGCATCAATCGGCGGTCTATGGTGGCCAAATCGAAGGGGTCGGCCCGCGCTACTGCCCGTCGATCGAGGATAAAATCGTCCGTTTTGCTGATAAATCCCGGCATCAGGTGTTCTTGGAGCCTGAGGGGCTCGACAGCGATATTGTGTATCCCAACGGCATTTCGACCAGCCTGCCTGAGGCGATCCAGCAAGCGTTCATTCAAACCATGCCGGGCCTCGCGCGTGCAAAAATTCTGCAGCCGGGCTACGCGGTTGAGTATGACTATATCGACCCGCGCGCCTTGCGCCACAGCCTCGAACTCAAGCAAATCCCTGGCCTGTTCCTCGCCGGGCAGATTAACGGTACCACCGGCTATGAGGAAGCGGCAGCACAGGGCCTGATGGCGGGCATTAACGCCGCCAACCGTGCCAACGATCAAGCTTCGATCAAACTCGCCCGCGCTCAGGCTTATATCGGCGTGCTTATTGATGATTTGGTTACGCGCGGGGTGACCGAGCCGTACCGCATGTTTACCTCGCGCGCCGAGCATCGGCTGCGGCTGCGGGCGGATAATGCGGATTTGCGCTTGACTGCACTCGGCATCGAATGGGGATGCGTTCGCCCTGATCGTCAAAGCGCGTTCGCGGCGTTGCGCGCCGCCATGGCCGGGGCTTCGGCGGACGGTCGGCTTAGCGCGATGGCGGCGGATATTCGCGCAGCCGATCAGCATTACGCGGGCTATCTGAGCCGCCAGGACCAGGAAATCAAAGCCCGCGCCAAGGATGATGCGGTGTTGATTCCTGATGATTTTAATTACGCCACCGTGGGCGGCCTCTCTGCCGAACTGCGCACGCGGCTGGAACGCTTCCGCCCGGCATCGCTCGGCGACGCCGGTCGCTTGGAGGGGATGACGCCGGCGGCCTTGGGCGCGGTGTTTGCCGCCTTACGCCGCCCGCGCAGCCAAGCGGCGTGAGGGCTGTTTCACGTGAAACAGGATCTGGCGGCGATCGAGGCCCTTGTTTCACGTGAAACAATTGAGCGGCTCCGTTCGTTCGAGGCGGAGCTGCGCCGGTGGACGTTACGGATTAATCTGATTGCGAAGGCGGATATCGAACATATCTGGGCGCGGCACATTCTCGACTCGCTCCAAATTCTGCCGCTGATTCCAACCGCCGCCACCGACGGGGTCGATTTGGGCGCGGGTGCCGGGTTTCCGGGGATGGTGCTGGCCATCGCCCGGCCGGCATTGCGCATGACGCTCGTGGAGTCCGATCATCGCAAGGCTGCTTTTTTACAGCATATCGCCGCCGAATTAGGTGTTGCGGTGCGCGTGATCGCCGCGCGCATCGAAGCGCTTTCGCTCCCGCCCGTTGACTTCGTCACCGCGCGGGCCTTGGCGCCGCTGGACCGGCTGTTGGAGCTTGCGGCGCCATGGCTGGGACCTGAGGGATTTTGCCTGTTTCCCAAAGGCCGTCAGGGGGAAACTGAGTTGACCGCAGCCTCGGCGCGGTGGCAGATGAGGGTCAGCCGTGAGGCGAGCCGCACTGACCCTGATGCAGTCATTTTTCGTCTTGATGGGATAAGCCGTGTCACCTGACCAAAAAAATCGCTCGCCAAAACCGCCGCGCATTGTGGCGATTGCCAATCAGAAGGGCGGCGTTGGCAAAACAACGACCACGATTAATCTGGCGGCAGCGCTCGCGGTTGCTGGTGAGCGGGTTTTGCTGATCGATTTGGACCCGCAAGGTAACGCCTCGACCGGGTTGGGGTTGGCCGCGTCCACGCGGGGTGTGGGCGCTTATGCGTTGTTGGCCGGTGATGCGACGCCGGATGATTTGGTGCATCCCACTGAAATTCCTGGGCTTTCCCTGATCCCGGCGACGGAAGATTTGATTGGTGCGGATTTGGAGTTTGCCGCAGCACCCCAGCGTGAGCGATTGATTGCGCAAACCATCGGCGCGCCGGCGTTCGCTGGCTTGTTTGATTATGTGTTCATTGATTGCCCGCCGGGGTTGGGGCTGCTCACGTTGAATGCGCTGGTCGCCGCCTCGCTAGTGCTGGTGCCGCTGCAATGCGAGTTTTTTGCGCTGGAGGGCATCACCCAGATGACCCGGACCATTGATCTCGTGCGGCGGAGCCATAATCCTGGATTGGTGATGGGCGGGATTGTGCTGACGATGTTGGATCGGCGCAATAATTTTTCGGTTGCGGTGGTGAATGACGTGCGCGATCATTTCAAATCGCTGGTGTTTGAGACCACGATTCCGCGCAATATTCGGATTACCGAGGCACCGAGCCACGGCAAGCCGATATTGCTTTACGATCTTCGCTCGCCAGGGGCGCAGGCTTATGTGGCGTTGGCGGCGGAATTTTTGCGGCGCGAGCGGGCTGGACGGCAAGGAGCGGTGAAACATCATGACTAAACCACAACCAAAACGGCTGGGCCGGGGCTTGGCCGCGCTGATGGGCGATCAGGCGAATGCTGAGCCGTTGGCAACGCCGCAGAGTCTGGCGACGGCTGATTTGGAGCCGGGGCCGTTTCAGCCACGGCGGACGATGGATGAGGCCGCACTCGATGAGTTGGCCGAATCGCTGAAGGCGCAGGGGGTTTTGCAGCCGTTATTGGTGCGCGCGCATCCGACGATGGGCGGGCGCTATCAGATTATCGCCGGGGAGCGGCGCTGGCGGGCGGCGCAGCGCGCGGGGTTGCATGAAGTGCCGGTGTTGATCCGCCGTTTGTCCGACACGGAGGCGATGGCGGCGGGGCTGGTTGAGAATTTACAGAGGCAGGACCTTGATCCGATTGAAGAAGCGGAAGGGTTTCGCCGATTGATGACCGAGTTTGGGCTGAGCCAAGAGGCGCTGGCGCAGGCGGTGGGTAAGTCGCGGTCGCATGTCGCGAATTTGTTACGGTTGCTGAATTTGCCGATGGCGGTGCAGCGTCAGGTGCGCGAGGGTGCGATGAGTTCCGGCCATGCGCGGGCGATTATCGGCCATCCGCGCCCGGAAGAAGCGGCGCGGGCGATTATTGAGCGGAAATTATCGGTGCGGCAGGCCGAAAAATTGACCCAAGAGGCGCTGACCGCGAAAGCGCCGCCGCCGCGCCCGCCGGCGCAGCATGATCCGGAAACGCGGGCTTTGGAGAAGGATTTATCCGAGCGCTTGGGCTTGAGTGTGCGGATTAGCTATGACGGCAAGCGGGGCACGGTGAGTGTGGTTTATAATACGCTCGATCAGCTTGAGGGGATTGTGGCGCTGTTGAACGGCGCGCAATGATGGTCGGGCCGGCTTTGGATCAGCGCCGGTCAGGGCGGGTGTTGTCGGACTCCATCACGTCGCGCTTGGGGCGTTGATTGGGGTTGAGACGGGTGAAGCTTGCCGGATAGGGCGATTCTTGCAGGTTCAAGCCGAAATGCTGATTGATCCGATCCCAGGTTTTATATTGCATGGGTGCTGGAATTTTTTTGATGTCGATATGATCGAACGGTTTCAGCAGCCTTAGCAATTCTGCGCTATTTTCCTGGAAGATTGGCGGGGAAATTGCCAGCGCATCGATGATGAAGCTTGTTTGGAATTTGGGGCCAGCGCAGGATTGAGCGGCAAGGCTGATGATGGCGGGGCGCCAGGTTGCGGGTATTTCTGGCGTGGCGAACGGCATTTTCAGCAAATGCGTCGGGGTACGGAAATGGGTGAGGTTCAGGCCGAAATGATGATGGATTGCCGCCCAGAGGGTGCGGCGATCTTGCAGGCTGATGGTTAATAAAAGCTGACCATCAAACCGGCTGAGCTGGCGCTCCAGCGCCAGGGCGTTGGGCGACGTTGGATCGGGCGTGGGGCAGAGCGCCATCGCTTGATCGATCGGGGCGCGGGAGAAACAACGCTCAAATGCGCTGGCGATCAGGAAGGGGACCGCGTCCGGCACGTTGATGGGCAGGGTATAGCCGGATTTGCGCGACCCGGCGTGGGATTCGCCGTGCGATTGGCTGCGGATTTGTTTGCGCTGGGTGAAAAACTCACGAAGCCATTGGCCGAAGGACATGCGGCGCGCACCTTGTTGGATTGGTTGATCAAGAGAGGTGAAATGCTTGCACAGGCAGGTCAATCGGGCAACATGAAGGGCAGATTGCGTGAGGAGAACAAAATGAGCGAGGGCGGGGGCGATGGGGACGCGGACGAGGTGCCGTGGGAAGGGCAAGCGATGACGGCGGCTTTCGAGTTTGCCAATGCGTGCGCGGATTTGGCGCGGCGTGGGCCTTACACCAAGGGTGCGGCGTTAGAGTGGTTGATGGCGTGTTTGATGACCGAGTTCTGGGATCGGGGGTTCAGTCAGACCGAAATCACGGCGGCCTTTGAACAAGCTTTGGTGGGTATGCCCGGATACGCAGCGGGAGAAGAGCGGCGGGGAGGTGGGTGATTAGGGATCGGGATTTCTCGGTGGCAACGTCAGATCAAGCGGCGGGCGTTCTGCGTATTTGCGGGCGCGATCTCGCTCGATGAGCGGTCGCAACACGCTGAAAACGACGAGCATTGGGAAGAAAAACAAGCCGGCGCCCATCAGGGTGTGCGTGATCAGGGCTGGCGTAATGATGAGATGCGACCAGGAGTGGATATTATCGATCATCCCAACAAAGATGGAGCAGATTAGCAGTATACCAATGAAAACGAGACGATGGCTACGCGGGGGGTTGCCGTTCATGGGGCACCTCTTTTGGCGCGTGACTCTTGGGCGCGGTTGTCGGCTACCATTTTTTGGTAGTGGGTGATTAGGCCGATGCCGAAGCCCCCGATGATTGCCGACGCGACGATGCCCACCGTGCTGGCGACGGTTAGGTTATGGTTGATCGCATGGCGCGCAACCTCCCACAGGCCGAACAGCAGCGCAAATGAAGCGCCCGATACGCGCGGGGATTTTGTTAAGGATGGGCGTGCGAGCATTGATGCGCTCCGAGGGCTGTAATGGTGAGAAAATGTGCGTGTTCTTGCATTTTGTCAACGGTTTTGGTGGTGCGGGTTTCGTCGATGTGGCCGGGGCTGGGTGGTTGGCTGCGGTTGATCAACCCTCGCTTGATGTCGTTGCTAACGGCCATTCGTTGCGCAGCGCGCATCGTCCGATTGACATCCCGCAGAACATGTGAAACCGTTTGAATCTCAAATTTAAGTTTCATTTGACGAGGTGCATCATGGGTGATTTTGCGTTGGCGACACCGGAGTCGAGCGGGGTCGTCCGTTCACATTTGAGTGCTATTCATTCGGTTTGTCAGAATTTGAACAGTTTTATGTTTCTTCGGCCCTCGACGGTTCCCACCATGCGGCTGATTGAGGCCGGGTTTGCCACCAAAAGCATGGATGTTCACGACAAAAGCTCTGACTGGGGCCTGACATCTGGCTTGGTCCCGTGTGATCAGGCTTTCTCAAAAGCGTGGACTGGTAAAACGCCGAATGACGAGGCGAATTTCCATAACCACGGTCAAGCCAAGCCGATTCATCTGAATTTATCATCATCGTTTGAAACGCTTTTTGCCAAGCGTCACTTTAATCCGCTCAGAGAAATAAAATCAGACGGCGACTTTCGATATTTTAAATGTGACAATCGGCTAACCCCCGATATAACATTTGCACTCGCTCTTAAAGCCATTGGAAAGTTCAAATCTGGCGATGTTTTCTGGTGTCGGGACGGCGCGATCAATACAAAAATCCCCGTTTATGTTTGGGGTTATAAATCGGTTCCGGTGACCGGCGATTATGATATGTGGATGGTCGCGCCTTATCACCAAAATATTAGAGCGTGATGATTTTAAGATGACGCATAACCTGAATTGACGAAATATCGCTGGCATTCATCGGGTGGGAACAACTCGAGGAGCTTGCCGATATTTTTCCAAGTATCTTCGAGTGTTCGTTTTTCTGCCTTCCGCATCAAGTGCTTGAGCTTTGCGAAGACCTGCTCGATAGGGTTTAGGTCTGGACTATACGCGGGTAGGAACAAGAGCTTCGCGCCGACAGCGCGGATGGCGTCGCGCACGACTTTGCCTTTATGGCTTGGTAGATTGTCAAGGATGACGATATCATCTGGGCGCAAGTGCCGCGCGACAAACAACCTGAGAATGCGCGTCAATCAACGTGAGAATCTGGG
>JBMFWT010000081.1:0-6501 GCA_049964975.1 Acidiphilium sp.
GCCGTCCGCAGGCCAGTTTGAAGCCTGGATCGCCCCGCAGGTAATCGAGGTCGTCGCCATCCTCATAGCCGCACGCGATGGCCAACATGCGCGCGCGCAGGATATCGGCGACGCTGTGGGTGATGAGACGCGGATTGCGCGGATCGGCAATCAACCGGGCAAGCTTTGCCGCAATGCCGAGCGACTTTTCAACCGCCCCGAGAAGCATGACCCCGCCGTCGGACGTCAGCCGCCCGCCATCAAACGCAGCCGTGACTTTCTTGCGCCGCACGGATGGCAGAGAAAACGGAAACAGGGTATTTTCGATCATGGTGGGTGTGGCACAGTCCGGTTCGAGCAGGGTTGGCGTCAGCACCCATACTTCTGCACGAAATCAAAGACTTAAACCATGCCCGCCAGCGAATCCCTGACATGCCGCGAATAAGATGGGCTAGATAGCGCGAGATCCCGTCGACAGTACTATTGAGGGGAGGATATGGCGCGCCGAAGCGGGTTGGATACCAAAGATGAACCCGCGCCTGATTGCGAATTTCGATCCGTGCCGATAGGTCGGCAAATAACTCATCAGCGCGCCGGATCACGGCGTCTTCCGCGTCATAGGACAAATCCGGATCAAAATAGGCGATATCGTAATCAGCAATCCCCTCGTCAGGAGAGCGCTGCGCCCGATGGTTCCATACCGCTTGAAAAACCGCACCAGCGACGAGATAGGCTTGATCGAGTTTGAGGGCAGGGAGTCGTTTGAGAATGATCCGTGCGGTTTCATTGCGGGTGACAATTGCGCAGAGTTCGGCGGTGCTGAGCGGCATCGCTCAAAGATAGCGGGATCGCCGTGGCGAATCTACGCCTAGGCATGCTGCATTCAGTTGGCCCGTTACCGCACATCATTGTGTCTATGGTGGGCACGCGTCTTGCTGCTACGCCGAACAGAACCCTACCCTAATTATTATGTGATACCTATCACACACTTGTCGCATTCGCTACGCTATCACAGGAATCATTGTCATTTCATTTCTACCACGACCAGGAGCGACGATCATGACCCGCCTTATCCAACAGCTCAATGCGCCTGCCCCCCCCCCCGGATGTTCGGCTCGTTGCTTGGATTTGATGGCAACCAAGCCAACTGCGCCGATCTTCCGCACAAACATGCTCAAGCTAGCGCAAATTTATCGGCGCGATTTAGTAGTGCAGAATCGGCCGTGATTTCGAAATCACCAATTTCCCACCGTCAGATCATGGCGTCAGCAGTGACGGCCGTAATCTTGCTGACAGGCGCCATGACGCTATTTGAGTGATTTCTGCGTAAGAATTTATCACTGAGTATTCGCTATCAGAAGAGCAAAGACCATGAATGATATGTATGAAAATATTACCTTGAGTGCGCTCGGTAATGACAAATTATCTTCAGTAATTTCAAGAAATGATTATAATCAAATCAGCTATGATTATATTCGTCACGTCATTTCAAAAATATTCGATCTCAAAACGATTCATATTAATAACAATATTGCCGAAAATATTCGATTTATCGAAATTCCTGCCGGGTCGGTATTGATGGACCACGGTAAAATCACGAAAGAACTCTATGTCGTCGTTAGTGGCCGCCTGCGGATTGCGCTGAATAATGGGCTTCATGATATCGAACCGGGGGCGGTGGCGTGGCGCCCTGATTTTCTTGACGGACCACCGACGCCACAACCGATCACCGCGTGGTGCGACACCGTTGTCATGGCGATGAGCCAAGCTGTTTTCGTTCATTTTATGAACGATGATCAAAGAGTGGGCCTTGGATTACTGCGTGCCGTTATCGCAACGGCGCGATATGCCGACCCGGTTTTGATCACCCGCCCAAAATGCATGACCATTGCTCTGGTGCCGCTGGGGCCAATTGCGGATTTTGCGGATTTGGTTGACAATCTGCGCGCGAATTGTGCGGCGCTTGGTGGCCGAACGGACGTTCTGACCGCGCCAGATCAGTCTGGCATCGCGTCACGATTAATCGGTGCCGCCGCCGCTTGCGCCGAAACGCTTCTGCTTGTGGCCGATCCGACGGCAACGCCATGGTCTCACGCTTGCGTGGCCCACGCCGATGAAATTTGTCTGATCGCTGATGCGGCGCAAACATCACCTTCCCGCCATCCCTTGGAGCAGGATCTGCTCGGCCCGCTCGATGCGGAAATTCAACGCGATTGCACGCTGGTCTTACTGCATGCGCCCAGCACAACCAGCCCGACGGGCACGCGGAATTGGCTGTCGGCACGCAAAGTCCGTCAGCACGTTCATGTAAAGCGTGGCGATGAGCGTCATCTTCGCCGCCTGAGCCGGATATTAACGCGCCAGAGTATCGGCCTCGTCCTATCCGGCGGTGGCGCGCGTGGTCTTGCCCATGTTGGTGTGCTGGACGCCTTGGAGGAGGCAGGTATCGAAATCGATATGATCGGTGGAGCCAGTATCGGCGCTGTCATTGGCGGCTTATTCGCCCTGGGCCGGGCAGGCACAGCACTTCGTCACGCGGTTCACAATGCCTTCATTGCGCGCGGCAATCCGGTAGGTGATTTTCATCTGCTACCGATTATCTCGCTTATGCGTGGCGTACGGGCACGGCGCGTCACCCGCGAGGGGATTATCGATGCTGCAGGCGAAATCATCGATATTGAAGATTGCTGGATCAATTTTTTCTGCATGGCCACCAACGTCACGGCGCATCGGTCCTGCGCTCTAACGCGCGGTTCGATGGAGCAGGCGGTGCTGGCCAGTTTCGCCATTCCCGGTGTGCTGCCCCCCGTGATGATCGATCAGCATTTGCATATTGATGGCGGTGTGAGCAATAATTTACCCGTTGACATTATGGCGAGTGCTGGTGCGCATCGGATCATCGCGGTTGATGTGGTTTCGAGCAGCGCGCGTAAACTCCCCTTTGAGCAGATCCCGAGCCCGTTATCATTGCTGGGTGGCCTCCTGCCGTGGCGTCGGCGGAAAGGTCGTCGTATGCCGGGGCTGGTCGCACTCATGCATAAGGCATCAACCGTGGGCGCCGTGAGCCGGCAGCCGGCGCAGGCCGCCTGCGCTGATCTGACGATCCGGCCACAGATGCGCGGTGTTGGCCAATTATCCTGGAAGAAGATGGACGTTGCCATTGCCGCCGGCTATGACGCTGCCACCGATTGTCTGGCATCACTCGATCCCAAATCGCTGAACGCTTTTCGGACGATCCAGCCATGAGCAGTGATCTTGCTGAGCGCATGGGAGCCACATCTGGCGCCGCCGGCCTGCAGTCAAAGCGCGGAATGGTCGGTCGCCGCGTTATCGTGAGTGGCGTTTGTGTCATGTTGCTGCTGATCGGCGCGTATTATGCGTATCAATGGTGGCGTGTCGGGCGCTTCGTGATGACCACCGATGACGCCTATGTGGGGGGAAATGTCACGCCTTTGGCCGCGCATGTTTCCGGTTTCGTCGCGGCAATTCCCGTCGCGGACAATCATTATGTTCATCGCGGTCAGGTCGTCGTGCAACTCAATTCAAATGATCTCAGGGCCGCCGTCGCCCGGGGTGAAGCGCTGGTGTCGCAACGGCGCGCTGCCGTCGCGGCGCTGCAAGCCCGTTATCAGGCGCAGCACGCGGTGATCGCCGAGGCCGCCTCTGTGCTGCGCGCGAAGCAGTCTCTAGCCCAATTCGCGACCGATACCGCTACACGCTATCGGCATCTTGCGGGTGGTGGTGCCGCGTCAAAGGAGGATATTCAACATTCGGCTGACGCTGCCGAGACGGCGAAAGCCACGGTCAGTGCCGCGCATGCGCGGCTCGTCGCGGCGCGTGGGCAGCTTGCGGTGCTCGCTACTGAAATCACCGCCGCTGAGGCGACCGTGACCGCAGCCGAGGCCGATTTGCGACTCATGCGGATCGATCAAGCCTATGCCACGATCACGGCGCCAATCGATGGGTATGTCGCTGATCGTTATGCCCAGCGTGGCGCCTTCGTTGCAGCGGGAACCACATTGCTTTCGATTGTGCCGGCGCACGGGCTTTGGGTGGATGCGAATTTCAAGGAGGATGATCTCGCGCGGATCAAGCCAGGTGATCCCGCGCGGATTGTGGCGGATGAATTGCCGGGGCGGGTATTCTATGGTCATGTCGTCAGCCTTGCGCCAGCGACCGGGGCGATTTTCAGCGTGATTCCGCCGCAGAATGCGACTGGCAATTTCACCAAGATTGTTCAGCGTGTTCCCGTCCGGATCGCGCTTGATGGCTCAGCCCAAACGCTTGGCCTATTGCGGCCCGGTCTATCGACGACAGTTCGTGTCGATACGAAATCAAGCCCGGCCCATCGTCGATGAAAACCGAAGGCGCTGCGCCGCGTGTGCTGTTGCCATTCTCGGTCATGTGCGTTGGCTATTTCTTGGCGCTCCTTGATATTCAAATCGTTGCGTCTTCGCTGGCGGCGATTGGGGGTGGGCTATCAGCGGGGCGCGATCAGATCAGTTGGGTGCAGACCGCTTACCTGATTGCCGAAATTATCGTGGTGCCGCTGTCGGGCTGGCTGACCCGGCTATGCTCGACGCGCTGGCTATTCGCAGGGTCGGCGCTGGGTTTTACGGCCGCGAGCTTGTTGTGTGGTATGGCATGGAACATTCAGAGCATGATTATATTTCGGGCCATCCAAGGATTGCTTGGCGCCTCTATGATCCCGACCGTTTACACCACGGCGTTTCACTATTTTGAGGGGCATAAACGGCTTATCGCCTCGGCGGTCATTGGTGTGTTGGCCTCTCTCGCACCCGCGCTGGGACCGGTGGTGGGGGGGTGGATTACCGATACGCTTGGTTGGCGATGGCTGTTTATGATCAATCTAATCCCCGGCCTAGGCGTGGCCATTGGTGTGGCTATCCTGGTCGATGTTGATCGGCCCGATGCGCGCGAGGCGCGTCATGCAGATTATCTTGGAATCATTTTGATGGCGCTGGGGCTTGGCACGTTGGAATACGTGCTTGAGGATGGCGCGCGCTGGAACTGGTTCAGTGATGAAACCATCCGGGTTTGTGCCGTGATTTCAGCGGTAAGTGCGGTTTTGTTCGTGATCCGCAGCCTCAGTTTTGCCACCCCGGTGGTTGATCTGCGGGCGTTGCGTAATCGTAATTTTCTGATTGCCTGCATTCTGTCGTTAGTGACCGGTGTTGGGGTATTTTCCACGATTTATTTAACCCCGCTCTTTCTCGGCTATGTGCGGGCGTTCTCAGCGTGGCAGACCGGCATTGCGGTCGCGGCAACTGGCATGGCTTCGCTCGCGGGTGTGCCGCTTTATGTTGTGCTTGGACGCCGGGTTGATTTGCGCTGGCTCATGATGGGGGGCTTGATCAGTTTCGGCGCGGCAACGTGGCAATTTAGTTTGATCACGCATGATTGGGGCCAGCATCAATTACTGGTGCCGCAAATCCTGCGCGGATTGCCGCAAATATTTGTGGTTGCGCCGGCTATCACGCTCGGCCTCGGCGCCTTATCCCCTGAACGATTGAAATATGCCTCTGGCCTGTTCAATATGATGCGCAATCTCGGTGGGGCAATCGGTATCGCGGTCTCCGGCGCGATCCTGAATGATCAAACCAACCGGCATTTTCTGATCATCGCCACGTCCCTGACGCCCGCCAATCAAACGATGGATCAGGTGCTGAACGGGATCACGACGCATCTAACCCTGATTCTGGGTTCGGCAAATCATGGTCATCAGGCGGCGATGTCTTGGCTCTATGCAACAACGTATCGTGAGGCATCAACATTGGCGTTCGCCGATGCGTTCCGGGCAATTATGCTGCTCTTCATGGTTGCAACCCCTCTGGTGCTGCTGATGCGTAAGGTGACCGCCGCTGTTCAGGCGGAATGAGCGCGCCTCTCACCCCGGGAATATGACAGTAATGTAACCGGAGATTGCATGCTGGGATGTCTTGGCGAGCGGTTGGCCTGCACGCGTCATTCAGCCTCGCTGTTTTTGTTTGCCTCCCAAATAAAACGTCGGTTATACGGAACGTGTCTTATTTTATATTATTTGACCGACCGGGAGTCTGATGAATCATTTAATCGACATTAACGCACGGGCGGACACGCATTACGTGTTCTTGTTCACCGATATTGAGGGCTCCACTCAGCGCTGGGTGCGCTATCCGGAGGCGATGGGGGAGGCGATGGCGCGGCATGATGCGCTGCTGCGCGATGGGGTGGCGGCGGCGGGCGGTGCGGTGTTCAAGACCACGGGCGATGGTGGCTGCGCGGTGTTTGCGCGCGTGCAGGCAGCGCTGACAGCGGCGGCCTTGTTGCAGACGCGCTTGGGAGAAGAAGATTTTGCGGCGGTGGGCGGGTTAAAATTCCGGATTGGCGTGCATTGCGGGCCGGCTGAGTTCCGGGATGATGATTATTTTGGCCTGACCCTGGGGCGCACCGCACGGATTATGGCGGCGGGGCATGGCGGGCAAATTCTGGTCTCGGCTGCCGTGGCGATGGCGGTGACAG
>JBMFWT010000082.1:0-6122 GCA_049964975.1 Acidiphilium sp.
CCCTCGCGGACGCCACAAGGCGTGCCTGGCGGCGTCGCCTTGACCATGACCTCGACGCCGTCATGGCGCTCGCCCCGGTCAACCGTCACGGCAGACGATTACGCCGACGATACGGCAAGGTTCGTGATCATCTGTTCACCTTTCTCGACCACCCAGAGGTCGCTGCCGACAACAACGGATCGGAACGCGAACTTCGGCCCACCGCGACATATCGCAAGGTCACCGGAGGGTTCCGGTCCAACTGGGGCGCCGATTTCTTCGCCAACGTCCGATCCGTCGTCGGCACCGCCGCACGGCACGGAATTGATGCCTATACCGCCATCAAAAACGCCGTCACCGGAGCATCAATGCCGATCGACCTCCTGCCAGGTTGAGCAGATACCTATCCAAATTTATCATCGACAGATACAATCCAAATTAAGATCAAGACCTACTCGGTTCCCAGGTCCATTGCGAAAAAGGAGATCGACATTGCCAATCAGTGATCGCGGTGCATTCCGCATGCGGCAGCAGGCGTCCGAAGCGTTGCTTATCCATGTCGGATCGCGCCTTCGGGCGCGACGATCTTTATTAAATATATCCATCGATGAGCTCGCGAGGTCGGTCGGCAGACCGGTGGTTCAACTGGAGTCGTTTGAGAATGGCACCAATCGGATCGCCCCAATGGCGCTCTATGAACTCGCTCAACAGCTTAATGTAACCATTTCCTATTTTTATCAAAGTGACGTCGATGCTGCTCCAAATCAGGCGCGCGATCTGGTCACCAACGTGGCAACCCTTCGGGCTCCTTCGCAGTTTGCGCGTCGATCATAAGCCGCTTTACTTCGGATATACGAGATCGCAACCGATGCGGGGCGACCTACATCGTAACACTTCAATAAGAGGTATTCTTAGTTCATTTTCGTCAAAATATTGTGCGTTGCGATTAGAAAATAATTGAAAAAATTGTCAAATATTATAAGATTTTACCCAAAACGATGATATAAAAATTCATGGATATCGATATTTTTTACATAGCATAATATTAGTATTAACTGTATGGGAATATTGATAATTACTCACCCTACGGTCATGCTGGCGCGACCGGCGTTGAACAACTATTGCCAACGCATATTAAAAATACTGAACGCAGTTCCCATATGACTAATATCGTAAATGGAGTGGGTGATGAAAAACGCGATAAATATTATTGTTTCGGCTATCTGGGCAATTTTTCGACTCGTGATGGATCTTATCACCTATATCGACGCGATCTTAGGTAACTTTATGAAATCAGTGGGTATTCCAGCCTCCGTTCAGCCAATTCTTCTGATCATTGTTGCAATATTGTTAATCGTACTTGCCGTTCGGTTGTTAAGTCGGGTAATTGCCGTGCTGATCATAGTCCTATTGGTTCTGCTTCTCACTAATAGCATTGATCCGCAGTTTTTCGTGTCGCACGACCAACGGCCTGTCGCTCATCTAAAACAGGACTCTCGAGCGTCTGTCCGTCAATAATCGTCGATGACGCGGGAGATGAGGTCAATGGCCGGAATAGCGAATTCTGAATAAATCGGCCACCGAACTCGCGTTTTTGTGAACTTATGCGGACATCATTGAGAGTGATATGCCACGCTCAACGATCGACATTGCTACGCCCAGTGCTGCGCGCCAAACATCCTGAGGGTCCGGGCATGTGGTTAATCCGGATGAATTCGTGCGCCATAAAATGCTTCATGTGGTGGGTGATTTGGCGTTGGCGGGTGCCCTGATCGGGGGGGGCGTTCAATTAGCGAGCAAGCCGGCCACCGGATGAATAATCGGCTGCTGCGCGCCCAATTTGCTGATATCAATAATGGCGAGATCACCGCGCTGACGCCGACTCTGGTGCCGTTGGCACAGAGCATACGTCCAAATAGGCGCTATCAAGCGAAGCACTACGTAGTTTCCGAGCCTGTTTTCAAGTTTTTTACCCCCAATATATCGTCCGTAAGTGGTGCCCAATCATGGTAGCCCCGGGTATTTATTGGAGGTCGGCAATGTCACTCATTATTGTCATTATTCTGGTTATTGTAATTTTCGGCGGTGGTGGCGGCTATTATGGCTATAATCGCTACGGCGGGCGCGGTTTGGGTGGCGTTTTGGGCCTTATACTGCTGGTCCTGGTTATCCTCTGGTTAACTGGCAATATTGGTCGGTAAAATATGCCGAACCGCAACTTATTTACTGAGATGTTGAACCTGACCCATAGATCGCACTGAACTATGCTGCGCTGGAGCTGTGTATTGGCGAAGGCACTTTTTTAGGAATGATCTTTCATGATTTGGAGGAGATGCCCCATTCCGACTGAGTATAGCGCAGATCGATCTGAAATTTGAGTGGTGGCCGGCCGTCACGTGATGGCCGGTCTTTTACTGTGGCACGATCGACTCGGATGCATTGGCGGTGATGCTGCGGACTGCTGCCGCCGAGAGCATTGCGACCAGTCGACTGGCTCTGATAAAACCGCACCGACATATTTAGATTAAAGTTGAACTAACCCAGTGCAGATAGGTTCAACGCAAAGCGACATGGCTGAATAGCGGCACGTTGACCGCTACTCAGCCACGAACTCACATCACCTTAGGCGGCGAGATGACAAAGTTACGCCTTCGCATGCTGGCTCGATTTATGCGCTTCGGCCGTATGCTGATGCGCGGTTGTCGACAAATTGGATGCCTTTGTCGAATGTTCGAGTGCGGATTTTTGATCGCCCTTGCCATGATGCTCGGCGGCCATGTGGTGGGCCTTCGCTGTATCCTCGTGGGATTTTGCTGCGGCTTGGTGACTGGTTGCAGACATGATTATTTCCTTTCTAGACTGCGCCTCGGCAAAATGCCGGTTGGCGGCACTGCGAGACCCGATCAGAGCGAGGCTCTCTTCAAAGTTCCACACTGCAATGCATCATGTCGTTAAGCCTCACCCAATAAACAACCGGTCAACTTATGATAATAAATTATTTACTTATAGACAATTAATATTGATATTACTTCAATATATAAAAATAATTATGATTTTATAATCAATTAAAACTAAATTTTTTCAAATATCAGAATTTATGCATATCACGATTCGTGAGTTCCTATTAAACAGGGCGATCAGTCGAAATGCTTCAATCCGAAGGTTTGCAGGTTCAATATTTTCTCACGATGAGAACGAGGCACTATGGATCAGGTCTTTCACCTATGGACACGGAGCGTGCTGATCCGGCGCGGTATCGGCGCTGGCGAATGCGCGTATTTCACACCTGGTGTCCGCACGGCACGTCAATCGATGCTTTGGTCCGCGTAGAGGGAACACGGTGGCGGATCGAAGAAGGTCTGGAAACTGCCAAGAACGAATTCGGCCTCGACCATAACGAAACCCGTTCCTGGCATGGTTGGCATCGTCATGTCTCCCTCGTCATGCTCGCCTGCGCCATGCTCGCCTGCGCCATGATGGCCGCCGTCCACCATCACGCCAACACCATCACACCCAAAAAGACGAAGCGCAGGACGGGAAAGAACTCATCCGATAATCCGTCCAAGAAATCCGGCACCTCGCCTTGAAGCTCGCTCAACGGTAACTCCTCATCGAGTGCATCCTCACATGGTCAATATTCAGACGGACCCATGAAGCCATCGCCAGACGTGCTCATCTTAAACCAAGAATGCAACTGTAGTGGTAGTGTCATTGTCCCAAGCGATTTTAAAGCGGAATGGTGCCTGAAGCCGCGCTGATCGCCTCGCGCAGCACGGCATCCACCGCGTCGCGCAGCGAGGTGGGATAGCAGGTCGCCCCGATTGCGGCCTGAAAGTCGCCATAGCGCTCGTAATCCTCCTTGGTAGTCCAAAACCCGGCGACCATTGGCAGATCCGGGAATGCCTTGTGAACGCGTCGCGCTAGGTAGCGCAGACTGGATGGTGCAGCCGCGATATCGAGATAGCAAAGAAACACCAGCGCGACGCCCGCAGCGTCTAGCCCGCCGATATTGGTTCTGGCGGCGGCTTCGTTGGGCAGGATGCGCGTGCCAATGCCGTGCTTGGCGAGCAATTGAGCGATGATTTCGCATCCCTGGCGATCGAGAGGGCCGCGCCCAGCGATGCACAGCACCGGCGCATCGGTCCGCCAGGCCGGTGTTAGTTGCGCATGCGGCGGCAGCGTGAGCCGCGGCGTCGGTTCGTGCTCGGTATCCTGCTCGGCGATCGACAGGCCAGTCGGTTCGTGCTTTTCGACCACCAGCGCGCGTGGTGGCTTTTCAGTGTCCGGTTCATCGGTAAGATCGTCGAGAAGTTCGGCGACGGTTTCGGTGACGCGCTCGATCTGGCCGGGATAGAGCACGCCACGCGTCGCATCTGCGGCGGCGAGCCGCAGGCCGGGAAGCACCACGCTGTCATAATAGTTGCACAGCGAGCGCTCGCGCAGCAGCAATTCCGCCTGGTCAATTACTTCGTCCGGGTCGCCGGCGAGCGCACGCTGATAGAAAGTCTCAATCGAGGTCAAGGCCGGTCGATCACCCAGCAGAACGGCGAGAAATTCCAGGCTTTCGACATGGCGGCCCAGCACCACGAAGCACAAGGTTAACGGTGTGGACAAGAGCAACCCGACTGGCCCCCATAACCACCCCCAAAAAATCGCGGCGACGATCACCGAAATCGGCGATAGGCCGGTGGTCCGGCCATATAGCAGCGGCTCAACCACTTGGCCGGTCATGCCTTCGCCAACCACGAACAGCACCAGCGTCCAGATCGCCATACCCCAGGTCGAATCCACTGCTGCGGCGAGCAGCAAAGGCGGCACCGCCGCGATGAAACTGCCGACATAGGGGATGAAGCGTAGCAACGCGGTCAGAACCCCCCAAGAAATAGCCCCCGGTACGCCGATGATCGCGAGGCCACCGCCGATCACCGCGCCGAACCCGGCATTGATCAGGAATTTCGTAAGGAAATATCGGCTCAACCGCTCGCCCGCGTCATCGAGCGCCGTGGTGGTGCGGTGCAGGTCGTTCGAGCCGAATAGGCGGATCATGCGGTCGCGCAAGTCTTCGCGATAGAGCAGGATGAAGCTCGCCACGGTGATCACGAGCAGCAGGATCGCCAGCGGGCCGAGCACCGGGCCAATAATGCCCTCGGCGACATGCATGGGCGAGGTCGGCGGCGGCACCACCTCCACCCTCGTCGGTGCCGGCTTCACCGGACGGGCGGTCTTGGTCGGCTTTGTCGGCTTTGCTAGCTTCGGCGCGGCGGCGTGCTTGAGTTCATGCCCCGCGCGCTTGAGAAATCCGTCAATGTTGCCGAGCGTAGCACCCCGCATGGTATTGACCTTGTGCATGATGACGGTCTGCTCAGCCGGTATTTCCCGGATCAACGTGCTGAGTTGGCTGCCGATGACCGTACCCAATCCCAGCAGCACAGCGAGGGGCAACAGCATCGCCAGCAACACCGAGCCAACGCGGCCGCAATACCAGCGCCGCAGGAACGCCGCGATTGGTGCCACCAGAAAGCTCAGCATCACCGCAAGCGTGATGGGGACCAGGACAACGCGCGCGAAATACAGGACGCTGACGAACATGCCGCCGACGGCGAGGGACACCAATAAGCGCAGGCCAGGCGTTCCAGCCGCCGGCACGCTCAATCCATCGGGCACCGGCCCTGGTCGTGATGATCGCATGATGATCTCCAGCTTACGATGATATGGGATCGCGAGCTGCGATAAAACAGGAGGGCAGGATTTAGAAAGGCAAGGCTTACTCTTTGGATTAATACCAATCTGCCTATCCAATGACTGCTTTGATCCAGTCTCGTTGGGTGATCGAAGCGATTTGTTCTGGCATCTGCATGAACTTGTTCCAGGCGTTTCGGCAGGCGGCAAGGATTTCGTCGTAGCTGTTCCAGACCTGATGGCTGAGGAAGTTGCTGCGCAGAAATTGCCAGATGTTTTCGACCGGGTTGAGCTCTGGCGAATAGGGCGGCAGCGCTAGCAGGCTGATATTGTCGGGCACCGGCAGACGTTCGCTGGCTTGATGCCAGCCGGCGCCATCGAGCACCAGCACGGCGTGCGCGCCGGGTGCGACCTGCGTGCTGATTTCGCGAAGATGCTCGGCCATCGCCTCGCTGTTGACCGCC
>JBMFWT010000083.1:0-5924 GCA_049964975.1 Acidiphilium sp.
GTGCGCGACAGCGCCGATAATTGCATCATCATTTGCTCAATCGAGAATATCGACCCGATGGGCGTGCATACCGGCGATTCCGTCACCGTCGCCCCGGCCCTGACCCTGACCGACCGCGAATTGCAAATCATGCGCGACGCCTCGATCGCCTGCCTGCGCAAAATCGGCGTCGATACCGGCGGCTCCAACGTGCAATTCGGCATCAACCCCGCCGATGGCCGCATGGTGGTGATCGAGATGAACCCGCGCGTCTCGCGCTCATCGGCCCTGGCCTCCAAAGCCACCGGCTTTCCGATTGCCAAAATCGCCGCCAAACTCGCCGTCGGCTACACGCTCGATGAATTGCGCAACGACATCACCAAAGTCACCCCCGCGAGTTTCGAGCCGACCATCGATTACGTCGTGGTCAAAATTCCCCGCTTCACCTTTGAAAAATTCCCCGGCACCCCCGCCTTGCTCACCACCGCCATGAAATCGGTCGGCGAAGCCATGGCGATTGGCCGCAGCTTCCCCGAAGCCCTGCAAAAAGCCCTCCGCAGTCTGGAAACCGGCTATGCCGGCCTCGACCCGATCGAGCCCCCCGGCGATGGCACGCATGACGCCTATCGCGCCGCCCTCTCCACCCCACGCCCGGATCGCCTGCTGATCGCCGCCTCCGCCCTGCGCGCCGGGCTCAGCGTCGCGGACATCCATAACGCCTGCAAATTCGACCCCTGGTTCATCGAGCAGCTCGCCCTGATCATCGAGGCCGAAAACCACGTCAGCGCCCACGGCCTGCCCGATGACGCGGATGGCTGGCGCGCCCTCAAAGCCCTTGGCCTGTCCGATAAACGACTAAGCACCCTGTCCGGCCTCACCGAACCCGACATCGCCGCCACCCGCCAACGGCTCGGCGTCATCCCCACCTATCGCCGCATCGATAGCACCGCCGGCGAATTCGCCTCCGCCACCGCCTATCTCTACGCCACCTATGAAGGCGGCTTCGGCACCCCTCATTGCGAGGCCGAACCCAGTGCGCGCACCAAAATCGTGATCCTCGGCGGCGGCCCCAACCGGATCGGCCAAGGTATCGAGTTTGATTATTGCTGCGTCCACGCCGCCTACGCCCTGCGCGATGCCGGGTTTGAGACCATCATGGTCAATTGCAACCCCGAAACCGTCTCCACCGATTACGACACCTCCGACCGGCTCTATTTCGAACCCTTATTCGCCGAAGACGTGTTGGCCCTGATCAAGCGCGAACAAGCCAACGGCCAGTTGCTTGGCTGCATCGTGCAATATGGCGGGCAAACCCCGCTAAAACTCAGCCAAGCCCTCGCCGCCGCCGGCATCCCGATCCTCGGCACCTCCGCCGATGCCATCGACATCGCCGAAGACCGCGAACGCTTCCAAACCCTGCTGCACCAGCTCGGCCTACGCCAGCCCGAAAACGGCATCGCCCGCTCCGCCGATGAAGCCGAAGCCATCGTCGCGCGCATCGGTTTCCCCGTGGTCATCCGCCCCAGCTACGTGCTCGGCGGGCGGGCCATGGAAATCGTCTATGACCTCACCAATCTGCGCCGCTACATGCGCGAGGCGGTCGTGGTCTCCGGCACCAATCCGGTGCTGATCGATCGCTATTTGAACGACGCCATCGAAGTCGATGTCGATTGCATCGCCGATGGCGAAACCGTCTATGTCGCGGGCGTGATGGAACATATCGAAGAAGCCGGCATTCACTCCGGCGATAGCGCCTGCTCGCTGCCGCCCTACTCGCTCTCCCCCGCCATCATCGATGAATTGCGCGCCCAAACCGAAGCCATGGCCAAAGCCCTCAACGTGGTCGGGCTGATGAATGTCCAATTCGCCATCCAACGCGATCAAGCGGGCGGCGACAATGTCTATGTGCTCGAAGTCAATCCGCGCGCCTCACGCACCGTCCCCTTCGTCGCCAAAGCCACTGGCATCCCGGTCGCCAAAATCGGTGCGCGCGTCATGGCCGGCGAAAAACTCGCCAGCTTCAATCTCGATCCCAACGTCATGCGCAGCCATGTCGCGGTCAAAGAAGCCGTCTTCCCCTTCGCCCGCTTCTCTGGCGTCGATGTCCTGCTCGGCCCGGAAATGAAATCCACCGGCGAAGTGATGGGGCTGGATGCCAGCTTCGCCCGCGCCTTCGCCAAGGCCCAACTCGGCGCCGGCGTCAAACTCCCGCAAGCGGGCACGGTGTTTCTCTCCGTGCGCGATGCCGATAAATCCGCCATCATCCCCATCGCCCGCCGCTTCACCGAACTCGGCTTTTTGCTCCGCGCCACCCGCGGCACCGCCGCCCATCTCGCCAGCGCCGGCATCGCCGCCGAGCCGGTCAATAAAGTGCTCGAAGGCCGCCCCCATTGCGTCGATGCCATTCGCTCCGGCGAGATCGACCTCGTGATCAACACCGCCTCCGGCGCGCAAACCGTCGCCGACAGCTTCGATATCCGCCGCTCCGCCCTCACCCACGGCGTGCCGCACTTCACCACCATCGCCGGTGCGCGCGCCGCCTCGCACGCCATTTCCGCCCTCGCGGCGGGTCACCTTGATGTTGCGCCGCTTCAGTCGTATTTTCGTTCCTCGTTCTGATGACCCGGGGCAGTTTTCGCACCGCCCCGGCTGAAAAACCTGTCTTGTTGCCAACCTCCAGCCTCTCGCCCGATCAACCCGATCGGGCAAGCGTTAAGGATTAGACGTGCAAAGATTTCCGATGACCGGACCTGGCCTGCAAACGCTCGAAAACGAGCTGCGCCATCTCAAGTCCGAAGAACGCCCCGCCATCATCCGCGCGATCGCGGAGGCGCGCAGCCACGGCGATCTCTCGGAAAACGCCGAATATCACGCCGCGCGCGAGCGCCAATCCTTCATCGAAGGCCGCATCGCCGAGCTCGAAGAAGTCATCTCCTCCGCCGAAGTGATCGACATCGCCTCCCTCTCCGGTGACAGCGTCAAATTCGGCGCCTTCGTCACCCTCTACGATGAGGAAGCGGACCGCGAAGTGACCTACCAGCTCGTCGGCCTGCACGAAGCCGACATCAAATCCGGTCGCCTCTCCATCACCGCCCCACTCGCCAAAGCCCTGATCGGCAAAAAAACCGGCGATACCGTCTCCGTCCCCGCCCCCGGCGGTGATCGCTCCTACGAAATCTTGACGATCCGCTTCGGTGGCTGACCGCGCCCCAAGCCCGGTCGCGGGCGACCCGCCGACCCTCGCCGAGATCGATGAAGCCGCCGAACGCATCCAAGGCTCGGTGCTGCGCACCCCGCTGATCCGCTCGGATGCCCTCTCGCGCGCCACCGGGGCCGAGATTTTTCTCAAGCTCGAAAATCTGCAAGCCACCGGCGCCTTCAAAGAGCGCGGTGCCGCCAACCGCATCGCCCTGCTCACCCCCACCGAGCGCGCCTGCGGCGTCATCGCCATGTCCGCCGGCAATCACGCCCAAGCCGTCGCCCGCCACGCCCGCCTCGCCGGCATCGCCGCCACCATCGTCATGCCGCTGTTCACCCCCACCACCAAAGTCACCCGCACCCGCGCCTGGGGCGCCAATGTGGTGCTGCACGGCGAAACCCTCGCCGAAGCCTCAGACCACGCCTACCACCTCGCCGCGCGCGATGGCCTCGTCTTCGTCCACCCCTATAACGACCGCGCCGTGATCGCCGGCCAAGCCAGCATCGCCCTCGAAATCATCGCCGACCAACCCGATCTGGACGCCATGATCGTGCCCACCGGCGGCGGCGGCTTTGTCGCGGGCTGCACCATCGCCGCCCGCGCCCGCGCCCCACATATGCAAGTGTTCGGCGTCGAGGTCGAAACCTATGCCGGTTTTGCCCAAGCCCTCGCCGGCCAACAAGTCGCCGTCGGCGGGGCCACCATCGCCGAAGGCATCGCCGTGCGCGATATCGGCAGCCTGCCCCTCGCCATCCTGCGCGCCCATCAAGCCGAAATCCTGGTCGTGCCTGAAGCCGCCGTCGAGCAAGCCATCGCCATGCTGATCGAGGAAGGCAAACTCGTCGCCGAAGGTGCCGGCGCCGCCGGCCTCGCCGCCATCCTCACCTTCCCCGCGCGCTTCAAAGGCCAGCGCGTCGCCCTGCCCATCTGCGGCGGCAATATCGACTCGCGCATCCTCGCCAACACCCTGCTCCGCAACCTCCTGCGCGATGGCCGCCTGCTGCGCGTGCTGATGGAAATCCCCGATCGCCCCGGCGTCCTGGCGGACATCGCCACCCGCATCAGCGCCCAAGGCGGCAATATCCTCGAAGTCGTCCATCAGCGCCTATTCGCCTCGCCCACCGTCCAAGCCGCCACCCTCGAAATCATGGTCGAAGCGCGTGACGCGGGCCACGGCAACGCCATCGCCAGCGCCTTGGAACAGGTCTACACGGTCAAACGCATGTGAGCACCCCGTCGCTCCCTGGGCCGAACCCTGGGCCGCTCCCTGGGCCGAACCCTGAGCCGCCCACCCCCACCGATCACCCGATCACGGCCAAAACCCTCAGCTTGATCACCCTGCTCGGCTTCTCCTCCGGCCTGCCGCTCGCTCTATCCGGCTTTACCCTCCGCCTCTGGCTCACCCGCGCCCATCTGCCCCTCGCCGAAATCGGCCTCACCGCCAATCTCGGCATCGCCTACTCGCTCAAATTCCTCTGGGCGCCCGCGCTCGATCATTTCCGCGCGCCCCCCCCGTTCCGCGCCCTGGGCCGCCGCCGAAGCTGGCTGCTGATCACCCAACTCAGCCTCGCCGCCGCCATTCTCGGCCTCGCTTTAAGCCATCCCGCCCACAACCTTCCCCTCACCCTCAGCCTCGGCGCCCTCGTCGCCTTTTGCTCCGCCAGCCAAGACATCATGATCGATACCTGGCGCATCGAATTTTTCGCCCTCCCCGCCATGGGCACCGCCATCGCCGGCTATGTCTGGGGCTATCGCGCCGCCATGCTGATCTCCGGCGCCGGCGTCATCGCCCTCTCCACCCTCATCGGCTGGCACGCCGCCCTGCTGCTCATGGTCCCGCTGCAACTCGCCGGCATCATCGCCACCCTGCTCGCCACCGAACCACCGCCACCCGCCGCCACCGCCCCGCGCTCCATCGCCGCCCAATTTCGCGCCGCCGTGATCGATCCGCTGGCCCAATTCCTCACCCGCCCCGGCGCGCCGCTGATCCTCGCCTTCATCATCCTATTCTATCTGGGCGACGCCCTCGCCGGCGTCATGCTCGCCCCCTATTACACCCATCTCGGCTTCAACCGCGCCGCCATCGCCATCGCCACCGGCATCCCCGCCCTCGCCGCCACCCTCGCCGGCACCGCCCTCGGCGGCGCCGCAATCGCCCGCCTCGGCACTGGCCGCGCCCTGCTCGCCGCAGGCATCTTTCAAACCGCCGCCCTCGCTATGTATCCCCTCCTCGGCCTCTACCCCCACTTCCCCCACATGCTGCTGATCACCACCATCACCGAATCCTTCGCCGAAGGCATCGCCGGCGCCGCCTTCCTCAGCTACCTCTCCAGCCTGTGCGACCGCCACTACACCGCCACCCAATACGCCCTCCTCTCCTCCGCCGCCGCTCTTTCTCTCCGCACCATCGGCGGCGCCTCCGGCCTCATCGCCCACCGCCTCGGCTGGCTGCCCTTCTACGAATTTTCAATCCTCGCCGCCCTCCCCGCCATGGCCCTCATGATTTTGCTCCTCCGCTATTACCCGCCGCCCGCCGCCCACCGAACGAGCGTTACATAATCGCCAGAGTTCTGTCCTAAAGAGATGTGGTCAGCATCGAGCAAAACGTCCAAAGTCGAGATGCGTGACAGGCGCGCTCCGTTGCGCGAGGCAATCTGGCGCTGTAATAAAATAATTAAGTGATTTTGGTGGTAGTCGGCTTGTTCAATTTTTTGGCCAACAGATAACAGATCATCGAAATTTCCTC
>JBMFWT010000084.1:0-5632 GCA_049964975.1 Acidiphilium sp.
GGGCGCCGAGGGTTTTGCGGAGCATGCGGGCGATCGCGGTGAAGCGGTCGGCGAGACTCTGTGCGAGGGGGTTAGTGACCTGCTCCATTTTGCTAACATGGCATAGGCGTGGGTGGGTGCGAAAGGGGAAAAGGAGCGAGAAATAAGAAAAACTTGTCGAACTTTTACCGTTCGCTTTAGGCCCAATCGTATCGTTTTTGATTATTTTTGTGGGGCTATGCCCGACGCGCGGTGGCAACGAATCCTCTTGCCATCGTCCATGTGTTGTGCTTATGTATAACACTATATCGCTAAGACACCAGCTCCACGGAGCCAGCAGGAACAGATGGACAATGATTTCAACGACAGCCAGCCAATCTACCGCCAGCTCCGCGACCGCATCGTGGCAATGATCCTCGATGGTGTTCTGGCGGAGGGGGACGCGCTGCCCTCGGTGCGCACGGTTGCTGCCGAGTTCCGGGTAAACCCGCTCACCGTGCTCAAGAGCTATCAGAGCCTGGTCGAAGACCAACTTGTCGAAAAGCGGCGCGGCCTCGGCATGTTTGTCAATCAAGGTGCTCGCACGCGTTTGTTGCAGGGCGAGCGTGAAAAATTTCTCACTCAGGATTGGCCGATCATCCGCGCCACGATCCAGCGGCTTGGGCTTGAGCCTGCCGAGCTGCTCGCCGCACTGAAACCTGGCTCCGGGGAGCATTGACATGGCCTGCATCGAGGCGCGCGGCCTGCGCAAGGCCTATGGCAATACGGTGGCGCTCAGCGGCATCGACCTCAATATCGAGGAAGGCCGGATACTCGGCCTGATCGGCCCCAATGGTGCCGGTAAGACCACCGCCTTGCAAGCCATACTGGGTTTGATCCCCTATCAGGGAGAATTGCGGGTGCTCGGCCGTGATCCGTGGACCGAGAGGGACCGGCTGATGCAGGATGTGTGTTTTATCGCGGATGTCGCGGTGCTGCCGCGCTGGCTGCGTGTTGCCCAGGCGCTCGATTATGTCGCCGGGGTGCATCCTCGGTTCAATCGGGCCAAGGCAGACGCCTTCCTCGCCCGCACCGCGATCAAGCGCACCAGCCGCGTGCGTGACCTCTCCAAGGGGATGGTCACACAACTGCATCTGGCGCTGGTGATGGCGATCGACGCCAAGCTGCTGGTGCTGGATGAACCGACGCTGGGGCTCGACATCCTCTATCGCAAGCAGTTCTACGACAGTCTGCTCCATGATTATTTCGATCATAGCCGCACCATCGTGGTGACGACACATCAGGTTGAGGAGATCCAGCACATTCTGACCGATGTGATGTTCGTCGATCGCGGGCGGATTGTGCTGGCCTCCAGCATGGAAGATTTCGAAACGCGCTATCTGGAACTGATGGTGCATCCGGATGCGCTGGCCGCCGCCAAGGCCTGTCATCCGCTGCAGGAGCGCATTTTGTTTGGCCGCACCATCATGTTGTTTGATGGGGTGCCGCGCGAGCGACTGGCACCGCTGGGCGAACTGCGCACGCCGGGTTTGGCTGACCTGTTTATGGCGTTGCTCGGCCCAGAATTCGAAAGCAACCCATCCGCACCGATCCAGGGAGGCTCGGCATGAGCACGTTCATCGATGATGGTTCCACCAATGATGGTTCCACCAATGATGGTATGGAGCAGCGTGCGGAGCAGGTGCGCCCGCTGAGCCGGACGCGGCTGTTCGTATGGTCGGTGCGACGCGAACTATGGGAATATCGTTCGCTCTACCTCGCGCCGTTGGCGGTGGCGGCGCTTGTGCTGGTGGCATTCGTGATTGGCACCCTGCACTTGCCGCACATTATTGTGGCGGACAAATCGTTGCATAAAGGCCCGGTGCCTGTCGTTCCGCCGGTGGGCATAGCCTACATGATCGCGACCGTCGCGGTGATGGCGACGGGGATTATCGTTGGTGTGTTCTACTGCCTCGGTGCGCTGCATAATGAGCGGCGGGATCGGAGCATCCTGTTCTGGAAGTCGCTGCCGGTTTCAGATAGTTTGGCCGTGGCAGCCAAAATGACCATCCCGCTTGTGGTGCTGCCAGTGATCCTGTTCACGATTATTATCCTGATGCAGCTTGTTATGCTGATCACGAGCCCACTGGTGATCTGGGTGGCTGGCAGCGGCGTGCCGAAATTATGGGGGGCGTGGCCGATCCTGCCGCAGGCGGTGGTTCTGCTCTATGGGCTGGCAACCTTATCGCTTTGGTTATTACCGATCTATGGCTGGTTATTGCTGGTTTCGGTCTGGGCGCGGCGGGTGCCGTTTCTATGGGCGGTGCTGCCGCCCCTCGCACTGAGCGTCGCTGAACAGATCGCTTTCGGCACAAACCATGTCAGCGCCCTGCTGACGGATCGGCTGTTCGGCGCGTTTAATGCCGCATTCGCTCCAAATGGCGGTATGCCGATCCAGCTATCCCAACTGACGCCGCTGCGGTTCGTCCGCACGCCCGGCCTTTGGATCGGGCTTGGGTTTGGCCTCGGTTTTATTGCAGCGGCGATACGGCTGCGCCGATATGCTAATCCGCTGTGAGTGGGAGAAAAAATAATTTTATGATGAAAATTTGATTTTTTGTTGTGGCGATCTGGTGAATGATCAACGAGGACTTCATGGTGGAGTGCAGGTTTATGTCAAACGTCGAAGTTTATGCGTTCGTTGCGCTTCGAATACTGAACGTTAGCACCGCGAATTTAAGTGCCATTGCGCGAAGACTTTGTGTCGCCGCGACAGGCGCGCCGTTGCGCATGACATACGGGATTTTGCGGTTGCCAGGATCGGCGACTGCGCCCGGCCATCGCTGGGCCAAACTATCGAACCATCACAATTATTGACTATTTTTCAACCTCAAGTTATCACAATAGCCGCAGCGAGCTGATTAAATAGATCAAAAGGGTTTGCCATGACCAATGGGATGAACTGGAATTTTCAAAACAATACTCAAAATTTTCTCAGACAAACCTTGATAACGGCGGTTAGGCTGCCGCCGTTGCATGCGGGGAATGCCATTTTTGATCTCGCGCATCATAATGTGGGGGGACAGAATGTTGTGACGCTCGATGCTTATAACCTACTCGGTGGAGGTGGTGTGGGATGGGAAGCGCCCCTGATGGCCTACTGGGTGCCGCAGGGCGGCTCCTGTGTTGTGCCGGCCGCACCAGGCGGACGGCGATTAGTGTTCACGCCGGATTTTAGCGGCTGCGCGATCCTGGTTGATCAACTGAATGCCGGCAATTACCGCGTTTATCACGTTCAAGGTGGTGCCGGACATTTAAATAATGAATACTTAAACCCAATCCATAATCATGGACTTGGCTTAGCTGGCGCTATGACATTCGACGATTATGGCACCGCAGCTCAACCGCGCGGTTTTGCTTTTTTGAAGTTTGAAGCCGGACGTTGGTGGATCTATCAGCAACGCCAGACAGGTGTTGGCTTAGGCTGGGTCGGCGGGCAGTTGGTCCCTATCGGTCCGCAATCGCCGCGCGGCGGAGCAAAGGTTCCGGTTGCGAATCTAACGCAAGAGGTTCCGCGATTGAACGCAACACAAAACGGCATTGATTTGCCGATCACACGCAACATCAGGGCACAGACCAGAATGATGCCCAATGATGAGATATGGTGAATTCATCGAAAGGGCACTGGCTCCACGACGAACCCATTTGTAAAGCCAGCAAATATCGATTGTCACCCCGGCGCGGAAATCGATTCTTTTGACGATGGTCCTTACCGCGCACCCTGATGATATCGATCTGATTGGTCTTGGGGGCGCGCCGCTAATGTTAGTGCGTTTGGGGATTGGCGAGGAAGGTTTCGGCTTGGTTGATGAGGGTGGCGAGCACGCCGGGGTCGAAGGGGGATTTTAGGGCGGCGCTGTTGAGTAATTCCAGGAAGGAGGCGGCGCCGCCGCGGGCGCAGAGGGCTAAATAGCGGTCAAGCGCGGCTTGTTGGTTTTGGGTGGCGGCGACCCAGAATTGTAGGGCGCAGCAGCAAGCCAAAGCGTAGTCGATGTAATAAAACGGGATCAGGAAGTAATGCAGCACGCTGTGCCAGGTGGCGCCGGTTTCGGCGTGGGCGATATCGCCGTAATCGCGCCAGGGCATGTAGAGACGTTCGAGTTTGCGGTAGATGGCGTGGCGTTCGGACGGGGTTGCTGTGGGGTTGGCGTAAATTTCGTGTTGGAAATGATCGCCGAGGGCGCAACTGACGAGCACCCGCAGGAACGATTCCAGATGCATTTTCTGAAAACGCTCGACCGCTTCATCGCCGACCAGCAGGCCGATATGCGGGTAGGTGAGCATTTCGAGTGCCATTGAGTGGATTTCGCAGGCTTCGTTGGTCGGCCAGATTGTATCGATCGAGCCGATTGCGCGGCTTTCATAGGCTTGCAGCGCGTGGCCCATTTCGTGGGTGAACACGCCGATATCATCGTGTGTGCCGTTGAAATTGGCGAAAATGACCGGCATGCCGTGGGTTGGTAAGCAATCACAAAAGCCGCCGGGCGCTTTGCTGGGGCGAGTTTTCAGATCGAGGAAGCCGCCTTCGTTCATCAGGCGGAAAAAATCGCCGAGCCTTGGGTCCATGCGATCAAACAGGGTTTGGCCGGCGGCGACCAGCGTATCGTGATCGCCTTGCGGGGTGGGATTGCCCTGCGGGTCGATCAAGGGTTCGTCCCAGGCGTAGAGCCTGTCCCAGCCTTGGGTTTGGCGGCGTTGTTCGAGGATGCGGGCGAGCAGCGGCACCACGCTGTTTTGGATTTCGGTGCGATAGCGCGACACGTCCGCTTCGGTGTAATCGATGCGGCGCATGCGCTGATAGCCGAGTGCGGTGAAGTTTGGATAGCCGAGATCTTGCGCCATCGAGGTGCGCAGTTTGACTAACTGATCGAAAATACTGTCGAATTGCTCTGAATTTTTCTCGAAGAATTGCCATTTGGCTTGGGCGGCTTGGTGCCGGGTTGTGCGATCAAGGCTTTCGGCGAAAGGTTGCAGGCCGGAGAGATTGACGGTTTGGCCGGCAATGGTCAGGCGGGCGGCGGCGGTGCGTTCGGTGTAGGCGGCGGTGAGTTTGTTTTCGGCTTCCAGGCGCTCGGCGATGATCGGGTCAAAGGTGGTGATGTCGGTCTGCCAGAGGCGCACCACATGCGCGCTGACGGCGGCGGTGAGTGCGGCGCGATCCGGCATGGCGAGCAGGCGGCGTTTGATCGCGATCTCATGGCCGGTGGCGATGGGGCCGAGTTCATCGGCCTGCTCGCGGGTGGCTTTGGCCGCAGGATCGGTGGTGTCTTGCTGAAAGCGCAGCTCCGCCAGCGCGGCCCAGGTGGCGTAATCGCGGCGTTGGCGATCCCATTGCGCCAAAGCGGCGGGCAGATTGCCTTGGTCCAGCAGCGCATTGATCGTCGCGTGCTGGGCGGCCAGGGTTTCGGGCGTTGGCGTGGGGGCGGTGATGTCGCTGAGGCGGGGGGTCATTTGAGTTGATTATGCCGGGTGGAGCGGAATTGTCTAGGCAGGAGGGCGGGGCACGATCCGTGGGTGTTCACGATGTCGAGATCGCGCCGAGATTGGCTGGTGAGACTCGGCTTGGTGTGATCAGGATTGGTATTATCGCGCGTGGTTGCACCGGCTGGCGGTT
>JBMFWT010000085.1:0-5166 GCA_049964975.1 Acidiphilium sp.
AAAAAGCAGTGCTTCCTTATCTCCATCGACATTGCAAACCCGGCTCCGCGCTCCATCGGTTGGTATAATGCGGTTGGTTCGTCAATTAAAGCGCGAGGGGGGTTCGGCGCGAAAAAACCGGCCCCATGGCTGGGACCGGCTTTCCCTTGTTAGCGTCAGGAGAAAAAATTAGGAGGAATAATACATTTCGAATTCGACGGGGTGGGGGGTGTGTTCGAAGCGGTAGACTTCGCCCCATTTCAGTTCGATGTAGCTTTCGATTTGTTCTTTGCTGAACACGTCGCCGGCGAGGAGGAAGTCGTGGTCGGCGGCGAGGGCGCCGAGGGCTTCGCGCAGGCTGCCGCAGACGGTGGGGATGCCTTTGAGTTCCTCGGGCGGCAGGTCGTACAAATCTTTATCCATCGGGTCGCCGGGGTGGATTTTGTTTTTGATCCCATCGATCCCGGCCATCGCGATGGCGGAATAAGCGAGGTAGGGGTTGGCTGTCGGGTCGGGGAAGCGGACTTCGACGCGTTTGGCTTTGGGGTTGGTGGTGTAGGGGATGCGGCAGGAGGCGGAGCGGTTGCGCGCGGAGTAGGCGAGCAGCACGGGCGCTTCGAAGCCGGGGATTAGGCGTTTATAGCTATTGGTGCTGGGGTTGGTGAAGGCATTGATGGCTTTGGCGTGTTTGATGATGCCGCCGATGAAATAGAGGCAGAGTTCGGAGAGATCCGCGTAGCCATTGCCGGCGAAGAGCGGCTTGCCGTTTTTCCAGATTGATTGGTGGGTGTGCATGCCGGAGCCGTTATCGCCATAGATGGGCTTGGGCATGAAGGTGGCGGTTTTGCCGTAGGAATGGGCGACGTTGTGGACGCAGTATTTGTAAATCTGCATCTGGTCGGCCATTTTGGTCAGTGAGTTGAAGCGGGTGCCCAGCTCGTGCTGGCTTTGGGCCACTTCGTGATGGTGTTTTTCGATCGGCAGGCCCATTTCGCCCATGGTGGCGAGCATTTCGGCGCGCAGATCGCTATCGCCATCGACCGGCGGGACGGGGAAATAGCCGCCTTTGACGCCGGGGCGGTGGCCCATATTGCCTTCCGGGTAGTCTTTCAGCGAGGAGCCGGGGCCTTCCATGCTATCGACCTGGTAGGTGCCGAAATTGCCGCCGGTGCCAAAGCGCACGCTGTCGAAAATGAAGAACTCGGCTTCGGCGCCGACCACGATGGTGTCACCGATGCCGGTGGATTTGAGGTAGGATTCGACGCGCTTGGCGGTGCCGCGCGGATCGCGGGCGTAGCCCATGCCGGTGGAGGGTTCGATGATGTCGCAGAACAGGATCATGCTCGGCTTGGCGGCGAACGGGTCCATCACGGCGGTTTCGGGGTCGGGCATCAGGATCATGTCCGACTCATTGATGGCTTTCCAGCCGGCGATGGAGGAACCATCGAACATGATGCCGTCGCGGAAGGCATCGGCGTCCATGGTGGAAACATGTTGGGCGGTGTGCTGCCATTTGCCGCGCGGATCGGTGAAGCGGAGATCGACATATTCGACGCCGTTCTCCTTCATCATGTCCATCGCCTTGCTGATCGCATCGCCGGTTGCGGGCTTTTTCGCCATTCGAAGTCTCCCTGAGGGTCGTGAAGCGGCGCCGCCCCGTGCGACGCCGCTGTGATCGGGTTAAGGCACAATTCCGGGTGGGCCGGAAGGTGCGGGTGGATGAAATCTGACTGAGACCGCGATTGGGTTGGATGAAACCGGTCTTGGGTCAGGGTATGAGAGCAATATTAGATCGCCGCCTCGCCTTTTTCGCCGGTGCGGATGCGGATCACTTCCTCGATGTTGGAGACGAAAATTTTGCCATCGCCGATGCGACCGGTGCGCGCGGCGTTGGTGATGGCTTCGATGGCGCGCTCGGCGACGGCATCTTCGCAAATCACTTCGATTTTCACTTTGGGGAGGAAATCGACCACATATTCCGCGCCGCGATAGAGCTCGGTATGGCCTTTTTGCCGACCAAAGCCTTTGGCTTCGGTGACGGTGATGCCCTGCAATCCGACTTCGTGAAGGGCTTCCTTCACTTCGTCGAGCTTGAACGGTTTGATGATCGCTTCGATTTTCTTCATCCGCTCCTCGCCCTTGTGCCGGGCGGCCTCCTTGTTGCGCAGCTTTGATCCAATTTTCTCGCCGCCAACCCGCGAGAGCGCGATTGAGCGACGAGCAGTCCGGTGGGGTGGTTCAAGGTCAGTCTGGTTCGTGGTTTCTGGTTCGTGGTTAAGGTATAGCATAGGCCGTGCCAAGACCATGGGACGGGGTTTTTTGCGGGTTGAGCGGCGTGATCGGCGCGAAAACGGGCAGGTTGTGCCTATCAAATAATCAGCGCTTGCCGATCGGGCGGGGTGGGGCGATATTGGCGGTGAGCCGTGAGCGGTGAGCGGTAAGCGGTGCGCGAGGCGTGGTTCGGCGTTGGGCCGGTTGGGATACGGAGCAGAAATATGCGCGCGATGAATTCGCTGTTGGAGGCCACGGGGACCACGATTTTTACCGTGATGTCCGCACTCGCGGTGCAGCATGGCGCGATTAATTTGGGTCAGGGATTTCCCGATGAGGATGGGCCGGATGCGGTGGTGACGGCGGCGGCGACGGCGCTGCGCGATGCGCGCTTGGGGCCGACGCGCAATCAATATCCGCCGCTGACCGGCGTGCCGGTGCTGCGCGAGGCGGTCGCGGCGGCGAACCGGCGGTTTTATGGGTTGGAGATTGACCCGCAGAGCGAGGTGGTGGTGACATCGGGCGCGACCGAGGCGTTGACCGCGTGTTTGATGGCGCTGCTCAATCCGGGTGATGAGGTGGTGCTGCTGGAGCCGACCTACGATATTTATGTGCCGGTGGTGAAATTGCTGGGGGCGGTGCCCAAGCTGGTGCGCCTGGAGCCGCCGGGCTGGGATTTGCCCCGTGCGGCGCTGGCGGCGGCGTTTTCGCCCCGGACCAAGCTTTTGCTGCTGAATTCGCCGATGAACCCGACGGGGAAGGTGTTTGGGGTCGAGGATTTGGATTTCATTGCCGATTTATGCGTGCGGCATGACACCTATGCAGTGTGCGATGAGGTTTATGAGCATTTGGTGTTTGATGGGGCGGCGCATATTCCGATGATGACGCGGCCAGGGATGCGCGAGCGCTGTGCGCGGATTGGCAGTGCCGGCAAGACATTCAGCCTGACCGGCTGGAAGGTGGGGTATGTGAGTGCGCCCCGGGCGATGGCATCGGTGATTGCGAAGGCGCATCAGAATTTGACCTTTACCACGCCGCCGCATTTGCAGCGGGCGGTGGCGGTGGGGCTGGCGCAGGGGGATGCGTATTTTGCGGCGATTGGTGCGCGCTTGGCGGCCAAGCGCACGCGCCTGGCGACCGGGCTGGCGGCGGTGGGGTTTGTGCCGCTGGAGACGCGCGGCTCGTATTTCGTGACGGCGGATTTTTCCATGTTGGGGTTTGACGGCGATGATGTGGCGTTTTGCCGCTTCATGGTTGAGCAAGCGGGCGTGGCCGCGATTCCGGTTTCGGCGTTTTATGCGGGTGAGGCGGCGCCGCGCGATTATGTGCGGTTTGCGTTTTGCAAGCAGGATTCGCTGTTGGATGCCGCGATTGAGCGGTTGGCGCGGCATTTTGCGCCTCAGCGATTGACGCGGAGCGCGCAGACGGCCTAAATCGGCCTTGGTGGCGGACGTAGCTCAGTTGGTAGAGCGCCGGTTTGTGGTACCGGTTGTCGCGGGTTCGATCCCCGTCGTTCGCCCCATTTTTCTCCGGTTTAATCATGGTTGATCAACGCTGCATTGGACTGATTCTTGCGGGCGGTCAGGGCCGGCGGATGGGTAGTGCGGATAAAGCGTCACTCACGCTGGGCGGGCGCACGCTGCTGGAGCGGATGATGGCGCGGCTGGCACCGCAGGTGGATCAGATCATGGTGGCGGCGGGGGCTGATCCAAGGCGGATCACGCGGCGATATCCCGGCGTGATCGCGCTTGATGATGGGGAATTTGCCGGGTTCGGGCCGCTCGCGGGGATTTTGGCGGGGTTGCGTGCGACAGAGAGGGCCGGGATGGCGCAGGTTTTGAGCGTGCCGGTGGATACTGTTTTTGTGCCCATGGATTTGCGGATCAGGCTGGGGGCGGCGCCGTCGGTGGTTGACCATGGCGGGCGGGTGCATCACTCCATTGCGATGTGGCCGCGTGCGGCGGCGGCGAGCTTGGCTGGGTTTCTGGCGGCACCGGGGCCGCATCGGGTGCGGGATTTTGCCGCACTGATCGGGACGCGGCGGGTTTGGTTTGACGATGCGGATGATCCCTTCATGAATATTAACGCGCCGGAGGATTTGGCGGCGGCGGAGCGACGCGTTGAGTAATATGCTGACCAGCGGGATTGGTGATTTTTTATACGCGGTGGTGGCGCTGTTCGTGATCATTGATCCGATTGGCACCGGCATCGTGTTTGCCGCACTGACGGTGAATGATGCGCCGGCGAAATGCCATGCGATGGCGCGGCGGGCCTCGATTGTGAGTTTTGTGGTGCTGCTGGTGTTCGGCATTGCCGGTGAGGCGCTGTTGCGGGTGCTGGGGATTGGGATTCCGGCGTTGCAGATTGCTGGCGGGGCGCTGTTGTTTCTCTCGGCCAAGGACATGGTGACGGCGAAGCATGAATTGCGCTCGACCGATGAGGAGCGCGCGGCGGTGACGGCGACCGGCGAGGATATTAGCGTGTTTCCGCTGGCGATTCCGCTGATTGCCGGGCCGGGGGCGATGACCACGATGATCTTGCTGCACGCCAAGGCGGGGTCTGATTTGGTGGCGATTTTTGCGGTGACGCTGGCGTTGGCGGTGCTGATTATCGGCACCTTCATGGCGATGCGCGCCTCGCGGCTGCTCGCGCATTTGACCGGGGCGACCGGGGCGAGCGTGATGGGGCGGGTGCTGGGAATCTTGGTGGCGGCGCTGGCGGCGCAATTTATGATTGAGGGGTTGCGCACCGCGCTGCATCTATAACCCTGCGTTGTGGTTTGGCGGGTTTTGCATGCCAATTCGATGATTTATCAAGGCGATGCAGATTAACATTTTGTTGACCGGCGCAAAAATCTGCGGCAGAGAGATGGGTTTGGAGGAGCATGATTATGACCCGATCCGAACTTGTGGCGGC
>JBMFWT010000086.1:0-5077 GCA_049964975.1 Acidiphilium sp.
GGGGGCGGCGCGGCGCAGCCAGCCATAAGCGTTCGAGGGGCGCGGGATTGGGTTTGCGGGCCGGGCGGGCCGGGATGGCCGGGATAAGCGGGGTTTGGTGGGTGGGTGGGGGGTGCGGCGCAAGCGGGCTTTGAAGCGCAAGGCGATGCGATGCACGCGGTTCCAGGCCTGGGCGCGCAAGGGGGCGATGAGGCGGGCGGCGTAGGCATCGGCGGCGAGGGCGCGCAGGAACAGGTTCATCACCAGGGTAAAGCGCTGGAGAATGGCGGCTGAGAGACGCTGCGCGGGGGTGGAGGGTCCGAATGTCATCAAAACTAACATTGCACAGGGGATGGCGGGTGCGCAAGCTTTTTTTGCGCCGTTATGGGGCGGGCTGATGCGGTTGGTTATCGTTCGATAAGCAAAAGGTATTGGCTTTAGGCTTCGCGATCAGGCTAGAAGATTTTCACTTGGCGGCAGGTAACCCATAGCAGGAGAGACGGCATGAGGTATTTTCGGAGCTTGATTGTGGCGGCGGCGATGTGCGGGGCGGTGCTGGGGGTGGCGCGGGCGGATCAGAGCGGAATGACGCCGATGCCGGGTGGCAAAATTTACACCAAGGGCACGATGGTGATGGGCAAGCCGGTTCAGTTTGAGATGAAGATTGATGCCAAGACGATGGCGATGCTGCATGCCGACATGATGCAGCACAATAAAATGGGACCGGCGGACACGATGATGTGCCAATTGCATGTGGTGCATATGCATCGGGGCATTGTGATGCTGGCTTGCACGCCGGGGTAATTGCTCCGGGCGGCGCTGCTTGAAAAGACTGCGCATTTAACAAGGCTCCGCAGGGGCCTGATGGGGAGCGGACATGGCGGAGCGAAAGAGCAAAGCGGCTCCGGCACGCGCGGATCAGTGCGTGCTGGTGTTGCAAGGCGGTGGCGCGCTGGGGGCGTATCAGGCCGGGGTTTATCAGGCGCTGCATGAGGCGGGTGTGGAACCTGATTGGGTGATTGGCACCTCGATTGGGGCGATTACGGCGGCGTTGATTGCCGGGAATGAGCCGGAGGACCGGCTGAACCGGCTGATGGAATTTTGGGACCGGGTTGAGTATGCGCTGCCGGTGAATGCGCTCGCGGCGATGCCGGGCGGGGCGCCGGCCTCACGGGCGATGACGATGTGGGGTGGGTTGCCCGCGTTTTTCTGGCCGAACCCGATGGCGATGCTGGGGCAGAGCTGGCCGTTGGGGGCTGAGCATGCCGGTTATTATTCGACCGGGCCGCTGCGCAAGACGCTGAGCAGTTTGGTCGATTTTGACCGGATTAACCGGCATGAGACGCGGATTTCGGTGGGGGCGGCGAATGTCTGCACCAGCCAGATGCATTATTTTGATAGTCGCGAGCAGGTGTTTTGCGTTGAGCATGTGATGGCCTCGGGCGCGTTGCCGCCGGCGTTTCCGCCGGTGCGGGTGGATGGCGAGTTGTATTGGGATGGGGGGATTCTTTCGAACACGCCGCTGGAGGCGATTTTTGATGATAATCCGCGCCGCGATGCGTTGGTGTTTTCGGTGCATGTGTGGAACCCGGACGGGCCGGAGCCGGTGACGATGGCGGAGGTGTTGAACCGGCAGAAGGATGTGCAATTTGCTTCGCGGTCCCGCAGCCAGGTGCAGCGCCAGCGCGAGATGCATAAATTGCGGCATGTGATTGCGAATTTGGCGCAGCGTTTGCCGGACGAGGCGCGGGTGAGCCATGAGGTGGCGGAATTGGCGAGCTATGGCTGCACCACGCAGATGCATGTGGTGGCGCTGCTCGCGCCGAGCTTGCCGGAGGATGATCAGAGCAAGGATTTGGATTTCAGCGGCGCGAGTATTCGGGCGCGCTGGAATGCGGGCTATGCGCAGACGCGGGCGGCGTTGGAGCAAGCGCCGTGGACGGCACCGACGGACCCGCTGGAGGGCGTTATTCTCCACCGGTTTGCCCCGTAATTTTTCTCCTGTTTTTGTTCTCCTGACTTCTTTTCCTGACTGACGAGAGTGATCATGAAACCAGACGATGTGTTGACCATCCCTTCGATGCCGATGGCGTCACCTTCTTATCCACGGGGGCCGTATCGGTTCATTAACCGGGAGTATTTGATTGTCACGTATCTCTCTGATCCGGAGGCGATCCGGGCGGCGCTGCCTGAGCCGTTGGAGCCGGATGGGAGTGGGACGGTGTTGTTTGAGGTGATCCGGATGCCGGATTCGGCGGGGTTTGGCGATTACACCGAGGCGGGGATTGTGATTCCGGCGTTGCTGCATGGGCAGGCGGTGAATTTCACGGCGCAGATGTATTTGGATGATGAGCCGCCGATTGCGGGCGGGAGAGAAATTTGGGGATTTCCGAAGAAATATGGCGCGCCTTCGCTGGCGGTGGTGCATGACACGCTGACCGGGCGGCTGAGCTATGCCGATATGCTCGTGGCGGTGGCGACGATGGGGTATAAGCATCAGAACATGCTCTACGACGTGGACGGGCAGAAGCAGTGCAGCAGTGCGTCGATTATTAAAAAGATGAGCCGGACGCAGATGAATTTGAAGATTATTCCCGATGTGGACGGCACGCCGGCGATTAGCCAGCTTGTTGGGTATAATTTGACCGATATTCAGGTGAAAGGCGGCTGGTCAGGCCCGGCGCGGTTGCAGTTGAACGCGCATGTGAACGCGCCGCTGGCCGATTTGCCGGTGCGCCGGGTGGTGGGCGGGCTGCATTTCATTGCGGATTTGACGCTGCCTTATGGGCGGGTGCTGCATGATTATTTGAAGGGTGGGTAGGGGGTGCGGAAATTTAGCGGCGGGCTGAGGCGAATGCGGCGATCACTCTTGGATCAAGCTGATCGTGGTTGTTGCGCAAAAACGCATCGAGCCCGATGATCGCGCTGTTGGTTGTTACCCGCTTGATGATTTGATTGTTGATGGAGATTTCGATCGCGTTGTGGTGCGGGCCTGTTTGCTCGGCGATAGATCGCATGACCCGGAGCGAGATTTGGTGTGTGGTCATGTCGATGATGATGATGGCGGAACCGCCGTCGCGCAGGAGGTCGGCGTAGAATAGTTGGCCGGATTCGAGGTTGATTGGGTCGTTCATCGGATTATTTTGCTCTGGCCGTGCATGGCGTGCTGTGTGGTGGGGTGGAAGGCGGGTTTGGGGGACGACGTTAGCATTGCGTGAGTAGTTAGCCGACACAGAGGTAAAAGCTACTCCGGATAAATTGACATCAAAATTTCCTTGAACAATAATAATAGCATATTTTTATTAAAAACAAGCCATGTTGCATCGAAATGCGTACAGTACGCCATGAAAAGAAAACAATGACTCTATCCTAGAAACTTTATTTATTCATTTGAGAAAAAACGTTATTTAAATGTTGTATGGAAAAATATATTTTTTAAATAAATAACCTAATTCTCTCTGCAATTTTGCGAGCAAGGCGTTCAAAATCATCATAGGCTGCCGACACTGCACCTTGATGGCCTCCGATAGCGCCATCGCCCGGTCTCAGCTTAAACATTGGCTTGCGAGCCTCCTGCGCCATCGCAATAAGCGAACGATAGTCTTTTAGTTGTCCAAGCGAAAGTTCTGAGTCTAGCACATCTGGATTATCGACAGCGCCACGATAGGCTTCTGGGATTTTCGCGATCCATTTTTGAAACGCTCGGACAACGCCATCAGCAAATTCACTATGACGGGACACTACATACCCAATTGGCAGCATGGAGCCTTTCGGTGGGTTAAATTCAAGTTTTGGCGCTCGATCAAGTCGATCTTTCCACTCATGACGCCAAGCTTTTAATCTAGCCCCTACATTTTGTAAGCCACGGACTGAAAATAAATCAGGGGCTACTGGGATGACCACATAGTCTGCAGCAATCAGTGCAGCCCGATTTAATGCCCCGAAAGTCGGTCCAACGTCGATTAGAACCAAATCTGCCTTAACACGTCGACCTGCTTCTTCGATGATCCTATGAAATGCTGATGTTACGCGAAAGGCTCTCTCGTCACGGTCCACGCAACGCGGCCAAGTCGCTGAAAGTTCATCCTCAAAATCCGACAATAGTAGATCGCCAGGGACGATGAACAGGCGTTCGGTTACCGGTTTTGGATCAAAAAAACGAAGATCACCAATCCCACGCTTTACAGGCTCTACAGCTGTATATACCGTGTCAGGAGCAGTCGCCTCATAGAGATTTTCGATCACTTCGTCCTTAAAGCACATTGCCGTTAAGTTCGATTGTGGATCAAGATCAGCCATAAGGATGTTCAATCCAAGATCAGCATACATCCATGCCAAATGATAAATTAGCGATGTCTTGCCAACACCACCTTTGTTATTGAAAAAGGCTATCGATTTCATGATATCGATTCCACCGTAAACATGGTATAATTATGTTCAAAATCTGTGCTCAGTGGCGGGTTACCGTTTGACTCAAGCGCCCGACGGGCTTTCACCAAACCGAACCCGAAACGTTCAACGAAACCCAAATTTTTAAGCCCCTCAGCGAGTAGAGGATTTCGATAAGCTGTAGCATTTTTCCATATCGTCTCAGGTGTTACTTCACCAAACAATCCACCAGGATTTATGATTTCAATACGGTTAGAATACCAATAAACCTTAACTGGCATCGTGCTAGCATCGTACGATCTGTGTAGGAGTGCATTTCGAACGATCTGTTCCAAAGATTCGATCGGATAGTCTGACTGTTCCTGCCGCACCGTTCCGCCAATCGTCGCGCTAATCCGCAAGTTTAGTCTTAAGACTTCCTCGATCTGACGAATTTGGTCTGGCACAGTGCCGCTTATTTCCTTTTGATCTAATATCGGATCAGTGAGATTAGCCCCATCAATACGAAGAAATTGGATATAAGCTCCAGGAAAATAGGCCCTTGGATTCTTGCCTAAGAGGAGGATCGCGGCGTTCACTGGTTTACCTTCGCGAGAAAGTAGACGCAAAGCCCTGAGCTTATCGTCCGTCGAACGCCCGTTTTGTCGCCTTATTTCTGGAGACGTCGCAGACGGAACATATTCGCTTTCAAAACGCCCCAAATCGATAT
>JBMFWT010000087.1:0-4554 GCA_049964975.1 Acidiphilium sp.
CGGATGTCTGGGCCGACAGCGCGTATCGCAGCAAGGACATTGAAGCGAAGCTGCGTGAGCGCGGGTTGAGGAGCCATGTCTGCCGCCGTGGTGCGCGCGGCAAGCCGTTGAGCGAACGGGCGCAGGCGGCGAACCGGACGCGATCGAAGGTGCGCTCGCGTGTCGAGCACGTGTTCGGCGATCAGACGATGAGCATGGGCGGGAAGATCGTGCGCACGATTGGAATAGCGCGGGCGAGGATGAAGATCGGGATGCAGAACCTGGCCTACAACATGCGCCGCTTTGTCATATTGGAGAGGATGGCGCGCGCAGTGTGAGTGGCGGAACGCGCCGGGCGCTCAGCACGCCGACAGGCGCCGCAAGCCGGGCGACACGACAGGCCGAATGCCACTCCGCTCAGCCCGTAACGCGCCTTCCGCAACCTTCGTCAAAGGCAAAAAGCTGATTCTTCGAGGTGCCCCTTATAATACTTCACCGGCGGCGATGCCGAAGCGACTTGCGTGGTCATTGTGGCGAGCGCCACCAGCCCTGACGCGAGACACGCCAAAGAAATCAGTTTTTTCATCACTTTGCTCCTTTCGAGAGACATTTCAGGGGAACGCGATCCATCCCGCCCCAAATCGATGCTCAGGCGCGATCAAGACATCGTTGTGAAATCTTCGTATGCATAATGCCGAACAAAGTCGTTGATCTAAATCAACTTGAAAATACGATGCGCTCATCATCAATGAGTGGTTGTCAAAAAGTAATTGTCAAATCACTGCGGTCCTACTCAATCCGGCTCCGCCCACCCTTCACCCCGCCAATTTCGCGCGTAATAGATGTTTTTGAATCTTCCCGGTTGACGTTTTCGGCAATTCATCAAAGCAATAGCGTTTGGGAATTTTGAACCCGGCCAAATGCGCCCGGCAGAACGCCGTCAATTCCGCCTCCGTCACGCATGCCCCATCCTTCAAAACAATCACGGCCAATGGCACCTCGCCCCATTGAGCATCAGGCACAGCAATCACCGCCGCCTCGCGCACCGCCGGGTGACGATACAGCACCTCTTCCACTTCTAACGAGGAGATATTTTCACCTCCAGAAATAATAATATCCTTGGACCGATCCTTAATCTCCACATAGCCATCCGGGTGCAACACCCCCAAATCTCCGGTGAGAAACCAGCCATCGCGAAAAGCTGCGCCCGTGGCCTCGGTATTTTTCAAATATCCCTTCATCACCACATTGCCCTTGAACGCCAGCTCGCCCATCGTCTTGCCATCACCCGGCACCCTGTTTCCCTGCACGTCCAACACGGTCAAATCCTCTTGGGTAATCCCCGGCACGCCCTGGCGCGCCAGCAAGCGGGCGCGACTGGTGATGTCCAAGGCCTGCCAATCGGCTTGAATTTCACAAAGCGCTGAAGGTCCATAAACCTCTGTTAGTCCATAAACATGCTGCACCTTGAACCCGAGCCGCTCAGTGCCCTCAATAATCGCGCTCGGCGGTGCCGCCCCCGCAATCGCCACCGTCACGGGCCGCTCCAACACCCGTTTCACGCCCGCGGGCGCGTTAATCAGCATGCCAAGCACAATCGGCGCCCCGCACATATGCGTCACGTTATGGCGCTCAATCTTCTCAAAAATCAGCGCCGGGTCCACTTTGCGCAAGCACACATGGGTCGCACCCAGCGCCGTCACCGCCCAAGTATAAGTCCAGCCCGAGCAATGAAACATCGGCAGCGTCCATAAATAGGCCGCATCCTGCGTCAGATTAACCATAAACGCCACGCCGAGCGCGCCCAAATACGCACCACGATGATGATACACCACGCCCTTCGGGTTGCCGGTGGTGCCGGATGTGTAATTCACCGCAATCGCCGCCCATTCATCCGTCGGCAGGCGCCAAGGGGCCGGGGCATGCGGCGCAATCCAGTCCTCATATTCGGGCGCGCCAAGCGTCAAATCAGGCGGCGCCGCCTCATCCGCAATTTCCACCAAAATCGGCTTGATCCGCAACGCCGCAAGCGCCGCCTTGGCCTTCGGCGCCCATTCCCGATCCACCAAAAATAATTTCGCCTCTGCATGCTCCAAAATGAACGCAATCGCTGTCGGGTCCAGCAGCGTGTTGATCATCGCCAGAACGCATCCGGCCAGCGGCACAGCGTAATGCGCTTCCAGCGGCACCGGTCCATTCGGTGACAGCACCGCCACAGCCTCGCCCGGCTTCACCCCCGCCGCCGCAATCGCACTCGCAAAACGGCGAACCCGATCGGTGAATTGGGTATAGGTAAAGCAGCGATCATGATGCGTCACGGCAATCTTATCCGGAAAGATCCGCACCGCCCGGCGCAAAAAGCTGAGCGGCGATAGGGGCACATAATTCGCGGCGTTCGGCTCCAACCCCGTCTCGAAAATGCTGCTCATGCCATAGCTCCTTCCGATCCAGGAACCATGACGCGATCAGACCGCGAGATCAAGATGCATCAAGCCTATCCGCCCCCGCCCGCCCAGCGCAGCCCCCAGCAGCGCGCAATCGAAGCAAGGGTGCGATACAACCCATGGACGAACTTGCTATAAGGCAGCAGCAAAAACAACGCCGCACTCATACCGAAATGCCCCACTAACAACCAAGGCATCACCGCCGCCATATTCCTATCCATGTGATTTTCGCGCCCCGCCAATAGCGCCATCAGCACTCCGGCAAATTCACCGCCAAACCGCCGGTCGAGGTCTCCTTATATTTCATGCTCATATCAAGCCCGGTTTGGCGCATCGTCTCGATGCAATTATCCAGCGGCATGAAATGCCGGCCATCGCCACGCAGCGCCATGCTCGCCGCCGCCACCGCCTTAATCGCCCCCAACCCATTGCGCTCAATACAAGGCACCTGCACCAACCCCTTCGCCGGATCGCAGGTAATTCCCAAATGATGCTCCAGCGCAATCTCTGCGGCATTTTCGATCTGCGCGTTCGTCCCCCCAAAAGCCGCGCACAGCCCCGCCGCCGCCATCGCAGCCGCCGAGCCAACCTCGCCCTGACAGCCAACCTCCGCGCCCGAAACCGACGCGTTATGCTTAATCAACCCGCCAATCGCTGCGGCAGTCAGCAAAAATTCCCGAATGCCCTCCGGCGTCGCACCATGGCAATGATCGCGATAATAACGGATCACCGCTGGCACCACCCCCGCCGCCCCATTGGTGGGTGATGTCACCACGCGCCCACCAGCGGCATTCTCCTCATTCACCGCCATCGCATAAACCGCGATCCAATCATTCACCACATGCGGTTGCTCATTGTTCCGTCCCCTTTCCGCGAGCAATTGCTGATGGATCGCCCGCGCCCGCCGTGGCACCGATAATCCACCGGGCAAAATCCCCTCCCCGCGCAATCCCCGCGCCACGCAATCATCCATCACCGACCAAATCGCATCCAGCTGTTCATCCAGCCGCGCATCGAGCTTTGCATCAAGCTGGGCATCAAACCGCGCATCGGGCGCACCACCGATAACAACATGTTCGTTCGCCCGCTTCATCGCCGCAATACTCAGCCCCACCGCCGCGCCCATCGCTAACATCTCCGCCGCACTGCCAAACGGATAAGGATAATTGCGCAATGAAGCCGCATCACCGAACTTCTTATCACGATCACGCGCCGCCCGCAGCTCCTCATCGCTCTGCACAAAACCACCGCCAATCGAATAATAAATCCGCGATAAACACAGCGCCCCATCCGGCGCCCGCGCCTCGAACACCAAGCCATTCGCGTGCCCAGGCAGCGGCGGGCCATAATCAAAAATCAAATCATCCGTCGGCGAAAAAATCAGCAAAGGCAGCCCCGCCGCCTCAATCACGCCCGCCCGCTTCAGCCGGTCCTCTTCAAGCGCCGCATCATCCGGATCAATCGTCGCCGGCGCAAACCCCAGCAACCCCAGCGCAACCGCCCGATCCGTCGCATGCCCCCGCCCGGTAAACGCAAGTGACCCATGCAACCGCACCGTCAGATGCAAACGGTCACCAAACCCCCGCCCCGCCGCACCGCGCAATTCCGCAATAAACCGCCCCGCCGCCACCATCGGCCCCATCGTGTGCGATGACGAAGGGCCAAGGCCAACCTTGAAAATATCAAATACCGAGAGAAACATACCGGCTCCGATCCCCATCAAGCCCCGATCCGCGCGGCCAAAGCCGCGCAAAATATCCGAAAAATCGTACCGGCAACGTCCCTGCCAGGATTCTCCCGCGCCCGCACCATGATCATCTCCGCCGCCGAGATCAAGATGCCAACCACCCGCTCCAGTAACGTAAATATCTCTTGACAAACGAAATAAGCCTGAATTAATTTTTAGTCTAAATTAGTATTTTGATTGGACAATTTATGAAAAACCGTCTCGCCCATGACCAACACCCAATTTCCACCATAGCTCAATTTCCACCGACATTTCCCTTACCAGCGGAGGGATAGAGGCGTCACCCTACTGATCGCATCGGCCTCCGGGGGCAGAATGTCGATGCCCAATGTCGTCGCACCCCCAACGTCCCTCCTATCCCCGTTCCCGCCCACGAAGGCCCAG
>JBMFWT010000088.1:0-4246 GCA_049964975.1 Acidiphilium sp.
CCGATCAGCGCACCGATCAGGATTGGCTTCTTGGACATAGGACACCTTTCGTGACCTTACGAGGGTGCCCGGCTGGGTGATTTCAACCCGGTTTGTGGTGCGGTTCGGCCAAAATGCGGTCAGAATGGCCCGGATGACACGCTTGTGATCAATGCTCGATCAGCGTTGCGCTCCGATCAGCGTTGCGCCGCAAAACTATTTGCCGATGCAAAAGGCGCGAAAAACCTGATCGAGAATATCTTCCACGCCGATGGTGCCGGTTAGGCGGGCGAGGGCGGTGGCGGCGTCGTGGAGGTCTTGGGCGCGGAGTTCTGATCCGGGGGCGGCGAGGGCGCGGTCGAGCGCTGCGATCATGTCGCGCAGGCAGGCGGCGTGGCGCGGGCGGGCGAGGGCGGGTGCGCCTTGGCGGTCGGTCAGGCGGCTGAGCTCGGTGGTCAGGCGGTCCAGCAGCGCGTCCAGCCCGGCGCCGGTTTGCGTGCTGATCGGCAGCAAATCAGCCGGGATTGTGCGCGCCGCGAGATCGGCCTTGCTCGCGAGATGCAGGATCGGCGCGGCTCGGTTGAGCAGCGCAGGCGGCGTGGGCGGGTGCGGAAAATCGGGGGCGGGGTGCAGCGCGAGGATTAGGTCCGCGTGTTCGGCGTGGCGCTGGGCGCGGCGCACGCCTTCGGCCTCAATCGGGTCATCGGTCTCGCGCAGGCCGGCGGTGTCGGTGAGGTGGAGCGGAATGCCGGCGATGATCAGGCGGGTGGCAATGGCATCGCGCGTGGTGCCGGGGGTGGGTGCGACGATGGCGATGTCCGATCCGGCGATGGCGTTGAGGAGCGAGGATTTGCCCGCGTTGGGGGGGCCGAGAATCACCACCGACAAGCCCTCGCGCAGCCGTTCGGCGGCGTGGCTTGCGCCGAGGGCGGTGGAAAGCTCGTCGCGCAGGCTGCGGATGGATTGCAGGAGCAAAAATTCGGTCTCCGGCGGCAGGTCTTCATCCGCGAAATCGATGCTGGCGGCGAGTTGCGCCATGGCGTTGATCAGGGTGCTGCGCCAATGCTCAACGGCGCGACTGGTGGCGCCGGCGGATTGTTCGAGGGCCATGCGGCGCTGAGCTTCGGTTTCAGCGTCGATCAGGTCGGCAATGCCTTCGGCTTGCAGCAGGTCGATCTTGCCATGGGCGAAGGCGCGGCGGGAAAATTCGCCCGGCTCGGCGGGGCGTGCGCCGAGGGTGACCAGCGCATCGGCGATGGCGGCGCGCACCGCGCGGCCCCCATGCAGATGCAGCTCGGCATAATCTTCGCCGGTCACGCTGCGCGGCGCGGGAAACCAGAGCAGCAACCCCTCATCGATGATTCGCGCCGCATCGCGCAGGCGGCGCAGGGCGGCTTGGCGCGGCGGCGGCAGGTGGCCCGCGAGCGATTCGAGAATGCGCGGCAGCCCATGACCCGACAGGCGGATGATGGTGATCGCGCCGCCTTGACCGGAGGCGGGCGCAAAAATCGGATCGTTCATGGGGGCGGGATCATTTAGCGCGGATCATTTGGGCGGGGTGGGCGCGAGCAAAAATTCGGCGACGATCTGGCCGCCGAGCAGGTCTTCGGTGAGAATCCGGTCGATGGCCGCGTTATCGGGCGCGCGATACCAGGTGCCGCGCGGATAAATCACCAAGGTCGGGCCGTGTTCGCAGCGATCCAGGCAGCCGGCGGCGTTGATCCGGGTGCTGGGGATGCCGAGTTCCTTGGCGCGGGCTTTCATATAATCGCGCAGTTTTTCACTCCCTTTGGCGGCGCACGAGCCGCGCGGATGCCCATCCGGACGGCGATTGCCGCAGACAAAGACGTGATGTTGAAAATAGGGTAATGCGGTGTCGGTCATGCTGTTCTCGTGGTGGCGGTGTGACCATCTAGCGGCGGTGCAAAAATTTAGGAAGCGCATGATGGCTCGAAATGCTTTAGCGGATGCAACCTCCCCGTACTTGTTGCAGCATGCTCATAATCCGGTGGATTGGCTGCCCTGGAGTGCCGAGGCGCTGGCGCGCGCGGCGGCGGAGCAAAAATTGGTGCTGCTCTCGATCGGGTATGCGGCGTGCCATTGGTGTCATGTGATGGCGCATGAGAGTTTCGAAAATCCGGCGATTGCGGCGCTGATGAATGAGCATTTCATCAATATCAAGGTGGATCGCGAGGAACGGCCCGATATTGATCATATCTATATGCAGGCGTTGCAGGCGATGGGCGAGCAAGGCGGCTGGCCGTTGACGATGTTTTTAACGCCGGAGGGCGCGCCGGTATTTGGGGGGACGTATTTTCCGCCGGAGCCGCGCTGGGGGCGGCCCGGATTTCCGCAGATTTTGGAGGGTTTGGCCGAGGGCTGGGCGCAGGATCGCGAGCGGATTGCCCAGAGCGGGGCGGCGTTGCTGCGCCGGGTGTTGGCGCGCGGCGAACCGGCGGTGGGCGGGGCGTTGACGCGGGCGGATTTGATTGCGGTCGCGGATCGGTTCATCGGCATGGTGGATTGGGAGGATGGCGGGCTGAAAGGCGCGCCGAAATTCCCCAACCCGCCGATTTTCCGGTTTTTATGGAGCGAATATGCCGGCTCGGCGCGCCATGAGGCGGGGGCGGCGGTCGGGCTGCTGTTGGCACGGATGGCGCAAGGCGGGATTTGGGATCATTTGGGCGGCGGGTTTGCGCGCTATGCCACGGACGGCGAATGGTTGGTGCCGCATTTTGAAAAAATGCTGTATGACAATGCATTATTGCTCGATTTGCTCGCGCTGGTGCAGGCGGCAGAACCGGATTTATTGTTCGCCGCGCGGGCTGATGAGCTGGTGGGCTGGCTGCTGCGCGATATGCGCGCCGAGGGCGATGCGCAGGATGATGGTGCGGTGGCATTCGCGGCCTCCGAGGATGCGGATAGCGAAGGCGAGGAGGGCAAATTTTACGTCTGGACGCGGCGTGAGATTGAATCGGTGCTTGGCAAGGATTTGGTAAGTTTTGAAGCGCATTATCCTTGTCCGGAAGGGGGGAATTGGGAGGAGCGGATTATTCTGACGCGCGCGACGCACCCGGAGGATGCGGCGACTGAGGCCCAATTGGCGGGCTTGCGTGCGCGGCTGCTGGCGGCGCGCGATCAGCGGGTGCGGCCAGGGCGGGATGATAAAATCCTCGCCGATTGGAACGGCCTCGCCATCGCGGCGTTGGTGCGTGCGGCTGCGGTGTTTGAACGGCCTGATTGGCTGGCGGCAGCGTGGTCCGCCTTTCGGGCGGTGCAAGCTTGTTTGGGTGGCGCGGATGGCCGGTTTGGCCATGCGTTTCGGCGCGGGCGGATCTCCGCAATCGGGCTGCTCGATGATCAGGCCGCGATGCTGCGGGCGATGGTGAGCCTGTATCAGGCCAGTGGCGATCGGGCGCTGTTGGTTTCGGTGGAGCGCACCCTGGCCACAACCGAGGCGCGGTTTGGCGATGGGCGTGGCGGATTTTATCTGGTGGCCGATGACGCCGAGGATTTGCCGGGCGGAATGCGCCCGCATGGCGGGTTCGATGGCGTGACCCCGGCGGGGGCCGGGCTGATGGTCGAGATATATGCAGCGCTGTATCTCTTGACCGGCGCGCCGGCGCACCGCGAACGCGCCGAACAGATTATCGCGACGATGAGCGGCGAGCGGCGGATTTTGTCAGCCTACCCGACCATGCTGGTCGCGGCACGGATGCTGGAAGCCGGCGGCTGCGTGGTGATCGTGGGTGATCCGGCGCGTGCGGATTTCCACGATTTGCACCAAGCCGCTTTGCGCGGGTTCGATCCGGCCCTCGTTGTGCTGCCGGTGGGCGATGCGAGCGGCCTGCCCGTGACGCATCCCGCCCACGGCAAAAAGCCGGGTGCGGATGGGCAAGCCGCCGCCTATCTGTGCCGGGCGCAAAGCTGCGCGCCGCCGGTCTATCGGGCGGAGGATTTGGCCGCGCTGATTGTGCAACCAGGCGGTGGCCGCGCCAAATGAGGGGGCGCGCGGGTGGGTGTGGGTCTTCGTTGTGAAGCTGACTTATCCCCGGCTGATGAGCTTTCCGACCGTGGTAATATCTGTCTGTGTACCCTGCCCCGATTTCTGAAATTTCTGACCAATGGTGGGCGGAAACGGTAGCGCGGCGCCCATTAAATACTCGACTTCGAAATTATATCGCTTGGTGTTATGGGGCGCCCAATTGGATTTACGAAAATAGAACACCCAATTATTGCCAGATTTGCGGACACCTTTGGTGATCAG
>JBMFWT010000089.1:0-4165 GCA_049964975.1 Acidiphilium sp.
CGGCTGCGTGCCAAAATGAAAGTTAATACCAGTCAGCGGTTACGCTGGCTGGTATAACCCCCCCTTTACCCGCAGCACCCGCGCCGATAAGCCCGGATCATGACCGAGCCCCAAACCAGCCTCGACCCCGCCGATTGGACCGGCCTGCGCGCCCTCGGCCACCGCATGCTCGACCATGTCATTGACCGCCTCACCCGGCTGCGCCAGGGCAAAGTCTGGCAACCCATGCCCGCCCCGATCCGGGCCAGTTTCCGCACCGCCCTGCCACGCACCGGCATCGGTGCCGAAGCCGCCTATGACGAATTTTTGCGCCGCATCGCGCCCTACGCCTCAGGCAACACCCATCCGCGCTTCATGGGCTGGGTGCAAGGCGGCGGCAACCCGGTCGCGATGCTCACCGCCTTGCTCGAAGCCGGCCTGAACGAGAATTGCGGGGGCCGCGATCATGTCGGTCTCGCGGTCGAGCGCCAAATCATCGCCTGGTCTGCCGAAATGCTCGGCCTGCCCACCAGCACCGGCGGCTTGCTGGTCACCGGCTCGTCAATGGCCAATTTCATCGCGGTGCTCTGCGCCCGCCGCCAAGCCCTCGGTGCGGATGTGCGCACCCACGGCCTCGGCAGCCACCGCCTCACCGGCTACGCGCAAACCGGCGTGCATCGCTGCGTCCCCGGCGCGTTCGACATGGCGGGCATCGGCAGCGATGCGCTCCGCCGCATCCCGACCAACGCCGCCTGCCAGATCAATCTCGCCGCGCTGGAGGCCCAAATCATCGCGGACCGCGCCACCGGCCACACCCCATTCCTGATCGTCGCGACCGCCGGCACGGTCGATGTCGGCGCGATCGATCCACTCCCCGCCTTGGCCGATCTCGCCGCCCGATACGGGCTATGGCTGCATGTGGATGCCGCTTTCGCCGCCCTCGCAGCACTTTCACCCCGCCATGCGGACCTGCTCACCGGCATTGATCGCGCCGATTCGGTGGCCTTTGATTTCCATAAATGGGCGCAAATCCAATATGATTGCGGCTGCGTGCTGGTGCGCGCCGAACAGCTCATGCTCGATAGCTTCGCCCAAAACGCGCCCTATCTCAGCGCAGCACCCAGCTCAGCGCCTCGGGGCCTCGCCGGCGGCACACCCTGGCCGTGCGATCTTGGCCCCGACCTGTCGCGCAGTTTCCGCGCCCTGAAAATCTGGATGACCCTGCAAAGCTACGGCGCGGACGCGCTCGGCGCGGTGGTCGATCAAACCTGCGCCGTCGCATCGCATCTCGGCGCGCTGATCGATGCCACGCCCGGCTTGACCCGGCTCGCCCCGGTTGCCCTCAATATCGTCGGTTTTCGCTACGATGATGGCGGCGATGATCTCGATGCGCTCAACGCCGATCTGGTCGCCGATCTGCAAGAATCAGGCGAATTCGTCGTCTCCTCAACCTTGATCGATGGCCAGCGCGCCATCCGCGCCGCCTTCGTCAATCACCGCACGGTCAAAGCCGACGCTGACGCGCTGGTGGCCGCCATCCTGGCCGCCGCCACCGCCCGCCAGCGCCCCATCCAGCGCTCAATCCAAAATTAGAGCCTGATTGATTATCACCAATCAGGCTCTAACCCTTGTTTGCCGATCAATTTCATTGGTTTTGCTCGGATCTGACGATCCAACCTAAACCAATATTGATCTAACGACGCCAGCCACCACCCCAACCGCCGCCGCGCCAGCCATCATCATCGCCGCCGCGCCAGCCGCCCCAATAGCCACCGCCAACCACAACACTACCCGTGACCACCGGTGGTGCCACATATCCGGGATAGCCATAGCCAGGATATCCATACCCGTAGCCATAGCCGGGGTAATAAGCGCAGCCGCCCAATCCCAGAGCAGCCACAGCCGCCCCAACCAACAGAATTTTCTTGCCAAACTTGATCATTTTCATGCTCCTTGCGCGCAGGACAGGTCGGGCGCGCTCTTTCATTTGATCAACATGGCGATGATATTGGGCAGAACTGCGGCATGACAGTGATGATTTTGTAACCTCGCGCAACACCGTGCCATGATTTTGCCCGCTTGCCGCCCGCTTCAAAGCACATCATATCAGCATAACAATAATCAACCGCAGTTCCGCGGCCCCGCTTCGGAGAGAAACCATGCGTCGTCCCCGCCCCTTTTTCGGTTCCGCGCTGAGCTTGACCACCGCCCTGTCCCTAACCCTGCCGCTCGCACTCTCGCTCCTCGGCACCGCCCGCGCCCAAACCATCGCCACACCACCCGCGCGCGTCGGGCAGGTCGCCGCGATCAATGGCCAGGTTTCCTTTGCCGATAGCAACACCAATGGCTGGGCCCAGGCGAGCTTGAACTACCCCATTGTCTCGGGGGATGCGCTCTACACCCAGCCCGGCGCGCAAACCGCCGTCGCGATCGATGCGAGCCGGATCACCCTAAATAGCGGCGCGGAACTCACCTTCACCCGGATCGGCAACCGCACCGTCACCGCCGCCCTCGCCCAAGGCGAAATCTTCCTTGATCTGCGCTACATGCCACCCGGTGACAGCTACAGCATCACCACCCCGCGCGGCACCGTCACCCTCAGCCAGAATGGCCGCTATGACATCATCGCGGGCGATGCCAACACCCCCACTGAAATCTCCACCCTGCGCGGCAACGCTAATCTGCAAACCCAAGACGTCGCCTTGAGCATCGCCGCCGGCCAAACCGCCTATCTGCAAGGCAGCCAGCCGGTCACCGCCTCGTTGACCACCCTGCGCGTCGATCCGTTCATCAACAGCTTCAATCAACGACATTACATCGCACCGCCAAGCTATGTGCCGCCCGTGGTCGATCAAATGACCGGCGTCACCCAGCTCTCCGCCTACGGCGCCTGGCAGCAAGCGCCGCAATATGGCGCCATCTGGTATCCCACCGTCGCCCCCGGCTGGGTGCCCTATCATTATGGCCATTGGGCCTATATCGCGCCCTGGGGTTGGACCTGGGTGGATAATGAACCTTGGGGCTTCGCACCGTTCCATTATGGCCGCTGGGTGCAATATGGCGGTCGCTGGGGCTGGGCGCCCGCTTATGCCGGCGTGCCCTATAACGCCTATCAACCGCCGGTCTATGCCCCCGCTTTGGTCAGTTTCTTCTCGGTCGGCTCCGGCGTCGCGCTCTCGGTCGGGCTTGGGGTCGGTGCCTTCGCCCAAGGCAATATCGGCTGGGTGCCGCTCGGCCCGCAGGAACCCTATCTGCCCTGGTATCGCTGCCGCCCGGATTATGTGCGCAATCTCAACGTGTACAACGTCCGCAACATCAACCGCGTCACCACGATCTACAACAACAATACCACGGTGGTGAACAATACCCGGACCATCAATAATTATTATGGCCCCACCCGCCTGATCAATCGCGGCGCCGCCACCGTGATCCCCGCCAGCGCCATGCGCCAGGGGCTACTGGTGCAAAATGTCGCGCACGCGGCCCCGCAAACCATCCTCGCCGCCGCCCACCCGATTCCACCAGCCAGCGTGCCGGGCTACCAGCATCTCCAATTAACCGCCCTGCATCCCGGCCCCGTTGGCCGACCGATTGGCCGACCCGGTGCCCAACCCAGTGCCCAACCCGGTATTGGACCCGGTATTGGGCCAAACCATGGCGCGCTGCCGCAATCCGGCCAGCCGATCCATGCGATTCCGGCGGTCATGCGCCTGCCCGCCCCCCCCGCAGCGCCGCACCGCATCGCGGCCCCGGCACCGCGCCCGGCGCCGTTCGCCGCCGCACGCGGCCTGCCGGTCGCCAAACCCGGCCCGGTTCACGGCATTGCGGCCCGCCCGGTCGTGCTCCAGCATATGCCAACCCGAATCCAGCCGCCCCATTCGCTGGCAACGCCCACGCCCTTTAATCGCCCCGTCAACCAACCGGCGATCAACCGCCCTAGCCCGGCGATCGCCCGACCGACGACCCAACCCTTCCATCCGCCCGCCCATAGTTTTTCGCCACCGCCACTGCCGCACGTCGTAACGCCCCAGCCGCTCGCCCCACGCCCGGTAGCCCCGCAATATCACCCGCCGGTGCAGACGTATCATCCGCCCGTGCAAACTTTTCACCCGCCCGTGCAAGCCTACCATCCGCCCGTGCAAGCCTACCATCCGCCCGTGCAAGCCTACCATCCGCCCGTGCAAGC
>JBMFWT010000090.1:0-4106 GCA_049964975.1 Acidiphilium sp.
CCCACACCGTGCCGCACCCCGCACCCTAGATCAATATTGGTTTAAATCGAATCGACAGATTCGACCTAAACCGATGAAATTGATTGGCAAAAAAGGCTGGAGCGTGATTGATGATAAACAATCATGCTCTGATGGGGGCCGCGCCCTGATTTAACCATGGTTGCACCCTGTATTCGCCATGATGACCCGCCATATGTCGATCACCAATTCAGGAGGAGCCTATCATGATCAAGTTGCAACCGCGCCATACCAGGTCCGTGATCGTCGCGGCCGCGCTGGCCGCCGTGGTTGGGCTGGGTGGCTGCACCAACCCGTATGATCCGGGTCAACGCGCCCTCGGCGGTGCCGCTTTGGGCGCAGGGGCTGGTGCGGCGATCGGTGCGGCAACCGGCGGCAACGCGGCAACCGGCGCTCTGCTCGGTGCGGGCGTCGGCGCGCTCGGTGGCGCTCTGACCACGCCACAACGCCCCGGCTATCAGCAAGGCTACCAGCAAGGTGGTTATCAGCAGGGTGGCTATCAACAAGGCGGCTATCAGCAGGGTGGCTATCAGGGCGGCTATCAGCAACAACCGCCGCCGCCTCCGCCGCCCCCGCCGCCCGGTTACGGCTATCCGCCGCCGCCCCCGCCGCCGGGCTATTAAGTTTACTAGGGTGTAACGATTTTCGGTAAGCCCCCGCCGCTGGCCGGCCCGATATGGATCACATAAGGGTCGCTAATCAGGGCAGGGCGGTGCGGGGCGGTGGTTGGGCCATGATAGGTGCCGCCACGGCCCCACGCCGTCAGCACGCGCTCGGCATAGGGTACACCCAAAGCCGGCGTCCCCGCATGATACGCCGCAATGGCCGCAGACCAGGTGCCAAATTCTCCATGCAACAAATTCAGGAAATGTGCGGCATAGCGGGCATTGTCAGCCGGATTGAATGCATTCGCGAGGCTGGCGAATGCATGGGGATGATCGGCCAGATCAATCTGGAAACACCCAACATCGATATAATGCGCCCCACCAGCAATCGCATCGCGCACATACGCAATCGCGCTGCCCGCCGTGTTAAACCAGCGCCCCGTGCCATCAACATCAACGGCATAAGGCCAAGGGGTCATCGCCCCGGTCGCCGGGTCAACATGGCCGGTCTCCACCATCCCGATCGCGCGCAGCATCCCGCTCGGCAACCCGGCACGGCGGGTGGTATGATGCGCGGCATCCACGCAGGCTTGACCCGGCGATACCGCATGCACAACCGGTGCCGCCTGGGCCCAACCCGCTTCACGCGCCAACAACGCCAAAACGAAACACAAATTCAGAAGCCTGAAAAATCGCATGGATGGCTTCTGACCAGGGTTTAATGATATCGTCAAATCATTGCGCTTGTCGTGCTTGGTTAAAGCCTCCATGTTTACAATAGCATGTGTCGCTGCACCTTATCTTGCTCTAGTCTTATGCGATCCCGAAACCAACAACGGAGACGATCGATGAAAAAACTCATGCTTGCCAGCGCTTCGGCCCTGCTCTTCGCCGGTGTGGCCATGGCCCAAACCTCAACACCCGCCGCGCCCGCTGCTCCGGCTCCCGCCACTCCGGCCCCTGCTGCCACACCCGCGCCCGCACCAATGCAAAAGCCAATGAGCCACATGGCGCCGATGTCGCACATGTCTCATATGTCCCACATGTCGCACATGTCGCATATGGGCAAAGCAATGGCGCACCCGATGCCCGCAATGGCAAAAATGCCTGAAAACGCTCCGGCCAATGTCTATCTGCACATCGCAGGCCAAGCGATTATGGCCCATGATAAAATGCGCGCCCATGAAGCGCTGGGCCGCGCCGAAACCGACATGCTGACCGGCTCCTATGTGCAAGGCAGCGTCAATGGTCCGATCCACACACCTGAGGTCGCCACCATTGAACAGGCCCGTCACGCCGTGATGGCTGGCGATTATCACACCGCCATGATGATGACCCACAAAGCCATGACCATGATGCACGGCCCGATGGCTCAAGGCGCGATGGCAGCCCCCGGCGCCATGGCGCATGGCAACACCATGGCACCGCCCGCCAAGTAACCTATTTCCCGCTCGATGACGATGCGAGGGGCGGCCATGCGCCGCCCCTTTTGCATGACCCTCGCTTTTGCAGTGCAAAACGTGTAGGACACGCGCGAACGCTCCCGAAAGACATTATTCATGACCCAAGCCAATCTCCGCAACGTCGCGATCATCGCCCATGTCGATCATGGTAAAACCACACTGGTGGACCAATTGCTCAAGCAATCTGGCTCCTTCGGCGCCCATCAGCACGTCGCGGAACGCGCGATGGACCGCAACGATCTCGAACGTGAGCGCGGTATCACCATTCTCGCCAAATGCACCGCCGTGCAGTGGGGCGATGTGCGGATCAATATCGTCGATACCCCCGGCCACGCCGATTTCGGTGGCGAAGTCGAACGCATCCTGAATATGGTCGATGGCGTCGTGGTGCTGGTCGATGCCGCCGAAGGCGTGCTCCCGCAAACCAAATTCGTGGTCGGCAAAGCCCTCGCGCGCGGCCTGAAACCCATCGTCGTGGTTAATAAAATCGACCGCCCCGACTCCCGCGCCGATGAAGTCCATAACGAAGTGTTCGACCTGTTCGCCGCTCTCGGTGCCACCGATGAACAGCTCGATTTCCCGATGCTTTACGCCTCAGGCCGCCAAGGCTGGGCCACCGCCACGCTCGATGGTCCGCGCGAAACCCTCAAGCCCCTGTTCGACCTGATCTTGAGCCATGTTCCGGCCCCCAACCTGCCGGAAGACGCCCCCTTTGCCATGGTCGTCACCATCCTCGAGAGCGATAATTTCCTCGGTCGCGTCCTCACCGGCCGCGTCGAACAAGGCCGCGCCACCGTCAACATGCCCGTGCGCGCCATCAGCTTCGATGGCCGCCCCGTTGAAACCGGCCGCTTGACCAAATTGCTCGCTTTCCGGGGCCTTGAGCGCGTGCCGGTCGATGAAGTCTCAGCCGGTGACATCATCGCCGTCGCCGGCCTCAAAGAAGCCACCGTGCCCGATACCATCGGCGCCATGGAAATCTCCGCCGCCCTCCCCGCGACGCCAATTGATCCGCCGACCCTCTCGATGACCTTCCGGATCAATGACGGCCCGCTCGCCGGCCGCGAAGGCAAAAAAGTCACCTCCCGCCAAATCCGCGAACGCCTGTTCCGCGAAGCGGAAGGCAATGTCGCCATCAAAGTCACCGATTCCAACGAAACCGAGGCCTTCGAAGTCGCCGGTCGCGGCGAACTCCAACTCGGCGTGCTCATCGAACAAATGCGCCGCGAAGGCTTCGAACTCACCATCGGTCGCCCCCGCGTACTCACCCGCGAGAACGCCGAAACCGGCGAGCGCGAAGAGCCAATGGAAGAAGTGCTGATCGATGTCGATGAACCCTATGCCGGCGTCGTCGTTGAAAAAATGTCCCGCCGCAAAGGCGAACTCCAGGATATCCGCCCCTCCGGTGGCGGCAAACAACGCCTCACCTTCCACATCCCCAGCCGGGGCCTGATCGGCTATCACGGCGAATTCCTCACCGATACCCGTGGCTCGGGCGTGATGAACCGCCACTTTATCGGCTACGGCCCCTGGAAAGGCACCCTCGAAGGCCGCCGTAACGGCGCCCTGATCTCCAATTCCGACGGCGAAAGCGTCCAATACGCCCTGTTCGCCCTGCAAGATCGCGGCACCCTGTTCATCGGCGCCGGCGAAAAAGTCTATCTCGGCATGATCCTCGGCGAACATTCCCGCGAAAATGATCTCGACATCAACCCCATCAAAGAAAAGAAACTCACCAACATCCGCGCCGCCGGCAAAGACGAAGCCCTGCTCCTCGTCCCACCCCGCCGCCTGAACCTCGAACAAGCCATCGCCTATATCGAAGATGACGAATTGGTCGAAGTCACCCCCGGCGCCATCCGGCTGCGCAAACGCCACCTCGATCCCCACACCCGCAAAAAAGCCGATCGCGCGTCCGACGCGGCCTGATCGGCGCTTGCGATTGATTGGGAAGGGTGAAGGAACAAGGCCAGGGCTCTGCCCTGGACCCGCTAAGGGCTGAGCCCTTAGAACCCTTTAG
>JBMFWT010000091.1:0-3897 GCA_049964975.1 Acidiphilium sp.
AGCGCATGAACGACAGCCGATCGCGCAGCTGATACTCGGCCTGATCGTCAGAGAGATTGTAGAGCGCCTGCAGAACCAACGCCTTGAAGATCAGCACTTCGTCCCACGGCTTGCGGCCCGCCGCACTCTTGCGCGCCGCCGCGCTCGTCCGCAGACCGCCTCTCACCAGCGCCGCCTTCAACGGCTCCCGGAACGTCTCGAACGGCACGATCTCGGCGATGGCAACCAGCGGGTCGTTCTTCGCGTCCAGTCCTTCATACCGCCGGTTCAGATCGAAAAAACCCAGCTGTCCCATCGCCAAAGCTCCCCACTCGCCTCGGATTCTTGAATCTCATTCGAGCTGCGCTGGGAAGCCCTATTTTTCGAGGTGCCCAACACCCAATATTGCGAACCTAAAAATAGTCAGAAATCAACAAGAAATCAGATCCGCGGACAGGTTTCCTTATGTAGCGAATGGGCAGGGCTCTATTTTTTAGCCGAGATCAACGTTTCGACAATCGATCGTATGTCAGGATCGGCGTAATCCCGCCCACCGACCGCTTTATAGGCAATATGTCCAGTTTTATCGATCAAGAACGTGGTTGGAATACCCGCGACATGAAAGGCGTTTGCGACTTTGCTCTTTTGATCGAGGAGGATCGGAAAGGTTGGCGATGGCGTCAATTGACCCAGATACGCGAACACAGCGCTTTGCGTCTCACCTTGATCCAACGCCAGGATTTGCAGGTCTTTGCTCTTGATCGATCGGTGCAGACGTTCAATCGACGGCATTTCGGCACGACATGGCGGACACCAGGTCGCCCAGAAATTGATCAGGACCACCGTGCCTCGAAATTGTTTCAGCGAGTAGGTTGGACCCGCCACGCTGGCTAATGTGAAATCAGGTGCTGGCGGGCGCGGCGCCAAAGCCGTCATCGGCGCACGGATACCGGCTTTGGCCGACCCGGTGAACACAAGCCCCGCAGCCGCGGCGCCCAGCGTCACCAGGGCGCTACGGCGCGTGCGATGCCTTGGTTCATTTGCGGTCAGCGCATTGAACGTGGCGGAGGATGGCGGTGTGAGTATGTCCATGGTCAGTCCAGTGATAAATTAGGTTGAAGCGTGTGCCGGGTTTGAGTTTGATCGTGGTGAAACCTTCGCCCCAATCACCCGGCTGAAACGTCTGGTGAGCGGGAAAGATCGAAAAACCGTAATCAACACCCTGCGCGCGCCAGATGCGCTGCCAACCGCGTTTGCTGCGCAGCCTGTGCCGAATGTGATTGCCGGTCACCGCCCGCCAAGTGGTAACGTTGTAAGCAATAGCTGACCCACCATTATTGCGCGCGTCGGTGCCGAACACGCAATAGTTGGCGATCCGATCAACATTTGCAGGCGAGGCGCCCATACCCTCATAGATGGCACGCACATTGTCGGGTGTCAGTTGTTGCAGCGAAAGACTGAAACCATCCTGAGTATTCGTCCAGGTCAGCAGACCCGATTTTGGGTCTCTATGGGATAGGGTTGCGGCATTCGCGCTCGCGGCCACGCCGATACCGGCCAACAAGACAGCCCAAATCACGCGGCGTTGAATGAAGCCCCAACCCATATCAGACTTTTTGATGGTTCTGTCGAACAATTCGAACATCCTTTGCAATCCAAAGCCCTGACATCACAACCAACGCTGCGGTCAGCCACATCACGGGGCGCACCGCATCGGCGAGTTGCGCAACACCGCCGAGCAGAACCGCGCCGATCGCGTAACCAGTATCGCGCCAATAGCGATAGGTGCCCAAGGCTTTACCCCGCATCAAGGGTGCGGTCAGGTCCGACATTGCCGCGATCAGGTTCGGGTAGAGCAATGCCATACCAACCCCCATCAGGGCGGCGGCAGCCAGCCAAACGGCGGGTGTCGAGCCGGATGCGGTCATCGCAATGCCACCAGCGAGCAGCATAAATCCCGTCACAATCGGTGCCTTGCGTCCAATGCGATCGGCGAGATGACCGGTCCAGAGTTGGGATAGGCCCCAGACCATGGCATAAAGTCCGGTGATCAGCCCAATCATGCTAAGCTTTAGCCCGGCTTTTTGGAATAATATCGGGAACAGAACCCAGACCAGCGTATCGGCGATCTTGTTGACCACGCCGCCCTGGCACAGCGCGCGTGTTGCCTGGTCCTGGAACGAGACCCGCATAAAGACCGCACCCCAGCCTGGAGCGGGCAAGGGTTCTGCCGGTTGCGCGCTCTGCGCATGCTCCGCCCGAACCCAGGGCAACGTGTCGCGAAGCATGGTAGACAAGGCCAATGCCGCCACAATGGTCGCCAAACCAAAGCAGAGCAGGGCAATTCGTGGCCCGTAAGCCAGGGAGAGATCAGCGGCAACAAACCCTGCCAACCCGACAGCGATATAGCCAACGGCCTCATTAATCCCCACCGCCAGACCGCGCTGATGGCTCGCCGCCAAATCGATCTGACTGGTCACGGTCATGGTCCAGGTAAAACCCTGGTTGATACCCAGAAAGATATTGGCCACGATAATCCACCACCAGTTCGGCGCGGCGTAAATCAGCAGGGGGACCGGCACACCGGCAAGCCAGCCCGCAATGAGAACGGGTTTGCGACCGTAATGGTCAGACAAGGTTCCCGCGACAAGATTGAGCACCCCCTTCACCAAACCGAACGAGAGCACGAAGCTGGCAAGGAACAAGAAGGCACCGGGTTTCACGCCGAAATCCGCACTCAGCGTCGGCAAGACAGCGCGCTCCATGCCGATGATCAGACCAACGAAGAACACTTGGCACGCCTGCAATCCGAACTGACCTTTGTTCAGCCGGATGCCGCGCCGTAATTCTGATAGGCTGGCGGTGATGGGCGTTCTCCCTCTACTCACGATGTTCAACGTGGGTGATCTTGACACGGCGTCGATCGTGTTCAATCACTCTATTCGTTGAATGATTGAGTGAACTCACCGTGATGTCAAGCCCCAGTCCGAAACACCGCATTTTTGCCAGCCTTGCCGACATCGCCCAGGCGATTGGCCATGCAAGCCGGCTGGATATTCTCGAGCATCTGGCGCAGGGGGAACTCAGCGTTGAGGACTTGGCGATGCGAACCGGCCTATCGATTGCGAACACCTCGCGACATTTGCAAATCCTGCGCAAGGCGCGTCTTGCAGAGCCGCGCCGCGCGGGAAAGCGCATGATCTATCATCTGGTCGGTGAGACGGATGTGATCGCTCTACTGAGCGCGTTGGGCCGGATTGGTGAGCGCAATAGCGCGGAAATCCAGCTTGTTATGGCCAACTATTTCGGCAAACGGGATATGCTGGAACCACTAACGCGCGCCGAGTTACTGGCACGGATCAAAGCGGATGACGTATTGCTCCTCGATGTCCGCCCCGACGACGAATATGCAAAGGGGCATATCCCCACCGCCATCAATATCCCACTTAGCGAGCTCGAGGCGCGGATGGCGGGCTTACCGCGCAGTCGATTAATCGTGGCCTATTGCCGCGGGCCATATTGCGTGTTCTCGGTTGAAGCCGTCGCATTCCTGCGGGCGCAGGGTTTCGAGGTTCGCCGCCTGGAAGATGGACTACCCGAATGGCGGACGGCAGGGTTATCGGTCGAACCGTGACGCCGGTTCCGTGGTTGGGTCTGGGATGCCAATTCTAACTGATGGCCACTCGGGCAAATGCCAAGGTAGACACGAGCAACATTCTTGTCGCGTGCCCGACGCGCAGGATCAAGGCTGGCGAGCCGTTGATTGCCCTGCTCCGGCCCGATGGGCACGCGCCATTCATCAATGATGCATGGTCGCAGCGGGCACGATTGTGCGGAAGACTGCCTGTTGGTTTGAATTCAGCGCTGCATAAGCCTTCAAATGATAGGGGACCATCGCCATTCCAACATTGGTTTGGG
>JBMFWT010000092.1:0-3843 GCA_049964975.1 Acidiphilium sp.
ACAACAAAACACCAGACAAACAAATTCAGCCCGGACACAAAAAACTGCTGCCAATCTCACTCCGACAGGCTGCTAGACACTAATAATCTTTTCTCCGGCGGCGTCGGCGTCCAAATCTCTGCCGGTACCTTCATCAATGACGGCCATGTGGCCGGCGGCGCTTCTTTCGCCTCAACCGATCCGGGTGGCGACGGCGTCAACATCTATGGCGGCTTATTTGACAATACCGCGCGCGGCACCGTCGCTGGCGGCGTAGCCACTCACGGCTATGCGGTTGATCTCGCTGGCGGCACTTTCATTAATGCTGGCATGGTGATCGCCGGCGGCGGCAGCGGCGAAGCCATCGTTTTCAATGGCGGCGGCGCTGGCGGCGTCGGCACCCTGGTCATCGATCCAGGCTCCACCATCGTCGGTTCCGTGGTCGCCAGCACCACCATCGCCGATCTGCTCGAATTCGGCGCAGGCGGCTCGGTCGGCACCGTCACCGGCATTGGCAGCCAATATCAGAATTTCAGCCATTTCAGCTTCGCCACCGGCGCGAGCTTTGATGTCAGCGGCACCTATACCGCCTTCGATGCCAAACAAACCATCGCCGGTTTCGCCGTGGGCGACACCCTTACCCTCGATGGCTTCACCGAAAAATCCGCCACCTATGTCAGCGGCACCGGCCTGGAACTGACCGGCAGCGCCGGTTCAACCGCCGCCACGATCACGCTCGATGTCACCGGCGCCTTCTCCACTGCCAATTTCCAAATCACCCCGAACGGTGCCAACACCGCCATCTCGCTCAATCCCTGCTTCGCCCAAGGCACCCGCATCCTCACCGCCCGGGGCGAAATCCCGGTCGAACAGCTCGCCCCCGGCGATCACGTCGTGCTGCATGACCGCACCAGCGCCCCGATCACCTGGATCGGTCATCGCAGCGTCGCGATCACCGCGCACCCGACCCCTGAGAAAATCCAGCCGGTGCTGATCATCAGCGGCGCGCTCGGCGATGGCCTGCCCACGCGCGATCTCTATGTCTCGCCCGATCACGCCCTGTTTTTCGAGGATCATTTGATCCCGGCCAAATGCCTGATCAACGGCGTCACCATCCGCCAAATCCCCCGCGAGCGGATCACCTATTACCATGTCGAGCTCGCCCAGCACGCCGTCCTGCTCGCCGAAGGTGCGCCCGCCGAATCCTATCTCGAAACCGGCAATCGCAGCGCCTTCGCCAACGGCGATGAGCCGGTGCGCCTGCACCCGGATTTCGCCCGTTCGCTGCGCGCCGCCGGCAGTTGCGCGCCGCTGGTCGAATCCGGCCCGGTGGTGGAGGCGGTCCGCGCCCGCCTGCTCACCCTGGTCACCGCCGCCACCACCGATGATCCGGCCCTGACCACCCAAACCCGTCCGGATGGCAGTCTGTTGATCGCCAGCCGCAGCACCATCCCCGGCCATCGCAACCCGGACCCGCGCGATCAACGCCAGCTCGGCGTCAAAATCGCCCGCATCACCCGCGCCGATGGCACCATCCTCCCGCTCGATCACCCGGCCCTGACCACCGGCTGGCACGATCTTGAGGCCGATGGCCGCTGGACCAACGGCCAAGCCATCATTCCCGCCGCACTCCTCGGCGGCCAAGCGGTAACCCTCACCCTCGCCGCCACCCTCGCCTACCCGGCGGCGCAAAATTCCGCGCCCCACCAGCGCAGCCGGCAACGCGGGTAAGTCCGAACCCACCTGGCACCAAACCCACCTGGTCCAAACCCACGGAGCGAAAAATTAAGGGGCGGCTTGCCACAAGCCGCCCCCCATGTTTCAAAGGCTCTGGCGCTCGCGCACCAGCAATTCCGCCAAGCGTAAATCCGCCTCGGTGGTAATCTTAAAATTTTCCTCCGCCCCCGGCACAATCATCACCGCCATGCCCGCCGCCTCGGCGATCATGCAATCATCGGTCATCTCCCGCCCATCCGCCGCCAAAGCCCGATGCGCGGCCAAAATCTCGGCAAAGCGAAAACCCTGCGGCGTCTGCGCCCGCCAAAGGCCCTGGCGCTCCACCGTCCCGGTCACCACCCCGTCTGCGACCCGCTTCAACGTATCGGCCACCGGCACCCCCGCCATCGCGGCCTTCCCGTGCTCCAGCGCCGCAATCACCCCGGAAATCACCGAAGCCGATACCAAAGGCCGCACCGAATCATGGATCAACACCAGCGCCGGTTGCCACGCCGCCAGCGCCTCCAGCCCCGCCCGCACCGACTCTTGCCGCGTCGCCCCGCCCAGCACCGGCGCGGGCAAATCAAGCCCCGCCACCGCCGCCTGATATAAATCCCGATCATCGCGATGGATCACTATTTGCACCCGATCAATCATCGGATGCGCCTGCAACGCCGCCGCCGTGCGCGCCAAAATCGCCCGATCGCCCAGCAGCCGATATTGCTTGGGCACCGCCCCGCCAAATCGCTGCCCGCGCCCGCCGGCCACCACCAACGCCGCCACCCTCAAAGCCTGCTCCATCCGTCCGCCCTTTCGCGCTCCCGCCCGCAACGCGACCATCTGGCGCATGGACCCATGCACGGGCAACAACCCAAGCCCCGCCGATCGGAGCGATTCTCAGAAAAATCTGCGCCGCGCACCGAAGATATTAATGGAATTTTAGGAAAACTGTCTTAAACCGCCCCCTGCACACACGCCCGATATCAAAAAATCCGGCATATGTGATTTTTTTGCCGCATCCAGCCTTGCCCTGCGTGCAATGCCGCCTTAACAGAAATGCCGACACAGGGTTTGGCTCGACTAAGGGATTTTACGGAATGCAGAACCGACCGATGCCGCGCAATATGCTCAGCCACATGACCAAAACGCTGGTGGCAGGATTAATCGGTTGTGCCGCAGGCCTTTTCGCCACCCATCCGGCTCAAGCCGCCCCCACCGCCAAAACCACGCGGCACGTGGTCATCCACACCGCCACCCATCATCCGGTTTATCATCACCCCGTCTACCACCACCCGATTTATCATCATGTGGTGTACCATCATCCCATTTATCGTAAGCCTGTTTCTCATCATGTGCTTTATCATCGGCCCGTCGAGCATCATGTCGTGCTCCGCCGTCCCATTTATCATGCGCCGCTGATCCATTACGCCGTTCGCAAGACCACCCATCATTTTCTATACCACCCGATCTATCGCCGAGCAGATTATCTCTGGTGTGTGCCCTATGCGCGTGACGTATCGCACATCGATTTGTCTGGGGATGCGTTTCTCTGGTGGGCCGAAGCCGCAGGCCGGTATGCGCGGGGCCAGCGCCCGCAAGACGGTGCCGTGCTCAATTTCCGCTCCAGCGCACGGATTCGCCTCGGTCACGTCGCCGTGGTCGAAAAAGTGATCAACAGCCGCGAAATCCTGGTCGATCAAGCGAATTGGGTGCCCGATCAAGTCTCGCGTGACGTGCCGGTGATCGATGTTTCACCCGATAATAACTGGACCATGGTGCGCGTTTCCATCGGCGGTGGCCGCTTCGGCGCGCCCTACCCGACCTATGGCTTCATTTATGACCAGCCGATCGGTGGCGGCGCCATCTATGCCTCGCGTGGCACCGAAACCGAAGTGGCCGCAGCGCCGCCCGTGCGCCGCCTGCGCCTCACCGCGCCGAACCGCTCGGTGCGCTGAGCGGGGCGGGATCACCCGCCGATCCTGGCATCCTGCGCGCTAGATCAATATGGGTTTAGGTTGAATCGACAGATTCTAACTAAACCAATGAAATTGATCGACAAACAGAGGCTAGAGCGAGATTGATGATAAGCAATCACGCTCTAGTGGAGTCGTACCATGTCGCGATCAGTGACTGCTCAGCGCCTTATGG
>JBMFWT010000093.1:0-3676 GCA_049964975.1 Acidiphilium sp.
CCGCCGCCAAGCCTCGATAGCCTGCGGGTCCCGCTGATAGGCGCGTTGCAACGGTTTCTGCGGGGTCAGGCCGAGCCGGGCGAGCAGTGCCCCCACCGCCGTCTGGCCCAAGCGGATGCCGAACTTCTGCTCGATCAGCTCGGCCACCACCATCCGTGTCCAGAGGCCGAAATCGAGCCCATACTGCCGCGGATCCCTGCCGTTCACCCAGCGGAACACCTGGCGTTCCTGCCGCCGCGTCAGGCTACGCGGGCGGCCGGTTCCCCGCCGCGACCGCAGCGCCCGCGTGCCACCGCCCGAAGCCTTCGCGGCCCGCAGCCATTTGTAGATCGTGGTGCGGCAGAACCCATAGGAGGCGATCACCGCAGAGGGCCGCTCCCCCTCGCGCACCCGCTCAATCGCCATCAGCCGAATGGCTTCCAGCGTCCGGTGATCAAAACTCCGCCCATCTCGCTGCATCCCAAATCGTCCATCAGAACGACCCAAATGTCAACCGAAATGTAGCCTTAATTTACGACCGGTGAGTAAATCAATGAGGCGCATGGGGGCGTGTCATAGTTTCTTTACATGACAAGTGCAGATCTCATCGCGCGTTATGATGGTCAGGTACCGCGCTATACCAGCTATCCGACAGCACCGCATTTTTCGCCGATGGTGGGGGCAGAGCATTACGCGGCGTGGCTGCGTGAACTCGCCCCGGATTTGCCGATTTCGCTCTATCTGCATGTGCCGTTTTGCGATCGGCTCTGCCTATATTGCGGGTGCAATACCGGCGTGGTTCGCCATGAAGCGCCCCGGCGCGATTATGCATCGTTGCTTGAGCGCGAGTTACTGTGGGTGGCTGAACAGGTCGGGCGGCGGCGGGTGAGCCATGTGCATTGGGGCGGCGGCACCCCCACGACGCTGCCGGCGAATTGTTTGACCGGGCTGATGACGGTGATCCGCAGCCTGTTTGACCTGACCGATGATGCGGAAATTGCCATTGAGTTAGACCCGACCGCGCTGCACGCGGATCGGCTGGCGGCGCTGGCTTCTATGGGGGTGACGCGGGTGAGCCTTGGGGTGCAAGACCTCAACCCGGCGGTGCAGCAAGCGATTGGGCGGCTGCAATCCTACGAAGAAACCGAGGCCTGCGCGCAGGCGGTGCGCGCCCTTGGTGTGTCTGCGATCAATCTGGATTTGATTTATGGCTTGCCGCTGCAAACCGAACAGAGTGTGGCTGAGACCGCGCGGCGGGCGCTACAGTTAAAGGCGGGCCGCGTCGCGGTGTTTGGCTATGCCCATGTGCCTTGGATGAAAAAACATCAAGCGCTGATCCCCGAGGCGAGCTTGCCCGGCGCACAGGCGCGGTTTGATCAGCGTGCGGCCATTGGCCGGGTGCTCGAGCAGGAAGGCGGCTATGTGCCGGTTGGGCTTGATCATTATGCCCGCCCTGATGATGCGCTCGCGCAGGCGGCGACCAGCGGCGCGCTGCATCGCAGTTTTCAAGGCTATACGACCGATGCGGCCCCGGCGCTGATTGGCATTGGCGCGAGTGCCATTGGCTGTCTGCCGCAAGGCTATGTGCAGAATGCGACCCGTGTTCCCGACTACCGCCAAGCGATCCGCGCTGGGCATGCCGCCATTGTGCGCGGTGTGGCGCTCTCACCGGAGGACCGGCTGCGGCGGGCAGTGATTGAGCAGGTGATGTGCGATTTACAAGCCGATTTGCCGGATATCGCACGCGCGCATCAGGCCGACCCCACCTTGTTATTGAACGCGGCCCAAAAGCTCGATGGGTTCGCGCGCGATGGGCTGGTGCGTTGGGATGGGGCGGTTGTGCGCGTCACGGCGACCGGACGACCATTTGTTCGCAACGTTGCTTCTATATTCGATGCTTATCTCAACCATAACCATACTGAAAATAATGACCAGCCGCGCCACGCCCAAGCGGTGTGAGCGATCCGGGGAGGCTAACTGATGCGTATTGTGTTGATCCATCCTAATTATCACTCTGGTGGCGCGGAGATTGCAGGAAATTGGCCGCCCGCCTGGGCCGCTTATTTGGCCGGATCGTTGAAGGGCGCTGGCTATACCGATATTCGCTTTATCGATGCGATGACGCATCAATTATCCGACGAACAATTGCGCGATCTGCTCGCCTCCGAGCGGCCCGATATGATCGGCGCGACCGCGATTACCCCATCGATCTATAAAGCTGAGCGGGCATTGCAGATTGCCAAAGAGCTGCATCCCAACGCGGTGACGATTTTGGGCGGCATCCATGCCACCTTCATGTATCAGCAAGTGCTCAGCGAGGCACCCTGGATCGATGTGATTGTGCGCGGCGAGGGCGAGGAAATTCTGCTGGATTTGGTGAAATCAATCGAGGCTGGGACGTGGCCGGCCAATCGGCATGCGATCAAGGGGCTGGCCTTTAGCGAAAGCGATGCAGAAGGCACCCGGATCGTCGCGACGGCGGCGGCGCCGACGGTAAAGGATTTGGATGCAATCAGCCCGGATTGGGGCATTTTGGAATGGGATCACTATAAATATATCCCACTGAATTGCCGGGTCGCGATTCCAAACATGGCGCGCGGCTGCCCGTTCACCTGTTCATTTTGCTCACAATGGAAATTCTGGCGCGATTACCGGGTGCGCGATCCGAAAAAAGCGGTCGATGAGATTCAAACATTGTATGAGCGCTATGACGTGCGGTTTTTTATTTTGGCGGACGAAGAACCGACGATCAATCGCAAGAAATTCATTCAATTCTGCGAAGAGCTGATTGCGCGGAGTTTGAATGAAAAAGTGAGCTGGGGCATCAATACCAGGGTCACCGATATATTGCGCGATGCCGATTATTTGGCGCTGTATCGGCGCGCGGGCTTGCTGCATGTGTCGCTGGGCACCGAGGCAGCGGCGCAGATGAAGCTTGATCGGTTCAACAAGGAAACTAAAGTTAGCGACAATAAGCGGGCGATCCAACTCTTGCGCGAGGCCGGCATTGTGGTGGAAGCGCAATTCATTGTCGGGCTGGAAAACGAAACCGCGGAAACGCTGGAAGAGACCTATCAAATGGCCCTCGACTGGAAGCCGGATTTGGCAAACTGGTCCATGTATACGCCGTGGCCGTTCACCCAGCTTTTCAAAGAGTTGAGTGGCAAAATTGAGGTGTTTGACTTCGAGAAATATAATTTTGTCACCCCGATCATGCGGCCCGAAGCCATGGATCGGGCGGAATTATTGGATCGGGTGATGAATAATTATCGCCGGTTTTATTTGCGCAAGGCGTTGTTCTCTGCGGTGGTGCCGGTGGGTTGGACAGGTTCCGGGGAAGAATAAGCTAAGGCTGGCACCCCGGTTTGTGGTGAACAAGATCCCCGGAAACAAATCCAGAATCAATCCTTCGGCTGCTGTGGCGCTGTGAAGCTTGTGGGCAGCCGCCGACCTGTGGGCAAGGCGGGGAAAACACCCTTCGTTTTCCCCGGCTTGTCCATAGGGGACCGCGTCTTCGCGGTCAGGCGGGGATCGGCGCAGCCGACTGTCCACAAATTCACAGCGTCTCGCCTCCATCGGGTTACGCCGCCTTCGCCATGGACGCGGCGGTCGACCCGAAATACGCTTCGTCGGGCGTCTGCCAGCCCAGCGCCTGGTGCGGTCGTCGCCGGTTATACCAGTCGAAGAATTCGCTCAG
>JBMFWT010000094.1:0-3555 GCA_049964975.1 Acidiphilium sp.
ACTAAAAATTAATTCAGGCTTATTTCGTTTGTCAAGAGATATTTACGTTACTGGAGCGGGTGGCGAGGTGCGGCTGGTTAGGCGGATTCAGCGATGAGGCTTAGGAGCGAAAGACCATAGCGGTCGATTTTGCTGGTGCCCATGCCGGGGATGGCGGCGAGGTCGGCGCGGGTTTGGGGGCGGGCGTTGGCGAGGGCGATGAGGGTGCTGTCGTGGAAGATGACGTAGGCGGGCACGCCTTGTTCGCTGGCGAGTTGTTTGCGCAGCGCCCGGAGTTTTTCGAAGAGGGGGGCGTTGCTGGCTTCGGGGAGCGAAATTTTGGTGGCGTGTTTGGGGCTGGTTGGGGTGCGGGATTTGCGCTCGGGCTCCAGGTCGCGCCGGAGCAAAATGGTTTCGTGGCCGCGCAGGATGGGGGTTGCGCGCTCGGTGGGGATGAGGGCGCCGAAGGCCTCGTGATCGACGGCGAGGATGCCGTTGACGACCAGTTGGCGGAATACGGAACCCCAGGCTTTGCGGTCAAGCTCGGTGCCGACGCCGAAGGTGGGGAGCGCGTGATGGTTAAAGCGGGTGATTTTTTCGGTTTGGATGCCGAGCAGCAGATCGGTCAGGTGGCCGACGCCGAAGCGCTGGCCGGTGCGGTGGATGGCGGAGAGGGCTTTGCGGGCGGCTGTGGTGCCGTCCCAGGTGGCGACCGGGCGGGTGCAATTATCGCAATTGCCGCAGGGGGCGGGGTAGGTTTCGCCGAAATGGGCGAGGATGGCTTGGCGGCGGCAGCCTGCGGTTTCGCAGACGCCGAGCAGCGCATCGAGCTTGCCGCGTTCGATGCGTTTGACGGCTTCGGGGGCGTTGCCTTGATCGATCATGCGCCGACGGAGCACGACGTCTTGCATGCCATAGAGGAGAAAAGTTTCGGCTGGGTTGCCGTCGCGCCCAGCGCGGCCGGTTTCCTGGTAATAGGCTTCGAGGCTGGAGGGGAGATCGAGATGGGCGACGAAGCGCACGTCGGGTTTGTCGATGCCCATGCCGAAGGCGATGGTGGCGACGAGGACGAGACCCGTGCCGGTGAGATCATCGGCGAGGAAGGCATCTTGGTGGCGGGCGCGGGTCGTGGCGTCGAGCCCGGCATGGTAGGGGAGGGCGTTGATGTTTTGGGCTTGGAGCCAGGCGGCGGTTTCATCGACCGTGGCGCGGCTGAGGCAATAAACGATGCCGCTCACGCCGGGGTGACGGCGCAGGAAGCTGAGCAATTGGCGCTTGGGTTCGGCTTTGGGCAGGATAGCGTAGGTGATGTTCGGGCGATCAAAGCTGGAGCAGAATAATTTGGCGTTGGGCAGGCCGAGGCGGCGGGCGATGTCGTCGCGGGTTTGCGGATCGGCGGTGGCGGTGAGGGCGATGCGCGGCACGCCGGGATAGCGCCCGCCGAGGCTGGCGAGTTGTAGATATTCCGGGCGGAAATCATGGCCCCATTGGCTGACGCAGTGGGCTTCATCGATGGCGAAGAGCGCGATGGCGAGATCATCGAGCAGGGCCATGAAATCATCCGAGACCAGGCGTTCGGGCGCGACATAGAGCAGATCGAGCTGGCCTGCGCGCAATTGGCTGCGCACGGCGGATTGTTCGGCGCCGGTGATGCTGGAATTGAGGGCGGCGGCGCGCACGCCGAGCTGGCGCAGGGCTTCGACCTGGTTGCGCATCAGGGCGATGAGCGGGGAGACGACGACGCCGACGCCGGGGCGGCAAAGGGCGGGGAGCTGATAGCAGAGCGATTTGCCGCCGCCGGTGGGCATCAGCACGATGGCGTCTTGGCCGGTGATGAGATGATTGACGATGGCGGCTTGATCGCCGCGAAAAGCGGAATGGCCGAAAATGCGGTGCAGGAGTGCCAAAGGATCGGGCGGCGCGGTCGGGCGGGTGCGAGGTTGGGTCAGGCTGGGCACGGGCGATTTGTACGATTATTCGCCGCGTCGGGGCAAGCGAGTCGGGGCAAGCGGGTTGGGGGCAAGCGGGTTGGGGGCTGATGGCAGCGCTGAACAAAAACTTGTATAGAGGGCAGAGCAAGGAGAAAAACCATGTCAGCCAATGCAGCTTTGCAAGCCCGCCACACCAAAGCCGTGGCGCGCGGGGTGGGAATTGCCCATCCGGTTTACTGTGCGCGCGCGGAAAATGCCGAATTATGGGACGCGGAGGGGCGGCGCTATATCGATTTCGCCGCCGGCATCGCGGTGCTGAATACCGGGCATCGGCATCCGAAAGTGATGGCGGCGGTTGAGGCGCAGATGGGGAATTTTACCCATACCTGCTTTCAGGTGTCGCCCTATGAGCCGTATATCGCGCTGGCCGAGCGGCTGAATGCGATTGCACCGATTGAAGGGCCGGCGAAGACGCTGTTTTTGACCACCGGCGCGGAGGCGGTCGAGAATGCGGTGAAAATTGCGCGCGCGGCCACCGGGCGGCCCGGCATTATCACCTTCGCCGGGGGCTATCACGGGCGGACCCTGCTGACCATGGCGATGACGGGTAAGGTGTTGCCGTATAAGAAGAATTTCGCGCCGATGCCCGCCGAGATTTATCACGCGCCGTTCCCGTTCGAGCCGTTTGGGGTCAGTGTGGCGGATAGTTTGCGCGCCATTGATATGCTGTTTCGCGCCGATATTGAGCCGTCCCGCGTTGCGGCCATCGTGATTGAGCCCGTGCAGGGCGAAGGCGGATTTATTCCAGCCCCGATCGACTTGCTGCAAGCGCTGCGGGCTTTGTGCGATCAGCACGGGATTTTGCTGATCGCCGATGAGGTGCAGACCGGCTTTGCCCGCACCGGGCGGATGTTCGGGATTGAACATTCGGGCGTGAAACCAGACCTGATGACCATTGCCAAGTCACTCGCTGGCGGATTTCCGCTGTCCGGCGTGATTGGCCGCGCCGCCATTATGGACGCGCCGGAACCGGGCGGGCTGGGCGGGACGTACGCCGGCAGCCCCCTCGCCTGCGCCGCCGCCCTCGCCGTGCTCGATGTGATCGAGGATGAAAAATTGGTCGAGCGGGCCAATCAGATCGGGGCGACCATGACCACGCGGCTGCACGCCATCGCCCAGCGCAATAGCAGCGTGCCGATCAACGCCGTGCGCGGGCCCGGTGCGATGATCGCCTTCGATGTGGTCAAACAACGCGGCACCGCCGAACCCGACGCCGACGCCACCCGCGCCGTGCTCGCGAAAGCACGCAGCCTCGGCCTGATCCTGCTGTCCTGCGGGGTTTACGGCAATAGCATCCGCCTGCTCAGCCCCCTCACCATCGGTGACGCCACCCTCGCCGAAGGACTCGACCTGCTCGAACAGGCACTGACGGTTTGAGCCGGGGAATTGGGGCAAGGGAAGGGAAAAGGCCAAGGGGCGCTGCCCCTTGGAACCCCGGCAAAGGCTGAGCCTTTGCAATCCATTCGTTTTAGGGTTGGGGAGGGCGCGGCATTGGCCTATCCCCAGCCTGTGCCTGGATCGCCCTCCCCAACCCTAAAACGCTAACGGGTTCTAAGGGCTCAGCCCTTAGCGGGTCCAGGGCAGA
>JBMFWT010000095.1:0-3529 GCA_049964975.1 Acidiphilium sp.
CATAATATTCTGGAGGAAATGAAGGCCAGGTTCGTCTATGTATCGGATTTGAATGGCTTAGATTTGGCGCTGATCATCGGTGGTTTCGGGTATGAATTCGTGAAAACGCCCGTTGTTAATTAGGTGGAAATCATCAATTGATTGATCCCTTGCTTCGCGATATTCTTGCCTACCTTGAGCATGCAGTCTGCACGCAGGCCGCCAGCGAGCAAGCTACCATGGTCACAGCGTCGAGCCATTGGCCGAATCAGACCGTGAGCGATACACGATTGTGGCGGAACCGCTGGGTTGATGCGCTGGTCGAGCCGACAAGCGGTTCGGAATAATTTCCGTCATTTCGCTATTCGGTCATCAGGACATAACGTAATCCAGAGAGAGAACAATTTTGGTTATCGATGCAGGCTCGTTGGGATTGTTGGTTGAATTGCCGTGATGATTGGCAGGACTGGTGCTTGCGACCACGTAGGTTTGCGCATTTGGTGCAAAACGAGCGGCACACCACAGAAAAAAATGGTCCCCACCACGACCAGTGTTACATACAACACCGGCGAACCAACGGGTAATTGATTAGGCGGGAAAAACGCCACCACAAAACTGAATAACACGCCGACAAAACCAACTCCGGCGACGAGCCACATACCCATAAGGCCACCCGGCACACGAAACGGTCGCGTCAGTGCGGGCTGGCTATAGCGCAGTCGGATCGCCGCCGCATACATCAGCATATAGGCGATCAAATACAGGGCGATGGTCATCGCCGAAACCAGAAAAAATACAACCGAAACATCTTTAATCACAAAATACAGGCTAGACATGATGGTCACGACCACACCCTGCACCAGCAAAATATGCGTCGGCATACCGTTTTTGTTTTTGGCGTGGAGGATCGGTGGCAATTCCCCATCATTCGCGGTTGCCAACAGCCCTTTGCTCGGGCTGCCGAGCCAAGCGAATACCCCGCTGATCGCGCCAACACCAACCAGGAATGACAGCAGCGCCGTTAACCAAGCCTGATGCCACAGATTACTAATTACCGCAGCAAACGCCTCAAACACCCCCGCTTGCATCGATATTTTCTGATAGGGCACAATCGCTGCGATCGGCACCGCACCGAGCGCAAAAATCAGCAGCGAGATAATTGCCGCCAACCCAATCGCCGCTGGGTATGACGTGCTCGGCTTATCCATGTCCAACACATGCACCGCCTGCACCTCGACGCCAGCAAATAGCAGCACAATACCAGCCAAAAAAGCAATCGTGCCCAGCCCGCTGATTGCGGGCCAAAACCGGGCATGGCCCTGCGACGATAATGCTGGGTCGGTCAGATGTTGCCACGCAATTGGATGACCGGTCATCACCCAGTAAACGCCCAACCCGACCAGCAACAGGCCCGGTCCAATGGTTCCAATCACAAAAGTCCAGTTCGTCACTTTGGCAAAAATCTCGACGCCGCGGAGAACAACGAATGTCGCCAGCCAATAGGCAATGATGCAGAACAAGCCGACATAGAAACCATTATCCGCCAAAGCGGGCTTGCCAATCGTGTAGGCCAGCGCCGCTGCTCCAAAGGTCAGCGCGACCGGATACCACACAACATTTTGAATCCATTGCAGCCAGATCGCCAAAAATCCCCAGCGCTTGCCAAACGCGGCGGTAACCCAGGCATAAATTCCGCCATTTTTGTCAGCAAACGCCCCGCCTAACTCTGCGGATACGAGCGAAGCCGGGATCAGAAACAAAATCACCGCGAAGCCCAAATAGGCGAACATGGTCATTTCCTCCTTGGCTATCAGTGGCAAGCCTCGCAGGCTGGTCACCACTGCCGCCGCCGTCATTAGTCCAATGGCGCTGATGCTGAGTTTCGCTGTTTTCGCCTTTGGCGATGCATTGGGATTACCAGGGGATTGATCCATATGAGCGCTCCTGTTCAACGGGCTATTTCAACGGGCAACCGGGCGATGGCACTATGGGTGAAGCCAATGCCGTCTGCCGCCGTGATCGGTGCGCTCGGCGCATGATGCTGCAAATGGGTGATGGAGCGAGCAAAATCTTCCAACAACATATCAGCCATATCCCGGCTAAACCCATGGCGGATCAGCAGGCGCATCACGACCACATCTTCAATATTAGGCAGCATCGTGTAGGCTGCCGCTTGCCAGCCTCGGGTGCGAAGCCGGTCTGACAAATCAAATAAGCTGTATCCCGGATTGGCCCCGTCCTTGATGCTCCAGGAAATCGCCGGAATGCCGTCGCGCGGATTACCATCAAACGCGAGTTCGAATGGCCCTAGCTTGGTGATTTCGCGGCCAATATATTGTGCGGTGTCATAGGCATTTTGATGAATCCGCCGATAGCCCTCACGGCCCAACCGGAGAAACAAATAATATTGTGATATGATCTGCCCACCTGGGCGGGAAAAATTTAATGCGAAGGTGGGCATATGACCGCCCAGGTAATTAACATCGAAAATCAATTCCTTTGGTAGATCGGCGCTGTCGCGCCACACTACCCAACCCACGCCCAACGGCGCCATCCCGAATTTATGGCCAGACCCGTTGATTGACCGGACGCGCGGCAGCCGGAAATCCCACACTAAATCCGGTGTTACAAACGGTGCGATAAACCCGCCCGAGGCCGCATCGACATGGATCGGAATATCAAGCCCGCCTTTGGCGGCCAGCGCATCCAATGCTGCCGCAATCTCCGCCACCGGCTCATATTGGCACGTAAACGTCACGCCAAAAGTCGGCATTACGCCGATGGTGTTTTCATCGGTGCGTTTCAGCACTTCCTCAGGCGTCATGCTCAGCCGCCCGCGCTCCAGCGGAATTTCGCGCAACTCAACATCGAAATAACGGGCAAATTTATGCCAGCAAACCTGCACCGGGCCGGTGATGAGATTGGGCTTGTCATACGGCTTACCTGCGAGCTTGCGCTGCTGCCGCCATTGCCATTTTAGCGCTAAGCCACCCAGCATCGCTGCTTCGCTCGATCCGGTCGTGGAACAGCCAATCGTGTTTGCCGCTTGCGGCGAATTCCACAAATCGGCCAAAATATGCACACATCGATTTTCAATTTCGGCGGTGGCGGGATATTCGTCTTTATCGATCATGTTTTTGTCGATCGATGCATCCATCAAGCGATGAATTTCATCATCCAGATAGGTGGTGCAAAACGTCGCCAGATTTTGTCGTGCATTGCCATCGAGGATCAGCTCGTCTTGCACCAAAGCGAGTGCAATATCGGCACGCAATTCACCCATTGGAATCTTGTATTTCGGGATCGCGATATCGGATTGTTGGCTGCCATAGATATCGGCGTCAATATCATCACGGATCGTATCTTTCTGATGTAATGCCATTTGGTCCTCAGGAGATGTTTATAACGTTTGGACTATGTTTATTGTCGATCATTTTTGCCGATGATGATAGTATCGGACATTACGTAGGCACGATCAAATTGCGACCCACTGCAGGACGAACCGTCGGGTTGGGTTTACGGGTTGTTGGTTTGGAGCAGAGGATTTCTG
>JBMFWT010000096.1:0-3429 GCA_049964975.1 Acidiphilium sp.
GTAAGGGGCGGCGGGCGGTGTGGCAAGGTGGGGGTGGGAACGACCGTTGCCGGTGTGATACTGAGTGCGGATGGTCATGATTTCACTCTCTCCGGTCTGTCGCGCGGATGCTGCTGAACTTGTGCAGGCGAATTTGGCTAGCCGGGCTGGGCCTGATGACTGAAGCGGTTCGGATGACGGTTAAGCATGCATTTGAGGAGATTGGTCTGCATCGTTTGGAGGCGAATATTCAGCCGGGCCATGTTCGATCCAAAGCTTTGGTGGAGCGACTAGGTTTTCGTTACGAAGGGTTTTCGCTGCGCTATCTGAAAATTGGCGGTGTTTGGTGCGATCATCAGCGTTGGGCGATTTTGGCCGATGAGTTTTCGGGCTGAGATCTGACGCTTGGTGGGTGGCGCGAAACCGAGGATTATTGTTGCTTGGTAGGGCAAAATCATTGACAAGGAGCGAATGGGCGGGGGAGTGGGGTGAGTATGGAGCGGGCGGCTGATCATCCGTTGCGGTTGGTGTTGAATGATGAGGCGCATGCGCGGCCGCCGGAATCCTTGGTGGCGCCGGTGCGGATTTCGTATTTGGCGTTGTATTCGGAGGCGTCGTTGCGGGCGGCGCAGCGGGCGCATTTGGCGACGTTGCTGGCTGCGTTTGGGGTGGCGGGGCCGGGGCCGGAGCAAAATCATTTCAGTGTGGATTTGGGGCGGTTTCGGTTGAAATGGGAGCTGCATTCGGAGTTTGTGCGCTATAAATTCATTGTGGCCGGGGCGGGGGATGCCGATGATCCGTTTGCCGATCCGCCGATTTTGCGGGTGCCGGCTGCGTGGCGGGCGGCGATGGTGGGGCAGGTTTTGGTGGCCTCGCATGTGGCGCTGCTACCACGAGGGGATGATGAGCCGGATTTCGAGCAGATTGCTGAGCGGTGGTTTGCCGGGAACCCGTTAGTGGGGGCGAATATTGCCGGGCGGGCGGCGGTGGCGGTGATGGATTTTCGAATTCGGGCCGATGGGTTCAATCGGGTGTTGATTTTGGATCGCGGCTTGCGACCGCGCCAGGCGGGGCGGGCGGTGCAGCGCTTGGTGGAGATTGATAGCTATCGGTTGTTAGCGCAACTGATCCTGCCGATCGCGCGGCGGCTGACCGGGCTGTTGAGCGAGCATGAGCAGGAATTGGCGGAGATCACGGCGGCGTTGGTGCATGTTGAGACGGCGGATGAGCCGCGTTTGTTGGAGCGGTTGACGGCGTTGGCAGCACAGATTGAGAGTTTGGAATCGCAGGCGCAATATCGGTTTAGTGCGGCGCGGGCTTATTATGCGCTGGTGCGCCGGCGGATTGGCGAGTTGCGCGAGGAGCGACTGCCCGCGATCCAGACATTTCATGATTTTACCGAGTTGCGGTTAGCGCCGGCGATGCAGACCTGTGAGGCGGCGGCGGCGCGCCAGGATGCGTTGTCCACGCGGGTGGCGCGGGCGACGGCGTTGTTATCGACGCGGGTGGCGATGACGCGCGAGCGTCAGGAAATGGCGGTGTTGGAATCGATGAATCGGCGGGCGGATTTGCAGTTGCGATTGCAGACCACGGTGGAAGGTTTATCGGTGGCGGCAATCAGTTATTATATTGCGGCGCTGGTGGGTGATTTGGCGCAAGGGGCGGTATCGGCGGGGGCGCTGGTCAATCCGGCGTTGGTGGAGGGGGCGAGCGTGCCGGTGATTGTGGTGCTGGTGGCGCTGGCGATCCGGCGGATTCATCGGCGGGTGCATCGGCAGATTGCCGGGGGGCGGACGAGCGAGACGGGCGGTTCGCCCGGCTGATTGCGGGTTTGTAAACCATTCCTACATCTTTTGCGGGTAGGCCTTGTGCTATGGCGCATGGGGCGATGCGGCAAGGGGGCTGGCATGGCGCGGATGGGGCAATGGGCGTGTTTGCTCATGGTGGCGATGGGTTTGGCGGGCTGTGCGACGCCGCCGCCGCAGGCGGATCGGGTGGCGTATCAATCGTTCGAGCGGGCGAATGATCCGTTGCAGCCGACCAATCGGTTTATGTATCGGGTCAGCAACAGCCTGGATCATCATGTTGTGAAGCCAGTGACGGTTACCTATATCCAGGTCACGCCACCGTGGTTGCGGGCGCATTTGCAGGATTTCACCCGCAATTTGGCGGCACCGCGCGAGGTGATTGAGTTTATGGCCGCGGGCAAGCCGCGCGATGCGGGGACGATGCTGGTGCGGTTTGCGGTGAATAGCACGGTGGGGCTGGGCGGGATTTTTGATCCGGCGCGCGATTGGGGGTATCGGCGGGTTTATACGGATTTTGGGTTGGTTTTGGCCAATTATGGTGTGCCGGAGGGGCCGTATTTGTTTATTCCGTTGTCAGGGCCATCGGATTTGCGTGACGCGACGGCGATGGTGGCGGGCGGGCTGGTTTCGCCTTTGCCGGTGTTGCCGCGCGGTGCGGCGGGGCGGGCTTTTGGCTATGGGACGATTGCGGTGTCTTCTGCTAATCAGCGGGCGGCGTTGCACGGGACGATTAGCCGGATCAAGCGGACCTCGCTTGATCCTTATGCGGCGTTTCGCAGCCTATACCGGCAACGGCGGGCGGCGGAATTGCGGCGGATTGACCGGCGCGATGTGGCGACGGTGCCGGCTTGGTATCCGGCGCGGGTGCGCCGGGCGATGCAGCGGGCAGAGATTTTGGCGGTTCAGAAAGGATCGGGACATGGGTTTTAGAGGGTCGGTTGTGGCGATGATGGCGGGGCTGGGGCTGGCCGGGGTGCTGGCCGGGTGCGCAACGCCACCACCGCGCAGCGATGTTGCGGCCTATCGGGCCTATCAGCAGCAGAATGATCCGCTAAAACCGTTCAACAAGGCGTCATACCGGTTCAATAATGTGTTGGATGCTTATGCGTTAAAGCCGGTGGCGCAGGGCTATCAGGCGGTGACGACGGTGGGGATGCGCGCGCATGTGACGGATTTCATGCGCAATTTGAATGAGCCGGGCGAGCTGGTGAATTTCATGGCGGCGGGCAAGCCGCGCGATGCGGGCACGGCGCTGATGCGCTTTGTGCTCAATTCAACCGTGGGGATTGGCGGGATTTTCGATCCGGCGGGCAGCCTGGGCTATCATCATGTGCATACGGATGTGGGGTTGACGCTGGCGGGCTATGGCGTGCCGCCGGGGCCTTATTTGTATTTGCCGCTGTTTGGCCCCTCGGGCGTGCGCGATGCGACGCAAATCCCGGCTGATTTTGTGTTGACGCCGGCTGCGGCGGCGCCGCCTTCCACCGGGTTGTCGGTGTTTAATTATTCGTCAGACACGTTGAATGTGGTGAATAAGCGAGCGGGCCTGCTGGGGACGCTAAGTAGTATCAAGGCGACGGCGCTTGATCCCTATGCCACATTTCGGAGTCTTTATCGCCAACATCGTGCTGCAAAGTTGAAG
>JBMFWT010000097.1:0-3306 GCA_049964975.1 Acidiphilium sp.
CGCCGTGGACGATCCCCGGAAACCGAGCAATAGCGTTCAACCCCCACCTAGATTACGAGTGGATAAAAGTCGGAGCAGTTGCTCCGGGTTCACTGGCAATCGCTGGCGAACGCCTCGTAGTGGCATCGGCTTTGGTCGAAAAGTTCTGCTCCGACGTTGGCATTGAAGATTACGAGACTCTTCAAACCTTTGAAGGTAATCGTTCGCCGGGCACGTCACCACTTGAGAATCTTCTGTGTGCTCATCCCTTGCGAAAATTTCTTCAGTCAGGTGAGCAACAATATACGTTTCCCGTTCCTGTATTGCCAGGCGAATTCGTAACCGACGAAGCAGGCACCGGCTTTGTTCACATGGCCCCCGCCCATGGCGAGGATGATTTCTTCCTCTGCCGCGCGCACAACATCGAAGTCCCCGAAACCGTGCAGGATGATGGCACCTACGCGCCCGATGTGCCGCTCTTCGCCGGCCTGCATGTCTACAAGGTCGCCAACGCCGTCTGCGAGGCCCTCACCCAAACCGGCGCCCTGCTCAAACGCGAGGAATTCCTTCACTCCTACCCGCATTCCTGGCGCTCGAAAGCCCCGCTGATCTATCTCGCCCGCCCCAACTGGTTCATCCGCATGGATGGCCCCGAGCATATCCGCGACCACGCGCTCAAAGCCCTCGATGCCACGCGCTTCGTGCCAGACCAAGGCCGCAACCGCATCCGCTCGATGGTCGAAACCCGGCCCGATTGGTGCATCTCGCGCCAGCGTGCCTGGGGTGTGCCCATCGCCATTTTTGTCAATAAAACCACCAAGCAAATCCTCAACGACCCCGAAATATTCGCCCGCACCCGCGCGCTGTTCGAAGCCGAAGGCGCGGATGCCTGGTATGCCCGCCCGCCATCGGATTTTCTCGGCAACGCCTACAACCCCGATGACTATGAACAAGTGTTCGACATTGTCGATGTCTGGTTCGAAAGCGGCTCAACCCACGCCTTCGTGCTCGAAGCGCGCGGCCTGCCCTGGCCCGCGGATCTCTATCTCGAAGGCTCGGATCAGCATCGCGGCTGGTTCCAGGCCTCGCTGCTCGAAGCCATCGGCACAAGGGGCCAAGCCCCGTTCAAAGCCATCGTCACCGATGGCTTCGTGCTCGATGAACAAGGCCGCAAAATGTCCAAATCGCTGGGCAACGTCACCGCCCCGCAAGAAGTAATCGATGTCTATGGCGCGGATATTCTGCGCCTCTGGGTGATGAACGCGGACATCCATAATGATCTGCGCATCGGCAAAGACATCCTCAAACAACAGGCCGATCTTTATCGCCGGATTCGCAACACCCTCCGCTGGCTACTCGGCGCGCTCGATGGTTTCACGCAAGCTGAAGCCATCGCGCCCGATCATCTGCCGGAGCTGGAACGCTATATCCTGCACAAACTCGCGACACTCGATGCGATGATCCGCACCGCCGTCGAGACCCATGATTGGACCGGCGTATACCCAGCGATCCACCAATTCTGCAATAACGATCTCTCGGCCTTCTATTTCGATATTCGCAAAGACGCCCTCTATTGCGACGTGATGCTCAATGCGGCGGGCCAGCAAACCAAACAGAGCCAAACCCGCAGCGCCTGCCGCACCGTGCTCGATATCACGCTCCGCTGCCTTTGCACCTGGCTCGCCCCGGTGCTGCCCTTCACCGCCGATGAAGCGTGGCGGGCGCATTTTGGCCCGGATCGCTCGGTCCATCTCGAACAATTCCCTGATGGTCTCGCCGTCCAGCTCAATCCGGCACTCGATCAGCGCTGGAGCCAGATTCGCGACACGCGCAGCGCCATCACCGTCAAAATCGAACAAATGCGCGCGCAAAAAACCATCGGCTCCTCGCTGCAAGCCACCGCCCTGATCCCGCATGAGGCCCCCGCCGGGCTGGACGCCGCAAGCTGGGCCGAACTCTGCATCACCTCCAGCGCCACACTCGGTCAAAACGCGGCGGGTGCCGCGATCGCCACCGGCGCAAAATGCGCCCGCTGCTGGCGCGTACTGCCGGAAGTCGGCACCCAGCCGGACCATCCCACTTTGTGCCGGCGCTGCTGCGAGTATGTCGCATGACCGCTCCCGCCCAAAACCGGCTCCTCGGCCTGCTCATGGCCCTGGTGGTGCTCGCCGCCGATCAAGCCTCGAAATATTGGATTCTCTACGGGCTGGATCTGCCGGCAAAACATGTCATGACCATCCTGCCGATCCTGAATTTCGCCATGGTCTGGAATCACGGAGTCACGTTCGGCCTGCTCAGCGGGGCTAATGCCAGCACCTTGCTGATCCTGATCGCCATCGCCGCCGTGGCCTTTCTCGCCGTCTGGCTCTGGCGCGCCCCACACCGAACCACCAGCCTTGCCCTCGGCGCCATCATTGGCGGCGCGCTCGGCAACGTCATTTCGCGCCTGTATTACGGTGCCGTGGTCGATTTCCTGGAATTTCATCTTGGCCGCTATGAATGGTATGTTTTCAACATTGCCGATGCCTGCATCGTCTGCGGCGTGATGACCCTGATCGCCGAGAATCTGCTCCGCAAAGAGCCGAAATCCGCCACCTGATCGCCCAACTTTGCCCCACCATGCGGTTTGACCAGCGCCACGCCCTTGCCGCCGGATCAGCCGGGCGATATGAACGCGCCATGAAGCGCAACTCCGCGATCCCGACCGCCACCCTGCTCGCCACTTTGTTCGTCCCCCTGGCCCTCGCCGGGTGCAGCGGCGCGTCCAAAACCTTTGGCCTCAGCCTCACGCCGCCAAACGCTTTCGATGTGGCCACCGAAGCCCCGCTCTCCATGCCGCCCGAGCTGGCCACGCTGCCCCGGCCCAATCCCGGCGCGCCCCGGCCACAGCAAATCTCGTCGTCCCAACAGGCCGAAGCGCTGCTCGCCCCCTCCAGCGTCACCAGCGCCTCCAGCGCCGCCATGGGCCCCGGCCAATCGTCGCTCCTCGCGCAAGCCGGCCCCACCCCGCCGCCTGACATCCGCGCCATCGTCAATCGCGAAGCCGGTGAAACCAGCAAATCGCCAGGGTTCGTCGCCCGGATCATGAATTTTGGTGCTGCTCCCTCAACCACACCAACATTGGTTAATGCCGCCGCCGAGCAGCGCCGCCTGCAAGAAAACGCCGCCCTCGGCGCCCCCGTCACGCAAGGCGCCACCCCGCAAACCACCGAAGCCAAGCCCGGTTTGCTCGGTCGGATCATGAATTTCTTCTAGCAGCCTGTCGGACTTAACGCGACGCGAAGTGGTCTGATAGAATCGGTGCATGAGCAATTTTCGTATGATTGA
>JBMFWT010000098.1:0-3054 GCA_049964975.1 Acidiphilium sp.
CCTGACGAACGCGGTGCATCCCACGCAAATTGCGCCGATGACCGCAAAAACCTCGCGCCAAATGACCGATGGCACGCCGATACGCGCCAGGCCGAGCGTTGCGTAATATCCAGCGACCATTGCCGGTGCAGTGAACAGGAGCGCAACGAGCAAGCGCAGCTGGGGTGATGTCAGGGCCGCAAAGAAAAATTGCCCAATGCCAAGCGTTATCGCCGCGGCGAGCAGCCCAGCAATAATCGCGCCAATCACACCAGCGCCGCTATGATAGGCGGCTGTGCCGGCCGTCAGACCGACAAAGAATGGCAATGCGTAGACGGCGAGATTGAACAGCAACCAGCAGAGGGCGCCGATGCCAAATATGAGGAAAAACAGTCCAAAAATGATCATGATGGCGGTCTCCTTGGGATGTGTGATACCCGCGCCTTCCACCACCACCACGGCGCGATCATGATTATAGCGGAGGCCTGTGGGATGGTGAAGCGAAAAATTATGTTGTTGGTGACTGGACTTCTTCGTATTTGCGGCGGGGGATAACCTGCGCGTTGGTCAGCTTCCACTTTTTTGTTCAACCACAGAAACGGGTCCAGAATTCGACATGCAAAATATAATCAAGGTCGCTGTGGTGACGGGCGCATCCCGTGGTATCGGCGCGGTGATCGCACGGCATTTGGCTAGCCAGGGCTTTGCCGTGCTGATCAACTACAAGATCAGAGGGGATGAGGCGGATGCGGTAGTTTCCGACATCATCCGCAGCGGTGGGAGTGCAGCTTCTTTCATGGCTGACATGTCGTCCGACGACGATGCCAGAGCGTTGATCGATTTCGCGATCAAAAAATTCGGGCGGCTCGATGTTCTGGTGAACAATGCAGGTCTCGCCGTGGGTCGCTCGTTGGTCGAGATCGAAGCAGATCATGTGAATACTCAGATCGCGTTGAATATCGCCGGTGTTCTGTTCGCATCCAAGCACGCCACCCTCGCCTTTGGTGACGCCGGAGGTGTCATCATCAATATCAGCTCGATTCAGGGCGTCTCGCCGATACCGGGTGGAGCGGTTTATTGCGCGACCAAAGCAGCGGTGAACGCTATAACCATAAGTCTGGCGGCGGAATTGGGACCAAGGAAAATTCGCGTCAACGCGGTCGCTCCCGGGTTGATCATGACTGAAAAAATGAAAGCGATGGTTCCCGAAGAGGCCAAGCAGGAGATCATCAAGGACACGCCGCTTGGCCGTCTTGGCACGCCGGAAGAAATCGCAGAGGTTGTTGGTTTTCTGGCGTCCGATGCTGCTCGATGGATCACCGGGCAGGTCATCGTTGCGTCAGGTGGATATCGCTGATACCGAAGCACGCTCGATGAAATCAATTCTGCGCAAAGCCTTCGGATGTCGCACCGGCAAATGGGCGCTTCAACCAAGCGGTGTATTGCTGAACGGTTGAATATTTTGATGAAGGAGTGGCGGCGCTCACGCGCCGCCATTGCCAAACTTCCAAACCGGGATACCGAGCTTGCGGGCTTTATCGGCCAAATTGTCCTGGATACCGGTGCCGGGGAATACCATCACGCCGATCGGCATGATTGTCAGCATTGCGTCATTCCGTTTGAACGGTGCTGCTTTGGCATGCCGTGTCCAGTCCGGCTTGAACGCAATCTGCGGCACTTTGCGGTGATCAGCCCAACGTGCGGCAATACGCTCGGCGCCTTTGGGTGATCCGCCATGGAGCAAAACCATGTCCGGATGCTTGGCATGCACCTTGTCGAGCCGATCCCAGATCAGATGATGATCGTTGAAATCCAGCCCGCCGGTCACGGCAATTTTGGGTCCAGCGGGGAGCAAAATCTCGGTTTGCGCACGACGTTTGGCGGCGAGAAAATCGCGGCTATCGATCATTGTTGCGGTTAGGGTGCGGTGGCTGACCATTGATCCTGCACGCGGGCGCCAGGCGGTGTTGGTATGATGCTCGAATTGATTAGCGGCTTCGTCGCGCATCAGCTCGAACGCATCGCGTCGCTCCAGCAGCGTTTGTCCTTCAGCGATTAGGCGTTCCAGCTCGACCGAGCGGATTTCCGAGCCGTCCTGATCACGCTGACTCCGTCGCTGCGCCTGCTCGTTATCGTCGAGGTCTCGCTCGATCCGGCTGACCGCTCGATGGAACATATTGACGGTGGCCCAGAGCAGCTCCTCAAGGTCGGGTTCGAGGCGGGTATCGCTCAGGCTAGCGTTCAGGGCATCGAAGATATCGGCAATCGCGCCGACCACCATGCGCGCCTCGGGTAGCGGGCGAGGATCTGGTTCATCCTGGAGGGGGCGGTAACCGTAGAGCTGCAGTTCGGTCAGAACCCGATCGGTTGGTGAGGCCTGGTGCAGCGGTTCAAAGTCTGGATCATTGCGGCGAGAAATCATTGGTAGGGTGCTCCGGTTGGATCAGCCGCGCCCATCGCGGCCTTCATGGCGACGAAGGCGGCGGGCGGACCGGCCCTGCACCGGGAGCGGAGCGAAAGGCCGCAGCGGAGCGAAGGATGGCGAAGCCCGGCTATTTTGCTTCGCGATGTAAAGCGCCCGTCAGGGCGCGACGGAAAATAGTCGGGCGCAGCCATTGCGGGGCCGGACCGCTTGCCGCCCGATCGCCCTCTCAGAAGGCCGTTGCGCGGCCTTTTGCTCCGAGCGCCAATAGCTATTTGCGCCGCATAAGATTTAGCGGGCTTTTGCACCCTCTCTCTTGCCCCACCCGTTCGGGGTTAGGCGGTGAGCGTCATAAAACGTGCGACATCTTCGGGCATGATTTGGCACCTTATATCGGCGCGGAGCGAATCCAAGCCGAATGCCTGCACATCTTCGTTGAAATCGCCCAAACGCGAGCGGAGCAGAATCGGATTGATATTTTGCGCGATCGCTCGTGCTGCTAATGTTTCGGCATTGGCGTGTCCTGCCGGATCGTTATCGCCGGCGATATAGAGCCGACGCAGCGTGTCCGGGAGCAAAATAGCGGCGAGATGGGCGGCTGATAGTGCGGCAACCATCGGCATGGTTGGCATAACGCAACGGAGCGACAGCAC
>JBMFWT010000099.1:0-3053 GCA_049964975.1 Acidiphilium sp.
GGGCGCCGAGGGTTTTGCGGAGCATGCGGGCGATCGCGGTGAAGCGGTCGGCGAGACTCTGTGCGAGGGGGTTAGTGGCCTGCTCCATTTCGCTAACATGGCACAGGCGGGGGTGGGTGCGAAAGGAAAAAAGAGCGGGAGCGTTGGGCGTGGTGCGTCGCTCGTCACGAGAGTGATATTAATCACATACTAGGGGGCTGGAAGTTGATAGTGATTTGTCCTGTCGAGGGCGTTCGGTGATTGATGGGTTCGGACTTTGGCTACACCGCCCAAGACATTGGGTTTCGCCGCAGAGTTTGGGTTCGCCCAACCCTGTTTATTTCAACCTCTAGCAGGAGCGAGATCATGTTTAAGGTCTTCTTTCGTTGGTGGTTCTGGTAATATAGACCGGTAAACCATCGAGCGGACGGGAATCAGTTGCTGGTTTCCGTCCGTTTTCATTTGAATATTGGTATGTCCTTAGGCGATATCCGAGGCATTATTGACCATGAACCGACAATTTTTATCCCTACTTTGGGGAGAGACCGTGGCTGCGACCGGCGCGCGCATCGCGCTGACCCTCATGCCCTTGATCGCGGTTTCTTTGCTTCACGCATCGACCGCCGAGGTCGGGCTGTTATTTGCGACGGGGCCAGCGGCACCCGCCCTTTTTGGGATTTTCGGTGGTGGGGTGATTGATCGGCTGGCGAAGCGGAGCGTCATGGTCGTTGCGTATGCGGTGACGGCGTTGGCGCTGGCGTTGGTGCCGATGGCGGGGGCGAGCGATCGGTTGTCACTGGGTCTGCTGATTGCGGTCAATAGCGTTGGGGCCGGTCTGGTGGCCGCTGCTGAAATTGCGCAGACAAGCGCCTTGCCGCAACTGGTGGCAATAGACGCGCTGGCCGCCGCCAATGGCCGGGTCTCTGCGTGCATGGCCCTTGCCGGGATTGCCGCACCCGGCTTGGTGGCTTTGGTGCTGACCGCGCTGAATTTGAGCGCCGCGATGGCGATTGACGCGCTGATTTTTGCTGTGGCGGCGACGCTGCTCATGCGGCTGCCGCGCTTGGCGGCACCGGCGCAAGAGCGATCAAGCGTGCAGAGCATGACGGCGCGACTGACCGAGGGGCTCAGGATGCTGAGCGCCGATGCATTATTGGCTTCGGCACTCCGCGTGATGATTGCGGCGCGCGGCCTTGCCGCACTTTGCCTCAGTCTGGAGGCGGTGTTCATTGTGCGCCATCTTGGCGTCCCGGCAAGCTGGTTTGCCTTGGCCTTCGCCATTGGCGGCGTCGGTGGGATTATCGGCTCGATTGCGGCGGGCGTTCTGGTGTCGCGATTCAGCCTGCAAAGCCTGCTTGGCGGGGCGTTGCTGGTGATGGGCGGTGCGCGCGGCGCGATGAGTTTGCTGGGGGGCGGGCCGGGCTCAGTCGCGCTCGGATTTGCCGCCTGCTTGCTGGTTCTGGGGCTTGCCGGGGGCTTCATGAATGTGGGGTTCATGACGGCGCTGCAAACAAGAATGCCGACAGCATCGATTGGGCGGGTGTTCGGCACAATCTCGACCATCAATGCGGCGGCCATGTCACTCGGCGCATTTGCTGGCGGGCTGTTAGGCACGTCCCTTGGCGTTCGGGCGACGTTGATGCTCGCTGGGTGCGGATTTTTAATTCTGGGCGTATTCTGCTGGATCACCATGAAAGCGCGGGTTCGTCCAAGCGTGACGTCATCGTAGGGTTTGGGTGCAAGCGGCCATCATCGGGCATGTGTGGGGCGGCGATGGGGCGGTGCTGCATGTTGTTGGTAGGGTTTGACCGGCCCAGCGCCGTGGCGGTTCATGGTGCCAGACGATTTGAGCGGGAATTGCTCAGGATTTATAGGTCAAGTGGTCAGCCATCACGATTGGCCGGTGTTGCGCGCGGCTGCATTGATGAGGGTTGCGGCGTCACGTGCGGTGCGGCCAATCGTTTGTTGTCGCGGCTGGGTGCGGGTGGATCAGACCATCATCAATAGGCCGGAGAGGGCGAGCAAGGCGCCGAGGCAGCGGCGGAAACTCTGATCGGAGACCGCGCTGAACACTTTCAGACCGAACCATGATCCGAGCAATGACGGCGGCACGAAGATGATGGCGTTGGCGACCATGGCGCTGAGTGTGCCGCCGGTGTGAGTGGTATGGGTGCGCATGAGAGCGATTGTGCCGAGGGCCATGAATTGCATCGCCAAGATGAAGGGTTGGAACACGCCGCGCTGGCGGGCTTTGTCCCAGCCTTTCAGACTGCACCAGACCGTGATTGCAGCCCCTGGGAAGGCCGCGAGGCCGCCGGTGATGCCGCCCAAGAAGCCGACGAAGAGTTCAGCCGGCCACCCGCCCCACTTGACCACAAAGGGGCGTTTGAGCAGCACATAGGCACCATAGACCACGAGCAGCAGCCCGATCACCGCGTGAAAGCTGACGATGCCAAGATGGAGCAGCAGATAGACGCCGATGGGCAGGCCCAGCGCGCCGCCGGCGAGATAAACCGGAAGACGTTTCCAATCCATATGGCGCCACAAAGAGACAATGGCGAAGCTTTGCGTCGCGATGCTGCAAACCATCAGAATTTGCACGAGCTTGACCGGATCATGCATCAGCGGTGCCATGACGGCTTGGCTGATCGGTGCGAAGGCAAAGCCGACGAGGCTTGAGATTCCTGACGAGACGGTGATGGCTAGCCCATCTTATTCATCCTGTGGTGTGATTGTTGCCCTTTTAGATTTTGGACGCGTGCACCCGTTGCGATTCATTGTCGCTTTTTGGGTTCGAGATGTGATCGGCGTTGGGGGCTGGGGGAATTGGGCTTGTTCTGGGGCGTTGGCCCCATCGGTCACGGGCCGGCTGGCTGGAGGCAGCGCGCGAGGCTAGCGAACAGTTCAGCCTCGGGATGTGCTGCGGCGAGCGCGATGCGCACACGGGTGGCGGTTTCGGTGATGCGTGCGGCGATCTTGATCAGGCGCAGGCGCAGGGTGGTAAACTCGGCATGACCCAAAGGCTGCAGCACGGGGATCGCGTCGCGCAGCTTCAGCATCAGCCAGTAAGCGCC
>JBMFWT010000100.1:0-2566 GCA_049964975.1 Acidiphilium sp.
CGTGCTGCAAAGTTGAAGTCCATTGATCGTCACGATGTGCCGACCGTCCCGGCTTGGTATCCGCCCGCGCAGCGCGCGGCAATGCAGCGGGCGGTTGATCAGGAATATCAGACGAAATATCAGAAAGGGTTCTGAGCATGATGCGTTCACGACGGGTTTTGTTGGGTGGTTTTGCGGTGATGCCGATGCTGGGCGCGTTCGCGGCTTGGACGCCCGGTGTTGCGCAGGCGGCAGGCGCATCGGGGTCGGCGGCGGCGGCGTTCATCAAGACTTCCGGTGAGGCGCTGGTGGCGATTGTCAACGGGCCGGGCAGCAAGGCGGAGAAGGCCGAGAAATTGCGCGATTTAGTCAACCAGATTGTTGCGGTGGGCAAGATTGGCCGTTTCGTGCTCGGGCGGTTCGTGCGGGTGGCGACGCCGGCGCAGGTTACCGAGTATCAGAAATTGTTCCACGAATTGCTCTCCTATAACATCACCACGCAGATCCGCGCCTATCAGGGCCTGACCTTCAAGGTGCTGGGGTCATCGGCGGGGCCGGAGGGCGAGATGGTGTCCACGGTGATTAGCCGACCGGGGCAGTCACCCGCGCATGTGCAATGGGTGGTGCAGACGATTGGTGGGCAGTTGAAGATTGTTGACGTGGTGGTTGAGGGAACCTCGCTGCGGGTCACCGAGCGGTCGGATTATGCCAGTGTGATCGATGACCATGGCGGGCAGGTTTCGGCCTTGCTCACCGCGATGCATCAACAATTGGCGCGGATGCGCGCCGGCTGACCGGCTGGGCGGCGACCGGGCCGATCGGGGCGGCGAGATCTTTCGTTGCTTCGATCAGGATCGCGCCGCCCGCTTGTGGCGCAAAGCGCTGGCCGAGCCGCTCGATCGAGGCGGCGTTGCGCACGCGCGGGCGGTTATGCAGCGGCGGGATGAATAAGGCCGAGCGGCGGGTTTCGACCTGAAACATCATGCTCGCGAGCAAGCGGCCCAATTGGGCGGCGGTGTAAGGCTGGCCGCTGCCGAAGGGGGTGCGCTGGAGATAGGCCCAGGGCGAGACGCGGTTGGGCACCACCACGATCATGCGGCCATCATGGCGCAGGACGCGCCAGAGTTCGCGCAGCAGGCGGCGGGCGGATTCGGCGTGCTCGAGCCCGTGGATCAGCAGGATGCGGTCGATACTGAGATCGGCCAGCGGCAGGGTTTCGGCATCGGCGATGCAGCGCCCGGAACCCACGATTGGGCGCGGGGTGGTGGGCAGCACCGGCAGGATGGTCAGGCTGCGTGCGGCGCTGGGGTGCCAGAGATTGAGATATGGATCGGTATGGCCGAGGCCGAGCAGGGTTTGGCCGGTGAGATGGGGCCAGATTTGGCGGAGTTGGGCGCGCAGCAGGCTGGCGGTGATGGCACCGAGCGGGCTGCGGTAGAAATCATGGAAATCGGGGCCATCTGGGCTCATGGCAGGAGCGTATCACAAAATGGAGGATAGCATGAGCGATGATGCGACAATGATGGTGGATGGAATTGCGGTGACGCGGATTCCGATGCTGAGCGATAATTACGCGTGGCTGCTGCGCGAGGCGGCGAGCGGGGTGGTAGCAATCATCGATCCGGCGGAGGCAGCACCCGCCGAGGCGGTGATTGAGGCGCAAGGCGGGCGGTTGGATTTGGTGTTGCTGACCCATCACCATGACGATCATATTGCCGGGGCGGTGGCGCTGGCGGCGCGGTATGGCGCCAAGCTGGTCGGGCACCAGGCGGATGCGGCGCGGCTGCCGGTTTTGGATGTGGCGATGCGACCGGGCGAGTCGCTGGCGTTTGGCGGTGCGCAAATTCGGATGATCGAGAGTTCGGGCCATACGGTGGGCCATGTGACCTATGTGATCGGCGAGCGGATTGCCGCCGTGGGCGATACGCTGTTCAGCCTGGGTTGCGGGCGGATGTTTGAGGGCACCCCGGTGCAGTTTTATGCGAGTTTACAGCGCATTGCCGCGTTGCCGGCGGACACGCTGCTGCTGTGCGGGCATGAATATACCAAAGGTAATGTTGGGTTTGCCCTGTCGGTGGAGCCGGAGAACGCGTCATTGCGCGCGCGGGCGGCAGAAATTGAGGCGTTGCGCGCGCGCGGCGCGGCGACGCTGCCGGTGCGGCTGGGCGACGAATTGGCGACCAACCCGTTTTTGCGGGCGCGCAATGCGGAGGAATTTGGCCGGTTACGGGCGGCGAAAGATCGATTTTAGCACGCAGTCCAACCCGTGTGATCGGATGTTGCTCTCAGGTCAGCCCAGGGTGAAGGCGCAGGGTAGATGGGAGGCGCGAAGGACCTTCTTTTTTGTGAACAAAAAAGAAGCAAAAAAAACTTTGCTCCGCTGGGTCGGTGCTGGTTTCGACGCCACGATACCAACTGACGAAAGTTTTTTGCGCTGTTTTTTTTCAAAAAAGCAGTTTTTCCTTATTTTCATTGACGGGGCGAAACCGCCATCCGATATCCCGGATGTTGCTCTAGCAGCCTGTCGGACTTAACGCGACGCGAAGTGGTCTGATAGAATCGGTGCATGAGCAATTTTCGTATGATT
>JBMFWT010000101.1:0-2311 GCA_049964975.1 Acidiphilium sp.
CGGATTCGATCCTTGCGTTCTCATGCCAATTTCGATTCTTTTGCGCCGACTCGCTTGTTCAGGCTCAGGCCCTTAGCGGGTCCAGGGCAGAGCCCTGGCCTTACCTTATCCCCGTCCCGCCACCCCCAACGCCTGATGCAGCACCGGCACGGCGCCGGACAGCATGATTTGCACGCCGATGCCCAGCAGCAGGAAGGCGGCCAGCCGTGCGACGATATGGCGTCCGGTTTCGCCGAGCAGGCTGCCGAGGCGATCGGACAGGCTGTATGTGATCCAGATCAAGGCGGCGGTGGCGAGTGCCGCGAGTGACAAGCCGGCGAAGAACCAGAGGAGTGAGGTGCCATAGACGGGGCGTTGGGTGCCGAGGGCGATTGCGACGGCGATGGTGCCGGGTCCGGTGGTAAGGGGCAGGGTGAGCGGAAAGAAGGCGATGGTGGCGATATTGGGCAGGTTAAGGGTGGGGCTGGCGGTTTCGGCTTGCGCTTGTTTGCGGGCATCCTGCACTTCGGGCGCGGTGAGCATTTGGTAGGCGCGGGTGGCGACGACGAGCCCGCCGGCCAGGCGCAGCGCGTTGAGGGTGATGCCAAAGAAGCTGAGGATGTAGGTGCCGGCCCAGAGTGAAACCAGCATCACCAATGTGGCGTTCAGCGCCACCCGGCGGGCGAGGATCAGCCGTTCGTCATGGGTGCGATCGGCGGTGGCTTCATTGAAAATAATCGCCCCGCCGAGCGGATTGACGATGGAGAACAAGGCGGGAAAGCCGAGCAGCAGCGCATCGGCGCCGATGCGCAGCGAGCCCATCGCCAGCAAGGTCAAGCAGGCAATTCCTGCTCGACCAAGGCGGCAAACAGGCTCGCGCCAATTGGGATCGCGCGATCGTTAAAATCGTAGCGCGGGTGGTGCAGACCAAAGGTGCCGTTGGTGCCGTCATTTTGGCCGATGCGAAAAAAGCAGGCGGGCCGATGATGGGCAAAATAGGAAAAATCTTCCGCTCCCATCGAGGCGGGCAGATCAGCGATCACGCGGTCATCGCCGAATAATGACGTGGCGGCGTTGCGCACGCGGGCGGCGGCGTCCGCATCATTGACCACCGGCGGATAGCCCCGATCATAAACCACCTCGGCGGTGGCACCGCTGGCGGCGGCGAGATGATGGATTAAGGCGGGAATTTCGCGGGCGACCTGATCTTGCACAGCTTTGGTCATGGTTCGCACGGTGCCGTTCAGCATCGCCTCGGCGGGAATGACGTTATGGGCGCTGCCGGCATGGAATTGGCAGATCGAGACAACGCAGGAATCGAGCGGCGCAACCCGGCGCGAGACGATGGTTTGCAACCCCAGAATAATTTGCGCCCCCGCCAGCACCGGATCGATCGTGGCGTGGGGCCGGGCGGCGTGGCCGCCGCGTCCGGTGATGGTGATGGTGAGTTCATCGGCGGCGGCATTCACGGTGCCCGGTGACGCCGAGATGGTGCCGAGTGGCAAGGTCGGGTCGTTATGGGCGCCGAATATGGCATCGCAGGGAAAACGCTCGAATAGCCCGTCTTCAATCATGCGGGCGGCGCCTGCACCGCCTTCTTCGGCGGGCTGAAACACAAAATGCACGGTGCCCGAAAAATTACGCCGTGCCGCGAGCAGCCGGGCGGCGGCGAGCAGGGTGGTGGTATGGCCATCATGGCCGCAGGCATGCATGCGCCCTGGCGTGGTGGAGCGGTGGGCGAACGCGTTGGCCTCGGTCATCGGCAGCGCGTCCATATCAGCGCGCAGTGAAATCGCGTGATTTCCAGCACCGTTGCGCAGCGTGCCAACCACGCCGGTTCCGCCGATGCCGGTGCTTACCTCCAGCCCAAAACTGGCCAGCCGTTCGGCAACCAGGGCGGCGGTTCGGTGCTCGGCATAGCCCAATTCGGGATGAGCATGAAAATCACGGCGCCAGGCTGTCAGCTCTGGCATCCAGTCGGTCAGGCGGGGATCAGCGTTCATCGAAATATCATAGACGCAGCCGCAAGCGCGCGCCAACCGCTAATCGCCAGCCAACGAATTAATATTTTGATTGGTGGGTTCAACCGGTCGACGCAACAGCCTGAGCGAATGTAGCACCCGGCGTCCGAAATCCAAGGGTTTTTCTTGGCCTGGTATTGAGTTTGAGTGCGATCAAGTTGAGATCATCCTGGGTGTAGATCGAGAGATCGGTGCCTTTCGGGAAATATTGGCGTAACAGGCCATTGGTGTTCTCATTGCTTCCGCGCTGCCAGGGACTTCGCGGATCACAGAAATAGACGTCAACATCGGTGGCAATCGTGAAGCGCTTG
>JBMFWT010000102.1:0-2262 GCA_049964975.1 Acidiphilium sp.
CCGGCAAAACCGACCACACCATCGAAGGCGAAACCATGATCGATCACGTCGTCGCCCTGGTCGAAGCCCGCGCCGCCAAACTCCAAGCCGAGCAACAAGCCGCCAAAAACGCCGCCCCCCAAGCCGCCGAATAATCCGCACCCGCAGGAGACGCCACAATGCAGCTCTACGGCATGGCCATGTCCGGCAATTGCTGGAAAGTCGCCCAAATCCTGCGCCTCACCGGCCATGATTTCGCGTGGATCGAAACCGATACCAGCACCGGCGCCACCCAAACCCCCGCCTTCCTCGCCCTCAACCCCAACGGCAAAGTCCCGGTCCTGCGCCTCGATGACGGCACCATCCTCACCGAAAGCAACGCCATCCTCCTCCATTTCGCCGAAGCCACCGCCTGGCTGCCACCCGCCTCGCTCGCCCGCACCCGCATCCATGAATGGCTATTCTTCGAACAATACACCCACGAACCCGCCATCGCCGTCGCCCGCAACCTCATCACCTGGCGCCGCGAAGCCCACCTCCACACCGAACGCCTCGCCCAATGCGCCACCCAAGGCGCCAAAGCCCTGACCATCATGGAACGCCGCCTCAGCCAAGCCGATTGGCTCGTCGGCACCACCCCCACCATCGCCGACCTCGCCCTCTTCGCCTACACCCACCGCGCCGACGAAGCCGGCTTTTCGCTCCAACCCTACCAAGGCGTGCAAGCCTGGATCGACCGCATCACCGCCCTCCCCGGCATCACACTCCTGCCCCGCCCCACCGTGACCTGAAAACAAAAAAATCAGGCGGAGCAAAACTGCTTTTTTGAAAAAAACAGCAAAAAATCTTGAAAATATGCTATCATTGCGCCATAACTGACTGCACTGCTTGCAATCACGATAAGGTGCCGCAATGCCCGCTTTAACCATCCGAAACCTGCCCGCAGAAACCCACCGCGCCCTGCGCATCCGCGCCGCCCAGCATGGCCGCAGCACCGAAGCCGAAATCCGCGACATCCTCGAACAAGCCGCCAGACCCGAAGGCCGCATCAAGCTCGGCTCCCTGCTCGCCGCCATCGGCCATGAAGCCGGCCTCACCAACCAAGATGTCGAAACCCTCCAGCAGCACCGCCATCAAACCCCCGCAACACCCCTCACCTTCGAATGATCCTGCTCGATACCAACCTGATCTCCGAGCCCTGGAAACCCCAGCCCAATCCCAAAATCATCGCCTGGATCGACGCCCAAGCCATCGAAACATTATTCCTCTCGGCCATCACCATCGCCGAGCTGCGCTTCGGCATCGCCGCCATGCCCCCCGGCAAACGCCGCCAAATCCTCCACGAACGCCTCGAAAACCAGCTCCTGCCCCTCTTCGCCCAACGCATCCTGCCCTTCGACCTCAAAGCCTCCCGCGCCTACGCCGACCTCATGGCAAAAGCCAAAACCGCAGGACAACCCATCAATCAACCCGACGGCCTCATCGCCGCCATCGCCGCCACCCACAATCTATCCGTCGCCACACGCGACACCACCCCCTTCCACACCGCCGGCATCCCCACCATCAACCCCTGGACACTGGCAGCCTAACCGAGCGTCGGAGGCGTGAGCGCCGCACCCACCCCGCCCACGCTTGCCGATCCCCCCCAACCGTGTGACACGTTGGTCCTGAGACACACACAAAGCGAGCCAACCCATGTTCGACGAACCCGGTTTTCCCAGCGACCCTGATGATGACGCCGCCACGCCCCCGCTGCACACGTTCGTTTATTGCAGTCGCGCCGCCGACCGCGTGGACGACGCCGAGGTCAACCGCCTCATCGAGGCCGCGCAACGCCATAATCGCACCTGCGGCATCACCGGGGTACTCGTTTTCGGCAGCGGCGTCTTCTTCCAATGGATCGAGGGGCCAGAAGCCGCCGTGCGCAAGCTCATGGCCAGCCTGCATAACGATCCACGCCATTACGATATCGTCTCGCTCGACCAAAGCGCGGAAAAACGCGAACGCCTCTATCCGAATTGGCAAATGGAACGCGTCAGCGCCGAAGACATCCACGAAGTGCTCCAAGACGCGCTCGAAACCGCCGAAGACGAAAATAATATCGCAGCCCTGAACCGTATTCTCGATCATCTGGCCACCAACTCCCTCGATTCCCTGGGGCGCGCTCAATAGGTCAGCACCGGGCCGCTTCGCGCCGATCATCCCCTAAGGGTCTGAGCTTTGATAAGCGCGTCATTATTTCAGGCGTCTGGGTTTGATAGTATAGTTCCACTCGCCATGAAA
>JBMFWT010000103.1:0-1722 GCA_049964975.1 Acidiphilium sp.
GGGGGATGGTTGCTCAAACTTCCGGGTCAAATTGATCCTTTTCAGGAGCTCGCTGTTGATCACGATCCTGGGCGGTAGAGGTGTTTTGAGGTGCTGGCTCTCGGCGAATAACGACGACTTTTACTCCTGGGACCTGGCTTCAAGCCGCATCGGCGGTGATGGCGGGCAGATTCCGTTGTTGCGCGAGAGCTAGGCACGCCCGATCGCCGAGTGACAAGCCGACTGATCGGGTGGGCACCGCAAGTGTCTGTGTAATGCTCGGTGATTTTGATGTTGCCGCTGTGGTGCAAAAGGCTGTCGAGAACATGTGAGGGGGCTTCGTTTGTCTCCGCCGAGATAACCTTGATATGGTAGGGGCATGCTGCTCCGAAACATGGACATAGTATCTGAAGCGCGCGGCAGACGCCCTGCCGAGTTGAACGGATGTGCCGGTACAATTATGATATAATCATAATTAACATTTTATCTTGATTAGAAATTTCTTGATTTAGATCTATCCGACTTATCGGTCAGTTTTTTGCTCTTTGCTCAATAATAAGCGATTCTTTTCTGGTCATACACCATGAAAGGATCAAATAATGACACACGATCATCAGTCAAAACCGACCACAAACACCCCACTCAATCGCGGTCATTTGCTCCGCGAGGCAGCACGCCGCGGCACCCCAAGCTGGGCGTCTCCCAACACCGATGGGTTACTCAGAACGACCCTGTGGCTGCGGGTGATCGGCGTCCTCGGAGCCGCCCTGATGACCGGCACCATTGGTGCCCTTGTTCTCTGGCTCTTGGGCTTTTCGCTCTGAGCACGCCCGCGAGCTGGGTCACGGCGGGGGTCGGGTTGCGTCGAATGGCGTGTTCGGCGTCGGCGGCGGGCATATGCGCCGCCGCCGCCCACCGCGGCACAGCATTTCAGCGTGACCCTGATCCCTCCGTCCGGATGTTCGATCCATCGCGCCGCACCAACAGCGGCACCCTTATTAGGAGAAAAAGATGACAATTTCCTCGCCCGTTCTCATGCGCGCAACACTTCCCACCCTCGGCGCTTCGGGTCAGCCCAACGTCCGAACCTGCTCACTGACCCTGACGCAGTCTGGCACCACCGAATGGACCGAAATCCAACGCTATTTCTTGGCACTCACCATTGGTGCCATTGGACTTGATTTTGTCAGAACCCAAAAATTCACCGGTGTCGGCCGCGCGCTGATGCGGTGGGATCTCGATGGTATCCCGGCTCCCGATCCTGCCGATGACGCCGAGGCTACCCTCTGGCTGGGACGTCATCCTCTCACCCCGTGGAGACTACGCCCGCGACACCCGCATGACCCGGCCATTGAGCTCTGCCGGTCGATGGCAAAGAGTTTTCTCGAGCAAGTGCTCGATGCCGAGCGCCGGCGTGAGTGTGGCGGTGCCATTTGCCTGAATTTCCGCAGCAATTCCGCGGTTACCATGGTTACCGACTACAGGGCCCGTCGACAGCCGCACCGCATCATCGCCTCGCCATTGATCAAAAAGCGATCTCCCCTGCCTCGTCCGCCGGGCTGGCTGGGCCCTTGATCAAGCGGATTTTCGCCAGCCTGCCCACAGAACGGGTCTTTGGCGAACCCGGCGAGCCCACCGAGGTCCGCCGCCGCCGCCAATAGCCACCAGCAACAGCCACCAGCAATCACCAGCAACCCAAGCAATGCTTGAGAATGAGGAGCGCAAAAATGTTCAATATGATCG
>JBMFWT010000104.1:0-1601 GCA_049964975.1 Acidiphilium sp.
AAATTCGGCGGTGTGCGCACCTGTTCATCCTGTCACGTCAATGGCGGCACCACGATGGGGCAGTTGCCGAATGGCGCTAAGATTCCGAGCTTGATGGGTGTTGCTGCGCGATTTCCACGTTATAATCCGGCCAATCACCAAGTGGTGACGCTGGATCAGCAATTGGCGCATTGCATTACCGGGGGGCTGCAGGGCAAGGCGCCTTCGGCCCATAGTCCAGAAATGACGGCTCTGGTCACGTATCTCACCAAATTGTCGAAAGGTGCGATTATGGGGCAGCAATTCAAATAACAGCCGGCTCAAGGCGGTTGGGCGGTTGCAAAAAGCTGACTCCCGACAATGTGACATGCATGCTTGATGTCAGTCAAAATATTTGCAGCAATGATCTGGATGTTCAAACCGTGGCCGGGATTGCCAAGGATGTGAGCGGGCTGATCGGCGATCTGCGCTCGGATCATGCTGGCGAAACTGGGGCTGTGGCCATCTATTGTGGGATTTTGGCGATCAGCCGCGATCCAGGGGTCCGGCAATTTGCCGAGCGGCATCTCGCGACGGAGCGTGATCACCTCGCCCGGTTGGATGCGTTGCTCGGCCCGCATCAGCGCAGCGCGTTGCTGCCATTGTGGCGGGTTGCTGGGTGGCTGACCGGGGCGCTTCCGGCTGCGTTTGGTGCCGACGCGATCTATGCGACCATTGATGCCGTCGAAACATTTGTTGATCATCATTACGAGGAACAGATCCGAAAATTGCCGGAGGAGGGGGCGGGCGGGGTTTTGCGCGCGCTGCTCATCGCGTGCCAGGCTGACGAAATTCATCATCGGGACGAGGCGCGGATTGCCAATGCCAAAATCGCCGGGCGTGCGACGCGGTGCTGGCAATGGTTGGTGGCGAAGGGTAGTGCGGCAGCCGTCGTGGCGGCAAGGCGCATCTGACGAAGGACAGTCTCGCCACAGCACCCGCCCCGTGGCGCCAAAATTCACCCGATCATGCATTCGATGTGCTAAATATCACATCTTCGCGCCCGTCCCCGCGCTATTACTCATCTCAACGCTGCACACCCCAACCCACACCCCGCCAGGAGCAACCGCCATGACCACCATCGCCCCCGCCGCCGTCACCAGCACCGCCCTACCCGTCAAGCCTTTTCGCACCGACGCAAAAATCGCCTTTTCGCGCCCGCAAACCATCATCGATCGGGATTTCGACATCTCGCACCGGATCAAATATGTCGGCACCCTGGCCGCCACCGCCGTCACCCTGATCACCGGCGCTGTGTTCCTATTCATGTAATCGTCGCGCCGCACCAATCGCCGCACCAAATTTCGCACCGCTCCCGAGCACCCTACAGCCCGAATTTCAGCTCCAGTGCCGCACGGAGCGACAAGGTGGCCCCTTGCGCCATCAGCGCGGCGCGAGTTTCCGCGGGCAATGTGCCCGCCACCGCTGCCGCTTCGAACTGTGCCATCAGCGCATCCCACACGCGCTGCTCGGTGGGCTGCATCGTCTCTTGATGCGCGGTCCAAAAATGCTCGGTGTGTCCCGCGAGTTGTGCCGCAACCTCCAACGCGCCCGCCCGCGCCGCCAGCAGCGCCAAGTCGCCC
>JBMFWT010000105.1:0-1130 GCA_049964975.1 Acidiphilium sp.
CTTGGTATTGGTAACGGATCCTCACTGATCATTCCGTGCCTTCCGGTTCGATTTCATATACCATATACTAATTTTTGTTTCTTTTTTCAATTTTTCTCCAACACAGCTAAGGGAGGTGTGTCAAGTTATTTGAGCCCACATGTTATTTTGGGTGGAATGAATATTGATTATAACAAGCACTGCCAAGTCCCATTTGGAGCATATGTACAAGCTGTGCAAGAAAATAATCCCAATGACACCAATGCGCTGCGCACAATTGATGCTATCTATTTACCTCCCATGGATAATATCCAAGGCAGACATGAATTAATGGATCTTAATTCTGGTCATCTTATTACCTGTCCCAGAGTTTTTGAAATTCCCAGCACCTGTTGGAAGAAATATAAAAAAAGAAAAGTCACTGTACTATACATGAACTTGAACCAGAGGACACAGAGGGTCACAAGACAGGATTTAGAATTCGGATTTTTTCGATGCCGAGCGATGACTCTTCGCTTTCCCCTCTCCTCTCACTTTCTTTAGTTAACTGATGTAGTAGTAACAGGTTGTTGCTCATCATCTCTTAAAGTGTAATGCTAACATTAACTAAAGAAAGCATCAATTGATTGTATTTGAATCTGTCTGAGGTACAGGCAGAAGCGAAAGAAAGTGTTTTCGTGAACAAACGAGATTAAGCGGTGAAGGTATCACCCAGAAGGTCAACAGGGGCGCAGAAACACGATTCCCCACGATTACCGTACAGCTGTACGCGATTTCAGTACCAAGAGTTACGAAAACTCAGATTTCGAAGGAAAATTGCAGCTGTTGCAACAACAAAACAGCGGAACAAGTTTTGAAGCAACTACTCAACCGATTTCGCCCGTTCAACTTTCTACACTCTTCTATTAACTAAGCTAAAGATTGGCGAAAAAGAATCAAGAGAATCGATTAGATATTCATCAAGTTACAGGCAGTCGTAAAATCGTCGAATTTCTCTTGTCAGGAACAGATCCGAAAATTTCACATTTTCGATCATAACTTCACCAATACAGGTCGTATTGAAACAAGCAACATATCGACGTCTTTGTCGCATCAAGACAAAGAGATCAAGCCATCATTTGCTGAATTTGGACAGGTAGATCAAGAGTTAC
>JBMFWT010000106.1:0-938 GCA_049964975.1 Acidiphilium sp.
CAGCAAGTGCTCAGCGAGGCGCCCTGGATCGATGTGATTGTGCGCGGCGAGGGCGAGGAAATTCTGCTGGATTTGGTAAAATCGATCGAGGCTGGCGCATGGCCGGCCAATCGGCACACGATCAAGGGGTTGGCCTTTAGCGAAAGCGATGCCGAAGGCACCCGGATCGTCGCGACGGCGGCAGCGCCGACGGTCAAAGACCTTGATGCGATCAGCCCGGATTGGGGCATTTTGGAATGGGATCAATATAAATATATCCCGCTGAACTGCCGGGTCGCGATTCCAAACATGGCGCGCGGCTGCCCATTTACCTGTTCATTTTGCTCACAATGGAAATTCTGGCGCGATTATCGGGTGCGCGATCCGAAAAAAGTGGTCGATGAAATCCAAACATTGTTTGAGCGTTATGACGTGCGATTTTTCATTTTGGCGGATGAAGAACCCACGATCAATCGGAAGAAATTCATTCAATTCTGCGAAGAGCTGATTGCGCGGGGTTTGAATGAAAAAGTGAGCTGGGGGATCAATACCAGGGTCACCGATATCTTGCGCGATGCGGCGTATTTGGCGCTGTATCGGCGCGCGGGCTTGCTGCATGTGTCGCTGGGCACCGAGGCGGCGGCGCAGATGAAGCTCGATCGGTTCAACAAGGAAACCAAAGTCAGCGATAATAAGCGGGCGATCCAACTCTTGCGCGAGGCCGGCATTGTGGTCGAAGCGCAATTCATTGTCGGGCTGGAAAACGAGACGGCGGAAACGCTGGAAGAGACTTATCAAATGGCACTCGACTGGAAGCCGGATTTGGCGAACTGGTCAATGTATACGCCCTGGCCGTTCACCCAGTTGTTTAAAGAGTTGAGCGGCAAAATTGAGGTGTTTGACTTCGAGAAATATAATTTTGTCACGCCGATCATGCGGCCGGAAGCCATGGATCGGGC
>JBMFWT010000107.1:0-936 GCA_049964975.1 Acidiphilium sp.
TCTGCAGCGAGCGGGGCGTGATGATGTGGCGCGCCGGATTGAGCGCAGCTTGATCAAGCGCGACGCCGCGCCGGGATTACCGGCTGCGGCGCATGATTATTATCGGCGGTTGCTGGGAAAGCCCTGATCAGAACGGGGATTGATCAGAACGGGAACTTCATGCCTTCAGGCAGCGAAATGCCGCCCGTGGCTTTTTGCATTTCGGCGGCGGAGACGGCATCGAGCTTGGTGCGGGCATCGCTATGGGCGGCGATCAGCAGGTCTTGCAGGGTTTCGGCTTCTTCGGGGGCGAGGAGTTTCGGGTCGATCATGACGCGCTTGAGCGCACCTTTGCCGGAGAGGGTGAGACGCACGAGGCCGGCACCGGATTGGCCCTCAATTTCCAGGGTTTCCAGCATTGCCTGCATATCCTGCATTTTTTGCTGCATTTGCTGGGCTTGCTTCATCAGGCCGGCGAGATTTTTCATGAATACTCCTGATCGAGAGAGGGGTCGTGCGGCATTCCATCGTCATCGGTGCTAACGCTGGGTTGCGGTTCGGGGCGGTGCAGGGCTTCGATGCGCGCGCCGGGGAAGGCGGCGAGCACGGCTTGCACCAGCGGGTGTTGGCTGGCTTGCTGATGGGCGTTGGCGGCTTCCTGCTCTTCGGCGGCGGCGAGGCTGGGGGCCGATTTTTCGGTGGATACCGCGATGGTCCAGCGCCGCCCGGTTTCCTGCTCCAGCATGGCGGCGAGGCGCGAGGCGAGGTCACGCGGGGCGGCGGGGGCGATGTTGAGCTCGATCACCGGCGGGGCGAAGCGCACCAGCCCGACATCGTGACGCAGATGCGCATGGAGGCGGATATCGCGCCGGTCATGGGCGAGGGCGACGATTTGCTCGAAGCTGGTGGGTATCGGGCGGGTGGATTGGGTTGCGCTCGGTGCGGGGGTTGGCGCGG
>JBMFWT010000108.1:0-933 GCA_049964975.1 Acidiphilium sp.
GTCATGTTGACACCAAGATCAATGACAATTTTGAAAAATGGTTGAACAAGATGTATGGAGCGCATGGTGAAGTTAAGACAACAAGAGGCAAGGTTCACGATTACCTGGGAATGGTTTTTGATTTCTCCCAGGAAGGTCAAGTCAAGGTTGACATGGTGGATTATATTTCCAACATGGTTGAAGAATTCCCCATGAACCTCAAGCCCACGGACACAGCACCAACACCAGCATCTGAGGCTTTATTTGCTGAAGGTGATGGTCCAAAACTCGACAAGGACAAGGCCGAGTTATTTCATACTTTTGTTGCTAAGGGTCTGTTTGCCTGCAAGCGAGCACGCCCTGATATTCACACAGCTATTGCATTGCTGTGCACAAGAGTCAAGTCCCCCAACCAAGATGATTGGAACAAGCTAATCCGCTTGATCAAATACTGTAATGGGACACGTCAGGACAAACTGAATTTGTCATTCGACGATTAGCACATCATCAAGTTGTACAATATCACCTCTGGAGTGCATCCTGACCTCAAGAGCCACACCGGAGCCGTCATGACATACGGTGGTGGAGCAGCCCAATCAATTTCTCGCAAGCAGAAATTGAACACACGAAGTAGCACCGAAGCTGAGCTTGATGGTGCAGATGATGCGGCAACTATGATTTTGTGGACCAAGCTATTTATGGAAGCTCAAGGTCACACAATTGAAAAAAATATTTTGTACCAAGATAACAAGAGTACAATTTTATTGGAGAACAACGGTAAACGCAGTTCGAGCAAGCGTACACGTGCGTTTAACATCCGTTATTTTTTCCAGATGATTAAGTTGAAAAAGGAAATCTCAAGATCGAGTACTGCCCTACCTCAGAAATGTGGGGCTATTATATGTCAAAACCACTTCAAGGAAAATTGTTCCAAAAATTCAAGAAAGCAATCAT
>JBMFWT010000109.1:0-861 GCA_049964975.1 Acidiphilium sp.
TATTAGGACGAATCGACATTCAACGCATCCAAATCATGCTTGATGCGAGTTGAATGGTGGCCAGGAAGTAGGCCGCTCTTCGGTCGTAGCGGGTTGCGATGCGCCGAAAATGCTTGAGTTTATTGAAGAACCTCTCGATGCGGTTTCTGAGCTTGTAGGCTTGGGCATCGTGCGGGATTTGGATTTTTCTGTTGCGTTTGGAGGGAATAACAGCCTCGATATCGGCTTCCTCGATCATTTCGCGTAGCGCATTGCTGTCGTACGCCTTGTCTGCGATGACGCCGCTGGCAGTTTGACCTTCCAGCAGATCAGCCGCTGCGGTGACATCATGTGCCTCCCCGCCGGTCAGAATAAAGCGCAACGGTCGGCCTTCTGCATCGGTGAGGGTGTGGATTTTGGTCGTCAATCCTCCTCTGGAACGCCCCAGAGCCTGATTTTTGGCCCCCCTTTTCCGTTCGCTGCCTGCTGATGGGCGCGAACCACGGTACTATCCAGCATGAGATACTGGTTGTCAGGATCGCTCGTCAAATCCTCAAAGATTCGCTCCCACACGCCAGCTTTGGCCCAGCGGGTGAAGCGCTTGTGGACGGTTTTGTACTTACCGTACCGCTCCGGCAGGTCATGCCAATGGGCTCCTGAGCGGATTACCCAAAGAACAGCATTCACAAACAATCGATTATCAACGCCCGTGCGGCCCGGGTCTGACGCTTTGCCAGCTATCAGCGGGCCGATCCGAACCCATTGTTTCTCCGAAAGCTCGTAACGTTTGGGGGCCATGTGAAACTCCAGATCGTAGAATCTGGAGTTCTATGAATCACAAAGCCTACCCGCGCCGGAAGCCCTGAATGTCGATTGCTCCTA
>JBMFWT010000110.1:0-644 GCA_049964975.1 Acidiphilium sp.
GGTGCCGCTGGACATGGTGTTCGTCGGGCCGCACGGGACGATCCGGCATATCGCCAACGAGACGGTGCCGCAGAGCCTGCGGATCATTTCCAGCCATGTGAAGGTGGCGGCGACGATCGAATTGCAGGGCGGGATCACCGCGAAGGACGACATCGATGTCGGCGACAAGGTGATCGGGCCGCAATTCGGCGACGACAAGTGAGGCGCTTGCCTCGCACCTTGGAGGCGCTGTAGTAGCAAGCGTCCGTGCGGGGCGTGGCGCAGCCTGGTAGCGCGCTTGTTTTGGGTACAAGAGGCCCCCGGTTCGAATCCGGGCGCCCCGAGACGGACCGACCGAGAGGAATGCCGCATGAATCGCGCCCGCATCTATCTGCCGCCGAAATCCGCCATGCAGTCCGGCTGGGCGAAGACGAGGGAATGGGTGCTGGAGTTCGAGCCGGCGATGGCGAAGCGGATCGACCCGCTGATGGGCTGGACCGGCAGCGGCGACATGATGGCGAGCCAGGTGCGGCTGAGCTTCGCGACCCGCGAGGAGGCCATCGCCTATGCGGAGAAGCATGGAATCGCCTTCGACCTCGAGATCCCGACCGAGCGGCACCGGCGGCCCAAGGCCTATGCCGACAATTTCCGCGCGGACCGGCGGG
>JBMFWT010000111.1:0-633 GCA_049964975.1 Acidiphilium sp.
AGGAAGCGGCGCCGGAATGTTGCGATGGTGTCGTGGTCGGGATGCTCATTGGCGGCGATGAAGCGGAACGCCACTGAATCATGGGTCGCCCGTTCCAGGTTGCGGCTGGAAAACACCCCGGTGGCATAGCCGTAGATGATCAGGCCCACCAGCAGCCGGGGGTGGTAGGACGCTTCGCCCGAGCCGCGATAGCTGCTGGTCATCGCCCGCAGGTCCAGTCCCTCGACCACTTCCGCCACGAACCGCGCGAGGTGGCGTTGCGGAAGCCACTCATCGACCGATGGTGGCATCAGGAAGTCCATGTCGCGGTTGATCGGGCGGAAGTTGCTCATACGGCGGAGGTCCTGGGGTGGCGAATCATGTAGCCAGCTTCTACCGCTTAATTCCGCGTCGCGTTAAGTCCGACAGGCTGCTAGGCGTGTTTCGCGGTCATTCCTCCTGTGTCAAAGTGGCGTATAGCCTGCGACTCGCGCGGGCTAATCCGGGCACCTGCGATGAAGGCTGCCGTGCTTGAATAGAGCAACGTCATCGCGCGGTAAGCTTGGATTTCGAGGAAGCGTCCTATGCGATGAGAAAGGTTTCCCAACGTTTTTAAATCGCAGGATGCTGGTCGAGTCATGTGCGCGCATCGGG
>JBMFWT010000112.1:0-596 GCA_049964975.1 Acidiphilium sp.
AAGAAGAAGACCAAGAAGAAGAGGCTATTCAGGACAATGTTAAACAAGAGCATGAGGAAGAAGCCAACCAAGAACCGCAACCTGAGCAAATGCAACCAGCTAGAAACCGCAAAACTCCAGAGCGATTGACATACGCTCAAACCAAACATGTTGAGTTCGATGTCACCGTTGATGCGGAAATTGTTGAAGAGTATAATCCGCAGTTGGCAATGGTTATTGCACGGTGCATGACAGAAATTAATTCCAAGGCTATGACACTTGGTGCAGGTTTTGCGCAACAATATATTTTACAGAAAGGTCTCATGAAATTTAAAAGGGCTGGAGAGCAAGCTGCCAGTAAGAACTTGAGCAGCTGCATAAAAGAAACTGTTTCACTTTGATTGATTTGACAAAATTGTCTGCTGATGAAAAGCGAAAGACAATGGAAGCACTCATGTTTCTCACAGAGAAGAGAGACAAGTCTATTAAGGGGCGAATGTTTTACAATGGCAAGCCAACGCGAGAATGGTTATCCAGGGAGGATGCCGCGAGTCCGACTGTTGCGCTGGAGAGTATAATGCTCACCGCAATTGTTGATGCAAAAGAAAAGCGTGATG
>JBMFWT010000113.1:0-577 GCA_049964975.1 Acidiphilium sp.
CGTCGATGATCGATATGTTCGCCGTGATCTATCTCCGTTTCCATTGCTCTCGCCCATAATTCGGCCTCAGCTCTTCGATCAAACGTCTTGGTTCGAGTCGGAGTTCCATTCCTCCGGACTCTCACTTGCCAAACTTTTCCGCGTTTTGTGATCGACGCCATTCTATTGCCCCCTCCACCCAACCACTTCAGTGGAGCAAAATTGGAGCAAACGATCAAGTTTTTTATCTAAAAAATAATAACATACTGATTTTATTTATTTTTATGGTGCCGACACCCGGGATTGAACCGGGGACCTACTGATTACGAATTATCGGGTTACCTACTTTCTGGCCGTTGCCCATTGTTTCAGATTGTCCAATAAAACCTCAAAAAAGTCTTGTGTTCTCGAGGAATACCCACTAATTTAGTCTCAGATTGTTCCAGATTGTTGCCTCCTATCGGTTCAATCGTGATGCCCCAGTGATGCCCCAGATTGGAGATACCGAAATGAAAGCCAGAATCACCGATACCGCCATCGCAAGCGCCACCAAGCGAGCGGCTGACAGCGCCAAGCGCCTCGAAGTCGCGGATGCGGG
>JBMFWT010000114.1:0-567 GCA_049964975.1 Acidiphilium sp.
TTAGCACGCATGAAGAGTGCAGCGCGAGCCTACGCAGAACAACATCTCGATGCGCGGCAAATGCTCGATCTCTATGACACAAAGCTACGTCGTCTAGTCTGAAGTTTTCACTAATTTGGATGCAAACCCTCTGCATTTATCGACAACGTTTCCGATCTGGTTTTGACGCTTACTGGACACGCATGGGGTCGATCCCGATCAGGGCGAAGGCGGTGGTTTGCAGCGACGTGGGGTTTGCCAGAGCGGTGAAGGTGGCGTTCGGCGCCTTGGGTAGGGAGGCGGTGTTGAGGGTCTGTGTGGCGAGATGCGCCATCAGGTCGGTGAAGCTCGAAATCGGCAGGTTCTGGTCGTTGCGGCGTCGCCCGCGCTTGCGATCGGCGGCCGGGGATATCGATGCGGGGGCAACCGGCGATGAGCGTTCAGTTTCCGCGCCTGGCCGGTCGTGATCCTGGAACAGCAGGGGCTTGAGGGCGTCGCGCAGATGCCATTCGACGTAATAGGCCATCATGCAGAGGAAGACGTGGGCACGCACCCGCGGCGAGAGCCAGTGATGCACCGGGCGGATCG
>JBMFWT010000115.1:0-564 GCA_049964975.1 Acidiphilium sp.
TCCACGCGAGCCCGGTGGCCACCCCGGGAATCGACGTGCGCTGCGCCACCTCGTTTTCGAACCGGGACGCACCCAGCACCTCGGCGACATCGTCGGCCTCGAAGCGCACGCTTGCAACCTTCCCTTCCGCAATGCGCATCGCCGCGCCGCGCATCAGTGCGCCAATCTCCCTCTCGAGATTGCGGCAGCCGGACTCCCGCGTGTACTCACGGATGACACGCGCGAGCGCGGCCTCGGAAATGCTCGCCTGGGCGGCTGTGAGGCCATTGGCCTTCAGCTGGCGCTCGACGAGGTAACGCTTGGCGATCTCGAGCTTCTCTTCGTCCGTGTAGCCGGTCAGCGCAATGATCTCCATGCGGTCGCGCAGCGGCCCGGGTATGGTCTCGAGGACGTTCGCCGTCGCGATGAACAGCACGTGGCTCAGATCGAACGGCAGGCCGAGGTAGTTGTCGCGGAACGTCCCATTCTGCTCCGGATCGAGCACCTCGAGCAGCGCCGAAGCCGGGTCCCCCTGGAAGCTCGCGCTCAGCTTGTCGATCTCATCGAGCATGAATACCGGATTGC
>JBMFWT010000116.1:0-527 GCA_049964975.1 Acidiphilium sp.
CATGGTGCTTCTTCTGATTCTCATAAAATTTCGAGTCAAACCGATGCTGGGACAGGACATCAGTTGCCATTTCAATTGTTTGGGGGTATTGATCATTTCCAAGAGAGTATTGCTGGACAAAATTAGCAGTCAATGATCCATATTTATCACTTCCCCGGATCACCAAATAAGCCATCCAGGCTTCAAATAATTCATCCTTGAATTTCTTTTTATCTGAATCTGTAGTGAGGCATTTGAACTCCTCCTGATACTCAGCCAATTGATCCAATAAATCAGTTCCCATGTGGCTCACTGCAACATCTCTTGCATGCTTGAAGCCCTTGATGTAGTCAAGCAACCCTTCATCATGTCCTTGCTTGAGGGGTTGACCAGTTGACACAATGCATTTGTCATTGAGACCTGTGAGTACTGAGCATGGATTGGAAAATGCTCTAAAAAATTGCAAGAGATTACCCCTAGTTTTGGACTGGCAGCACAGTTATTGGTTCAGGCAGCACCTCTGGTGACACCTTGGCTTGATTTTCTTT
>JBMFWT010000117.1:0-518 GCA_049964975.1 Acidiphilium sp.
CATCTTAAGGCCATTAGCGTCCTGATTGGTGTGCTCCTTCTCGCGAACGCCATGGCCATTACTGGCTTCTATCACGATGATCCGGCCTTATTTGTGAGTAACCTAGCCACTGGCCTTGTACGCGGCCCGATACCGGGATTTCCCAACTGGTTTGATCCGAATATTGGCTACACAACCCAAGCATTAGGACATTTATGCGCGCAGGATTGGCTGCGTGGCGTTCCGCCCTGGTGGGACCCGTATCAGGGGGCTGGCGCACCATTGGCCGCCGAATTGCAAAATGGCGCATTTTTTCTACCCTTTTCCCTCCTGCTGCATTTCAACGCGGGTTGGTTGATGGTTCGGATGCTGATGCAAGCCATGGCCGGATTATTCACCTATGCGCTGCTGATCCAACTGCGCCTTTCGCGCCTCGCCGCCCTGCTCGGCGGGGTGATGTTTGGCTGTTCATCGACCTTTATTATCCTCGCCCATGCGCCGTCCAATACGCTGCCATTTCTGCCTTTGCTGCTGCTTGG
>JBMFWT010000118.1:0-515 GCA_049964975.1 Acidiphilium sp.
CCTCCAGCGTGCCGCCAAAGCGGTTTTTTACGCACCGCACTATGCGATGGTCATGATGCGTGTCGCCCTCAAAATAGAGCACGGTATCAACAATGTGCTCGAGAAGTTTGGGGCCCGCGAGCATCCCCTGTTTGGTGACATGGCCCACCAGACAAACGGCCGTGCCGCCCGTTTTCGCCAGGTAAATCAGGTCGCTGCAGCAATCTTTAAGCTGCGAGACCGACCCCGGCGGAGAAGTATTCGTCGGTTGATAAATCATCTGCACCGAATCAATCATGCAGACATCCGGGCGCAACTTCTGAATCTGCCGACTTATCTTTTCCAGGTTGCACTGGGCATACACCAGCAGCTTTTCGTGCCCGGCCCCCAGCCGCCGTGCGCGAAGCTGCGTTTGCTGGGCCGATTCTTCACTCGTTACATAAAGCACGCGGCTGCCGCGCCGGGCCAGTTGCTCGCCGGCCTGAATAAGCAGGGTAGACTTGCCTATGCCGGGGTCGCCGCCAAGCAGAATCGCC
>JBMFWT010000119.1:0-513 GCA_049964975.1 Acidiphilium sp.
CCTCGACATCCGAGTCGAAGGTAACTCTGCAGCGATCGACCATTTCCGAAAGTCCGAAAATGTTTGCCATCATTGTTGGATTGTAGTAGACCTTACCAAATCCTTTTACCTGTCCTTCCAGGCCAATGATTTTTTCTCCTGCATTTGTTGTCAAGTTGATTGGCTGCTGGGCCATTTTAATATCTGTGACCAAGTCTGGATTCATGAATGTTGCAGCAATACTTGATCCTGAATCAAGTAAGATGACATCTTTCATGCCTTTATGGTGTGTAGCACATTGTTTGTGCACAGCTGCACCTGACATATCCTTTATCTTTGTTGCAACATGGAGTTGATAGCCACTCCATCCTTTCTTTGAGCGGGCACTCCTGCTCGATGTCGTGGTTTTGACGGATTCTTCTGCCGACATTTCTGACATGTCATCAGCAGCATCACTGTCGTTTCCACCAGATTGCAAACCAGCCATCGCTCGGTTGATTGCCCATTTTGCTCTTGGGATATTATCTTTATCCG
>JBMFWT010000120.1:0-512 GCA_049964975.1 Acidiphilium sp.
GCGTCTGCGAGCATCAGCCCGGCCTGTCGGTCGCGGATGCCTGAACGCTCGAGTGCTGACTCGAGCTCGTCGGTCATTGGCTGATATAGCTCGACGTCGTTGGCGTTCTGGCTGACCTTGCAGGCGACCACGATCTGTTGTTCGGTGACGATCGCCTGCGCGTTGTAGCCCTGAACCCATCCTTTGCGTGTCTTCATGACGCGGCTGTCAGGGTCGGTGATGTTGGCTTGTGGCGTCTCGGTTGGTGTCTGCTCAGCCCTTGCCTTGGCGGCGGCGAGCTTGGCGGCGGCCTCCCGGACAGCGGGATCCTGCTCGGGGCCGGGCTGTGAGTGTGAGCCGGGCGCTTGGCCGTGCTTGGCGCTGGCGCGCGCGAGCACGGCGGCGTAGTCGGCTTCGGCGCGCGCGAGCGCCGCGGCCGGGTCCTTGGGTTTGCGGCCTTTGAGCTTGCGTCCCTGCTGCGCTTCTTTGAATGCCTCGGCGGCTTTGGTCTGTGCTTGCTCCCGTGCCTGCTG